>DATJOL010000101.1:0-22348 GCA_035507075.1 Candidatus Aquilonibacter sp. | reverse complement strand
CGGCAGAAGTGGATCCTCTTCGCGCACCAACTGATATGGCACGGACGGCGCGTGTGCCAGGCGCGCAAACCAAAGTGCCTGGAGTGCAATCTCGAAAAGCTGTGCTACTCGAAGGACAAAACGATTTGAAACGGCGGATATTGAAGATTAGGCTCGCACTCTTCGCGGCTTCGGCGCTGATCGGCGGCGCGACGTTCGCCACAGGCGTTGTGCGTGTGGCAGCGCCCGCCCTGGTCGCAGCGCAGGAACAGAAGCCGGACTTCACGCTCGTGACGCTCGGCAACGGCGCGTTCGCGGCGATTGCGAGCGAAGGCGGGCACGCCGGTGGTAACGCCGGATTCGTCGTTGGCGACAACGGCGTGGCAGTGATCGACACGTTCGAAGATCCGGCCGCCGCGAGAGAATTGCTGGCCAAGATTCACGAGATCACGAATCTGCCGGTGAAATATGTGGTGAACACGCACTATCACCTCGATCATGTGAACGGCAACGACGTGTTCATGGCCGCGGGAGCGTTGGTCTTCGCGCAGCGAAATGTGCGCTCGTGGATTCGCACGCAGAATCTCAATCTCGTCGGCGGCGATTCCGCCCCGGCGAAGCTGCAGGCGCGCATCGAAGCGTTACCGCTGCCGGATGTGGTCTACGACTCGGGCCTCGATCTCTATCTCGGGCGGCTGTTGCGCGTGCGCGTCTACGAAGGGCACACCGGCGGCGATTCCGTGGTGATCGTGCCGTCGGCGGGCGTGATTTATTGCGGCGACCTGCTCTGGAAGGATCACTTTCCCAATTTAATTGATGCTTCGACGGACAAATGGATCGAGACGCTAAAGGCGATCCAGTCGGAATATCCTCATTACACGCTCGTTCCCGGACACGGCGGAGTGGCGAGCGCGGCGGATGCAGCCGAATTTCAGAATTACCTTACCGATTTGCGCGCAGCCGTACAGAAGGCCATGGCCGAAGGTGACTCAGGCGACGTGCTGGTGAAGGCCGTTCTGCCACAAATGCTCGAAAAGTATGGCAAGTGGAGATGGTCGAAGGATTTCGGTCCGCTCAATATCACCGAGACCGCCGAAGAACTCGCCGGCACGAAGAAGATTCCGCAACCGGCCGCGCCGCGCCACCCGTAGTTCCATTCATTCCTCTTTCGCGAACATTTCTCCCGCCAGACTTCACGCCGGATGAAGCACTTCCTGCACGGCGCGATAGGCCTGATCGATTGCAGCGTCGGTGTAGGCGTGGGCGGCCGCGTCTGAATTCGCAATCGAAATGCGGCCAAAGCGCTTGCGCGCCAGAACGCAGGGACGTTCGGCGGCCGGCCAATTCGGATCGGAGAGCGAATCGTATTCGTAGGCGTAGCCGTGCGCCCAGCGGTTGACTGTGATTCCCGCGATATCGCGAGCCGGGTCGAAGGCCGCGCCGCCGAGCATTCTTCCCAGCTGATCGCGAATGTTGCGCTCGAAAGTCTCAAAGGGCGTCTGCAACAGTTCGTAACGGCCGAGGCGGTATTGCGTTTGGCGCGGCGCGCCCGGACTGCACGGCGTGCGCAGCATGAAGAGCACGGCGGGCTCCTCCGGCCGGCTCGGAAACTTGTAGCTGCCGATGCTTACGGGAAAATCGAGCGCCACGTGATTGTGATAGCTGCCGGGAGCGACGATTTGATGGATCCCCAGATTCTGGAACGAGGTCCAGTTGCGAATTGCCACGCGCGTGTAGACGAGCGGCACCTTCACGCAAAATCGCAGGTTCTCTCTCTGCTTCTCGGGCAACTCCGGACACAGATACGGAACCATCATGTTATAGCAGGCAACCACGCAATTCTTCGCGCGCACGTTTTGGAGCTTTCCGTCGCGCATGAAATCGATTTCAACTTCGCGCGCGGACGCCGCCGGTCCCACATGCCGCACGCGCACCGCGCTCGTCTGCAGCCGCAGCCGCACAGGCGCGCCGTCGACGTCGAGCTTGCTGTAATCGGCGCGCGCGGTGACAACGTCGTCCATCGTGCTGCCCGGCATCGCCTCGGGAATCAGCGCGCGGACGAGCAGCCGGGCGACGGAAGCATTGCCGTCCGGGAAATGGTGGATGTACGGATCCTCTTCTTCGGGCGGCTCGAGGCCGAGGCCGTCGAAACCGGGATAGGTGAACGACTCGTAGTCATCGGGATTTTCGTAGCAGGCGAGCGCGGAAATCGCCTCGATTCCGACGCCCCACAAATCGTGCGTGTATTTTTGAAAGAACGGCAGCGCAGCTTCCTGCAAGCCGCAATGCTTCGTGAGATATTCCGCGTAGCTGATGTGCGCGAGTTTCGCGCGTTTTTGCTCACGCGATAGTCCGACGAGATAATCCTTCTTTTCCGTGTAGACGCGCGCGATATCGTGTTGCGCGGATTCCGCGAGTGGCGATTTCGCGAGAAACTCCGCCCATGGAGTGGCATTCATGCCGGTGACGAGGCGGTCCGCGCCAAACGTCTCGCGGTCGAAAAAGCATGCGGTGCCGAGCTTCGCGTAGAGGCCGCGGTCGTAGTCTTTGGAGAACTGCTGCACGTCGATTCCGATTTCGCGCAGCAGCGATTTCGCCACTTTGCTGTAACCGGAGGGGTTTTCGATGGATTGTGTTCCACCGTTGGCCAGCACGAGCCGGCCGTCGACCATGAATTCATTGCGGCGAGCGTGACCACCGAAGTCGTCGTGATTTTCCACGAGCAAAATTCGCGCCACCCTCCCCGCTTGCTTGCGATAGAAATAGGCCGCCGCAAGACCGCTGATTCCCGCGCCGACGACGACCAGATCGTATTTTTCGTCGAGCTTCTCGGGCGCGCCGGCCGATTGCCAAAAGGTTTTGTCGCGAAGGCTATGCGGATATTGGAACGCGGCGTCTGTGCTGCCGCGCATCCCCGTCAGTGCGGGAGGATACGCAGACGCGGCGCCATCCTGTCGAGGAGCGCCGAGGGCGGCGCCGTGAAAGCCAAGCAGCGAGCCGCCAATCGCAACGGCAACTCCATCCAGAAAATCGCGGCGCGTGATCTGCCGGTGCATGCCCAGCTCGCGATCGCGCGTTTCATCCGGCATCAAAAGTCTCCTCGGCTCCGACGCCATATCTTACGCCCGCGCGCGTGGAACTGTGTCGCGCGTGTCGCAGGGCGTATCCGATGCGAGACTGTGGAGCGAGGCCGAAGTTCCGCCGACGCTGGCGAGCCGCAGCTAGCCGCCGAAACCAGCGCGTAGCACGGACTAGTAGCCGCCTTCCGAGTTACGCTAAGATTGAGCGCTCACCCGTCGGGGCGCGGCGCAGCCTGGTAGCGCGCTTGCCTTGGGCGCGTAACTACCGACTCCAACGTATCCGACAGCTACTTCGCCCTCACTGTGTTTTCAACAACTTGGGGAATGTGCTTTTCGCTCGAAGTTAAGCCCAAGAGATCGAAAAACATCGAATTCTGGCACACTTTTGACACAGGGAATCCGCCTGCCCCGCGGTTCTCGTAGAAGGTGCAGCGCGTTCAGCGCGGCGATGCGAACGCGAACAGTTCCTTGCTTGGCTGCCGCTTCGAGACATCCAATGGCCCGAGGGTCTGCTATTTTGCCGAGCGCTTCAACGGCGGATCCATTGACGAAGCTATCAGCCGCAGTCTCGACGGCGCGAATCAGGTCCGCCACAGCTTCGCTTTCACGCCTCTCCCCCAGAATCCAAGCCGCGCGTACCGCAGTCTCGCCCTCTGGATGTGTCAGCGCTGAGCAGAGCTTTTCAACCAAGGGTCGGGCATCGGCGACATTCAAATCTGATCCGCAATGGCTGTATCGTTGATCTTGTCCCGAAACCTCTCTCCAACAAATTGGACAGTAGAAAATCACGACTTCATCTCGCTTCAAAAAGCTAAATGGCCGGACCCGCAAGGCTTCGAAGGGAACTCTCGATCCTATCGAGCTGGCCAAGCGCGCTTTGGACGGCGGATGCTCCTTCGGACTTGGCCGTCCGAGCTCGCTGCAGAGCGTGTTCCGCGATACGAGTCACTTCGTGGAGAAGTTTGCGAATTTCGACCTGCAGTAGCTCCCGGCTCTCCTGCACGCGATTGATCACATCCGATTGGACGCGCGTGCTGTTCACGTCCATCAAATGAGCGAGAAAGGCTTTCGCTTCATTTGCGATCACTACATGAGCGTGGACGATTCCCAAGAAGAGATCCGCGATGTACCGGAGAGGCGATGCCGGCATCGCAACATGAAGGGAACGTTCGAAACTGAAGTGCGAAGGAACGAGAAAGCCGCGGTCCGAATCCAGCGCCTTTGGCATCCGCGTGAATTCAGGTACTCCCGATTCGGCGAGTTTCTTGAGAAAATCATTGCCGATTTTGACGAAACGCGCTGCTACCGTCTTATATTCCTGTGCGGCAATGACCTGTTCCGTTTCGAGCCACGGCCGGAGGTTACGCTCGGAAACCTCCTGCGCAACGCGGAAAGCGGTCCTGCGAAACGCCGGCCCGTAGCGACGCGGCAGAGCCATGACTTCGTCTCGAAATTCCGCTTCGACCTTCGGCATTGCCACCGCCAGAAACTGCTTCCGCTGCGTCAGGAACATATCGGACAAGTGGGATTCCTCAGCCATGAAAAGGTAGTTCACGTCTCGGAGTGAACCTTCAGCCTCTGAAATCATCTGGCGCAATTTGCCGATTCGCTGCTCCGATTCCTCAATCGGACGCAGCAGAGCGTCTCTTTCTTCGGCGATGATTGCGAACAGCTCCTCGCTAAGTCGTTTGAACCCGCGCTCGGCTGCAGATTGAACCAACACACGTCCCGACTCGCGAACTAACTTTTCGAGCGCAGCCATTAGCGTTTGCCAATCGCGGCGCGGGCCTTCATTCTTGAGCCGCTCTTCCGCGCTCACTTCGTAAATCGAGCCTACGGAGCGCCTCAAGTGCTTTTCCAGCATCTCCTTCGTGAACGATCTCGCGATTTCGCGTTCCTTATCGGAGGTCCGATCGGCTTTGTTCATCACGATGAGGAGGTTTTCAACCTGTTTGCCGATGGTGCTAACCAGCGCCAGTTCTTCTCCTGCAATTGGGGGATCAGCGCCGACAACGACAATTGCGGCGTCTATGTGCGGAACGAATGCATGTGTCGCCGCCGTATTTCCAGCGAAGACCGAACCGAGACCAGGCGTATCGACGAAGCACATTCGGTCTGCCAGGAGCGGGCTGGGCAAGAATACTTCGACGCCGACAACTCCCTTCCTGTTCTCCGAGTTCAGCTCCTCCGAGACGTATTGCGTGAGATCCTCTGGCGCTATATCGGTCCAAGCCCCTCCTTGAAACCGCACCCGCGCTCGCCGCGAAGTCCCGTACCGAACAATCGTGGGAACCGTCGTGAGCGGCAAAACTCCAGCGGGCAAAATGCGGTCGCCCAAAAGCGCATTGAGCAGCGTAGATTTTCCGCGTTTGAACTGGCCGATGCACGCCACGTAAAACCGGCCCTCCGTCACGCGCTGTGCCAGAGCCTCAGCCTCGTCCTTGACCTTTTCGGAGCCAAGTTCTTGCGCCAACTGTGCTAGCCGAGAAAGTGTCGCGTCAGGGGCATCTTGAACGGCAGAGGGGCGGTCATTGTATGCGGGATTCATGACAAGCATGCCGTAGCCGAAGAGAGCCGGTTCGATTGCAGGAGATAGTCCACGTGAACAAGTTTCAGTTTCACGCGGTCGCCATAGTGATAGCGCGGATTCGCAGCCATTTCGGACATCTTGACGATTGCACCCGGCAAATTCCCGCTTAAGTGCAAAATCTCTTCGCGAAAATCATGCAGATCGAGCAAAGTCAGGGCGAACCGCTCGATGCACCTCTCCAGCAGCTCGCGCGCCGCCCTTTCCGGGAGTGGTCCTAAATGCAGTCGATACTCGTCCGTCCAATACAAACTCCAAGCGTATCCGATATCCGCCTGTGAATACCCGTGTCCGGTGAGATAGACAGGGGTCTTCGTGCGATACATGATCTCCTTCAAAAGCTCCGCGAATGCATGAGAGACGTGCGGCAAATGATCCAGGAAAAACCAATAATCGCCTTGCTCTGCGGCTGTGAGGAGAATTCCGCGCAAACGGATGGCGGACTGTTCACCGATCCAGCGGCTCAGTGTTGACTCGTGACATCGATCTGCCTGAACCTTCCTTCGAACGAAGGGATCACCGACCGAAAAAAGGCAGCGGACGAGGTGCTCGACGAGTTCTCTCCGAGTTGCAGGTCCAACCCAAGAGACGCACTTTCGCCTCTCGACTACCGGAAGTCCGCCTAGAACGTTCGCCATCAGGAACGTCTTTCCAGAATGCGACGGCCCCCAGACCAATTGGCTTCGACGTTCTCGTATAGCCGCCTGCAACTGACGAGCCTCCGCGTCGCGACCGATCAGCTGTTCCAGCGATGCCGTTGAGCGTTTCATAGCCGTCTGACCTGCTTGCACCCAATCCAGCGCGTCATTCTTTCAAGCGTGGCTTTAAGAGCCAGACGAGACTTGGTGCACGTATTTGATCACTTCCACTTCCGACGTGGCGATAAGGCCTTCATCCACAACCTGGTCAAGAAACGGGAGCAGCTTCTGAATTTTTTCTTCCGAGTCCACAACACTGACCATCACAGGACAGTCGTGGGAAAACGACAGAACATGCGAGCGGTGGATGAGAGTGCTCGCGCCATAACCCGCAACACCGCGTAAAACCGTTGCTCCGGCGATATCCAGTTCACGGCACTTTTCAACGATCGCCTGATACAGGAGCTTGCCTTTCCATTTGTCATCTTCGCCGAAATAGACGCGAAGCATCTTGGCTTTGCCTTCGAGTTTCATGTGCGGGCCTCCTGTCTGCGCTCGGCGCTCGCAAAATTGTGGGTGTACTTGATCACGTCTACCTCCGAAAGGACCACGAGTCCCTGCTGCACCATCTGGTCTAAAATGGGGAAATACGCTCGAAGTTTTTCCTCAGTATCCACAACGGAAAGCATCATCGGGTGATCATGAGAGAGATGAAGCGCGGAATCTTTGTGCATGCGACGGTTTGCGCCGTAGCCGAGGATTCCCTGATAGACGGTTACCCCCGCAATATCGTTCGCGCGCATGCTTTCGATCAGGGCTTTGTGAAGCGACTGCCCGCGCCACTTGTCGTTCTCTCCGATGAAGATGCGCATCAGCTTCGCCTTGCCTTGCCGTTTTAATGGGGGCAAGGACTCTTCAACCACCTTCTTCTTCTCTGCTTCCGCTGGTTTCACAACCAGCGTGTCCTGGACCTCAATCAGCCCCGTCCCGGCCAACTCGCGGAGCTTCGGCAATACTTCCTCTACCTTTTCCGCTGACTCTATGAACTCGACCTTCATGGGCAGATCGGCAGTCAAAACTTCAATGCGGGTGGTGTGGAGATGGTGATCCGCTCCGAATCCCGCGATGCCCCTTGTTACGCTCGCGCCCGAGATGCCGTGGTAGAAGAGGAAGTTCAAAATCGCCGAATACAGGGATTGGCCGTGATACTTATGGTCTTCACCAACATAGATGCTCACCTTTTTTGCGGGTCCGGCTTTCAGCATTTTACCTCCTACCTTTCGATCCCACGTTGCGCGACTAGGAATTCGGCGGCACGCCCAAGGACGCCATCGCCAGCATGATTCCCAGCTTGGGCACGCTGGAGGAAGTCCTCGAGAATCTCGGCGATCTCCCCTCCGTTCCTGGCTAAGATCTCCTGTACGTTCTCGTGCAGCGCTTCTGGCAATTTAGATATCACGTCGTTGCCATGCCGCGAGCAAAGAACGCCATAATCGTGGAGCCAGGAACGCATTTTGGCTTGGCGAATGCCTGTGACGATCTCTTGCAGCCGGACTTCTGCCTCTTCGTGCAGTTTTCTACAAAAATCGCACTGCTCGAGAACCGGAGCAGCCGGTTTCCAATTCGGGTTCGCAATAGCGCTTAAGAATATCGCGGCGGCTGTCTCAGCCGGGGCCGAATTGGCCACGAGCCTTCCGTGTGTGTTACAAAATTGCTGACACTCGTTCGGACGAGGATGTTTGAGCAAGTCATTCTGAAATTCCTTCAGTGCGGCACATAAGGGACAAACAGTTCGCGTCGCAATGCTCGTGATCGAGAGCCTTGACGCGTTCTCCTCTCGTTTCATGCGATTGTCCTCCCCGCGATAGCGCCGATCCATACCGCAACAAATCCCACGCCAACGCTAAGAGCGATATTCAACGCCGTAATCAGAAATTCGCCATCTTCAAACACTCGGAACGTTTCATATTCGAATGATGAGAACGTGCTATACCCGCCAAGGAATCCAACCACTAACAGGTATCTCCAGCTCGGACTTAAATGCGTCCGTTCGGCCAAAACCGTCATGATAAAGCCGATCAGAAACGAGGCCGTGATGTTGATCACGAACGTGCCGTAGGGAAAGCGGCTTCCCAACCGCCCGCTCACGTATCCGCCTGCCCAGAAGCGCAACATCGAACCTATGGCCCCGCCCAGTGCAACGATCAAGTATTTGGTCATACGAATCGCTCTTTGTCCTCTCCGTTTGAATCCTCATTTTGCGGCCTCCTGCTCGGTTGAACTGGTCGAACGCTGATGATTTAACGAGCCGCGTCAGCTTTAATCGATGCAAGGCTTTCAGCTATGCCATCGAGTTCTTGCTTGGTGACCTCGTGCCCGCCAAGCGCTACTTCGGCCTGAGCTCGATAGTTCTCGGCATAGCTCTCGAACCTTTTGCTCAACTGGCCGATCACCGAAGCGGACCATGCTTTGACCAATTGCCAGTAGGCCTCAACCGCAGCATAAAAGGATTGCGGCAGTTGCCGCGATATCTGTTTCGCGACGGATCGTTCTACAGCGTTTCGCCCAAACACGCGACCTAAACCAGGGTGTGATAACTGCATCTCGAAACTGGGCGCTTCGAAAACTGGCGACCCTCGAACGACCGATTGAAACTCATCTTCGCCCGGCGCGTCTGAGATCCCCAAATCTGCCGCGCATCGCCGCAGATCGGCGTTAAGCTGAACAGCCAGAGCGGTAATCTCCCTTTGAAGCGTTGCTACCTGTGCCTGACTAAAACCTGTGAGACTTTGCCGAACGAGTTGCTCCGGTGCAACCGGTTCGGTACCGGTTCGCGACCACGCTTCCACCAGCCGTTTCGCCGCATCTCCTACAGCGTCCTGGACGGTGTTGGCTGCGTTTTCTGTGTACCGGGCGGACACAGACCGCATTTCTGCAATGATTCCAGTCGCTTTGCGCAGCGTCTCCTCCGCTGCGCGGGCCCCCTCGTCCCCATCCGCCGACGCTTGTTCCCGGCGATTCAAGCGTGCCTGCAGCGCCGCCGTGACAGAATCGCGCAAAGCCCCGATTTTCCTCCGAAGAGACGCAGCACGCAGTTCTTGAGAGCGAGCATAAAGTGGCGTGATTTGGTGTTTGAACCAGTCATCTAACATGCCGCGGCAAGACGGAACAACGCTCACCGGGTGAACTGGCAAATCGAGTCTGCACTCAGATGCGATGTGTTCATTCACATACGTTACGATTCGCTGGCGATCCTGCGCGCTTAGGAGGTCGGCCTTACTCAGAAGCACATTCACGGGAATCGCTGCCTGCTGCAAAGCCATGATGGTCTGAAGGTCTTCCGCCGCGAGCGTGGCGCCTGCGTCGATCAGCACTACTCCCAAATCACACTTCGGGAGATAAGCGAGCGTTTCCCTAGCTCCACTTGTGGCCAAGGAACCGAGCCCCGGCGTATCGACGAACGTGACGCCGCTCTGCAGAGCCGGCGACGGAAGTGCAATCACTAAACGAACCACATGCTTGCTGTTGCCTGGATTGTGCTGTTCGGTCGCAAATTCCGGCAATTCCGCTATCGGCAGTTTTTTTGTCGAAGCTTCCGAGAACCAAACTGTCAGCGAGGGGCCCTGAGCGTGAACGATGCGCGTCGGAACCGCTGTTATCGGCGTTACGCCGACAGGCAAAGCATTGGTTTCGAGAATCGCATTTAGAAGGGACGATTTGCCCGAACTGACGCGGCCAAAGACCGCGATTTCGAAACTCTTGTCTTCAGCTCGGTCGAGAATAGCCGCAATCGATGGCCGGAATTCGACCAGGCCACGAACGCGCACAACCTCTTCGACTTTCTTGAGCGACCGTAGATCGTTACCTGCCCGGTCCAAACGTTCAAGCCTCGCCTTCAGGTCCTCTCCGACTCCTTCCGAGAGATACCGGTCGAGGCGCTGAACTAACCCACTGAGCTCTCCGACGATTCCGTTTAATTCGGTCGCGACACCCTCGGGAACTTCTCCATAGCCGCGCATGTATTTCGGTTTGAGCTCTTCGACCGCGATGTCGATAGCACCAAGATGAACGTGAACCGCACGAGAAGCCGGAATCGCTGGCTTCTCTCGCGCGATCCTTTGACCCTCCAGCACGCGCACCAACTGGGCCCGAACCCGCGCGATGTAGTCCTCGATCGTTCTCCGCTGGGCTGGCAGGATGTCTTCTGCATACCTTGGGAAAGCGCTTCTAGAACCAGCGCTATTAAGGATTTCTTCGACTTCGACGAGCAGTTTGTCGATGTACTGGCACGTGATGCGAAGCCGGTTCGCTTGGAACGGGTTCAACGCTTCACGACTCTTCTCGTCGCCTGAACTCATCGGAGTCCTACGGAACGCGCCGACACAGCCGCGTCTGCTCAGTTTGTTGTTCGAGGATTCCCGCAAGCGTGGGCGAGAACAGATAACCCCACCAAGGCCGAAACCCTCGTAGGAGTCATCTGCCCGAATTTGGGGCGGTTAGGGTGAACTCCAACACCCGTGACAGCCTTATTATTTTCCGTCACATGGCCGAAGTCAATCTCCTCAGTTAGCTCGCATGTATGGGCAATCTCAGCAAATTATGAAAGCCGATACAGCAAAAGGATTAACAGAAAAAAGCAGAGAGTATAGGCAACATAAGTATTCAATTTACCGCGATGCATCCTCGCCAGCAGTCTGGCAAACCAACTGATCGCATCGCCGACCGGATGGAAGAACAGCCGATCAACCAAGTGCTCTTGTTCTCTTCGCCGCAGAATCGCCGTCCGAAAATGCACCGCTACCGTGTTTCGTGTGTCCTCCACAATATTGGGTCTGAATATCGCCTGAAATACGACTCGCACCGGATTTGAAAATCCCATAGCCGTATAGCTCATTTCGGGAAGCAGGCGCGGGATTCCTCCAGCCCAAAGTTCGTTGCGCACGACTTCACGACGGCGCGTGAGTCTCGCCACGATCAGCCAGGTCACAATCACAAAAAAAGCCAGAGCCACAAATCCGTAGAATGTTGACATCGCAAAAATGACCGGATTTTGCTCTCCCCCTCGCACCAGCACGACCATCCCGCGACCTGGCAAAACGCTGCTGCCCACCTGAGCACCTAGGTTGTGGAAGTCGTGAAGGAAGGCAGCAGGCAGTTGCTGGTTTTTTGGCGTGGCGGTGAAGAACGGTGGCACAAGCGACGCTGTCGCGCTAGCCCCGGCAAGTGGCTCTACCGCACGATTTAATACCGGAATAACGTACGTCGGAAGAATGCCCAGCAAGAAGCAAGCGCTCGCGAGGTATACAAGCGCGAAGTGTGCTCGTTTGGTTCGTTTCGGCGCCCTTAGTTTCCATTCTCCGCGCCGGATGCCCAGAAAACTCATCGCGTACACTTTGACGAAGCAGGTCACCGCCAGCGCCGCTGTCAACGCCAGAGCCGCGCCGCAGATGGCGAACAGAATCTTGATCGCTGGCGAAACTAACGAAGCGCTCCGCAGCAGCGACTGCAGGGTCAGCCATTCGCTTACGAAACCATTGAAAGGTGGGATTGCCGCGATCGATAGGCATCCAACGAGGAAAACCACAGATAATGCGGGGAGCAGTCGAGCCAAGCCTCCGAGCGAATCCATATCCCGCGTGCCCGTGGCCGCTTCGATCTCTCCGGCTCCCTGGAACAGCAGTGTCTTATAAACAGAATGGTTGACCATGTGATAGAGCGCCGCTGTGAGCGCGATTGCTGCAGCAAGGCCATACCCGGACGCGCGAAAAACCAGTGACGCTCCGATCCCTGCGACGATAATGCCCGCGTTCTCGATTGAGCTGTGCGCGAGCATCGTTTTCATGTCGTTTTCTGTGGTCGCGTATAGGATGCCCACCAGGGCCGTGATGCTCCCGACGAACAGTGCAAGTAGTCCGGGACCGATTCCGTGAGGGCGAGCGATATCGGCGTTCAGCCGCAAGATCCCATAGAAGCCGAGATTCAGAGTGACTCCGGCGAGCACCGGAATGAACAGGGGAGGCGTTGCTGTGTAGCAGCGCGGTAGCCAGAAATTCACGGGCACCAAGCCCGCTTTCACTCCAAAGCCGAAAAACCCCAGAACAAAAATGCCCCAGATCGCGCCGCTCGAAAGATGTGTCGTTGCCGCTGCAAGAGCGACGAAAGACCAATCCGGCGACATTCTCGCTGCGACGGCGAACGCAACCACGACCGCCAGGAAACCGGCTTCGCTCATCGCCAGCATGATGTACGCAGCGCGCCCATCGCCGTTCCGGCGGCGTTCGTAGTTCACCAGCAAATAGCAAAGAATCGACATGCATTCCCAACTGATCAGGAAGAGCGGAGCATCGCCGGCCGTCAGGATCAAAACAACCGAGGCCATCAGTGCGAAATGCATCACTCCGTATCGGCTCAGCGGGTACTGCCCTTGAAAGCAGGATTCAACGAAGTTCTTGACGAAGATCGACGCCGGGAAATAAACGAGACCCGCTGCGAATAAGAAAATCGCCGATAGCATGTCGAGCCGAATTGAGAGCGACCCGAAACCGTCGAGACGCCATAAGCTAACGCTGAACGTGTGGCCACCGGCGAGCGCAAACGCCGCCACGATCATCATCAAAGCGGAACAAACTGCGCTAAATCCCACCAGCACTCGCATCGCGTACCGCCCGCGCATGACCGCAGAAAGTATGAGCCCGCAACCGCAAAACGCGAAGAATAGGACAAGCACTCTACCGATCCACTCGTTCACGATTACGAACTCCTCTCCGAAGCCGATTCGTGGCGGACCGGAGCTTTGCGTCCGGTAACGGCCAACAGACCGTGAAGGATTGCCAACGGCGGCGGCGGATCGCCGGGGAGTTCCAGATCCACAGGAAGGATCGAAGATACTCCGCCCGCCGATACGAATGATTGGCCGAAAATGCCACCGGAAATCGCGCATGCTCCAACTGCCAGGACCTTCTTTGGGTTTGGCATAGCTTCGTAGGTTTTGAGCAAAGGCACGCGCATGTTTTCACTTACTGGACCGACGACCACAAGCAAATCCGCCGCCCGTGGAGTGGCAGTGAAAAACATCCCCAGGCGATGCATGTTGTAAAACGGATTATTGAGTTGCTTCACTTCGTGAAGGCAAGCGCCGCAGTCTCCCGCGTCAACGACGATGATGTGTAGGGACCGTTTATAAGCCTTAGGCAAAGGCTCGTATCGCTGCTTCGTGTCCGGCAACCTGGTCCACTCATAGTCCGACCGCCATTCCATCATGGGTTGGTCCCCAAAGTGACAGCGCTGACAGTGAATGCACAGCGCAAGGTTCACGCGCGCCGAATGGTTTTGCGCGGTAATTGCACCTACTGGGCAAACCTCGGCAGCACGAGCAGCCTCGTGAGCCGATGGGAATTGCGTTGTCACGGGTCTACCCGGCGTCACGCCAGCGGCGCTTTCGGGCGCTTTCGGGTATCGCGTTGTTTGAACGCCCTTTCGCAATCCGCGCCAGAACCAAAAGCTCATGCGTTTCTCCTACTGCTACCGGTCACACTCCGTGGGTGAAAGACCGAAACTGGCCAAAATGATCGGGAAATCTTGAAAGGCAAAATCCTCGACTGCCACCCGGAAGCCCAGCCAGTTGTTGAACGAGGCCGTTATAACGCGATACCGCTCGACGAGCCCCGATGCGTCAAGTCGCAGCCAATGAAGCGCTGGCCCGATGGGAGCTTCTACCCAGCCCAAAGCAACTCCGCCCGAAAGGGATTCATACGGAGTGCTAATCTGGCCCGGTTCGAGTCGCCGCGCAGCCTGCAGCACCAATCGCGCCGATTGATATGCTTCTTGGAACAAAATCCGAAGCCGTGCGTAGCCATCTCCTTCGATCTCTCGTGGAACTTCGAACTGATACGTCTCATACCCTTCGTAGGGACAGTCACAGCGCAGATCACCAGAACGAGCCGAGGCGCGGCCCACCGGTCCAACGAAATTCAGGTCCCGCGCTTTCTCTGGATCAACTATCCCTACGTCTTCCAGTCGGTCTAGAAAGCTGCTGGTGAAGTACAACCCGTCTTCGAGCGAGTGCAGGTCGGTCACGGCGCGATCGATCGCCTTTAATAGCTCGGTGCAAGACTCCGCACTGAAGTCGCGCCGAAGGCCTCCAGGCGTGTTCAACCCAAACAAATAACGATGGCCAGTGAACTGGCAGGAAGCTCGCAGCAGGCGTTCTTCGACAATCGCTGCCTGCGAAGCAGCGACCGACAGCGCAGTGGATTCGCATATTCCTGTAATTGCGCCGGCGTGGTGTCGCAACCGCTCCAGTTCGCTTAGCAAGATGCGCAAATTCTTGGTACGAGCGGGAACTTGCGTGCTGGATATCCTCTCCACAGCAAGACAGAACGCCAAAGAATGAGCGAAGGAGGACGTAGCTGCGAATCGTTCCGCGAGTAACAGCACACGAGAAACCGGCTGTTCTTCCGCGATCTTCTCGACGGCACGGAAATTGTAGAAAAGGCGCGGCACCGCGCGAACGACATCCTCGCCCACCGTCTCCAGTAAGAAATGAACCGACTGGCCCAACCCGCCCTCGTATATCGGACCGACAGGCATAGCGAATGCGCCGGGGTCCTGCACCACTAGCAATGGCCGCCACTCAGAATTCGGCCGACGCCGGAAATGCTCCTGATGAACATCTATCAATTCCCTGTGTAGCTTTCGGTGGGGAGCGACGCCTTCAGGCCACATCTGGTCGTGAAGTATGAAATCGCCCAGCCGCGGATGGCCTTCGAACCGAAGCCCGAAAAGATCCTCCGCTTCGCGTTCATGCCAGTCCGCTGCGTGGACCTCCGAACTTATGCTTGGGAGAGCCGACACCGTGGACGGCGCCTCGACTAGAACTTCAACCCACCCACAACCAGCCGAGAGAAACAAATAAGACAATCGCCACTTGCCCTTGAGCTCCTCAACAACGATGCCGCCGAATGAGCATCCCATGTCCCAAAACAACATTTTTGAGATCGGCGGAAGAGTAGTCGGCTCCAACAGCGAAACCGAGAGCACCACTCCACGCTGTCCGCGCGACAGCAATACGGCTGGCCCGAACCGATCTCGAACGGCAGCCGCAATCTCCTCGATTTCTAACTTCTTCGGAGCGGTCGGCGGTGCAGGGGTCACAATCATCTTAGCGACCTCCCAATTGTTGCGCTGCTAGGAGCAGCAGCGAATGAACTGGGCCGGGCACATAAATCCCAAATACCGCTACGGGAACTGCCGCTGCCAAAACCGCGATCCGGCATGTCTGCGGCACTCCGACGTGCACATCGGCTCGTCCCGGTCGGCCAAATGTCATCCGATTGACTTGCAGCATGATGCCGACAAACGCCAGGACGATCAGCGCCGCTAGTATCGACACCGCGACAGCGTGCCCATCTCGCATGCCCGCCGACAGAATCGAAAACTCACTCAGAAAGATTGGGAACGGTGGAGCGCCGGCAATCGCTAGTGCACAGAAGATGAATACCGCACCGGCAAACGGAGAAACTCTCAGGAGCCCCCGGACCGACCTGATTTCGCGCGTGCCAACCGTCAGCAGCACAACGCCGGCTACGTAAAAGCAGAGCGACTTCGTAATCGCGTGATTCAACAGTTGGAAAACGGCTCCAAAGTCTGATGCGCGTGACGCCAGACCTGCAGCCGCCAAGATGATCCCCATATGCTCTACCGTGGAGTAGGCAAACATTCGCTTGTAGTCGCTGACCTGAAGGAGCAAAAAAGCTCCAATCGCGACTGAGATGAGGCCCATCACGACCATCCACTCGCCCATGTGCGCTCCGGGTGACGCAAGTACAACTCCCAGAAAACGCAAAATCACGTATAGCGGAACGGACGTTTTGACTCCAGATAGAACAGCGCAAACTGGAGTTGGAGCTTCGCTATGAGCGTCCGGCAGCCATGTGTGCATGGGTGCTAGACCCGTTTTTGTCCCGAAACCGATAAACACAAGCAAGAACGACAGCTTGAGTAGTGAGGGGGACATCGCCGGAGCGGCGGCCTGGAGACCGTCCCAAGTGTCGCGCTGCACGTGCCCGGCGGCATGCCAGGCCCAGAATAGGACGAGAAACCCCAAGAGCGCGATGGGAGCACCCATGATCGTGAGTACCGAGAACTTCCACGCGGCTTCGAGTGCGCCAGCAGTATTTTCAAAGCCGACCAACAGAACCGCGAATAGCGTGACGAGTTCCATTGCCACCCAGGCGAGATTCGGGCCTGCCTGTGAGGGAACAGCTACAAGGGCGAAGGACAACAGGTTGTACATAGCGTAAAAGCGCCACAGCTTGCCCTTGCTGCTGTGCCTCATATATCCGCCTGCATAGATCGCCGCGAGTGCGCAAACAAATGTCACGATTACGAGTGTCAGGGCGCTGAGTCCGTCGGCCTCGAACCAGCCTGCCGCGCCGGTAATTCTGGCCTCGGCAATCACTTTTGAAGCGATGAATGCTGCAAGCCCGAATTCGGCACACTGACAGGCGACGGTGATGTGCCATCCCACTTTCCGAAATGGGCGGAGCCAGCACAAAAATGCTGCGAGCGCCGGAAGGGCTACAATAGCAATCAGCGCCATTCGGCCGTTTCCTCCTTCAATTCGCTGAGCGCCGCCGCTTCGGTTGTGCCCATCGTTTTCTCAATGGTCCGCGTCAGTAGGCCCACGATCACAGCGATGAGAACCACGTCTACTGCGATCGCCAGTTCAGCAATCAAGGGCAGGGTCGGAGCAATCGCAATTCCGGCAAGGAACGCACCATTTTCCATGGCGAGAATTCCGAGTAGCTGAGGGATAGCTTCTCGGCGCGCGACGAGCGAATAGGCCCCGATCAATACGCAGGCCAATCCGATAGGCAAGTTCACTTCGATAACCGGGTTCGCCGTTGCCGAAGCGACTGGCCCCACCAACAGTTCCGATCCGATTGCGAGCAGAAGAGCAAGCAGCAGCGACGAAGGTATGTTGACAACCTGCGAAATCTCCCTGCGTACGTACAGTACGGGAGCCAAAGTGTGCTTGAGCACCCATGGGATTAGAATCACCTTTGCAGTTACGGTGATCCCGCCGAGCCACCAGAGATCTGCGATGTGCTCGCCCCAAGCGAGTAAAAAACAAGACGCGGCCAGGAGAATCGACTGAAATATGAAGAATCGTCGCACTCCTTGAACTTGGCGTGTGCCTACAATCGCGAAGGCACAGATCAGAATCAGGCCGGCGCACAGCGCGTTGAGCGACTCGCCAACTGGTAGATGCATGCCTTAAACAGCCTCCTTCACGTCACGCCGCCACAAATATGCTGACAATCATCGCCGCGACCGACGCAACGAAAGCCGCTCCCAGGAATTCGCTGATTCGGAACAGACGTAATTTCGAAAGCGAAGTCTCGATCATCACCAGCACTGTCGCAAACACGAGGATTTTCACCAGAATCCAGGGAATGGCGATAACTAGCTGTACAAAGCCTTGACCACTAGCAAGTCCCCATGGAGCAAGCAGAACGTTCAGAAACACACAGGCCAGAACCAGAAATTTCATCTGCCCGCCCCATTTCATCAGCGCGGCGCTCCGGCCGGAAAACTCCAGTCCCTTTGATTCGTCGATCATCGCAAGCTCAAAATGACCACTCGGGTTATCGACCGGGATTCGGCCTCCCTCAGCGAGAATCAGCATGAAAAACGCGACGAGGAGCAACACATGCGCTGGCGAAAAAAATGCCGCCGCGCTCGCGATCCAACTTTGCTGCACGATGTACGGAATCGTTGATTGCGCCACGAAAGATACGGTGAAGAACACAATCATGAAGACCGGCTCGGCCAAAAATCCCACCATGCGTGTCCGGCTCGCTCCCATCGGACCGTAGGGATTGCCGCTGTCCACCGCCGCGAGAGCCGCGAAAAATCCTCCCAGCGCGAGGAAAAACCCTGCTGCCAGCATGTCTCCCATAAACGCGAAAGCGAGTGGATAATCGGTAAGGACCGGAATCAGCACCGTTACAAAAATCGGTGCCACGAATACTAAGTACGGTGTGATTCGAAAAATCCAAGTGGTTTCGGAGGACACCACCTCGTCTTTGTGGAACAGCTTACAGATGTCGCGATACGGCTGGAAAATGCTCGGCCCGCGTTTGCTTTGGACAATCTCTTTGAATCGCGAGAGTACGCCTGAATAAAGCGGTGCGAAGAGCATCACAAAGGCAATTTGCACGAGGTTGTACCCGATCATTCTTCCCACTGGAAGCCTCCGCTCAAGGATGGATTAGGGGATTTTCGCAGACGACAGGTCAGATCGCGGTGGCGCTCCGAGCCAAAAAAGCACGCGCAAATGAAGGCCGGATCGAACTTTATACAGGAAGGTACGGGACTAGAATTTGCACCGCGCCGCCTGTTTGTGGGAATCGTAACTCCTCCCATTTTCATCCTCGTGCAGGATCAAGCCTGCGCAGAATTGAGAGGAGTTATCAGCCCCAGAGCAAGCGGGCGCTTTATCCCGAACGCGGTCGGGAAGGCGAACTCCTTCGCCGAAACGTTATTGAAGCACAATACCGACTTCTCGACAAGTGCGCTGGGTCCAATTCCGTTAAGGTCGAGCGCCTCCTCTTGAGGCAGGCGATTTCCTGGCCCTAGGCTACGTCCAGTTTATGCACACCTCATCCAGATATCAATTCTGCTCAAAAGCCGTGCCGTGAACCCCTTTTCGAGACAAAAGTGCGCATCACAGCGCTCTCCATGCCTCCTGATCTTCTGTCATGCATTCAAGAACGTGACGACTGCCCCAGCCGAGGCCGTCTCGCGGTCCGTCTCGCGGGCGCTCTCAAAAGTCTCCGGAGAACGATACTTTAGCGCCGAGTGAAGGCGACACCTGTCGTAGTAGCGGTCGATAAAATCTTCCAACCGCTGACTCAGGCCTTCAAAATCGCGGTAACAACCTGCATGGATTTCTTCGCGTTTGAGTGTCTTCAGAAAACTCTCGCACGTCGCGCTGTAATAGGGATTCGCGGGCCTGCTGATGCTTCCGAGCATGCGATACCGCCAGAGCCTTTCAAGATAGTCTTGGCTAGGTTTTCGAACTTCGCTCTAAGGCCCAGCCAATGACTTTGCGAGAGAAATCGTCTAGCGTCACGGCCAGATAGACGAATTCGCGGGCGAGGCGAATGTAAGTGATGTCCGCAGCCCAGAGTTGATCCGGTCCAGAGAGCGTCATTCGGCTCGCTAGGTTCAGATGGACACGAACGATGCGAAGCGACCGCCGAGGCAAGTACACCTCACGAACCGTAAGCAGATTGTCCTCGCGCGTCATTCGCGCGATCCGCTTATGGTTGACCATCATTCCTCGCGCACGTAGCTCCGCAGCGACTCGCCGATAGCCATAGCGCCATTCGTGCTGCATGACAACATTTTGGACGGCGGATCTCAGGACCATTTCCTCCTGGGACTGCCATCCTCTCTGTAACTAGCGACAAAAACTAGCCCGGCTTACCTGAGCAAATTGACACATTCGCTCGCCACTCAATCCGCCTTGCAGGGGCATCCTTGCTCTTATTTCATCGTAGATGCCTTGTCGCCAGAGACGTGCCTCTGGCGACGCCGAGCCCCTACTCTCTGGAAGGCATGCCTGAAAAAATCCACTTCCATAGCTTTATTCGCTAGCAGCCTCATCAGTTTGCTGATTTGCCTCCGCAGCATGAGTTCGCGAGACGGCGTATGGGGAGGATCGTTCTCTTCGAATCGATCGCGCCAATTGTAGAGGCACCTTCGAGGGATCCCAAGCTCCCGAGAAAGCCGTAGAACGTTGTCGCATCACTTCATTTGCTCAATGGCATGGCGTCGAAACTCGTTGCTATACCGTTGTCCTTTCTTTCGCTCCACTTGCGCCTCCTTTCTCGCAAAGTGTGCATCATAAACTGTCTCGCTTTAGAGGTTCACTCCATGAGGGCCAAATGGATCTGTTGGAGCAGCATCCGCGTTTGCGAGTCGCGTATAATCAATACGCACTTCATGTCGGGGCGTAGCGCAGCCTGGTAGCGCGCCTGCCTTGGGCGCACGATCAACGACTCCAACAGCTCTCTCCGCTTACACTAACTATGCACGTTTTCACCAAATCGGGGGATCTGCTTTCCGTTCGAAAGTAACCCGAATCGGCTGAAAACAAGCCATTCGTGCACAGTTCGTGCACAGCGAACTGGACTGCTTTCACGGTACGTTCAACAGGAACACCCGTTGTTCGGGACTACTTGCGGCGCTAGGATGACTGACCATGCCGACATCGTTCCATGCTGTATTCGTCATCTTGCTGTTTTTGATCCCCGGCTTCATCGCGCGCGGCGTCCTTTCATCGATCTATCCAAGTTCGGAGCCGAGCGAGGCCAGGCTGGTGCTGACCGTAATTGCATTGAGCTGTATCAACTACGGTCTTTGGTCTTGGCTCTTGGTGCTCGCATGGAAAAGTGCTTGGTACGATCCAGTGCCACTAGCACTGCTTGCTGCCTTGGTCCTCTTTCTCTCTCCCGTCCTATTCACTCTTGCTGCTGGACGTTTCATGCGAACCAATGCCTTTCGAAGGCTGCGTGAAATCTTTGGCATCCGTCATCCAACCCCAAAGTCTTGGGACTATTTTTTCGGCAAAGGGCTTCCTTGTTGGGTAATTGTTACACTGAAAAGTGGTCGGATCATCGGCGGATACTACGGCACGAATTCTTTCGCTTCGTCGTTTCCTGCTGAGGAAGATCTTTACCTTGAGAAACTTTGCGATATGACTCCAGAGGGCCGATTGAACGGCATAACGGCTTTCACGCTCGGTGGTATAATCAAAATGCAAGACGTTCAGCTTCTCGAATTCTTCGAGTATGTACCGGAGGAATGGGATGGCGCAGAGTAATGATAAGAAATCCGTGACCGTGTCCACCCTTCATGGCGGGCATCAGCCTGTGCCCTCTAATCGTGGCCACCAACCGAGTAAAGCCTTTGATAAGGGGTATCAGGCCAGCGGTGAAGTAAAGCCGCCCACAACGACACCAAACGTGGGCACCACTGCAGTGATCCCGGTTGCTGCTGCAAATGCTCAACCGACGAGCGCCGCTGCTCAACCCGGAAACGGCAAGAAATAGACGGCTTTTCGCGGGGATGCACATGTACATATACCAACAGCAGCAGATGTCGGTATTCACGGCCCCCAGCGGTGCGCCGTGGCCGCGTGGCACGGCGATCGCGCTCGAACCGTTTCCGCAACACGCGGGTTTTATTGATTACACCACGACCGGCGAACAAATCATGGTTCACAAGTCCTTGCGCGGAGCGGTGGTGACATGGCCAGAAGAGTTCAATCCCCAGGGATACGCGTACCGAGTTTTGCGAGTGCCTGCCAATCAATGCGAAGCAGACCGCTGGCTCAGTACAGCCTATGCGGCAGTCGAACGCGGCGATTCTTGGTCTGGGTTCGATAACTGCCAGGACTTCATTTGGCAAGCGATCATCGAACGGAAACACAGTCCAACGCGTGATGCTCTCCTCGGTGTCGCAATCGTTGGTGGCGTAATCGCAATGGCCATCAACGGCTAACGTCCGGTGCACCCTCGGGAGTGGCGGCCTTAGTCTGGAATTCGATCCCCAACCGCCCCTACCAACCATCGCACTGACTTCACAGGATTTACCGAAACCGCGAGGCAGCAAAAGGCAGCTTTAACAATGTTTCGCGTTGGCGAAGAATTGAACCGTCGGCATGGATAGCGCGCCAATGCGACCTTCTAACGCCCACGTACGGCAGGAGAAAGCAGAGCACCTTTGCTAAGCGACCCAATAACAATCCAAGCGCAATTGAACGATCCGAGTTCAGGCCTTGCCGAAAAGGTTGGGCGTGATATTGGGCAGTACACAGTTGCTCTTCTTTCTGTGTCCGGGCACGGAGAAAGCGAAACGCTGCACTTCCGTGGTTCGGGAACGCTAGTTCGGGTGACAGACCAAGCCTACATCCTGACTGCATATCACGTCTGGGAAGAAATCAAAGCCGCCGTGGGAATTGGACTGACACTCAATGAAGAAGATGTCGATCA
>DATJOL010000100.1:0-53495 GCA_035507075.1 Candidatus Aquilonibacter sp. | reverse complement strand
TCTCGAGCGATGGTTCATCCTTGACGACGAACGAACGCATCACATACTGCTTCTGCCCTACCAGCAGCCTCTCACCACTGCCTTCGGTTGCGCGCTATTCATGTTCCTCCTCGTCCTGTTTTTTTCGGGCAGCGACGATGTAATTGCTGTTGCTACTGGAAACTCCGTGGTCACGATCCGCACGATCCTGCGTATCCTTGTCTTCGCCGCGCCCGCCGTCACATTCGTGATCGCCTACGCCGCATGCCTCCTCGCCCGCCGCCACATTGCGCCGCAGGCCGCTCCTTCTGTAGCAAACGACTAAGAGACGCGACCCACGGCCTGCGCGAGCTAGGCCCTCCCTTAATCGCATGCTAGAATCACAGGCGCGTCCGGATTGCAGTGCGCAGTTTGGCGCCTTTTAGGCCCGTAGCTCAGTTGGTTAGAGCGCCACCTTGACACGGTGGAGGTCTGCGGTTCGAGCCCGCACGGGCCTACCATCACCCTTACCGTCGCACGGACAACAACCACAAGAGGAAACGAATGCCTCGCTATCTCTCTCAACACACATTGGCTTGCCTCACGCGCCAGGGAGCCGAGCAGTTATCGAAAAAACTCCTCACCGCTGCCCCGGTGACCGCAAAACGCGTGCTTGTCAACATGCACGAAGGCAAGATGCTCGTGGAATTTGACGCAGGAGGACGCGAGGAATTAGAGAATTGGTTCGCGATGGAGAAATTTCACTTCGATTGGCTGATCCGGATCGAGTGGGAATCTGCGGCAGACGGCTCGCTGAGGCCCGTGTGAAATTGTCAGGTCGCTGCGCTGCGGGCTGACTTGTCGCGGTTGATTACTTCGATCGAACCTTTGAGAGTTGCGCCGTCTTCGATCAGGATGCGCGCGGTCTTCAAGTCGCCGAACACGGATCCGTTATTCTTGATCTCGATGCGGTCGCGGGCGCTCAGATTTCCCTTCACCTCGCCGTATACCACGATTTCGCGCGCCACAACGTCCGAGATTATTTTGCCGGCCGCGCCGATAGTCAGCGTCCCGTCCTGCAGCTGAATCGGTCCTTCGACGGCGCCGTCGACAACCAGGTCTTCGTTTCCCGAAATCTCGCCTTTAATGCGCAAGCCCGCGCTTACCACGTTGACTGCCTGGCGCGATAGCCCTGCCTTCGTCAGTTCATCGTAGATTTTGCTCAAGGCGGTTCTCCCAGGGGGATTATACGGGCTCATTTAGGATTATGCGCGAAAGAGGCGCGCCGGCTAAATGCGCCTCCTCAGGCATCTCGCTGCCAAGCCAGAAACTCTACACCCATTCGCCCGAACGCATCACCGCTTCCTCGTCGCCCGCGGCATTGATTCCGTCAACATCAATGTGACCCGACCCGATCATCCAATCCACGTGAATCAGGCTGTCGTTCGCCCCGCGCGCGGCGAGCTGTTCCGGCGTGAGTGTATCGCCGTCCTTGAGGCACGAACTGTAAGCTTTTCCCAGTGCGATGTGGCACGCCGCGTTTTCATCAAACAGGGTGTTCAGGAAAAGCAGGCCGCTTGACGCGATCGGCGAGGACTGCGGAACCAGCGAGACCTCTCCGAGTCGGCGCGCGCCCTCATCGGTTTCGATCATCCGCTGCAACACTTGCTCGCCCTTGGACGCGCGCGCTTCCACGATTTTGCCGCCTTCGAAACGAACGGAAATTCCCTCCATCATCGTCCCCATATGCGACAGCGGTTTGGTGCTCGTCACGTAGCCTTCCACGCGATCTTTGTGCGGCGTGGTGAAGACTTCTTCGGTCGGCATGTTCGGAATGCAGTATTTCCCGTTGTGCGCCACCGTCCCTCCGCCAAGCCAGAGATGACCATCCGCGAGCCCTACGCGAAGATCGGTGCCGGGTCCGCGGAAATGCAGTGCGGAGTAGTTCTTTTGGTTCAGACGCGCTGCGCTGGCGTGCAGCGTCGCGTCGTGCTTCTTCCACGCGGCAACCGGATCCGCCTGATCCGCCCGCGACGCCGCGAAAATCGCGTGCCACAGCCTTTCGAGAGCCTCTTCCTGTGGCAACTCCGGAAACACGGCTGCGGCCCAGGCGGGTGTCGCACAAGAAACGATGGTCCAATTGATGTCGTGCCGCGAGATATATTCCAGCGCGGGCCGATAGGCCTTCGATGTGGCCCGGTTCAGCCGCCCCACTTTTTCTGGATCCTCTTTCGAAAGCAGCGAAGGATCGTTACCCGCAATAGCCAGCCGCGCGGCCCCGCTGCGATACGCGGCGGCCATCCCTTCATAGAGCCATGCCGGAGCTGCGTCAAAGCTCTCGTCCGGGGCGTAACGGAAGCGCAGCAGCGCCGACTCTTCGTCGCTGTAAAGCGTGTTGACGAGCTTGGCTCCTGCCTTATAAGCGTGCTCGATAATCAAGCGCGCAAGCGGCACCGCGTCAAGCGTGCACGTCATCACAAGTTCCTGCCCCGGCGCGAGGCCGAGCCCCACGCGAACCGCCACCTCGGCGAGCCGGTCGAGGTTCTTGCTGAACTCCGGCGAACCCAAATACTGCGATTTAGCCATTGTGGTGTTTGATGTCATATAACGATTATGACGTGACCCGCAAACGATGACAATCGGGTGCCGCATCGCTGCATTTGCATATGCGCTGGGGCAGGTGTAGGCTGTGCTGGTATGGCAGACACGATGCGGAGAATGAGCCGGAGCTGCTGTTGTTGTAGCGTGAGTGTGTGCTCTGGCGGAGGCGGGCAAGCGACGTAAGCAGCGACGCAAGCGAGGAATTCCGAAGCCCATCGCCAGGGAAACTGGTTGATGGGCTTTTTTGATTTTCCGGCGACTTTCGCGAAAAATTCGAGGAGGAGATGAAATGGCTGAATATGCGCATCCTGAAGTTCTGCTTTCGACGCAATGGGTTGCCGACCACCTGAATGATCCCAAGGTGCGGCTGATCGAAGTGGACGTGGATACCAGCGCCTACGATCAGGGCCACATCGCTGGCGCGGTCGGTTGGAACTGGCAGACGCAACTGCAGGACAACATCCGCCGCGATTTGATCGATAAGCCCGCCCTGGAAAAATTGTTGGGCGAATCAGGCGTTTCGGATGACGCCACGGTCGTCCTCTATGGCGATAACAACAATTGGTTCGCTGCCTATGCGTTCTGGCAATTGAAATATTACGGCGTGAAAGACGTCCGTCTGATGAATGGCGGGCGCAAGAAGTGGCTCGAAGAAAAAAGGCCGTTGACCACCGACGCGCCTAAAATTACGCCGGCCACCTACAAAGCCACCGGTCCCGACGAATCGCTGCGCGCCCGTAAAGAAGATGTATTCGCGGTCATCGAGCGCAAGAAGTCCGGCGCATTGGTTGACGTGCGGTCCGTGGACGAGTTCACCGGCAAAATCATCGCGCCACCGGGCATGACGGAAACGGCTCAGCGCGCGGGCCACATCCCCGGCGCCGCCAATATTCCCTGGGCCCAGGCCGCCAATGAAGACGGTACGTTCAAATCCGCCGATCAGCTGAAAGCCTTGTACGAAGCCAAGGGTGTCACCGATGGCAATCAGCAAACCATCGCTTATTGCCGCATCGGCGAGCGCAGTTCGCACACCTGGTTCGTTCTGAAATACTTGCTCGGCTATGACAACGTCAAAAATTACGACGGCTCCTGGACCGAGTGGGGCAATCTCGTCGGCGCGCCCATCGAGAAGACAACTCAAGCCGCTGCCGCGCGATAACAAACTGGAAAAAGACTCGGCGCGCCGCATCGTCAAGAGGGGCAGACGTCTTGCCTGCTCCAAAGCTTTCGGCGCGCTTTTCTTTTGACCCCTTGCGGGTTGTCTGATTGTCACCGCAACTGGCCTCCACTCCCCCACGCTCGTATACTGGCTTCGTGGTGGCGGAGGGATGCTGTGCCAGTCGCCGTCCAGGACGAACTCAACGTATACGAATCCGCGGAAGCGCGATTTGAAGCGGCCGCGGAAAAATTGGGCCTCGAAGAAGGCGTTTATCGCTATCTGAAATACCCCGATCGCGAAATTACCATCTATATTCCCGTCGCGCGCGACAGCGGACACATGGAAATTTTCACTGGCTACCGCGTGTTGCATTCGAGCGTGCGTGGGCCCGGCAAGGGCGGCATCCGCTTCGCGCCCAATGTCTCCTTGGATGAAGTGCGCGCCCTCGCCGCCTGGATGACGTGGAAATGCGCCGTCGTCAATATCCCCTTTGGCGGGGCAAAGGGCGGCGTCATCTGCGATCCGTCGAAAATGTCGAAAACCGAGTTGGAGCGGCTCACGCGCCGGTATACCGCGCAGCTCGCGGATTGGTTCAGCCCCGAACGCGACATCCCTGCGCCCGATATCGGCACAAACGAGCAGACGATGGCCTGGGTGATGGACACTTACGCGATGCACGTCAACCAGGCGACCACGGCCGTGGTAACCGGCAAGCCGCTCGAACTGGGGGGCTCGCAAGGACGCCACGAAGCGACCGGCCGCGGCCTGATGATGTGTTGCAACAGCGCAGCGGTAAAGCTCGGCCTCAAGCGCGAGAATTGCCGCGTGATCGTCCAGGGATTCGGTAACGTCGGATCGCAGGCCGCCCTGCTCATGCACGCCGCAGGTTATCGCATCGTCGGCATAGCCGATATTCACGGCGGTCTTTACAACGAGGCCGGCTTCGATATTCCGCTCCTCTACGACTGGGTCTATTCACGGCGTCGGCCGCTGCCGGACTTTCCCGCAGCCGGCGAAAAGCTTTCTGCGCAGGAGGTTCTGTTTCGTCCTTGCGATATTCTTGTCCCCGCTGCCACGGAAAATCAGATCACCTCGGAAAACGTGCACCGCCTCGATTGCCGTGTTCTGTGTGAAGGAGCAAACGGACCCACCACTTGGCACGCCGATCCGGTCGTCGAAAAGAAAGGCGTTTTCGTCATTCCCGACATTCTGGCCAACGCCGGCGGCGTCACCGTGAGTTACTTCGAATGGGTGCAGGACCGCCAGGGGTTTTTCTGGCGTGAAAGCGAAGTGAACGAACGCCTGCAGGACGTTATGGACCGCAGTTTCGCGGAGGTGGTCCGTTATGCCGA
Source organism: Candidatus Aquilonibacter sp. (assembly GCA_035507075.1). GTDB lineage: Bacteria > Acidobacteriota > Terriglobia > Acidiferrales > UBA7541 > Palsa-295. The sequence goes on along the minus strand of DATJOL010000100.1, from coordinate 48,425 downwards.
GGCCCGTCGCGTCACCAACCGCATCGCCGCTTACATGGTCGCCATCGAACGCGTAGCCCGCGCGCTGACGCTGCGCGGTTTCTACGCCTAAAAACTCTCCGGACCCCTTGTTTTTTAAACTTTTGCTTCCCTTGTGCCCGCGAAGTGGTATTGTGTCCGCACTCTCGGGGGCTACTTTGCCGACCTTCGCGATTTCGCCGGGGACCCAAAAAACAGAATCCGAACACCGCCGCGACATTTGCATCGCCGGGCAGTGGATGCGCGAACGCGGCTTTGTTCCCTCAACGGACGGAAACATCTCCGTCCGCCTCGACACTCACCGGATTCTGACCACGCCCACCTGTGTGAACAAGGGCCTGATGGAACCGGACGATCTGATCGTCACCGGCCTTGACGGTAAAAAGCTCGCGGGAAAAGGGGCACCCTCGTCGGAACTGGGCATGCATCTTCTGATTTACCGCTGTCGCCCCGATATTCATGCGGTCTGCCACGCGCACCCGCCGGTGGCAAGCGGTTTTGCAGCGGCGGGAGTTTCGTTGAACAAAGCAATCTTGTGCGAAGCGGTTTTCTCGCTTGGCGCAATTCCCGTCGCGCCTTACGCTATGCCTGGCACTCCCGCGCTTTCGGCTTCCCTTGAGCCGTTCGTCCACGGCCATGACGCGATTCTCATGGGGAATCACGGCGTCGTCAGCTATGGGCCGGATCTTTTCACCGCGTTTTGTCGAATCGAGTCCGTCGAGCATTTCGCGCGTGTCACCCTGGTAACGGAGATGCTGGGAAAACAGAATTTGCTATCGAGCAGCGATGTAGCGGACCTGCTTGCACTGCGCGCGCGCGCTGGCATCGGTCCTCCCGCTTCTGCGCACCGCGAGCCCCCGGTCACAAGCGACGCGAATGAGACCGAGCGCATCACTTTGACCCGCCAGGAACTTGATGCCCTGATTGACGAAGCGCTTCGAAACGACCGCTCCCGCCGCTGACGGATTGTTCTGCGCTCACTTTTCGCAACATCGGAAGATGTTTCACGAAGTCTGTATCCCCCGCCTTGCGAAGCGTGCCGCGGTCGGTTCGTTGACACTTTTTTTCCGCTAACCGATAATCGCTGCTCATGATCGGTATGCTCCGTGGTGCTCTCGTCGAAAAACGCCCAAATCAGGTGCTGATCGATGTAGGCGGTGTGGGTTATCAGGTGCAGATTCCGCTTTCCACATTCGCCGGACTCGGCGCGCTGCACCAGGAAACTACACTTCTCATTCACACGCATCTCCGCGAAGACGCTCTTTCGCTTTATGGATTTCTCACAGCTCGCGAAAAGCAGTGCTTCGAACTCCTGATCTCTGCCTCAGGCGTCGGCCCGTCGCTCGGTTTGAAAATCCTTTCCGGGATGGGTATGGACGATTTGGTGCCGGCCATCCGCAAAGGCGATCTCGCGCAGCTCGTGAAAATACCCGGCGTCGGTCGCAAAACCGCGGAACGTATCGTGGTCGAACTTCGCGACAAGCTGGCCATCATTGACGTGCCGGGGGCCGGAAAACCGGCGACACGCTCCCAAATGGAGGCGGACGTGGCCTCCGCGCTCGTCAATCTGGGGTACGAAGCGCGCGCCGTCGAGAAAGCTGTAGAAAAAGCGCGCGGCGCGCACGGAGCGGAGTTCGAGGAATTGCTGCGCGGTGCGCTGCAGATTCTTGGCGCCGCCGCGATGCAGAAGTCCGCGCATGCGGGAAACGAATAGCGATCAATGACCGAGCCGCGCAACCGTATCATCTCCGGCAAAGCTTTCGACGAAGATGCGCGCCTCGACGCGAGCGTGCGGCCGATCAGCTTTGCGGACTACATCGGCCAGGACCGCGTCAAAGAAAACTTGCAAATTGCCGTTCAGGCCGCGCGCGCGCGCGGTGAAGCGCTCGATCATGTGCTGCTTTACGGACCGCCTGGTTTGGGAAAAACCACTCTGGCGCAGATTCTGGCAAACGAAATGGGATCGGCGATCAAAATCAGCTCGGGACCGCTCCTCGAGAAAAAAGGCGATCTCACCGCCGTCCTCACCTCTCTTGATCTGCGTGACTTTCTCTTTTTGGACGAGATCCATCGCCTGCAGCCTTCGCTCGAGGAGATTCTTTATCCCGCGATGGAAGATTTCCGCGTCGATCTCATCATTGGGCAGGGACCCGGCGCGCGCGTGCATCCTTATCAACTCAATCATTTCACGCTCATCGGCGCCACAACCCGCGCCGGGCTCATCATGGCGCCATTGCGTTCGCGTTTCGGCATTGTGCACCGCCTCGAGTTTTATACGCCGGAGGATTTGCTGCGGATCGTCACGCGCTCCGCCGGGATTCTGGGAATCACCATTGACCGCGATGGCGCATTGGAGATTGCCCGCCGCAGCCGCGGAACTCCGCGTGTTGCGAACCGGCTCTTGCGCCGCGTCCGCGATTACGCCGAGGTTCGCGCCCAGGGCCACATCACCCTGGGTGTCGCGCGCGACGCTCTGGCCATGCTAGGCGTCGATGAACACGGCCTCGACGACACAGACCGCAATTTGCTCTTGGCGATCATTCAGAAATACTCGGGCGGCCCGGTAGGACTGAACACGCTCGCCGCCGCGCTGAGCGAAGAAGAAGACGCCATCGAAGAAATCTACGAGCCTTATCTCATGCAGCTGGGCCTCGTCGATCGTACGCCCCGCGGCCGCGTCGCAACCGCTCTCGCATACAGGCACTTCGGCCTTGACGAGCCCCGTCGCCAGCCCGGCCTCTTCTGAAGTTTTCACAGAACATCCGTTACCGAGCCGGGCTGGTCTTCAGCAGCTCTTCTTGCGCCCGCGAGCGCAACACCGAGCCACTCTATTGCGAATGTTCGTCGTGAGTCATAAATTCCGGATAAGCGCCGCCGCCTAGCTCGTATAAATCCATCCCCTGCCGTTCGCCTTCCGGCTCAACCCTCTGCCTGTGGATCCGATCCAGCAGCCAGTTGAGCCCATAAGTAAGCGGAAATACGAACCCCAGCAGCGTCGCAACCCCCACCAGCTGCGCCGCCATTTGCCCCGAATTGCTCGCTCCCGCCGGACCAATAGTTCCCAGGAATCCCACCGCCAGCACGCCCCACAGCCCGCCCAGCGCGTGCGCCGAGATCGCCCCTCCGGGATCGTCCACGCCCAGTTTCAATTCGAACCATTCCACTGACAGCGTGACGATCCCTCCCGCCACGATCCCCACTATCACCGCTTCCGGTGGCTTGATGAACGCGCACCCAGCGCTGCTCGCAACCAGTCCGCCCACCCATCCATTCACGCTAAGCGACGCATCCGGCTTGCGAAATCGTATCTTCGTCACAATTGCCGCCGTCAACCCCGCCGACGCCGCGCACAGAATCGTGTTCACCGCGATCAGCACCACAAGCCCCGGATCGACGCCCGCCAGCAATACCGCGCCCGCCCCATTGAGCCCGATCCATCCGATCAGCGCCAGCAGGCACCCGGCCGTCATATACACCACGTTGTGTCCCGGAATCGCCGTCGGCAGCCCTTCGCGCGTGTACTTATTCCGCCGCGGGCCCAAAATCCACGCAATCGAAAGCGCGGTCAGCCCGCCCACGCACTGTATCGTGCTCGATCCGCTCGCATCGATGAACCCCTGCCCCAGCCCGTAATTCACGCCAAGCTGTTCGAGCCACCCGCCGCCCCACACCCAATGCGCAAATAGGGGATATGTCCACCCGGCCAGCAAAACCGTCGAAATCATGGCAGCGCTCATCCGCCACCGGTCAGCCCCGCTCCCCAGCGGAATGATAGCCGCCAGGCACACGCTGAACATTTCCAGCCACACCGCCAGCGACGCAGGCGACCCGTTCAGCGGCACGCTCCGCAAAAAGAAGCGGTCCGCAGAAATCCAATTCCACTCCTTCCCGCCGATCAGAAAATAGAATCCTTGGCTGTCGACATAACCCTGCCACGCAAATCCAATAACAAAGTACGTAAGCGCCGCCACCGCAACCACGCCCAGCGAGCACATCATCATTTGCGCGGCGCTTCTCGATCGCCCCAGCCCCGTATTCACCAGGGAAAGCCCTGCAATCGCAAAAGGTACGAGCAAAATGAACGCAATGCTCAGGGCGATCGCAGCGTCCGAGAGAGAGGGTGCGGCTGTCGGCATCAGTCCTCAATGCCTCGCGGCGCCGGATGTGCGCGGATCACCAGCGCCAGCCCAATCGCCTCAACTCCGATTCCCGCAAGGATGAAAGCCGTTCGCGCGCCTGCGGTCGCCAGCAACATCACGGCCGCGAGCACAATCGCCCACCCGGCCAGCATGAGTAGAAATCCCAGAAGTTTCATATCCTGACTTGCAGTTTGGAAGGTCGCGACGCACACCACCGCACCAGCGCGTCGCCCGCGAAGCCTAACACCCGCCGCGGAAGACGGTCCAATCCATTATTTTGATCCATCGCCTCGCATTTTCTTATGTTTCCCCAGGCCATTTGAAAACTCTATCCCTCAAATCAAAACGTTGCATTTTACTGCCGCCCGCCTTGCGGCTACTCTCCCAGCCTCGGGTTCGTGCGTTTACGAAATTTTTATATTTCACAAGGAGAGTCTAAATGGCCGAAAAGACTACCGGTGAGATGCAGGCTACCTTAGGATTGACCGGGCTGACGATGAACGCTATGGCGCTCATCGCACCCGGCGCTTTCCTTTGGCTCACCTTTGCACCACAAGCAACTGAAGGATCGACGGCTCCGTCGATGTGGATTGGTATTCTGTTTGCCCTTCTGCTCTGTCTGGCAACCGCCGTCAGCTACGCGGAAATGGCGAAGCTCTATCCTGGAACCGGTAGTTCTTACTATTTCGCAGAGCAAGCGTTCCTCAATCATGACAAGGCTTGGAAATACGCCCGCCTGATGAAGTTCATCGTCGGCTGGGGCTCCCACCTTTATTATTGGATCTACCCGGGCGTCATGGTTGCCGTCACTGGCGTCTTCGTCGGATATATCACAGGAACGCTGTGGCCCAATTTCATGAGCGCCGCCAACCCCGGTCCCATGTTCATGATGGCCGTCGCGATCATCTTCTCTTTCGGCGTTGCTTACATCGCCCATCGCGGCGTCACCGGTTCCACCGCGGTCAGCGTCGCCATCAACGTCATTCAGATTTCCGCGCTCATCGTCTTCTCCGTGATGGCTATCAGTTACCGCGTCAGCCATCCGGCAGGCAGCGTGGCCTACCAGTGGGATGCCACCTCCGGCCACGGCTATAGCTGCGAATTCGCCACAGATGCCTCCGGTGCCATCGTCCGCAGCTCGGCTGGAGTTCCGACCTGCAAGACAGACGCCGCCGGTAATCCGGTTCCCTATCATGTGAGCTATCCGACGAATGACTCCAGCGGCAACTTCGTAAGTCACGCGACGGCCGGCTCAGTGATCGGCATCCACAACTTCAACTGGATGTTCGTCCAGGCCACCGTCGCCATCCTCATCCTCGTCGGATTTGAGTCCGTCACAGCCCTCGGCGGCGAGGCCAAAAACGCCAAGCGCGACGTCCCGATAGCCGTCATCACCTCGCTCTTGGTTCAGGGTGCTTTCTGCTATCTGTTTGAGTATTTCGCCGCAAACTACTTCTTAAGTAGCGGCTATCCCATGACGTCAGCCACTCAGTCCGCCGCTCCCATCGGCGACATGATGGTCATGGTCGGCGACGCCCTCTTCCACGGTCATGGCCGCGCTTTCATGATGATCGAGGCGATTACGGTCTTCCTCGCGCTCATCGGCACCACGCTCTCCTGCATGAACACGGGAGCCCGCGTCACCTACGCCATGGGCAAGGACAACGAAGTACCCGAGCACTTCGGCATTCTCCACGAAAAGAACCTCAGCCCGCATCGCGCCATCTGGACCCTCGCCGTCATTTCCGCGATCTTCGGCTGTCTCGCGTTGCTCGTGCTCTTCGGTGACGGCCCCGCGCTCTCGGATGCCACCATCAAGGCACTTCCACCCGGTTTTTGGTCCAGCTTCGGGTACATGTCTCACGACACAATGGCCAAGCTGCCAAACAGCCTTCTGACGATCACCTTGGCTTCGAACTTCGGCACGTTCCTGCTCTATATGCTGAGCTGCGTGACCTGCATCTTCTGCTATAGCGGGCACCCGAACTTCAGCCTCGTCAAGCACATGCTGATTCCAATCTTCGGCATCGTTGCCAACCTGATCTGCATGGGAGCTTATCTGGTGCTTCCGTTCATGGGTTACGGCACGAAGCTGGAACCCTTCACCGCCTTGGGCATAGCCGCAGTCTGGGCTATCTACGGCGGCATCTATTTCGTCGTATCCAGCAAGAAGACAGGCCGCTCCACGCTCGTCACGAGCAAGGCCTGACGCACGAATCTCATCCACACGGGGCGGACGCGTCAGTTGAGCGCGTCCGCCCTTTGTCTTTCGCGGGAGATGATGTCTAATGTTTGGGGGAAAAGAAACCGCAGTTTCCGGTGCAAGCGCCGCTGTTGCTCGGGCCCGCATCGCTCTGCCTAATATGGACTTGGAGTTCGCACAGATTTCCGATTTGGGCCGCGTCCGCACCGGAAATGAGGACTATCTTGGCGCCGTCCAACCCGATTCGCCGGAGCGCGTTCGCTCCCACGGCTGGCTTTTCGCCGTTGCCGACGGCGTAGGCGGTCACGACCTCGGCGAAGTCGCCTCCCACACTGCCGTGGAATCCGTTCTCGATGGGTTTCGGCGCTCGGTCGCCGGCGAATCCCACAGCTCCCTTTTGAACCGCCTCGTTACCACTGCCAACACAAAGGTCATCGATAAAGGCCATTCCGCCGGTACAGGCATGGCGACCACCATCGTCGCCTGTGCCCTGCGTTACGACCGCGCCACCGTCGCCCACGTCGGCGATTCCCGCTGCTATCTGATCCGTCGCGGCCAGGCCGTTCAGCTCACGCGTGATCACACCGTTGCCGGCGAACAATTCCGCCTCGGCGTCCTCTCCGCCGCCGAATTCGAAAGCGCGGAAACGCGCCACGTTCTCAGCCGTTCGCTCGGCTCCTCGCTTATCGTCAAGGTTGACGTCGGCGAACACCAGGTCCAGGCCGGTGACATTCTTCTTCTCTGCTCTGACGGTTTGCACGGCTCCGTCAGCGGCTCGGAAATGGCCTCGGCGCTCGCCGGCGACGTCGACTTGAACACCGCGGCACAACGCCTCGTGAATCTTGCCAACCAGCGCGACGGCAGTGATAATATCTCCGCGCTGATCATCCGCATTCGAAACGTGGAACGCGTCGGCATGTACCGCGGGCGGCCTTATCGTCTGCCTTAATGCCTATGCCAAGCGACTGCTCGGCCGCCGCCTGACGCTCTCCTGCGAGGACTTCCGTTCATCCCGGCGAACAACTCGATCACTATAGGATTGACGCTGTAGCCGCTCGCAGCGGCATGGCCTCCATCTTTCGCGCCACCGACCTCCGTGACGGCCGCCAGGTCGCCATCAAAGTCCCCCATCCCGAAATGGAGATGGACCCTGTCCTCTTCGATCGTTTCCATCGCGAAGAGGCCATCGGTAAATCGCTCGATCATCCCGGCGTCATGAAGGTTTACAACGACGAAAAGCGCACCCAGCTCTACATGGTCATGGAGTGGGTCGATGGCCGTCTGCTTCGCCAGATTTTGTCGGAAAAAGGCAAGCTGCCCATCGATCGCGCCATTAAAATCACCGTCGCTGTTTGCGACGCGCTCTCCTATATCCACAGCCACGGCGTCGTCCATCGCGATCTCAAGCCGGAAAACATCATGGTCGACGCAAATGACCATATCAAGCTCATCGACTTCGGCATTGCCGGTCAGGAAGGCGCCCGCCGCCTCACCTTCGCCAAGCTCTCCCAGGTTATGGGAACGCCGGATTACATCTCTCCCGAGCAGGTAAAGGGTAAACGCGGCGACGCCCGCAGTGACATCTACGCCATGGGTGTCATGCTCTACGAAATGGTCACTGGTAAAACGCCGTTTCAAGGACCGAACGCCTTCGCCATCATGAATGACCGGCTCTTGAATAATCCCGTTCCCCCCCGCGAATTGAATCCCGCTGTTTCGCCACAGCTTCAGGAGATCATCTACCGCGCGATCGAGCGCGACCCCAAAAACCGCTACGCCACCGCGCGCGAGTTTGCCAACGATCTCCTGCATCAGGAACAAGTCGGCGTCGCCGAGCGCCCCGAACTTCGCGACTGGAAAAAGCGCCGCACTCCCTGGATCCGCCGCGTGCTTTTTTACGTCTTGCTCGCCCTTATACCCGTCATCATCTTTGGCCTGATGTTCTGGGTCGCTCGCCACTGACGAACGCCGCGTCCTTCCGCCTCATCTGGCGCCCGCCTGCCATCCTCATTTCCTGAAACCCGCGTTTCACTCTGCAAACCGCCCACTCAACTTCGCGCCTGGGCTTTTGTCGCGCCTCGCTTTTTGCAACCTTGTTTGCCTAAATTCGCCGCCCGCTTTGTGTTACGTCCCAAAAACCGCGTTCGGGTCCCTTTCCCTTCTAAGGCCCTGCCTCCGGGACGCCTACAGGAATACCTGTAAAGATTCCATAGGTATGCCTCGTGAATATTTCGATGATTTGCATAGATTTTCTGAGTTTGACCCTGCATCCCTCCGTCTGTAATTTGCTTACACGCCGTCGTTACTCGCCAAAAAAACCTACAAGAGTACCGACTGGGAGGGGAGAAAGTACGAATGAGCTATTTATCCACTAAACGTGCTTCGCGGTTTGCCACGGGCATATTTGCGGCGGTTTTGGCCTTAAGCTTGGCTCCGGCCGGGCAGGCGCAGTCTGCGGTGCAGGCGGGGGGAGACTCGTCTGCTTCCACTTCTGCGGCTCCGGCCAAAAATACGCAGCAGCAACTCGATGACCTTCAAAAGGAGATGGCCGCAATCGAACAGCAGATTTCTGCCCTGAAGGCGCAGCAGGAAGCGGCGCCCTCGGTCCAGGCCGCCTCCTATGTCCAGACGCCCGCCGCCGCGCCTGCCGAAGCCGCCAAAATCAGCTTGGCGAGCCTCCTCGGCCCGGTGACCATCAGCGGCGTCGTCGACGCATACTACGGCTATGACTACAACCATCCGGCGGACAACACCGATTTCTTGACGCCGTTCACCGCGAACACCAACGCCTTTGGTCTAAACATGGTCGAGTTAATTGTCGACAAGCCGCCCGACGCCACTTCAGCTGACAGTAGATTCGGCTATCACGTGGCTGCCGGATATGGAAATGCCGCAGCCATCGTCAATGGCTCGGACGTCGCCAATTTCTACGGCTTGCCTGGTGAATATTCAGACGAGGCGGCCGCAAACTTCTACCTCAAAGAAGCTTACGGCCAATACCTTGCGCCAATCGGCAAGGGCCTCACAATCCAAGTTGGAAAGTTTGTCACGCCGGTGGGCAACGAAGTCATCGAATCGAGCGGCAACTGGAATTACTCTCGCAGCCTGCTGTTCTACTACGCGATTCCTTACTTCCACGTCGGTGTGAACGCGAAGTATGCGTGGAACTCGAAGATTGCAGCCACCTTCTACTTGGTCAACGGCTGGAACAACAGCGCGATATTCCACAACACGACCTTCGGGAGTTTTGGCCTGAATTCCGCTGGCCTCACCTACGGTACCAGCATTGCCTATACCCCCAACGCCAAATGGGCCGTTACCGAGAACTACTTCGCCGGCCCTGTCATCGATGAAATCGCCAGCGATGCTGGTGGCACTACGATTAACGACTGGAAGCAGCTTTCTGACACCGTCATCGGTTACACCCCTAACGCGAAATGGGCCTTCGCACTCAATGGCGATTATGGGTTCGGCCCCAAGACTTACGGGTTCGAGGAAACCGGTGGTGTCACCGTACATCCGGCAGCCCTCCCGACGGGATACGTACAGACCGCACCCTCCGTAAACTGGTGGGGTGTGGCTGGCTATGCCAAATACACCATAAACCCGAAGAGCTATTTCGCGGCTCGCTACGAGTACTTTGGCGACCCCGACGGCTATGCCTTCGAGGATGAGGACGATCCTACTCTTCACCTTCACGCTCAGGAATTTACCGGAACGTATAGCTACAACATCACCAGCGGACTCCAGGTCCGTGGCGAATACCGGTACGACTTCTTGAGTCAGCCGGACTTCGAAGTCGGGTCTGGTGATCGCACTGTCAAGGAGCAGAACACGGCCACTCTTGGCTTCATCTACTCGTTCAGCAGCGCGAACGCCAAGTAACCGTTCAGCCGCTCCAAAAGAGCTACGTTGTACAATCCCACAAGGCCGTCCGGCGTCCACCACCCGCCGGCTGGCCTTTTCCCTTTTTTGATTCCGAATTCGCCTTCGCGCAAACACGCGTAAATAAGCCCTTTTAAGCCTCAAAACCGCGCAATTTGGCCCTTTTTAAGGTGCCATTTTGACGCCGCAACAGCCTCACGCCCGCCGCGCAGGCCGTATCCTCTGCCTCCCTTGCCTCTCAACCTCCTCTGCTCCATAGTCCTATGAGTTCCATACTCCGTATTTCCCACAATAGAAATCACGCTTTGTGCATGCTACCCTTCCATTGTTTTTGAAGCTGAAATCCGCGCTGTCGCGGAAAAAAATTCCGCGAAAAAGGTGCGGAAACCAAACAGGGGAGGTGCGCCCGGAGCAGAGCGGCTCGCAAAACGGGAAAATTCTAATCGATAGTAAAAACGATTAGAAATCGCCGCAAGTCCTTTGAATCCATCACTTGCAAATTTCTAATCGATAGAAAAACGGTACCCTCCCAGACGCGAAAAGCGCATAAAAGGCGAAAGCGAAGCGAGGGGAATTTATAGTGGACACCGTAACGCAAGAGACGATTATGTGCGATTAGAAAGGAATGGATGTCCATCGCAATCGAAGGCAGAGCAAAATTGCATTCGCCCGGACCGAAACATGGGTACAATCGCCTTGATACCTGAGGAGAGTTCAAATGAGCGCCACCACCGCGGCAGCACCTTCCGCTTCCACAATCGAATCCATCAAGGAAAAAGCAAAACGGCTCAGCATCCTTTCGATGATGTCGACCACAGCGGCCGGCTCGGGCCATCCCACGTCGTGCATGTCCGCGGCGGAACTTGTCGCCGGCACTTTTTTCTACGCGATGAAGTTCGACCCGAAAAATCCCAACTCTCCCGATGGTGATCGATTCGTCCTCTCGAAAGGCCACGCGGCACCTGTACTCTACGCCGCGCTCGCCGAAGCCGGCGTGTTCCCCGAATCGCGAGTCATGACCCTCCGCGAATTCTCTAGCGAACTCGAAGGCCACCCCACGCCACGAATTCCCGGCGTGGACGCGGCGACTGGTTCGCTCGGCCAGGGTCTATCGGTTGGGTCGGGGCTGGCGATCGGCGCCCGAATGGACAAGAGCCCGACGCGCGTTTACGTCCTTATGGGCGATGGTGAAATGGCCGAAGGCCAGGTCTGGGAAGCCGCAGCGTTCGCCGGCCACTACAAAATCGACAATCTCACGGCGATCGCCGACGTGAACGCTCTCGGCCAGAGCGAGCCCACCATGTACCAGCACGACATGGAAATCTACCGCAAGAAGTTCGAATCAGAGGGCTGGGCCACCCAGGTAATCGACGGCCATGATGTCGCCGCCGTCCTGAAGGCGTTGGATTGGGCGAAATCAACAAAAGGCCAGCCCCAAGCCATCCTGGCCAGAACGATAAAAGGCCATGGCGTAAGCTTTCTCGCAGGCAAAGAACACTGGCATGGTAAACCCATCCCGAAGGATCAGTTGGCCGCCGCCATCAAAGAAATCGGTGCCCCAATCGAATTGCCGCCCGATCCAGGCAGGTCTTACGCCAGAACGAGCTTGCCAACGCCTCCCGCCTTCCCTGAGCCCGCGCCGCCCGACTATGATCTATCGAAGCCCGTGGCCACCCGCGAAGCTTACGGCTTCGCCCTAAAGCGGCTGGGGGCGGTCAATCCCCACATCGTCGCGATCTCCGGAGACGTGAAGAATTCCACATTCTCGGAGATCTTCGGTGACGCCTACCCTGACCATTTCTATCAGGGTTACATCGCGGAGCAAAACCTCGTGAGTGCCGGCGTCGGCCTCGCCGCCCGAGGAAAGGTTCCATTTCTCGACACGTTTGCCTGTTTTCTCTCCCGGGCCTATGACCAGGTTCGGATGGCCGCAATCAGCCGTGCAAATATAAACCTCTGCGGCTCGCATTGTGGCGTCTCGATCGGCGAAGATGGCCCATCGCAAATGGCCCTCGAGGATATAGCCGCCTTCCGCGCCGTCCATTCTTCAGCAGTCTTTTATCCCAGCGACGCCATCTCTACCGAACGTCTAACCCAAGCTATGGCTCGTCGCCCAGGCATCAACTACCTGCGAACCTCTCGCCCAAAGTCGCCAATCCTCTACTCGAGGGACGAGAAGTTCCCAGTCCCGGGCTTTAAGGTAGTTCGCCAAAGCGCGCAGGATAAAGTTACTGTGGTCGGCGCCGGTATTACGCTGCACGAGGCGCTCAAGGCCGCCGATCAGCTCAAGGCCGAAGGCATTGCCGTCCGCGTCATCGATCTATATTGCGTGAAGCCGATCCATGGGGAGGCCATCGCCGAGCAGGTCGCGGCCACGGGAGGCCGCCTCATAACGGTCGAAGATCATTGGCCCGAGGGCGGAATCGGCGAGGCAGTCTTGTCGGCCTTGGCCGGGGCGGGAACGGCGCCCGCAAAATTCAAGCTCATCGCGGTTCGCGATATGCCGCACTCAGGGAAGCCGGACGAGCTTGTGGATGCCTTCGGTCTCTCGGCTAAACATATAGCCGAGGCCGTTCGTTCCATCACATAGGCTTATCAAAGTCATCGATAAGGGCTCTAAAGGATTTACGATATAGCCGGTTCCGGCGCAAGCTGGCGCCATCGGTGCGCAATCGGTTTACTCCGGGCAAACCTGAGACTCGCTATGGTGATTGTCCCGTTCGGGAGTGCGTCTTGAAGATTTCTGTGATTGGTGCAGGATATGTTGGGTTGGTGACGGGTTGCTGTTTTGCTGAAATAGGTCACGAGGTCGTCTGTACGGATAACGATCCCGCGAAACTGAAGGTCCTCGAGTCCGGACGGCTGCCCATTTACGAGCCCGGGCTCGACAAAGTGATCGACAAAGCCAGGAACAAGAAGCTTTTGACCTTCTCCCCAAGCACTGCCGAGACGATTAAAGCAGGCGATGCCATATTTATTTGCGTCGGAACCCCTCCTCTTCCCGATGGCGATGCCGACCTCAGTGCCATCGATAACGTCGCCCGGCAAATCGCAACCGTAGCGGAATCACCGAAACTCGTGATCGAGAAAAGCACCGTACCGGCTCGAACAGGACAGGAACTGAAGCGCGCCTTAGCCGTATACGGTCGGAAGAGCGGCGTCAAGCTCAGCGTGGCCTCGAATCCCGAGTTTCTCCGTGAAGGAACGGCCGTTGAAGACTTCCTTCACCCCGATCGCATCGTAGTCGGAGTTGAAGACGAGGCTTCGGAAAAGCAACTGCGCGAGATCTATAAGCCTGTCCTTGAGCGCAAATTCAACTGCCCCTTGCATTCATCGGCGTGCCCGGAAGTCCCGGCTCCTGCTTTTCTGGTCACCACAATTAACAGCGCCGAGCTCATCAAGCACGCCTCGAATTCGTTTCTGGCCGTGAAGATCTCTTACGCCAACATGGTGGCGGACTTGGCCGAGAAGCTGGGCGCGGATATCGAGGAAGTAATGCATGCGGTAGGCATGGACCCGCGCATTGGCCGGAGCTTTCTCCGCGCCGGATTGGGATTCGGAGGCTTCTGCCTGCCGAAGGACGTGCAAGCGTTCATCCATTTGGCCGAACGCAACGCAGTAGACTTTTCGATGCTGCGCGAAGCCGAGCGCGTCAACCTCCACCGAATCGACCGTTTTTGCGACAAGATTCGCGAGGCCTTGTGGGTTGTGCGCGGCAAGCAGATCGGGGTGCTTGGACTAGCGTTCAAGGCCAATACAGACGATATCCGTTTTGCGCCGGCAATCACTCTGATTCGCAAGCTCCTCGAGCAAGGCGCACGGATCAAGGCCTACGACCCCGAAGCAATGGAGCGCGCCAAGGGCGCTTTGCCAGACATCGAATACGCAAAATCGCCCTACGAAGTCGCGGAAGATTCGGAAGCCTTGGTAATCGCCACCGAATGGAACGAATTCAAGACGCTCGATTGGGACCGCGTCCAAAAAGCGATGCTCCGCCCGTTGATCCTCGACGGCCGAAACCTGCTTTCTCCCAGCGAAATGAAAGCCCGCGGCTTCGAGTACCGCTGCTTTGGACGCGCTCAATAAGGCGATTGCGAGCTAAGAGGGGGGTACGGGTGTCAGACAAGCTCGTTCTAATTGGAATGATTCCTGAGGTTATCGCGCTTGATCCAGGCGACCAAGCGGTCTGGTACTCGAACACTGGCACGATCAGGATAGAATTCGATCCTCAGCGGTGCCCATTCAGCTCCAACGTCTTTCAGGCACCGGCAGGCACGCGACTGATGAGCGGAACACCACGGGCCGGAACAACGCCAGGGTCTTTCAAATACAAAGTGTTCCTGAATGACACCGTCGCCGCGCAAGGGGAAGTCCTTCTGCGCGGCAGGTAACTCAGTCGCCAGCCAAAGCAGCCTGATACACAAATCGCTCTTGCCCAATTGAATCGGCAAGCACTCGACGCACCTGCGCAAGCTGAGAGGCCGGAACCTGCCGCTCGCGCGCAATGGCGAGTGTCGCCACTTTGCGTGGAAAATCATGTCGACGGTCGAGCCAGAGACCGAAATCGCGCAGAAGATCACCCGCGAAATTCGGGTCGTCCGTCCTCTCCACGCCCCAGAAACGCAGCTTCTCTTCGTTTTTCTGGAGGAGCTGAAGCGATTCTTCAAGCTTCTTCATCGCAGCGTTAAACGAAGACGCGAGGAAGTACAGCCGCAGCGCCCATGGCGCGACATTGGTTCCGTTAGGGGTGGGGAAGTTCGCTCTAACCCGAACGTTGTATTTGCCGTTTTGGGTCTTTTCGATTGCGCAGGAATACTCGTTCACTACCGACGCACCACTCCTTGACATAATGTTCCTCAGTTTTCTCCGTGCTGCTTGCCTAGACATCGCATGGCTCTCATAGGAAGTTGCAACTGCCGGTTTGCCCGTGGCGCTGACCCGATTCGTCCGCATAAATCGCTCCTCCCAAAGGAAAGATTCGCTCATTACCGATGGCGCTTGTGGTTGTTTACCAACGTACCCCCGCTGGCTTCGGGGAGGTTCTGCGGACACAATTAGTCTACCGGAGGCGGCTACTGACGGCAATAGCCTCAATTACTGCATTAAGTGCAATGCTTTCAGCGGCTTAGTGGAGGGCTAAGTGGCGGATTTAGTGAAGCTCGCCAACACGTCGCCATGAATCACGAGCTTCCCTTCCTTTTCCAATTCGTCTTCTAAGCTTGTATGGAATGCTTCAAACGCCGCGTCCTGCTTCGTTTGCAGCAGTTGTTGACGGATTTCCTCACGCTGCGCGGCTAGATCATCGGGATTCGGCTCGTTGCGCGTCACCACTTTGAACACGAGCCAATTCCCGGAAAGGTTGATCGCGGAGCTAACCTTACCGACCGGAAGTGTGAATGCGCCCTGAATTTGCTTACCGGTGCCCACGTCAGGGATCGATCCCGACCGGGCGAAGAAATCCGAGGTATTCGCGTTCAAACCGAGTGTCTTGGCCACTTTCGTGAAGTCCTGTCCACTTTGCGCTTGCTTAGCGAGATCGCTTGCACGCGAGGCGGCCAACTGCGTGGCCTGCTCGTGCTGATACTCCGCCAAAACTTGGTCATGAACCTCCGCGAGCGTGCCCTGGTGCTCGGGCTGAATACTTGCGACCGTGAGAACGACGACGCCCTTATCGATACGCAAGGGCTCTCCAACCTCCCCAGGCTGGAGTTCAAACAGGAGCCGGTGAAGATCCGAAGAGTCGCCCAAGTCGTCGATCGGCTGCGAAAAGGTCACGGGCGCGGATTCGGCAACTTGCATGTTGAACTTCTTCGCCAGGCTATCCAACGACTGGTGGTCAGATTGCCGGATCGATGCGTCAAGCTGATTACTTACGTCGTCTGCCTCCGCATTCACCTTATTCTCCAAAACGATTGGCTGAATCGAGTCCTTCACCTCATCGAAGGATTTCGTATGGGCCGTTTCTCGGTCCAGGACCTTTATAATTTCAATGCCATAAGCGGTCTGAATCAGATCGGAGACCGAACCAACCGGTATGCTGAACGCGGCTTCTTGAAATTGTGGCGCCGTTTGCCCATCCACGATCCAGCCCAGGTCGCCTCCCTTATCCTTAGTCGCATCGTCCTCAGAATTCTTCTTCGCGAGATCCTCGAAATTCGCACCACTCTTGGCCTGCTTCAGTACATCTTCCGCCTTTTGGCGGATCTCCGCGATCTCCGCATCCGTTTTGCCGACCGTCTTGAACAAAATGTGTTCTACATGAGCCCGGTTTTCCACCTTGTACTGGTCAAGGTTGGCGTTGTAGTAGGCCTGCAGCTCGGGATCGGTCACCTGCATAGTCGCTTTCAGCTGATCCAAATCCAGAAGTGCATAACGCGCTACCCGCTTTTCAGGGACCTGATATTTAGCCGCGTTCTTTGCAAAGTACGCAGCGAGCTCCGCATCGGTCGGATGAATAATCGACGTCAAGTCCGCCGGCTTGATCAACGCGTATTGGATTTGGACCTTTTCATTCCTTGCTTGAAACTCTTGCTGAATTTCTGCATCGCTCACGGTAATGCCGCTCGTCACCAACTGGCGGAATTTCTCTTGGATCATGCTGTCCCGAAGCTCGCTTTCGAACTGCGGAACCGTGATGTGTAAATTATTCTCGACGTCGCTGGCGTATCGATCTTTCAGCCAAGTATCGCCCGCAAACGACATCGGCAGGATTTGTTTGATCCTGGCGCGCTCCTCCTGTGGTGTCACAGTTATGCCCAGACGGTTGGCTTCCAGCTCCAAAGCACTTGAAAAGATCATTTGGTCGGCGATCTGCTTTGCATAAATGGGTCGGAGCATCGCGGGTATGCTTTGCGATTCCGCCGCAAGATCAAGTTGCTGCTGAGCATCGGCAAGAGAAACATCCTGCCCGCCGACCGTCGCCAACGCGTCCGGGCTGCTGCTGGCCGTGAGATTCCCGCTCATTAGGCCCGGGATCAGGTACAGCACCATGCTGAGGCAGATGAGTCCTAGAATCACAGTCATCGTGATCTTGATCCAACGATTACCCTTTTGATCGCGTTGTTGAATGCTCTTTAACATTTAAACGATTCCTTATGAACCGAGGTCAGGCGACTCCTGAATAACGGGATTATAAATGAGTCGCCAGGAGTCTCCAATTGATTTAGGGATGCCCCCTCGTACCCGTCCTGGTTATTGAGACGATTCCGGCGAGCAGAACGTTAGTTCGGCGACTGCAAGGGCGAGCCCGATTACCGGTGCGCGCGCATCCAAAGAATGATTCCTTTCAGCAAACGGTACCGCTCTGACCGCAAATCCGAAGCCATAAGAGTAGACCAATAAACAACCAGCCTTTTTTCAGTATGTTACAGTGGCAAGACATGGGTGCAAGTGTGAAAAAACGTTCATCTTGACGGCCTTTTTGCGATCCCCGTACTATCAAGGCTGTCGCACAAAGCTTAGCAGTTTCTGTTTTGTTTGGGACGCCAGACAGCTGAGGGGCTGGACGAAGCGTCGCAAGAGGCGCTTAGGATAAAGACGAAAAATGATCAAGACAGGCTGGAAGATGCTGCTGGCCACGTTGGTTGCGGTGGTTTCCCTCACCCCCAGGGCAGTCGCGGATCAAACGGCGAGCATGGATTTGACAGGCGTCGGCACCAATGGCGCATACGCCGGCGTTTACATCGGTCCTTACCAGGCCACAATTAATGGAGCATCGACTCCGGTGATTTGCGATGACTTCGGAGACGAGTCGTACGTTCCAGAGAGCTGGACTGCGATCACGACCAACGTATCGAATCTACCGGCGGATTCGAATCTGAAGTGGGGCGACAACCAGACGCTCTACGACGAGGGCGCCTATCTAGCCACTTTGCTCGCTAATCCGGCGAACAGCACGAATGCCACCGCCATTCAGTACGCCCTTTGGCAACTTATGGACACGACGGCTGCAGGCGGGGAATACAACAATGAAGTCGAGAACTGGTTGGGTGGAGAATTGACCAGTTCGCAGTTTGCGAGCTTCGAGGGGTCGGCGACGACCGCTGGCAGCGTCCTGTACTATATCGCCCAGGCGGAAATGGCCAGCAACTACGACTCGAGCAGCTGGTCGAATGTGCTCATTTATTCGTTCGATCAATGCACCATGGCCGTAGAGAGCCCCTGCTCTTCCAGCAACCCGCCGCAAGAGTTCATGGTTGTGACGACGCCGGAACCCTCGACAATCCTGATGTTGGTTCTTGGCCTCGGGGCAATCTTGCTTCTGTGGCGCCGTCAGAAGGACCTTGGGGCAATTGCGGCGGCGTAGATCACGACAAGTCACATCCGGGGGACACCAGTTCCCCCCGGAATTTTTGTTTCTAGACCTTCTACCTGCGTGGCCCTTACTTCGAACCTGGGGCTCATATCCGGCGTTCTATGTTGGGAAAGGAAAGCCACACCTTCACGCCGCAGAAGTGGGAGCCTTCGGTGCAGATCGGTGTAGAGATGCCCGCGCGCAGATGGCACGGCGGCCCAACGTAACGGCCGAGTTCGGGAAATACGGCGCAAAGCTGCTCCACCTCTTCCAAGGATGCTTGATAAATTTCCTCTTGCGCGTTGAAACAGGTCCGCATCGTCCACTTATGCAGCAAGTGAAGCAGGGAACCTGACTCAATCAGTCGAATCGACTTCGCATTGGGCAGCAGATACAGAGCGAACTGGAGCGGCACACCTCGATCGAGAAGGGCATTCTTTGCCGACCATGCATCGTCCATGGCCTGTTCGTAAACTTCAAGGGCCTCCCGATTGCCTCGGACCAGCTGCGGCGTGATGTAATCTGGCGAACGCGTATCAGCCAACGTAAGCAGCGGCCGTGAACCGGGCACCATTCGGTGGCGCTGGTCCTGGCTGTCGGCGGTGTGGCTGATTTTCTTTGCAAACGTAAAATTCGCATGCTCCAAAGCGCGCATCATTGGCGCGTGCACCCCGACGTTCAGCGTCTCCCGCCGATACGGATTGCGCGCAGGATTCAGCAGCCGGTCAATTGCCTCGTCATCGTCGCATTGGGCGAGCGTGAGGCCGACCACCGTGCGATAAGCATTCGCGATCGCTCCAACCGATCCGCGCGAATAATCAATCAACTTTGAAGTCGCACCCGTCAGTTTCAGATCGAACTCGCGAGCAAACGCGTCTGCCTGATGTTGCGGCGCCTGCCATTCGGGCAAATCCTCCATGGGTGTCGTATCAAACCGGTCGAAGAACTGCGGGTCCACTTCGCGCGCACGCTGAACCATTTGCCCGACGATTTGCCGTGATTCCGAGGGCGTATCGCATGCTTCGCACAAGCGCCACAGCCGGTGAAGCACGATGCCCGAAATCGTGTGGACCATGGTGGTAAACGCCGCCACCGGGAGGACGTATCGGGCTATCTCAATGGCGCGCTTTTCCGACTGGCGCTGAACCTTTTGCACCCGTTTCGCATGCGATGTCGCTTCCACATGCCAGATATCGCCAAGAATTTCGCGCGCGGCCGGCTCAAGCAAGCGCGAAAGTTCGCGATAAGACCCCCAGGCGCGCGCAACGGCGCTCTCGTAAATGGCACGCTCCGCCTCACCGAAATGCGGCGTCCCGTGAGGCGGCACGTAGGCCCTCGGGCAGTCGAGCCGAACATATCGCTGGCTCTGCTGCTCGGAATTGTAAAATGGGTGGGCATGAAGGAATGACCAGACAAACTGGCGGCTGATGTTCTCCAACCCAAATTCAAAGTGCGCGTGCTGGTAGACGGTGTGGTGGCCGCCATAATACGTCGCGGAACCGATCAGCGAACGCTGCTTCTCGTTCACCTCCTCCGGTCCGATCAAGCGCGGTGCGTAGCAGGTGCGTGCTGCGGCAATCGCGGAATCGAAGGGGTGAGCAAACGAATTGCGCAGGGTAACGCGGGGGGCTGCAGTCTCGATCAATGTATCGGACGCAGGCTCTCGAAACGGTTGTGTGCCCATCTTCTCCGGACATTGTACACCGAGGTTAAAACGCACGGGTGTGAATGACGAAGAACCCGATGAAATTGAGACTCATCCCCAAAAAATGCGCCGGCATAACGCCGGCGCATCGTGCTCTAAGCTTTTTTCTTTGCAGTCGCCGCCTTGTCGGCGTATTTCTTTTGGAACCGCTCCACTCGGCCCGCCGTATCGACAAGCTTTTGCTTGCCCGTGAAAAACGGATGACAGCTTGAGCAGATTTCCACGCGGATCAGGTTCCCTCTGAACGTCGAACGAGTCTCGAAAGTGCTGCCGCACGCGCAATGCACCGTGACGGCGTGATAGTCCGGATGAATGCCTTCTTTCATGAAATGCTCCTTTGTGCCGGCCGGTCTGCGCGAGCAACCACGGCGCATAAGACTCGCGTCGCTAGGCTAGCGGGGAACCGCTAGTATACAGCAGAAGCTTACCCACGCGAATTCGATCATCGCCGTGAAAAAAGGATTCATCCGCATAAGAGGCCGCCCGACTCAGTGCTGCTGATGGCGCCAACGCCAGTACTCTTCCTGGTCAGCCTTTGAGCGGTTCTTAAAGGCCATATGCTGCCGATGAGTCTGGTCCTCCCATCGCGTATAGAAAACAACTTCCTGATGGTTCCAAGGATGATAATCGCCATATGCCGCGTCGTAATATGTGACGCGGCCTGAACATCCCGAAATAGTCAGCGGAGCCGAGATCACAGCGGACATCAGAATCGTGATGGACCAGATCTTGAACTTGCGCATGCTTGACCTCCTTCCAGTTTTAACGTCAAGAAAAGTATAGGCGTTATGGCCGGCGGGAAAATACTGAAACTCGGACCGGTCTTTTTGTAGGGTCTTCCCGGTCTTGACTGACGGCTCGTGCTGACAGTTCAGGCTTACCGCGTTACGATAGTGCCGTTTGACGGAGAACGCCAATTGCCCCCCATCGTTAAAAAAATTCTGGTGCGAGGATTTCTGGGCTTGCTAGGCACTGCGGTGGTCGCCTATGTACTTGACGCGATCCAAGTACGCATACGGCTTGCAACCGGCGGCCCAAGCAGGGCGTATGACACTGTGACGGTTCTCTACGCTGCCGGGCTGAAGGGCGGCAAGTATGAGATCTATAGCGATCAGCCGGACTCGGAGACCTGCACACGGTCTCTGTTCCCGCAGCTTGGCTACCAGCCTTGCTGGTATCTGCGGCGGCAGTCGATGAAGATGCTCGACTAAGCAGCGCGCAAGTACCAGTGAAACCTTCGACTTAGAACGCGGGTACCGTCCTGGGCGAACCAGGGTTTTGGAACTCCGGGCGAATTCACATAACCTGCTTGCGTTTTCGCTCGATTCACCGCGCAACGCTTGCCTCGAACAGCCTTTTGCGTAGTTAAGCCACGTGTTTACAGATGTTTACACTGGGTACCATGCTTGGCAGCCTGATTGCCTTCCCTGGTTGCGAGGTTCATAGAACTTCAACGGGGGCTTCATGAAAATCGCTCTGGGATTGGTTGTCATGGTTTTGATGGGTGTTTTGCCGGCACATGCGCAGTCGATAGGCGGGGCGCTTGCGCCGCCAACGTCATTCCCAATTCTTCCCTGGACTCCTCCTGCAACGCAGCAAGCTGTGAATGTGAGCGGGACCGATGCCACGTATTTGCCCTCAACGTTTCTCGCCTTCGACCGTGCCGTCGCCGTGGGCAAGGCCGACCTCAAGGATCAGGCAAAAACCGTGGCAGAAGCTGCGGCCGAGTCTCGCAAGGCGGCAAAAGCCCGCGCGAAAATCCAAGTGGCGCAGGACGACAACGGCAACGTGGTGTTCTGGACGCCGCGGCAGTAATGCCGCGCGCCCAGGCATCTTCGCCTTAACTTCACTTTTGGCCTCCGCAGAGGGCCTGTTTTTCTATCGATTAGAAATTTGCAAGTGGCGGATTCAAAGGACTTGCGGCGATTTCTAATCGTTTTTACTATCGATTAGAATTTCCCCGTTTTGCGAGCTCTTTTGCTCCGGGCGCACCTCCCCTGATTGGTTTCCGCACCTTTTTTGCGGAATTTTTTTCCGCGGCTGCGC
Organism: Candidatus Aquilonibacter sp.; assembly: GCA_035507075.1. Lineage (GTDB taxonomy): Bacteria > Acidobacteriota > Terriglobia > Acidiferrales > UBA7541 > Palsa-295. The sequence continues at coordinate 26,136 of DATJOL010000100.1, read as the reverse complement.
GGATTTCAGCTTCAAAAAACGACTGAGGGTAGCATGGGCAACTCGCGTTTTCTATTGTGGGAAATACTGAGTATGGGACTACCAGGACTGCCGACGGAGATCGAGGAGGCAGAGCAAGCCCTCTCGGAGCGCGCATCGCTGCGCGTGGTGGCGCGGAGGTGTACCTTAAAACTACCCAAAATGCACGGTTTTGAGGCTTAAATACCGCTTAAAACGGCTTATTTTCACGTACGCGCGCGGAGCCCTGGAAAACGAGGGCCCGGGGGAGCATCGAATCGCCCGGGCGGTTTTCTGTTGACAGTCGACAGGAGTAGAATTAGATTCCTTTTGACTGTCTACAGGAGAGTGCGTGGGCGAGAAGAATAAGGGCGAGGTGCTGCAAGGGACGCTGGATTTGCTGGTGCTGAAGACGCTGGAGACTTTGGGGCCGCTGCACGGTTTTGGGATCGCGCGGCGGCTCGAGCAGGTGTCCGGCGAGGCGCTGCGGATGAACCAGGGGACGCTTTATCCGGCGCTGGTGCGACTCGAACAGCGGGGATGGATTTCATCAAGCTGGGGCGTATCGAAAAATAATCGCCGGGCGCGGTTTTATGCATTGACCACGGGCGGGAAGAAGCAGCTTGAGAGAGAAGTGCGCGACTGGGAGGAGACTGCGGCGATTATTGCGCGGGTGCTGGCAACGGGCAAAGCAGCGACTAGTGACTAGCGCCGAGTGCCTAGCTCAAGCAGGAGCACGGCGATGAACCATTTGCGTGAGTGGTGGAAACGAGCGGCGGGATTTTTCCACAAGGAACGGCGGGATGCGGAGTTGGAGGAGGAGCTTGCTTCGCACCTGGAGATGCTGGTTGAGGAGAACGTGGAGCAGGGGATGGGGCCGGAGGAGGCGCGACGGGCGGCGCGGATTGCATTCGGCGGGGGCGAACAGATTAAGGAGGTGGTGCGGGAGCAGCGGGGACTGCCATTTCTGGAGTCGCTGATTGCCGATGTGCGGTTTGGGCTGCGGATGCTGCGGAAGAATCCGGGATTTACGGCTACGGCGATATTGACGTTGGCGCTAGGGATTGGGGCGAACACGGCGATTTTTTCGGCTGTTAACGGCATCTTACTGCGGCCTCTGCCTTTTGCTCGGCCAGCCCAGCTTTATGCGATTCATGAATTCGTCCCTCAATTCAGTGCTTTTGGCCCTTCTATACCAGTGAACGGGGGAAATTTTCTCGCCTGGAAGAAAGAGTCCGACGCTTTCTCCTCGATGGCTCTGATTGACGCGGAAGGCGCGGGCTTACTTGGCATGGGACGGCCGCAATGGCTGTATGGTGCTGCCGTCACGCCGGGTTTCTTTTCCGTGTTCGGCGTGCGACCCTTCATGGGACGCGCTTTTTCCGGCGGAGATGAACCTATTGAAGCCAAGCCGGAAATCATCTTGACACACTGGCTTTGGCGTGAGGAGTTTCATTCCGATCCGAACATCCTGGGCAAGATTGTGGAGTTAGGTGGTCGCGGGCTGACGGTTGTCGGCGTGCTCCCGGCGAATTTCGGTTTCCCTCGGATATTGACGCACGATCCGCAGTATCTCGTGCCGTTTCCGTGGGCTCAATGGAATTCCAAGCCGGGCATCGGCACGCACGACTATTTCGTCGTCGCTCGGCTCAGAGAAGGCACCCGTCCAAAGCAGGCCGAGGCTGAACTTGACGCCATTGAGAGCCGCATCGCAGAGAAGGACTCGGGAGGCCAATTCAATCTGTACGCGATCCTCACTCCGCTGAAAACGGAGATTGTCGGGTCGACGCGACAAGCACTTTGGATGCTGACGGTGGCAGCGGGACTTGTGCTGCTCGTCGTATGCGCCAACCTGGCAAATCTGCTCCTGACGAAAAATAGCACGCGCGTTCGAGAGGTCGCCTTGCGTTCCGCATTCGGAGCGGGACGCTGGCGACTAGCGCGCCAATTCTTTACGGAGACTCTGCTTTTAGCTTCTGCGGGAGGCTTTCTGGGCGTGATTTTTGCGAAGTTCGCTTTGTGGCGCTCGTTAAGAACGCACCCATTGGAATTCCTCTGATCGGCCAGGTACAGCTCGACTCGACGGCGATGTGGTTTGCGCTTGCCGTCACGATTTTGGCCGCGCTGTTTTTTGGACTCTTGCCAAGTTTACGAGTGACGCGAGTTCAGTTGTACGAGGAGCTGAAGTGCTCAGGTCCGACGATGACGGCGGGCAAGGAGGCTGCGTGGCTGCGGGCCGCATTGGTGGCCGGCGAGATTGCACTATGTGCTGCGCTGCTGCCCGGTTGTCTGCTGCTCCTTAGAAGTTTGCGTCATGTGGTGGTGGCGAATCAGTGGATGGACGAGGAGCACGTGATCGCCGCCGACCTGCTTGTGCCGCTCACCCAAATCAGCGAGTCAGAGGCTTTGAAAGACCGCGACCGCATACTCACTTCCATTGAGGAAAAGGTTCGGCAATTGCCGGGAGTTGAGAATGCGGGATTCACGAGCACGCTTCCGCTTGAAGGCCTTGGGTGGGGAGACGCCATCAACTTCCAAGAAGAGCCGTTGCCGGATGCTCAACAGCCCGCCGGAGAGTTTAGATTCGCCAGCCCGGGATATTTCGGCGCCGTGGGTTTGTCGCTAGTGAAGGGACGATTTTTCGCAGATGCGGATCATGGTCAGCCTGTGGCGGTAATTTCAGAGAGCGTCGCGGAGAAGGTGCTTGGGGGTCGTGATCCGCTAGGGATGCACGTCGACTGCGGCTTCGGGGGTCGACAGAAAGAGTGGTGCCGTGTCGTTGGCGAGGTTGCCGACGTTCGCGACGGCTCCGACCGGGCGGCTGTTTTGGGCGTCTATTTTCCGCTTTGGATCTATTCAGAGAGTTCGGAAACTCTGGTTGTTCGGACACAAATGGATCCGACATCGTCGTCCGGTGCAATTCGCGAGGCCATCTGGAGCGTGGATTCGAGCCTTGCCATCCCGCGAGAAAAGACATTGAGTACCATCCTGTCAAGCGCGGAAGCTCCGCGCCGTTATGAGGCTTCCCTGGTCACCTTGTTTGCGCTCTGTGCCTTGATATTGGCAATGCTCGGACTCTATGCCGTGATTTCTTATTCCGCCGGGCAGCGAAGCCACGAAATGGGTGTGCGGATTGCGCTGGGCGCGCAGCAACGAGATGTGCTGCGCATGGTGATGGGCGAAGCGATGCGTCTTGCCGGAGCGGGGATTGCGATAGGAATTGGCAGCGGATTGGCTCTGACGCGATTGCTGCAGAGCGTGCTGTTTGAAATCCAGCCGTGGGATCCCGCTACATTTGTGGGAGCGGCGGCGCTGCTGACCGTCGTGGCGCTCGCCGCGTGTTACATGCCGGCGCGGAGGGCGATGCGGGTGGATCCTATGGTGGCGCTGCGGCATGAGTAGCGCAAGGGTCGCCAGCGTCGGCCTAGCAGGCTGCGGAAAAAATGCGACGAATCGCTTCAGGGGCTAAAGCCCTATTGAATTGGCAGGGCTTACGGCGGGGCTGGAAGCCCCGCCCTTGCGAAACCGGCGTTTTTCCGCAAGCTGCCAGTGGCTGGAGCGAGGGCAAGAGATAGCGGGTGATAAGAGCAGTGGCAAGTGACTCGTGGCGAGTGGCTAGTTCAGACAGGAGCGGGGCGATGAATCATTTGCGCGAGTGGTGGAAACGGGCCGGCGGGAATGTTCCACAAGGAAGGGCGGGATGCGGAACTGGAGGAGGGGCTTGCGGCGCGTCCGGAGGTGAGATGCTGGTTGAGGTGGTGACGGTTCCCTGCTGGCGGATGCGGGCGGATCAGAATTTGGCGCGGTGGGCCTCGGGGCCGGCGGCGATGACGATGGCGCCGATGACAAAGACGGTGGCGGCAAAGACCGACATCGTGGCCGCGTAGCCGAAATGAGTTGCCGTGACGGCCTCAAAATGAGGGGTGCGCGCGGCAATCAGAACTCCTAATTGATAGGCGAATCCCGGCAGGAAAGCGCGAGTGGCTCCCGGAGACAATTCGGTGATGTGGGCGGGGATTACTCCCCAGGCGCCCTGGACCATGAACTGAATGAGGAAAGCGCCAAGCGCGATGAGAGCCATGGTCGGCGCGAAAATCCAAAGAGGGATGAGGAAAATCGCGAGCAGTGTGGAAATGATCATCGCGCGGCGCCTGCCGTAGCGGTCGGAATAGAGGCCGACGAGAATGCCGCCGACCACTGCGCCGATCATGGAGATGACGCTGATGATGGCCGTTTGCTGCGTGCTGAAGTGGCGCGCCACTTCGAGGAAAGTCGGGTAAAGGTCCTGGGTACCGTGCGACATGAAATTCATCATGGCCATTAAAGCGATGAGATAAAGAAAGCGCTTCCAGTTTTGCGCCAGAATGGAGAAATATTCGGACCAGCTTTTGCGGTCGGCGGCGCTTGCTTTCCAGGCATCGCTTTCTTCGACAAAAAAGAGCGCGAACAGGGTCAGTAAGGCGGGAATGACGCCGATGAAGAACATTCTTCGCCAGCCCCAGTGCGGGAAGACCGTCCAGAAAGCGATGGCAGCGAGCAGGTTGCCGATCGCGTAGCCCTCTTGAAGCACGCCGGAAAGCACGCCGCGCCATTTCGCGGGCACGGACTCCATGCCGAGCGAGGCGCCGACACCCCACGCGCCGCCCATGCCTACGCCGTAAAGCAGCCGGAGAATGTAGAACGTGCGATAGGTGGGCGCGAGGCCGGAAAGAACTTCCATGACGGAGTAAAAGACGATGTCGATCATGAGGGGAACACGGCGGCCCCAACGGTCAGCGACGAGGCCGAAAAGGAAAGCGCCGACCGGACGCATGAGCAGGCTGGCTGTGAGCGTTGCCGTGATATCGGCAATCGAGCGATGGAAATCGCGGGCTACGTGAGGGACGACATACGTGAGGATGAAAAAATCGAAGGCGTCGAATGTCCAGGCAGAGAAGCCCGCAAAGAAAGCGAGCAGGCCGCCGGCGGAAATGCGCTCTTGCTGGTTCGAGGAAGAGCTCACTTTTGAGCCGCCTGCGGCGGACGACCGCGATGGACGATGACGTCTGCGACGCGGGCGACTTGCGCCATCTCCGCGACCTCATGCACGCGAACGATATGCGCGCCGCCGAAGACGGCGGCGGCAACGGTCGCGGCCGTGCCCCAGGCTCGCTCGTTTTTCGGTGCGCCGCCGAGAGCCTTTCCCACGAAGCTTTTTCTCGATGCGCCGATCAACAAAGGAAATCCCAATTGCGCGAATTCGGACAAGCGCGCGATCAGCTCAAAATTCTGCTCGTAGGTTTTGCCGAAGCCGAGCCCCGGATCGAGAATAATCTGCGAGTTGGCCACGCCAGCCTGGCGGGCAACGACCAAGGATTCATCAAGGCCGGAGAGAACGTTGAGCACGACGTGACGAGCGAACGGCGCTTTTTGCATGGTGCGCGGTTGGCCGCGCATGTGCACGAGGATGAGGGGCAGCTTGAGGCGGCTTGCGATATCGGCGAGAGCAGGATCGGCGCGAAGGCCGGTGACATCGTTGATGATTTCGGCTCCGGCGGCGATGGCGGCTTCGGCCACGACGGACTTGCTCGTATCCACGGAAATGGGAATGCGGAGTTTTCCGCGAAGCCTTTCGAGCACGGGAACGATCCGGCGCAGCTCCTCTTCCGCGGAAACGCCTTCCGAGCCGGGGCGAGTGGATTCGCCGCCGATGTCGATCAAATGCGCGCCTTGCGCTTCCATTTGCAAGGCTCGCGCGGCGGCGGCGTCCGGATCGAGATAATGGCCGCCGTCGGAAAAGCTGTCAGGCGTGACGTTGAGGACGCCCATGATGAGCGTGTGCCTGCCCAACAGAAGGGAGCGGGCCGGCAGACGCAGTTGAAAGCGGCGGCGCGGGAAAACGTAAGTGGCGATTCGCCGGGGTTTGCGGGCGCGCGGAGGGTCGGAAAAGATGGGCACGAGGCATTGAACCACGTTCGCAAGCGGATAGAAAAGAGTGGAAATCGTGAGGCGGGCCGACGCGGATCAATCGAGATCGAAATCGCGCACGGGCTTTTCGATGGGGGCGTCTTTGGCTTTTTTCAGGCCCTCGGCAAATTTACGAGCGAGGACGTCTTCCTTGCTGCGCTCGGCTTCGACGGACGCGCGGAATTTTGCTTCGACGGCATCGGCCTGTTCGCGGAGTAGGCGGGCGGTGTCGTCGAAGTCGATGGAGGGCGCTTTGGGCGGCGCGGTGTGGCCGAGTACCACACCCAATTCTCTATCGACGACGAGCTTGGCGTGGCAGCAGGGGCAATCAGTTTCAAAGGTCGCGGAAGTCTTTTTTGCCATGGCCGTATTTTAGGCTTCTGGTTGGCGGCATACAACTGGGGTACGGCCGCATAAGCGAGGCGGAAGGCGGCGGCTGGAAGGCAGCGCTCGACTGCATCCACAAAAAAAGCGCTGCGACCGAGGCCGCAGCGCCCTGAGATGCCGTTCTTTAAGGATTTTTATGCCGGAGCCGGTTTCTCGCCTTTCGCGAGGCCTGGAAGCGGGCGCGGCTCGGGGCGAAGCGTGAGGCTTGGCTCCTTGCTCGGCACGGGCGGCGCGGCGGGCGGCGTCGGCGGCGGTTTCTCCGGCAACGGCTTGCCTTCGATGAGGAGCTTGAGTTCGGTGGCGTCGAGGACTTCGCGTTCGAGCAGGCCGTGAGCTACGCGCTCGAGAGCGCCGCGGTTGGTCTCGAGAATGTTGCGCGCTTTCGAGTAGCCGGTGTTGACGATGCTGCGGACTTCGCCATCGATTTTGATGGCGGTGTCTTCGGAGTAGTCGCGATGTTGAGCGATCTCGCGGCCAAGGAAGATCTGCTCTTCCTTTTTGCCGAAGGTGAGCGGACCGAGAGGACTCATGCCCCATTCGCAGACCATCTGGCGCGCGATCTCGGTGGCGCGTTCAATGTCATTGCCAGCGCCCGTGGTGATGTGGTGCAAGAAGATTTCTTCGGCCGCACGGCCGCCCATGAGCACGGCGAGCTGCGATTCGAGGAAATCCTTGGTGTAGGTGTGCTTGTCGTCAATCGGCAACTGCATGGTGACGCCGAGGGCCATGCCGCGCGGGATGATCGTGACCTTGTGGAGAGGGTCGGTGCCCGGGGTCATGGCGGCGACTAATGCGTGACCTGCTTCGTGGTAGGCCGTGTTCTTCTTTTCCTCGTCGGAAAGAATCATAGAACGACGCTCGACGCCCATGAGGACTTTGTCCTTGGACATTTCAAAGTCGGCCATGGAGACGAGCTTGCGATTCTGACGAGCGGCCCAGAGCGCGGCTTCGTTGACGAGGTTGGCGACATCGGCGCCGGAAAAACCTGGCGTGCCGCGGGCGATGACCGAGAGATCGACGTCGTCCGTGAGAGGAACCTTGCGCGTATGGACGCGGAGAATTTCTTCGCGGCCTTTGACGTCCGGGCGAGGCACGACAACGCGACGATCGAAACGACCGGGGCGAAGAAGCGCGGGATCGAGAACGTCCGGGCGGTTGGTGGCGGCGATGAGGATCACGCCTTCGTTGGACTCGAAGCCATCCATTTCGACGAGGAGGGCGTTGAGAGTTTGCTCGCGTTCATCGTGGCCGCCGCCGAGACCGGCGCCGCGATGGCGGCCGACGGCGTCAATCTCGTCGATGAAGATGATGCAGGGAGCGTTCTTCTTGCCCTGCTCGAAAAGGTCGCGGACGCGGCTGGCGCCGACGCCGACGAACATTTCGACGAAATCGGAGCCGGAGATCGAGAAGAAAGGGACGTTGGCTTCGCCGGCGATTGCGCGTGCGAGCAAGGTCTTGCCAGTTCCCGGAGGGCCGACGAGCAAAACGCCCTTGGGAATGCGGCCGCCGAGCTTCTGGAATTTTTGCGGATCTTTGAGGAAGTCGATGATTTCGTAGAGCTCTTCCTTGGCTTCGTCGATGCCGGCGACGTCTTTGAACGTAGCCTTTTTCTGCTGCGCGGTAAGGAGACGGGCGCGGGATTTGCCGAAGCTGAGAGCCTTATTCCCGCCGGCTTGCATCTGGCGCATCATGAAAATCCAGAGCGCGACGAGCAAGATGATGGGCGCGACGCCGACGAGGAAGTTGATCCAGTTACCGTTGCTGACTTCCTTGTAATCGTAGGGAACACCCTTATCCTGAAGGTCTTTGGTGATGTCCGGGATCACCGAGTTCGCGACGGTGACGTCATGGAACTTGGTGGAACTCTGATCCTTGTAAACGCCCTCAAGGTCAGCGCTGTTTTGCGAGAGATTTATGGTGACTTGCTTCACATCGCCAGCGTCGAGCTTAGTGAGGAACTCGGAATAGGACGGCTGGTCTTCGTGTCCAGACTGGCCGCCCCGAGAGGCCATCTGCCACAACACGACCGCGAGCAAAATCATTAAGACCCAAAATAGAATATTGCGAACGGCTGAATTCACGGCTTACCTCGCCCTCTGGATACCTGACGTCCGCTGGATAACTTCCCCCGGCCGTCGCGATGCCGGGCCGCTTTGGAAGCGCCGGCGGTGACGTACGGGAGATTGCGTCCCGCACCGTCCCGGCCGCCCAGCCCGTATCCGACCCATTGCTTAGATGCTGCAGCAAACCCACTGTATGCAGGCTGCAGGTTGACCTTTCTGGCTTGCGTCTTATCGAAGAGCACCGCAAGCTTCAAGGAACGCGGCATGCCTTCTTCCAGGCGCTTGAGCAGGAAATCCTGCGTGACGCCGGTATTGAGCACCGCGTCTACCACCAGCACGTCCCGGCCTTTGAGGACCGGAGCCGCGCTGAAAAACACCTCCCGAAGATCTTGCCCTTGCGACCGCACGTCACGCATTTCAGAACGGACGAAATGGCAGACCACGGGCCGAGAAATCCTGCGCACGAGATCGGCCGCGAAAAGAAACGAACTTTCGAGGACGATCACGACGTCCAGTGTGCGACCCGCATAATCCTTAGAAATGGCGCGCCCCATTTCGTTGACGCGCCTGGCAAGCTGTTGCTGGGAGAAGGCGACCTTCATCGTCACCTCAGAGCTTGCGTTCTTCGATCAAAAGCGCAGTTCGCGTTCCTTCCCGAGCGCAAAAATCCTCAGCGGGTTCCATGCCCCTGGCCCAAACGACATGGCCATTGCTTTCGAGGACAGGCCAGCCATCGCGTTCGGGCCGTCCAATGCGCGCGGCGAGAAGCATCTCCTTCAATTTCCTCGCCTTGCGCCTACCTCTAGGACGGTATCCATCGCCGGGACGCCAACTGCGGAATACCAGCGGCGGCCGAAGCAGGTCCAAATCCAGTATACTCCGCCAGTTTGTAGTTTCGCGCGGCGCCAAGGGCCAGTCAATCACTTTCAAACGGAAGCAGGAGGCGAGTTCCGGGATGGAAACATCCGTGCCTGCGGAACCGCTTAACTGCACCACATATTGGTACGCAGAGGCGCGTTCTTTCGTTTCCTTTCGGTGCGGTCCGTGCACGGGAGTCTGAGCCGAGAAAACCAGTTCGCCGAAGTTCTTCACGACATGCACATTGCCCGGCAATTGCAGGCATTTGCCACTTGCGGTCGACTGGGCGAGATGAATTACCTGGTCGACGTGCACGGACGTAAGCTGCAACAGGTCACCACGGATATTCCTGTATAGACGCCGGACAAGACGTTCGGTGAGGGAGCGCATCGGGTTTGCATTCGCGGAATGAGTCTGCGATGAAAATTCCATTGGCGCGAGCAATTTCGGCGCGCTGACGGAAACGGCACCGGTACGATCGTTGATTCTGGCTAATGCCCGAAAGCGATCTTCGACCAGCGAGCCCCAGAAGGCCTCTTCTTCTCTTGAAAGCGCTGCCAGGTTCGCCAAATGCTCGACGGCCGCGGGCGAAAAATCGTTCTCTAAAATGGGAAGGAGTTTTTCGCGGATCCGCGCTCTCTGGTGCGTGGTGTCGCGATTGGTGGCATCTTCGCGCCAGTCTTGAGCGATGCCGCGCAAGTATTCGCGCAGCTCACAGCGGCGGACAGCGAGCAGCGGGCGAACGATCGCGCCATTCTGAGGATAGATTCCCACCAAACCGGCCGGTCCAGTTCCACGCAGCAATCGGGCGAGCACGGTTTCGGCTTGGTCGTCCATCGTGTGAGCGACCGCGATCTTTGTGGCGAGGCCGCGGCGAATCACGTCCGCGAAGAATTTGTAACGCAAGCGCCGGGCCGTATCTTCGATGTTCTTTTTTTCGCGCGTGGCCGTGGCTTTCACGTCGGCTTGCTCGCAGACAAACGGGAGGTTTCGGGATTCGGCAAGAGCTTTGACGAAGCGGGCATCGCCGGACGATTCCGGCCGGACCTGGTGATCGAAGTGGAGGACGGTAAGCGCGATGCCAAGATTTAGGCTTGCGGCGTGAAGAAGTCTGGCGAGCGCCACCGAGTCGGCGCCACCGGAGACGGCTACGCCAACGCGATCTCCCGCGGTGACGAGACGTGTACGCTCGATCGCCTGTGTCAGCCGCTGTTCCAAGCGAGGCTTCGGCATTTCGGCATTATGCCATTAGCGGCGAGAAACGGCGATCAGGCGCGGCTGCCGAGTTGCTGGGTGAAGAGATCACGGCTGTAAGAAATGCGGCGGTCGAGAGCGACGGCCGCAAAATAGGAGCAGTTTTCGCATTCGCGGTTCGCCCAGGCCGCGATCCGGGGAACGATGGAAGAAGTGAGGCGGTTCATCACGCGAAGAGCGCGATAGTAGGCGCCGACTGCGCGAATATCGCTGTGGTCGTCACCGCGCTCCGGGCACAGGCGCACGAGCTGGAGTAAGCGGCCGAAGTCGGCAACGGTAACACTGTCGCCACGGAAGCCGGCAACTTCGCGCACGCGATCAGAAAGTTCGACGCGACGGCTGGAAGCCAAAATCGAGCGGCAGTAGGCCGCGATCCATTGGAAGAACACGGCGACGGAGCCGACGCAAATCAGTGATGGGATCATGCCGGCACCCTCGCTTCCAATTGCGACGTGATCAGGATCGTGTCCTCAGATACGTGGGCAAGCGTGTAAATCCAGGCCACGGCAAGCCATGTGCTCATGATGGGCGGAACCCATGCCAGGATGCTGTCCGCAAAGCCGGCGAAAAGATTGCGTATAGCGTAGGCCACGGCGATACCGGCGAAGTAGATGCCAAGCGCCAGGACGAGCTGGGCCAATTGCGCGCGCGTTTCCTTCAGTTTCAGGATCACGCACCACAAGACATACGTGAGGACCACTCCCTCAAAGTAGAGGTTCTGAGAGAGCTCGATGACGAAACGCCCCGTGAGATGTTCGCGGTTTTTGCTGATGACGACATAAGAGAAGAGCGCGGTAAGAGAAATGAGAACGGCCGTCCCGACGCGAATATATTTGCTCACCTGAAGCTGGGCCAACGCCTTCTGGTAGAAGTGAATAACGACCCAGAAGAGCAGGACAGTCATCGTTGCGTCTGAATAGTAATAGTAATAGCGGTAGACAGCGCCCCATCCGAATTGGCGGATGCAGAAATACGAGCCGATCGTGGTTACGGCGGAACACAGCATGTAGAAGCCGACGGGGAGGTAAGCGAGATAGTTGCGGCGCATGCAAACACACACAACCACGGCCGCTTCCAGGATGAGTCCCAGGACGTAGATAACCGTGTAGAGCGGACTGACCATAAGCCTGAAACGAAATTGCCTTTCGTTTTTCTGCCCAGGGCTTGGCCCGTCTACGTATTGCCGCCTTCGCTAGGAACTAGCAGCAGGCAAGGCGGGCAGTTAGCCCTTCAGCGCGAAACCCGGAGGCGGAGGAGGTTGAATCACTCCCAACCCCGGAGGCGGCGGCGGTTGGATCACCGCAAGCCCTGGAGGCGGAGGAGGTTGAATCACCCCCGGAGGAGGCGGCGGCTGAATCACACCCGATCCAGCAACAGCTGTCCTCAACGCAACAGCACTGGTCAAAGCCAACAACGCGATACCACAAACAACAGACCACCGGTTCATAGGACCCCTTAGGGACGGGGTTGCCGTCCGCAAGGAGTCTATTGCGGTCCATTGCCATCAAGAGGGAAATTTCATGTAGTGTGTCGTAAGAGTACACACCACCACTCCCTCTGGTTTTGGCTTGCTCTGACCAGAGCCTTCCGAATTGTCGCAAGGCAAAGTAGCGGTTCGCATCGCATTGGGTCAATGTTACGAACGTACTACCGCAGGGCGCATTTCAGAGAAGGGTTTTGAGCGCCTTTTCGAGCAGTTCGTGAACGAAATCTTTACGGCAGAGGGGGCGGCGACTATAGTTGGGTTTCCTGCATTTCATTCCAGCGGCGGTCGATTCAGGCCGATACCACGCCATGATAACGAAGCGTCGCGAGCGAGAGAATCGGCGCAGTCCTCGCGTGGAAGTGTCAAAAGGCGTTTGGGTCGCGTGGCGGACGGACGGTTCACCGAGTGTTTCACGGGTGCGCGACCTAAGCGCGGGCGGCGTTTTCATCTCGACGAATTCCCCGCTGTCGCAGGGAGCCTCAGTTCAACTCCTTTTTTCTCTGCCCGAGGGCGAAGTGCGCGTGGAAGGAATCGTGCGCTATGCACAGAAGGGATCAGGCATGGGCGTTGAGTTCGTACGCATGGGCATGGCTGACCGCGCCCGGCTTCAGGAGTTGATTCGGCGGCTGAATTCGTAGTCGGTATCGATATGAAGCGATCACTCGCGCCGCGGCCGCCGTGACGACGAGATACTGTGCTATATTCCGTTGGTTGGGTTTCCCTCCGCGCGATGTTCCGGCGCAACCCACTTCCCTCTTCCGCGCGATCGGTGCTTGTCGCATTCCTTTTGAACAGCTGCGCTGCGCATGGATGAACGAACTTCGAACGGGCGTTTACTTGTTTTCGATTGCCACGAAGCGTGGGTATATCAGCTGCGGGTGGTCGACTGGCCGATGGACATTGTGGTTGGACTGCCGGGGCGAGATACCTCGGGTTGGGACACGGCGATGCGGCCGGTGCCCGCAAACGGGAGCTGCGTAAAGCTCGCGGACGTGCTTGCGTCGCCCGAGATATACGATTGCATCATCGCCCATAATCTGAGCGATCTGCTTGACGTGAAGGCTCTGGAAGGGCCGCGGCTGCTGGTGATTCACTCGACGCTGGGCGGCATCATTCTGGACCAGCACACAGTGACGCCTCCGGACGAACTGCGCCGCGCGGTATCGCAATACGTCCGCATGATCGGCGCGCACGTGACGGCCGTTTCGCGTTTGAAAGGGCGCTCGTGGGGACTTGACGAGGATGTGGTTGCGCTGTCGGCAGACCCGGCCGATTATCCGGTCTATGGCGGCGATCTCGCGCGTGGATTGCGAGTGGCCAATCAAATTCGCCGAAAAACGAAGACTTTATATTGGGAATTTCACGAGAAGGCATTTGCCGGGATTCCGCTTACGCTAGTGGGAAGAAACGAAGATCTTCCCGGCGTAGAGGCTTCGCGGGACTGGAACGACCTGAAACAGATTTTCCGGCGCCATCGTTTTTTCATACACACCGCCGATCCCGAGCTGGAAGACGGCTACAACATGGCGACTCTGGAGGCGATGGCCGCAGGGATGCCCGTGCTGGGGAACGCGCATCCGACGTCGCCAATTCGCAACGGGGTCAACGGGTTTCTTTCCAGCGATCCTCTCGAATTACGCGCGCGGGCGTGGCAGCTGCTGAAGGATCGCGATCTCGCCGAGCAGATGGGACGCGAGGCGCGAAAAACCGTTGCTGAATTATTCAGCCTTGAGAGATTCAAGACGGGAATCAGGCGCTCGATCGAAACCGCACGCGCGAAGTGGCGGGATTTTTCAGTTTCCCACCTTGCGGGCCACGCGAAAATCCAGGAGACAAAACCGGGAGTATAATGGTGGTCTGGGCGACCGGCTTGGGGCGGTATTCACGAAGGGCCGGACGCAAAAGAATTTTCGGCGTTGCGCGGAGACCGGTTCTTGCGAATCGAGTCAATTCCACCCGAGCAACAGCCGCGCCGTCACCCGGCGAGGCAGGCCTCCTCTGTTCGCCCTGCGATACATATTCCTGTGTGCCGCGTCCAATAGCTCATAAATCCGGGCTGCGGTCGCGCAGGCGGTTCGACCCCCTGGGTCGCGCATTAGGAATGATCGACAAATAAAGGATGCTAAAAAAGGAGAAGCAGCCATGCATGGTGGTGAAATTCACATTCGCCGCTGGGTAGCCACGGTTGTGGTTATCGCGGCTCTGGTCGGAGGCGTGTTTCTTGCGTCAGGACTTCGGCATTGGACCGGCCGCGAGATCGTGGGCGCGGCAACGTTGCCAGTTACGGTTGAGCATAACGCTGCGGCCGTTCCCCTAGGGAATTTCAAGAACGGGTTTGCTTCCGTTCTCGAGCCGGTGCTGCCGGCGGTGGTCAATATTCATTCGTCAAAGGTGATAAAGCAGCGGCAGGGAACGCTGCCTTTTTTCAACGACCCGTTTTTTCAACAGTTTTTCGGCAACCAGGGGATGGGGCAGATGCAGCAGCCTCAAAGTGAGCGCGAAGAGAGCCTGGGGTCCGGCGTGATCGTTACTTCGGATGGAACGATCCTGACGAATAATCATGTGGTGGAAGGCGCGACGGACATCAAAGTCGATCTTTCGGACAAGCGTGAGTTTACTGCTAAGGTAATTGGAACAGATTCAAATACGGACATCGCTGTTCTCAAGATCGACGCGACTGATTTGCCCACGATGAAGTTTGGCAATTCTTCGGATTTGCACGTGGGCGATATCGTTCTGGCGGTGGGCGACCCATACGGAATCGGTGAAACGGCGACGATGGGGATCGTAAGCGCCACAGGGCGGAGTGGCCTGGGAATCGAGGGGTACGAGGATTTCATTCAGACGGACGCGGCCATCAACCCCGGAAATTCGGGCGGCGCGCTGGTCAATCTGAATGGCGATCTGGTTGGCATCAACACGGCAATTCTTTCGAACGGTGATGATAGCGGGATGGGAGGCGAAGGCGGAAATGAAGGAATCGGCTTCGCCATACCGATCAACATGGCGCACAACGTGATGGACCAACTTGTCTCTCATGGCAAGGTTATTCGCGGGTATCTGGGTCTGCTTCCGGAGACGGTTACGGAATCCCTCGCCAAACAGTTTGGTCTCAGCCAGCCCGGCGGAGCGGTGGTGGCTCAGGTAGAGCCGAATACGCCGGCTGCCAAGGCAGGAATCAAGCAGGGCGACGTGATCCTCCAGGTCAACGGTAAGCCGGTGAATAGCGCGAACGATCTCCGCCTGGAGATCTCGCAAACTACCCCCGGGACGACGGTTAATCTGCAGGTTTCACGAGACGGCAAGACTATGACGATTCCGGTGGTCCTGGGAACGTTCCCCGAGGAAACTGCGAACAACAGCACGCCGGGGCAAGGCGGCGAGACCAGCACGGCGGGCTTGAAGGGCGTGAAGGTGCAGAACCTGACGAGCGATCTCTCTCAACAGCTTGGTCTGCCGTCTTCGGTTCACGGCGTTGTAATCACGTCGGTGGACCCGGATAGCGCCGCTGCATCCACCGAGCCACCGCTCGACCGCGGGTGCGTGATCGAAGAGGTGAACCACAAGCCGGTGACGGACATCCAGAGCTACGAGCAGGCGATTGCCAGCGCTGGAAGCCAGCCGGTGCTGCTGCTTGTCTACTTCCCAGCACCGAACGGCCAAGGCGGGCCGCAGTACGTGGTGGTACAACCGCAGCAATAAAGCACTTACGCCAGAACAGAGCGGGATGCAGCCTTAGCAAGCGGGGCTGCATCCCACTTTCTGCAGGAGATAACTTCCGGAGTTGGTTAAAGCGGGCTCCCAGGCCGCTGGGACCGAAATTTTATTTCCGGGCCGCAACCTAGGCCGAAGTCGCGGGTTTTTCCGTTGAGGCGTTTGCGTCCTTTTACTTCGGAGCTTTGGTGAGTTTCCTGTATTCCAGCATAATAATTGGGAGCGTATGGTACCTAACACGGCCATCAGGGCCGCCGTCTTTGCCGCGAAGTTGGCGAGTTCAGCACGCAGGTGTAGAATGGTACTTCGGTCCTATTCAACCCAGCCCTCTTGTCTAGTACTAAGATACTGTGCGCCACTCTACTGTCTGCGCACACTAAACCGGACATTGGGGTGAAATATGCCGCCGAAAGCGAACAATAAACCTGTCTTTTCGGAGTCGATTCTTCCGGACGGGCCTTCGCGTGCGCGTGCGTTCGGCGCGGGTTTCGGCCTGGAATGTCTGGCGTTGGCGGCGATCCTGATTATTCCGATTTTCATGCCGCACAAGCTGGTTGTGGCGGCTAAGGATTGGGCAACTCCGATCGCGATGCCGGTCATCTCCGCATGGAAGCCGCAGCCCAAACCGGTGATCAAGAAAGTGGTGATGAAGGCGCCGCCTCCAAAGCCGGTAGAGACGGTGGAAGTGCCGAAGCCGAAAATCTACAACCCTGTGATTTCTTCCCCGATCATGCGGCACTCGGATATCAAGAAGGAAGTGGCTCCTAACGTGGAACTGGCGAAGAACAACCTGCCGGATCCGATTCTGGGCAGCTCGGCGGTTCCCACGCTTAAGAAGCCGCGGGAACTCGTTCAGACGGGCGGCTTTGGCGACCCGGAAAGTGTGCCTGACAATCACAACACGACCCGGGCACCCAATATGAGCGCGATGGGCAGCTTTGACATGCCAGCCGGGCCTGGGCAAGGGAACGGGAGCGGCGGAGCAAAGGGTGCGAAGGGCGTGGTTGCCAGTACGGGATTCGGCGACCAGATCGCCAAAGGAAGCGGCGGTCCAGGGCATGGGGCGATTGAAGCGAGCGGGTTCGGAGATCAGACCGCAAGTTCGGAGATGAAGCGCACGTCGGCCGCGGCGCCTGATCGTTACAAGCCGATGGAAATTCTGTTCGTTCCGAAACCGCAATATCCGGACGAAGCTCGCGCGAAGAAGATCGAAGGGGACGTGGTAATACAGGTTGTTTTCACGGCATCGGGTGACGTGAGGGTTCTGCGCGTCGTGCAGGGTTTGGGGTATGGTTTGGATGAGGCAGCCGAATCGGCCGCACGGCAGATTCGTTTTCGTCCCGCTCAGCAGGATGGGCAGCCTGTCGACGTCACGGCAAACGTTCGCATGAAGTGCGAACTGGCGTACTGAAAGGGGAATAGGGTTATGCGCAATTGGAGAAGCCTGTCTTCAGCATTCATCCTTGTGGGCGTTCTTGCCGTCTCCGCCGCGGCGCAAGGCCAGGCGGATCAGGCACAGTCCGCTTCGGGCTCAAGTTCCGGACAGGTGACGACGGTTAATCAGGCGATTGACCGGATCATTGCCCGCGAGCACGACGAAGTCGCGACGATCAAACACTACACGCCGATTATTGAGACTTACATCCAGGACATGAAGCCCGATCCAGACATGGGCGCGGTCCCGGTGAAGGACCATTATTATCTCGGTCAGGCGAACCTGGCGACGGGCGTCGTTGATAACTCGATGCTTGCGGACAAGACGCGCGGAAAACTGGATGAGTTCAATCCACTGGCCCACCTGAGCGGATACTTCAGCTCGGACTATGTGCCCGCCGGGTTTTTGCAGATGATTTACGTGGATCCCAACGGATTTGACCGCCAGCACTATGAATTCGACTATATAAGGGCGGAGTTTCTAGGAGATGTGCGCTGCCTCGTGTTCGACGTCACTCCGCTTCCGAAGTCGGGCCGCGGGCGGTTCAAGGGACGGATATGGGCCGAAGACCAGAACTACACGATCGTTCGGTTCAACGGAGTGTTCACACCGATCGAGGGAATCAACGGTTACAACCTTCACTTCGATAGCTGGCGATTGAATGTGCAGCCCGGCCTGTGGCTGCCTGCGTACGTTTTCAGCCAGGAATCCGATCTTCGCGACGTGCTTGGCAATCACATCCGATTCAAGTCGCAGACCCGTCTGTGGGGCTACAACCTGAAGAACGCAAGCCACGAGCAGGAATTGACGGAGCTGACCGTGGAAGCGCCGGGCACGATTCAAGGGCAGACGGATTCCCAACAGGACGTTTCGCCCATCGAAGCGGAGCGCGAATGGCAGCATACGGCCGAGGTTAACGTTCTCGATCGGCTGCAGCGCGACGGCTTGCTCGCGCCGCCGGGGGATGTGGATAAAGTTCTCGAAGCGTATGTGAACAACATTGAAGTGGGAAATAATCTTGACATCGAGCCGGAAGTTCACTGCCGCGTGCTGCTCACTGGGACGCTTGAGGCGTTTTCCATCGGACACACGATTGTGGTGAGCCGCGGCTTGTTGGACGCGCTACCGGACGACGGCAGCCTTGCGACCGTGCTGGCGCAGGAACTTGCGGACATCATGGTGACCAAGCCCTCGACGGACCAGTGGGGTTTCGACGATACGACAAACGTCTCGACAGTCGAGGCGCTCAGCCGGTTTTCGTTCCGCGACAATCCGGACGACATGCAGAAGGCCGCCCAAAAGGCGGTTGCGCTGCTGAAGAATTCGATCTACAAGGACAAGCTGGGCAGTGCGGGCCTTTTCCTGAAAGAACTTGACGCCGAATCCAAGGATCTTCCCGCGTTGATCGATCCGCGGCTGGGAAACCGCGTGGCAGCGTTCGCAGGCCTGGTTGCGGATGCTCCGGCGCTGAAGCCGGATGATCTCGATCAGATTGCGGCACTTCCGATCGGCTCGCGCATCAAGCTCGATCCGTGGAACGACGACATTTCTCTGCTCAAGCCAAAACCGATCACGCTGATCTCGGCGAGGGAAAAAATGCCCTTTCAGGTGACGCCGTTCGAGCCGTATCTGACTCGCTATGAGAAGCCCGGAGCCAACGTGAACGCGGAGCCTTCGCATGCGGACGTGGCAGCGAAGCAGGTGCCAGCGGCGCAGACTCAAACCCAGGCGCAGCCGCAGGGCGACCCGCAGTAAAGTTAAGCTTTTCCAGGACGCCCGGTGAGAGCGATCTCGCCGGGCGTTTTTGTTTTTTGCAGGATGCGAGCAGCGGCTCCGGGCGCTCGCGCCAATCCTCCGTATTCCCAATCCGGCGTCGAATGAGAGAAACTCAAGGTGCGATGCCGCACGATTCTCTCCTCGACTATTTCCGCCCGGCAACGCGTCCCGGTGACGAAACAGCCGTTGTGTGGCGGCGAGGATACCGCCGGGAGCGCTGGACCTATGCCACGCTGATCGGCACTGCGACCCGATTTGCGCAGGAACTCGAAGCGCGCGGAATCAAAAAGGGGCATCGCGTTCTGATCTGGGGCGAGAATTCGGGCGAGTGGATCGCGGCGTTCCTTGGCTGTGTGCTTGTTGGCGCAATAGCCGTCCCGCTTGATGCGATTGGCGAGCGGGGCTTTGCGGAACGAGTGGCGCGTCAGGCTGACGTGCGTCTTGCGGTGGTGGGCCGCGAGCTTTCGTCAGAGAATTTGGCGCCGCAGACGATCGTGCTTGAGGACCTTGCGCAGATTGCAGGTGGTCGGTCCGGCGGGAATTTTACTTTTAACGTTGCGAAACGCGACGACCCGGTCGAGATCGTGTTCACCTCGGGCACGACGGCCGAACCGCGCGGCGTGGTGCTGACGCACGGAAATATCCTAGCGAATATTGACCCAATCGAAAAAGAATTCGCTCACTACCGGCGCTACGAACGCATTTTCCATCCAGTCCGCATGCTTGACCTGCTTCCGCTGAGCCACGTGTTCGGCCAATTTCTTGGCATTTTTCTCCCGCAAGTATTGAACATGCCAGTTTCGTTTTTGGACTCTCTCAATCCCGCAGAAGTGATCCGTGAAATTCACGACCAGCGCATTTCGGTTTTGGTCGCTGTACCGCGATTGATCGAATCGTTGCAAGGGCAGATCGAACGCGACCTCGAGGCGCGAGGCAGAATCGAAGAATTTCGCCGCACGTTCGACCGGTCGGCAAACGTACATTTCCTGTGTCGCTGGTGGCGTTTCCGCGCGATTCGCGGGCGATTCGGCTGGAAATTCTGGGCGATGGTGTCCGGCGGCGCGGCTCTTCCGGCGCAAACCGAAGCTTTCTGGACGCGGCTAGGATATGCGGTGATTCAAGGTTACGGGCTCACGGAGACCACTTCGCTCATCAGCCTGAATCATCCCTTTCGCATCGGACGCGGCTCGATCGGCAAGCCAATGCCGGGTAACGAAATCAAACTTTCCGAGACGGGCGAGATTTTGGTTCGCGGGGAAAACATAGCATCGGGATATTGGAAGAAGGATGGAGTGGCGCCTGCGGTGGACGCGGAGGGTTGGTTCCACACGGGCGATCTCGGGGAGCGCGATGAGGCCGGGAATCTGTATTTCAAAGGACGCAGCAAAAATGTGATCGTGACGCCGGAGGGACTGAAGGTCTATCCGGGTGACCTCGAGGCGGAGCTGCGAAAAGAGAGCGCGGTGCGCGATGCCGTTGTTGTTGGGCTGCAAACAAACGGAAACGCGGAAGCGTGCGCGGTGCTTCTGCTGCGCGATGGGGATTCAGCGGATGCGGATAAGCAGGCGGCGGAGGCGGTTCAGCACGCGAATCAGCGGTTGCCGCCGTTTCAGCAGATGAGGCGCTGGATCGTGTGGCACGACCAGGATTTTCCGCGTACGCCAACGCAGAAGCCGATGCTCGCAAAAATAAGCGCGATAGCGGAGGCGGAATTACAAGGGCGCGGCACTGAATCGTCAACGCACGCGACGAGCGACCTGCTCTCGCGGCTGAAGCAAGCTCGTGCGCACGGCGGGGATACCAATCAGCCTTTGCAGCTCAGCTCGATTGAGCGGGTTGAACTGATGGGTGCGATCGAGGACCGGTACCAAGTCGATCTCAGCGAAGCGGATTTTTCAAAGGCGGAAACGGCCGAGCAGATCGAACGGCTGATCGAGTCGCCTCCGTCACGCGGGCCGGCATTTCAATATCCAACGTGGCCGCAGAGCTGGCCGGCGCGTATCTTTCGAGCTGCCGTCTATAACCTGCTTGCGGTGCCCGCGATGCTGATTCTCGGTTGGCCGCGAATCACAGGGCGCGAGCGGCTCGCATCGATTCGCAATGGAAAACATAAGGCGAATCTTGTGATCGCGAACCACGTGACGTATTTCGATCCGGCTTACATCATGCTTGGCTTGCCGGAGCGGTTTCGCAGTCGTTTGGCTGTGGCGATGGATGGGGAGCTGCTGGAATCGATGCGGACGCCGCCCCGAGGCAGAAACCTCATTCTTGGACTCGTCGATCGCGTTACCTACTTTCTTATCGTCTCCATCTTCGACGTGTTTCCGTTGCCGCGCCATGCCGGCTTTCAACGCAGCTTTGCGTTCATGGGGAATCTGATCGACCGCGGCTGGAACGTGCTGATATTTCCGGAAGGCGAACGGACGAAAAACGGCCGTTTGAGTCCATTTCGCGCGGGCATTGGACTGCTTGCCACGCGGCTCGGCGTGCCGGTGATTCCCATGTACCTCGGCAATTTGTGGGAATACAAGCGACTGGGGAAGCATATAGCACGGCCGGGAGCAGTGAGAGTTGCGATTGGCGACCCTGCGAAGTTTACCGAGAACGACGCTCCGGAAAAGGTTGCGCAAGAACTGCAAGATCGCGTGGCGGCGCTCGAAGCGGAGGCCAGTAGATAACCAATCGAGCAATGAAATGTTAAGCGGCGCCCGCTTGCGCTCCTACGATCCATCCGTCGGCGAGTTCGATGGTGCGATTGCCGTAAGCGGCCCAGGTATCATTGTGAGTGACCTGGATAATCGTGGTTCCTTCCTGGTTCAATTTTTTCAGCGTATCCATGATCATTTTGCCCTGGCTCGAATGCAGACTTCCGGTCGGCTCATCAGCGAGGATCAGTTTGGGATGCCCGATGACGGCGCGGGCGACGGCGACGAGTTGTTGCTGGCCGCCGGATAGCTGATGCGGGTAGAGATCTTTTTTTCCGACGATCTGGAATCTATCGAGCGCGTCAGCGACGAGGGCCTGGCGCTCGGATTTGCGCATGTCGCGATAGGAGAGCGGGAGATCCAGATTTTCCGCGACGGTGAGATTATCGAGCAGGTGGTATTGCTGGAAGACGAAGCCGATATATTGCTTGTGGAGCTCGACGCGGCGGCGATTGTCGAGTTTGTGGACGGCATGGCCGAGGAGGTAATACTCACCTTTCCAGGCGCCGTCGAGCATGCCGATGATGGCCATCAGGGTCGATTTGCCGGCGCCCGACGGGCCCATTATGGTGATGAATTCGCCTTCGCGAATTTCGGCGTTGATGCGGCGCAAGACCCAGGTTCTGCCGGGGCCGACTTCGTAAAACTTTTCGACGTTGGCTAATTTGATCACGAAAAAATGCCCCGAAGTGTATCGATTAGAATTTTGCTTCTCATTGAACCAGATGGAGTTACGCTGATTTCTAATCGTTTGGTGTATCGATTAGAATTCGCTCTCCTGCAGCGCCTCTCTCGGCTGATTTCGAAGCCGCTTTTCAGTTTCATGGAATATCGATATCGCAAAGCCTACTTGACGTCAAGAACCGGTACTCCCATTACTCGTAGCGCAGCGCGATCAGCGGATCGACGTGGGCCGCTCTGCGCGCCGGGATATATGTGGCAAAGAGAGCGACCACGCTGAGCACGACCGTGACGGTGACGAACACAACCGGGTCCCACGTTTTCACGCCAAAGATCATACTGGACATAAGACGCGTGAGCGCCAGGGCGGCGGCGACACCAACCAGAACGCCGAGCATGGCCAGCATCATGCCCTGGCGCACGATCGTGCCGCGCACCTTTTCCGGCGCTGCTCCGAGCGCCATGCGGATGCCGATTTCCTGCGTTCTCTGCTGCACGGAGTACGCCATGAGGCCGTAAATTCCGACGGCGGCGAGCAAAAGGGCTACGCCGGCAAAAATGGTGAGCAGCGTCGTATTGAAATCCTGGCGCGCAGTGGATTCGGCGACGACCTGCTCCATCGAGCGAATGTGGCCGACGGGCAAGCCGCCGCTAGCCTCGCGCAGCTCGCGCTGAATGTCTTGGCTGAGCGAATACGGGGCCACTTTGGTGCGCACTACCCACATGATTGGAAGAATTTCCTCGTTCAACGCGGTCATGCCGTCCGTGACCTGCGAGACGGGGATGTACATAATCGGGCCCGGCGTATTGTTGAGCCCATCGTCACGAACGTCCGCAGCGATTCCGACGATCTCGCGCGGAGGCTCTTCAAATTGTGGCCCCACAGTCTTCCCAATCGTAATGCGCGCATCCAACGCGTCGCCTTTCGGCCAAAATCGTTTCGCCATCGTTTCATTGATCACGACAACCGGCATCGCGCCAGCCGCGTCATTCAATGTGAATGCGCGCCCTTTCAAGATAGGAATGTGAAAGACGCTGAAATAATCCGGCGAGACGCTGCGCCAGTCACCACCGCCTTTGTAAAGGCTATCGGACTCCGCTCTGCCCTCGACACTGAAACCCAATCCGAAACTCGGCTCGAGAGGAAGCGAACAGGTGGTTGCAGCGGCTTCCACACC
The DNA here is from genome assembly GCA_035507075.1 of Candidatus Aquilonibacter sp. Classification (GTDB taxonomy): domain Bacteria; phylum Acidobacteriota; class Terriglobia; order Acidiferrales; family UBA7541; genus Palsa-295. The sequence continues at coordinate 2,656 of DATJOL010000100.1, read as the reverse complement.
CGGCAAGCTTTCGAGCCGTTCGACGCCGTCGCGCATCAGCTGCGCCACCCCCGCCGTTTTCTGGAAGCGCGGCCCGTCGAGCTCCATACTCATCGTGAGAATATCGTGCGGGTCAAAGCCGGGTGCCACATTGCGAAGCGCGATGTATGTACGAATCAACAGCGCGGCACCGGCGAGCAGGGTCAAAGCGAGAGCCATTTCCGTGATTACGAGAATCGACCGCGCCTTGTTCTGCCGAAACCCCGTACCTGAGCGCGAGCTGCCTTCTTTCAGCATGATGTTGGGGTCGGCCCGCGAAGCATGGATCGCGGGAATCAACCCAAAGAGGATTCCGGTAAATATTGAGATTAGCAGGGTGAACGTGAGCACGCGCCAATCGAGGCTCAAATTTGCGCCGTTGTCGCCAATCCGAGGAATATTCGCAGGATTGATCGAAACCAGTGCACGCACTCCGAAGTAGCCCACGCCAAGCCCAAGGGTGCCCCCAAAGAGAGAAAGAATGACGCTTTCCGTGAGCAATTGAGTGACAATGCGTCTGCGGCCAGCGCCCATCGCCGCACGGATTGCGATCTCGCGCCTGCGTACCGCAGCACGCGCCAGCAGCAGATTTGCGACATTGGCGCAAGCAATCAGCAAAACGAAACCCACCGTGCCGAGCAAGAGGAGCAACGCCGGACGGACATTCGCAACCTGCACATCCTCCATTCGCTCCGCTGTAAAGCTCTGCCTATCACCCAGTCCGTTTGAATATCTCCTGCGAAAGACCTGTGCGGCCAACTGCATCGCCGCCTGCGCCTGCGCAATCGTGACGCCCGGACGCAACCGGGCGGCCGAAAACAGGTAATTTCCCTGATTGGCGCTATCTGGATCGGCCTGCAAAGGCAGCCAAACGTCCATCGGAGGGTCCCAGCGGAAGCTGGAGTCGAGAATGCCGATGACTTCGTACGGCATGCCTCCGATTTCAATGTTTCTGCCGACCATTGCCGGGTCGCTTCCGTACCTGTTGTGCCAGAGAGCGCTGCTGATTACGGCTACGTGCGGTCCGTTGGGAATATCCTCTTCTGCGGTGAAAGTCCTGCCCCGAACCACTCGCGCGCCAAAAAGCTGGAAATAATCGGCTGAGACGTGAATGCCGCTGATCTGTTCGGGCTGGTCGCCTCCAGTAAGATTCATTCGCCCGACGCCAATATTGTAGAGCGCGGTTTCTTCAAACGCCTTTGTTTGCTGGCGCCATATCATATATTTCGGAATCGAGGTGATTGGGTCATTTCCGCCCGGAGAGCTTGTTTCCAACTGCACGATGCGGTCAGGCTGCGGAAAGGGTAGCGGCTGAAGCAAGACCGTGTTGACGACGGAAAATATGGCGGTGTTGGCGCCGATGCCGAGGGCGAGCGTGAGCACGGCGACAACGGTGAAACCGGGATTTTTCGCGAGCATTCGCAGCGCGTAACGCACGTCTTGCAGGAAAGCTCCCATAGCTCATCCTTTCCCGATGTGCAGAAAACCGATTGCCGAACTATTCGTAACGCAGCGCGACCAGCGGGTCGACCTGGGTGGCGCGGCGCGCGGGCAACAGGCAAGCGGCAATGCCGACAACGGTGAGTACCACCACGACGGCCGCAAAGGTCCACGGATCGGTCGTCGTGACTCCATAAATCAGCGTCTTCATCAAACCGGTCAAGCCGAAGCTCGCCGCAATACCGATCGCGACACCGACCAGAATCGGTCGCAAACCATTCAACAACACCATTTTCATAATGCCGGAGGGCTGCGCACCCAGGGCCATGCGAATCCCGATGTCATGCGTCTGCAGCGAGACGGTGTAGGCCATCACGCTGAAGACGCCGATTGCGGCAAGAATGAGTCCGATGCCCGCAAAAATAGCGAGCAGGATCAGGCCAAATTCCGGCGCGGCGAAATAGTCACGGTGCAGAATGCTTTCCAGCGAGCCCGCATTCGCCAGGGCGATATTCTGATCCACGCTAGAGACCTGCTGGCGAACTTCGTTGAGGATTGAATCCGGATCAACGGATGTTCTTATCAGCAGCTGGTTATCCAACCAGGCGACTACGGTATAAGGGACGAACGCTTCGGGCGCAATCGATCGATCCAGCCCGTTATTGCGTGCATCGCCCACGACACCGACGATCTCGAAGTATGCGTTTTTAGGCGCATCGTGAATGTTATCGAATACGTTGAATTTAATGGTTCGTCCGACGGCATCGGAATCGTCAAAAAAATCGTGAACGAGCGTGCGATTGACGACGACCACGTTGCGAGCGGTCTGGACGTCCGAGGCTGAAAACAGCTGACCGCGGACGAGCGGCAGCCCGACGGTCTGGAAGTAGTCTTGATCGACCATGTCGAGATCCGAAATCCAATTGCTCGCATGGGTTGTGCCCGGCACAGTGACCGCGGAAGACGCAGTGCCGTCAATGGGCAAGCCGAGCGACTCCGTGACGCTGGCGACCCCGGGAATCGCGGCAATACGAGGCAAAATCTGGCGGAAAAGGTTTTGTTTGGCTTGCGAGGTGGCGTATTGCCCATGCGGGAATACGAGGCGAGCCGCGAGAATGCCTTGCGGATTGATCCCCAGATCGACGCTCTCGAGGGCGAAAAATGTCCGCAGCATCAAGCCAGTCCCGACGAGCAGCAC
>DATJOL010000099.1:0-79088 GCA_035507075.1 Candidatus Aquilonibacter sp. | reverse complement strand
ATTTGTCAACAATAATCTGGGTACTAGAACCGCTTTTCCCATTTTGGGAAGTCGGGCACGGAGCTTCATGGGCCCGCCGCGCGGATTGACTTGTAAGTTGGCTCGTTAAAGTGCGCTTTTTTCGCCTCAAATGTCCCGTTTTGCGCGCTAAATGCGCCTATCTGCTGGGCCGGCCCGGCGGAACGGGAAGCTGGCGCGGGCGGGGGCAAGAAACCGGTTTCGTGCTTCGCGCCGCGCCTTTGCTCGTTGAATTCGGGCTATCCGCCCCCTCCGCATCGGCAGGGAGTATTCGGTGAGTGTATCACCGAGCCCGTTGGGGCAGCGGTAAGGAACTGACAGACGAGCAACCACGCTCCCTTGACAAAGCCGCGATTCAAGCGAGACAATAATAGTCAATAGTTCATACTCATAATAGAGGATAACCAGATGGCAAAAGCCACGATAAAGTCGCGAACTGGTGCCACGATCACGGTGGAAGGCACCCCAGACGAAGTCTCCAACGTCATTTCCGCCTACGAGAAAACTAGCGTGGTCGGGCAAGCGAAAGAGGCGATTGCGCGCGTGAAGGCTACAAAGAAAAGTGACAAGAAGAAGGAGAGCGCATCAGATCTGATCGTTGGTTTGAAGGAAGAAGGGTTTTTTGAAAAGCCGAAGACACTCGGCGAGATTGGTGCAGCGCTCGAAGAGAGGGGCTTTTTGTACCCTGTAACGTCGCTCTCTGGTGTCGTCCTAGGTTTGCTCAAGAAGAGACAACTGCGGAGAAAGAAACATGAAGGGAAGTGGGTTTATGGCAAGTAAAACGGGGCGGGCGGCGACGAGCGCAACGGAGGCGCTGAAAATTTTGTGGGAAGAAGAGTTCTTTGTCACTTGGAAGAAGGTCGGTCCGATTGAAGAGGCACTGGCCAAGCGTGGCAACCACTTCGGTGATGCTGAGCTAGGGATGGCATTGAAAAGAGCGAAGCACTTGACTCGAAAGGGAAAGCGCCGGAATTACGAGTACATCCAAAAATATCCGCATGCGTTGGCGGCCCACGAAGATGCAGCGCGAGATGGGAAAGCTCGTGGCAGGAAAGCCTAGGAGCGCCAATGATCTTTTGAAGGAAGCCTTCGCGGCGAAACACGTAGACTCGGCCGTTCGACATTTCCAAGAAATGGTCGGAGAGTTTGAGCTGAGTAAGTGGGGCAATGCCTCTGCGAAGGGAGGCAAGTTTATTGAAGCGGCGCTCAAAGCGCTTTGGGTCTATGTCGGCGAGGTCGTGCCGGCGGGCAAACACTTCAAGACCGGAGCCATTATCACCGACTTAGAAAAGAAGGTTGGTCCGGATACCATTCGACTTACAATCCCGCGTGCGTGCCGTTTCGCATACGAAATTGCGAGCAATCGCGGTGCGCGGCACGACGCGGACGAAGTCGACGCAAACGAGATGGATGCCCGAGCGGTTCTGGCAGTTTGTGCATGGGTTCTTTCGGAGATGGTTCGATTTTCACAGAAAGGGCAGGACCTCGCTCTGCCAACAGCCATAGTCGAAGGCTTGATGAAACGTAGGTTCCCTTTCGCCGAAAGCATCGACGGGAGAGTGTATGCGAGTGTGGGCAAGAGCGCCACGGAAGTCGCGCTGGTAATTTTGTACTACGTGTATCCGAAACGCATGAGTCGAAAATCATTGGTCGACGCGCTCGTCAGGCACCCATTTAAGAGAGCCAATGCCGAGGTCGCTGTGCAGAGGCTTACGGGCTTCATCGACGACAACGGATTCGGTATGGTAAGGCTTCGGAACGCCGGGCTCCGCAAAGTCGAAGAGCTATTTGCAAAAGGGGCTAGCAAGCAACGATGAGGGAAGATGCGATGGATGGTTCGCAGAAGACACGAGCCCGTAAACTGGTCGCACAGCTAAGCGAGAATTGCGGATTTCTGGTTCTAGATGGAACTGTCGTCATGCGGTGCCCCGGAGCGCCGTATGCGGACTCACCGATGATGATGTTCGACGAAGTCGATGTGCTGACTGCTGTCGCGTTAGAGCTGCTTGAGAAGCGACAGGTGACAGGTAGTTTTCAATGGGAATGGTATGTCCGCACAGGGCATCCAGGAAAAGTTGGAGACTGGATTATTCTCTCGGACGGATCGCGGAAAAAGATCGTCGGTCTAGAAAAGGGTGTCGCGTTCTACGGCACAGGCGACCACGACCTTGTGCCTTGCGAGAACCTAATACCCGCGAGAAGCGGTGATCCGGGTTGTTGGGAAATAGACAACGCACGTTGAAACGGCTCGCTCCGGTGACCGCGTTTCATCCGTGTCCGATGGGTTCTGACTGAGTCGCCCCCGGGAAGAAACCTTCGTACCCTTCACATCGTTCCGCTGTCTTGCGAGGTCTCAATTCCAGGGGGACGATCAGGTGGCAAAGAGACTCGCCAGCAGGCAGAAGTGCGAGGCAGGAAGGAAAGCGGGTCGGTGCGTCGGTGGTTGGGGCAGACGCACACGCAAAGGCAAATGTGTCGGCAGGGGAGGCAGGGCCGCGACATAGAAGGGGGGCGCTGGACTGTGAGGCGGGTGGGTTGCTGCGCTTCGCGATGAACGCTTTGGGGGCTTTCGCGGGAAGCGCGAAGGATTGAGGCGGGACAATGAGGGCGTGGCTGGCGTGCTGAGGTCGCAGGGCAAGGCTGGCTAGGGCAAGGCTGGCTTGATTGGCGGGTGGGAGCATGATAGTTTCGCATCCTGATACGTAAGTTGCTGTGTCTTCTATCTATACGTATATGCCCTCTTCCGATTCTGGCGGGGAAAACGGACACAAGATTGCGGCGCGGGACGCTTCTGCGGCGGAAGTGCGCGGGCGTGTCTTCTGGCGGGTGGAGGGAAGCCTGCTGGATCTGACGGCTGTGAGGCCAGTGGGATTCTTCAGTTGGAATGCGCAAACTTTCCTGGAGCGATGGAGCCGGCGCGGGGCGATGGGTGTGCTTGCGCTGGCGCGGCCTGCGCTTTATTGCACGAATCGCGTGTTTGCGACGCGGGTGCTGCACATGGTGTTGCGCGGGGTGAGCCGCGACCGGCTGGACCTGCTCGGAGAAGAATATTTCGAATACGTGCTGAAGCCGCGGTTGAAGCAGAAGGGCGTGGCGAAGCTGCATGAGGTGATGGCGACCGGCGCGGACGTGGTGCTGGCGAGCCAGGGACTCGATCACATCATGCGGCCGCTGGCGAACGATCTGGGCGTGAAATGGCTGGTCTGCAACCGGCTGGATTTTCGGGACGGAATTTGCACCGGGCGGCTGCTGACGCCGGTGATACGGCCACGGGGGCTTTTCGCGAGATTGCGCGGGCACCAGCCGGATGGGCGGGTGGAGCGCGAAAGGCTGCTGCGACACCTGGGATTTACGAAACATCCTGAAACGCTCGACCAAGCCGTGAAGCGCGTGGCGAGGCAAGTTCCCAAGACGAATGTGCCGGTGGTTCTTTTCGATGCGCGGAACAACGGCCGGTATCAGTCTGTGCGCGAGGCGTTGCGCGGCAAGCATATCCTGCTGATCGGCGGCACGGGGTTCATCGGAAAAGTGTGGCTGGCGAACCTGCTGAACGATCTGCCGGAGATCGGGCGGGTGACGCTGCTGATTCGCGGACACAAGACGGCGACGGCGGTGCAGCGTTTTCAGCGGATTGTGGAGGAATCGCCGGTATTCGCGACGCTTGCGGCGCGATACGGCGACGGGTTTGCGAAGTTCCTAAGCGAGCGCGTGGAGGTGGCGGACGGAGATTCGAGCAAGCCCGGACTGGGGCTTGCGGCGGATGTGCGGGCACGGCTGGGCGCGTCCGTGGACGTGGTGATCAACAGCGCGGGGTTGACGGATTTTAACCCTGACTTGCGCGATGCGCTCGCCGCGAACGTGCAGGCAATGGCGTACCTGCTGGAATTCCTGAAAAGTTGCGACAAAGCGGCGCTGCTGCATCTTTCCACTTGCTACGTGGCGGGCCGGCGCGACGGGCGCGTGATGGAAGAGTTGCGGGCGAACTATACGCCGCGGGACGTTTGCAGGTTCGACGCGGTGAAAGAATGGAAATCGCTGGAGAAACTGGTTCGCGACACGGAAGCGCGGGCGGATTCGGAGGAAGTGACGAGCGAGTTGCGACGCCATGCGTTGAAGAAGGAAAAAGCGGCGAAGGATTTGCACGGCGCGGCGCTCGAGAACCAGATTCGCAAGAATCGCGTGCGGTGGCTGCGGCAGACGATGACCGAAGCCGGGACACGCCGCGCGAACGAGCTGGGCTGGCCGAACACGTACACGCTCACCAAGGGCCTGGCGGAATCGCTGATCAAGAATTACCTGGACGCGACGCCGGGAGCGGCGATTGCGGTGGTGCGGCCGGCGATCGTGGAATCGTCGATCGGCGAGCCGTTTACGGGATGGAACGAGGGGATCAACACGTCGGCGTCGCTTTCTTATTTGCTGGGGACGTTTTTCCGGCAACTGCCGACGAACGAGCACAAATGCCTGGACTTGATTCCGGTCGATCTGGTGTGCCGAGGGATGAATCTGATCGCAGCGGCGCTGGCGACACGGCGAAACGCAGACGTCTACCAACTGGCGACATCGGTTGCGAATCCGTGCGATATGCGGCGGTCGATCGAATTGACGGGGCTGGGGCACCGGAGATTTTATCGCGCGCAGAACGGATTGCAGCACCGGCTGCGGGCGCGGTTTGACGCGATTCCGGTGTCGAAGACGCGGTATGAGGCGTTTTCGGCGCCGGCGCAAAAGGCCATCGTGCAAGCGATCAACCGGAGCATCGAGCCGATACCGTTTGTACGGTCGCCGTTTGCGCGGCAGGAGCGCGATTTAGAGAAGGTGATCAAGCTGATTGCGCTGTTTGAACCGTTTATTCTGCACAACAACCATATTTTCGAGGCGTCGAACGTGGAGCGGCTGAGCGCGGCGCTGCCGCCGGAGGAGCGGGAGCTTTTCGGGTATGATGCGCGATCGCTCGACTGGTGGGATTACTGGATCAACGTGCACATTCCGGCGCTGCGCAAGTGGTGCTATCCTCTGATCGAAGGACGCCAACCGGAAGCGCAGCCGCGGCGGAGTGTGCCGTTCGCAAGCGGGAATGGGGCGAGCGGCGCGGCGGACGAGACGAGTTCGGCGACGGCGTCGTGACGGTTTGCAAAAATATGAGATCGGCTTCAGGGGCTGAAGCCCTGTGTTAAACGGCCGTTACGACTGGACTGAAGCCCCGCCCTTGCACGGGCGGGCGTTTTTCCGGAAGTGGCACGGGCTGGGAGCTAAAGTCTGCCTCTCGGCAGGCAGGCTCCGACCCCAGAAAAGCAGGGCTCTGCCCTGACCTTGTGAGTGTCCGAACACGTGGCGATTTTCCTTACCGGCTCGACCGGGTACATCGGCGCGCATATCGCGTCAAATCTGCTGGCGGATTATGACGAGCCGCTGAATCTGCTGGTGCGCGCGCGCGACGAGCAAGAGGGGCGCGAACGGCTGTGGCGTTCGCTGCAACTGCATATTGATTTCCCGCGGTTCGAGGATGCGCTGCATTCGCGGATCCGGATTTTTCTTGGCGACATCACTTCCCAATATTTCGGACTGAGCGGCGCGGATTATGCGCAACTGATGCGGTCGACCGATTCGGTGATTCATTGCGCCGCTTCGCTGAACCGCAAATCGGAAAAGATGTGCCTGAACGTGAATTTGCGCGGAACGCTGGAAGTGGTGCAGTTGGCTATGCGTGCGCGCGATCAGCACGGATTGCGGCGGTTCAGCCACGTGAGCACGGTGGCGGTGGCCGGGCAGCGCAAGGACGAGGTGGTGCAGGAAGATACCTCGATCGATTGGGACCGGTCTGATTACGACCCTTACGCACGGACGAAAAAATTCTGCGAGCACATGGTGCGGCAACTGCTGCCGGACGTGCCGCGGACGATTTTCCGGCCGAGCATCGTGCTGGGAGACAGCCGGCGGCCGGAAACGAATCAGTTCGACATGGTGCGCGCGTTCGTGTTTCTGGCGGGGCTGCCGGCGCTGCCGTTTCGGCCTACGGATAAAATTGATATCGTGCCGGTGGACTATGTGGCGGCGGCTGTGGCGACTTTGCACCAGAGAGAAAAGCCCGAGCACGAGATTTATCATCTTTCATCGGGAACGGGATCGGAGACGTTCGTCGAGTTGACCGACGCGCTGGCCGCGGCGCAGGGGAAACGCGGGCCGACGTTTGTGCCGAGCCTGGAGGGGCCGTCGGCAGCGATGATCAATGCGCTTGCGGGGCGCGCGGGGAAGAAGATCGGAGGGCTGGCGACGCTGCTGAAAGTATTTTTGCCGTATCTTGTGTGGAACACGGTGTTTGACAATACGCGCGTGGTGAACGAAATGGGCGCGAAGCCGGCTCCGTTTTCGCAATATTGTTTTCCGCTGCTGAAATTCAGCCGGGAGACGAAATTTTCTTATCCTTACCGCGCCTGGCCCGCGGTGAACGCGGAGGCGCATTCATGATCGATATGGACGCGGTGCTGGAGGCCTGGGTCAGCGGGCTGGTAGAGCTGAACAAATTCGAGTGGATGCTGGGAGTGGGAGAGGGGTGGCGTCCCGGGGAACAGTTGAAGCTGCTTTTTGCGGGTTACAACGGGACGAGAAATACGGGTTCCGACATTCGCGTGCAGGAGATCGTGCGGCAGCTGCGGCGGATTCTGGGCCCGGAGAACGTTGATGCCAGCGTGATGAGCCAGAATTTCGATTTGACGCGCGGATATTTCGAAGGCGCGCGGCAGGTGAGGTTGCCGGACGTATTTCCGCCGTTCGTACATCGCGAAGTGCGAAAGAATCACGGCGTGATCGCGTGCGAAGGCTCGATGTTCAAGAGCAAATTCGCGAACGCGGTGACGACGATGATGGTGGCGGGACTGGGGATTGCGTCCGCGCAAAACAAGCTGAGCGTCGCTTATGGCGGCGAGGCCGGAAAGATGGACCCGCTGCTGCAGAGGCTTTGCGCGCGCTACGTGCGCGAGTCGCTGGTGATCACGCGGAATCCCGAGTCGCAGGAAGTGCTGGCGAAGCTGGGGATCGCGAGCGAATTGGGAACGGATACGGCGTGGACGTTCGAGCCGCTGGGGGCGGAGTTCGGCGCGAAGGCGTTGCGCGATGCCGGCTGGGACGGGCGAACACCGGTGCTGGCGGTTTGCCCGATCAACCCGTTTTTTTGGCCGGTGAAGCCGTCGATCGCGAAATGGATCGCGCGAGTGACGACGGGGGCCTACAAAAAGAGCCAGTACCGCACGGTTTATTTTCACAAGTCGGGCAAGGACGTGGATGCGGCGTTTGAGAAATATGTCTCGGCGATGGCCGCGGGCGTGGACGCGTATCGCAAAGAGCGACCCGTCTTTCCGGTGATGATTGCGATGGAAATGCTGGACGAGGAAGCGTGCGGGCGCGTGGCTGCGAAACTGGGCGGGGCGGCGATTTTTTCGTCGGCGCGGTTCGATATGTTCCAGATGGTGAGCATTTTGCGGCAATGCCAGCGCATGCTTTCGTCGCGCTTTCATGCGATCGTGACTTCGATGCCGGCGAGGGTTCCCTCCGCAGGTGTGACGATGGATGAGCGCATCGCGAATCTGATGCGCGACCGCGGGCACGCGCATCTGCTGATGCGGGTGGACGAGACTGATCTGGCGGAGAGGATTGTTGCGGCGCTGCGGGCGCTGGACGCGGAAGCGGACGAGATTCGCGAGGCATGCGGGCGGATCGCGGCGCGCAATTTGCAGGTGATGGCGCGGATGGGAGTTTACTTCGAGGAGCGGCTTTCGCGGCAATATCCGGAGTTTCCGATTCGCCGCGGTGTGCTGGGTTGGGAGGATTATTTGCCGCCGATGAGCCGCGAGCTGTGCGAACTGCTTGAGACGCATAGTGGAGCGCTGGCTTCGTGAATTATCTGGAGAAAATCTTCGAGCGTATGCAGCGCGCTTCGGCGACGCCGGTTGTGGGCGAGGTGCGCGATGGGAAGATTGTGTCGTTCACCGGCGGGGAATTGCTGGCGATGGTCGAGAAGGCGCGCGCGTTTATTCGGGCGAGCGGGCTGAAGGCGGGAGACCGTTGCGCGCTGTATGGGCCGAATAGGGTTCGGTGGATTGCCGTCGACCTGGCGCTGATGGCGCAGGGCGTGGTGATTGTGCCGCTCGATCCGCGGCAAGTGGCGGGTGAGATCGCGGCAGTGGTGAGCGACGCGGCTCCCGGGATGATTTTTTGCTCGGACGAGGCTTTCGCGGCGAACTTGCCCGCTGGAACGAAACGTATATTTTTTGAGGAGATTTTCGCGGGGCCGGAGGCTGCGTCTTCGGCGCCGCTCGCGCGCAAAGACGATGAGCCGGCGACGATCGTGTATACGTCGGGCACGTCCGGCGAACAGAAGGGCGCGATCATCACGGTGGGGAACATTACGTTCATGCTGGGCTGCACGAACGCGCGGCTCGATATTTTGATGGGCAAGCGCACGGAGCCGGATCGCGTGTTTCAATACGCGCCGTTTTGCTTCGGTGCGGCGCGGATTCTGCTGCTCACCTCGCTTTCGCGCAATAGCATGCTGACGCTTTCCACCGACCTGACGAAGCTTTCCGACGAACTGAAGTCGGCGCAGCCGAATTATTTCGTGAATGTGCCATTGTTTTTAGAGCGCGTGAAACGGCGCGTGGAAGAATCGATTGCGAAGAAGGGCGGGTTCGCGGCGAAAGCGTTCCATGGCGCGCGGCGCGCGTATATGGGCGAAGGCGGATTCGCGGACAAAATATATCTTGCGATCGCGAACGCGATGATCTTTCCCGCGATTCGCAAGAGCGTGGGGCCAAACGTAAAGGCGCTGATTTGCGGATCGGCGCCGCTGGCGATCGAGACGCAGAAGTTTTTTATGATGCTGGGCATTCCCGTGCTGCAGGTTTACGGGCTTACGGAGACGACCGCGATTTGCACGATGGACGATCCGGGCGATGTGGCGCCGGGTTGCGTGGGCCGCGCGATTCCGGGAATCGAGATGAAGGTCGCCGACGATGGCGAAATCGTGGTGCGCGGACCGAATGTTTTTGCGGGCTATTGGCAACGGCCTGAGGCGACCGAGAAAGCATTGGGCGGCGGCTGGTTTCACACGGGCGATCAGGGCGAAGCCGATGCGAGCGGGAACTGGCGGATCACCGGACGGCTGAAGAACCTGCTGATTTTGAATTCGGGGCACAATGTGGCGCCGGAACCGCTGGAGGAAAAGCTCGCGTCGCTCCTGCCCGAGGCGCAACAGGTGATGCTCACGGGCAATCAGCGCAACTTTCTTGGCGCATTGATCACGGTTCCCGGCGCGAACGGGACGCAGCGCGAGCGAATCCAGAATGTGCTGGACGCGATGAATGCGGACTTGCCGCACTACAAGCAGATTCGCGGGTTTCAGGTGCTGAGCGAGACATTCAGCGCGGAAAACGGGCTGCTGACGACGATGGGGAAATTGAAGCGCGATGCGATTGCGTCGCGCTACGCCGACGAAATCGAAAAAGTCCATGCCAAGAGGTCCGCGTGAAGAGCTTCCGCGGCGAAGCGCTCTCCTGGGAAGCGAGCAACGGGACAATCGAGCTGGTGCTGGATCGTGCGCCGTGCAACGAGATCGGCTCGATTGCGCTGGCGGAGCTGGAGCGATTTGTCGAGGCGCTGAAAGGACTCGAGCAGGATTCGCACGCCTTGATTATTTCGAGCGCGCGTAGTGAGGGGTTCTGTGCGGGCGCGGATTTGCGCGAGCTTTATCGCCGTTCCGCGGAGCTGGCGGCCGCGGAGAGACTTATCGGGGTTCGCGATTTCCTGGAGCGCATTCATCGCGTGACGAACGCGATCGACGAAGCTTCGCTGGTTACGATTGCCGCCGTGCATGGAGTTACGTTTGGCGGTGGTTTTGAACTAGCGCTTGTGTGCGATTTGATCGTTGCGGATAAAATGGCGCGGTTTTGTTTTCCGGAGTTGCGTTTAGGGCTGATTCCCGGCTTCGGCGGAATCCCGCGGTTGAAGCGCGATCTCGGGAACGCAATCGTGCGCGACTTATTGTTGACCGGGCGCAGCATCAATGCGGCGAAGGCGCAAGCGGCCGGGCTCGTGAGCCAGGTCGTGGGCGAGGGAGATGCGCTGCGAGCGGCGCGGTCCACGGCGGCGCAGATCGGGAAATTCGACCGCGAGACGACGAAAGCGGCAAAGAAATTTATCAAACCGATTCCGCGCGAGGAACTGCAGCAGGAGATCGAGATTTTCTGCGAGTTGTTCACGCGGCCGGCGGTGGAAGCGGGACTGCGAAAGTTTGTGGAGAGCACGGACGCGCTGCCTTACTTGCCGTGAGGTGTGCCACGGAGACACAGAGAACGATGACCGAGGGACATACAGCGAGAAACGAAGCCGCTGCCCGCAGTATTCGCCCGGGCGAGATCTTGCGCGAGGAATTTCTTAAGCCGCTTGAAGTGTCGTCTTACGAGCCGGCGAAGAGAGTTCACGTCGAGAGTTTATGCCTACTTTGAACGAGACAACGGATCAGATTCTGGAGCTGGCGGCGGCGCATTTCAAAGTGCCGCGCGCGCAACTCGATGCGGGCGATGATTTTTTCCAGAAGCTCGGCATCAATAGCCTGCAGGCGCTCGATCTGCTCACGCGGCTCGAACAGCATTTCCACATCGAGCTGCCGGATTACGAACTGCAGGGCGTGAGCGATTTTCGCACGCTCGCCGAACGCATACAGTCCCGCCTGTGATGCTTGATCTTGCCAAATACAAATCTCTCGGCGATGCGTTGACGGCTGCGCTTGAGCAGTGGCCGGATGAGGTTTGCCTGATCGAGTCGGACCGGGAGCGCGAGAATCGCCGGTTCACGTATCGTCAATTCAGGGATGCCGCGCTGCCGCTTGCTGCCGCGCTGCAGGAGGCGGGGCTCTCCGGCGGTACGCGCGCCGCGATTCTGATGACGAATCAGTCGAAGTGGCTGATTTCGGCGTATGCCGTATTTTGTTGCGGCGGAGTGTTGGTTCCTCTCGATTACAAGCTGCCTGCCGAAGACCATTTGAAACTGCTCGCGCATTCGAAGGCTGAATTTCTGATCGCCGAATATCATTTGTGGCGAGCGATCATGAAAGCGGAGAAGTTCGGCGAGCTGAATGTGCGCACAGCGCTGGTTACAGAAGCTCCTGCCGGTGCGGAGCTTGCCGGTGCGACGCGATGGGAAGAGTTTCGCGCGGTCCGCCAAACGAAATGTGTGACGCGCGAGCGCAAAGACCCGGCGTGTATCGTGTATTCCTCCGGCACGGGCGGGCGGCCGAAGGGCTGCGTTTTGACGCACGAAAATTATCTGGAGCAGGCCTCCGCGGTTGCGCCAGTTTTCCCGTTTTGGCCAGGCGCGCGCTACCTGAGCATCATTCCGACGAATCACGCGATCGATTTTATGGGCGGATTCATCATGCCGTTCACGGGCGGCGGCGCGGTGGTGCATCTCCGGACGCTGCGGCCGGAGTATATTCGCGAAGCGTTCACGCGCTACAAGATCACGTACATGGCCGTGGTGCCGTTGATTCTGAAAAATCTGCAGCGAGGCCTCACGGAGAGATTTACGGCGCTGCCGCCGTTTAAGCGGCGCGTCTTGAACGCGTCGATCGCGGCGAATCGGGCCCTCACGAAAAGCAAGCCGCGACTCGGGCTAAGCCGGAAGCTGCTGAAGGAGATTCATGCGGCGTTCGGCGGGGAATTGCGGGCCTTGCTTGTTGGCGGCGCGTTCACGGAACCTGCGACCATTGAATTTTTCCACGACCTGGGAATTCCGATTTATAACGGCTATGGCTGCACTGAAGCCTGCACGGCCATTACGGTGAACGATCAAAGGCCGTTCAGGCCCGATACGGTTGGGCGTCCGGTGCGCGGAATGGAAATCCGAATTCTGAATGCGGGCGAAGACGGCGCAGGGGAAGTGGCGGTGCGCAGCAAGACGGTGATGTCGCAGTATCTGGATGATCCGGAAATGACGGCGGAAACCATTGCCGATGGCTGGCTGATCACGGGCGACCTGGGGCGGCTCGATCGGGACGGGCAGCTGCAACTTTTCGGACGCAAGAAAAATATGATCGTCACCGAAGAGGGCAAGAACATTTATCCGGAGGATATCGAAACGGCGTTCGACGGCCTGCCAGTGAAAGAATCCTGCGTATTCGCGGCGAACTATTTGTGGCCCGCGCGCACGATGGCGGGGGAGCAACTTGTGCTCGTCGTCCATTTGGAACCCGGCAAGGAAGCGGGGCCGGCACTGGCGGATGAAATCGCGCAGCGGAATCGCCGGCTTGCGAACTACAAACGGATCGGCGGATACCTTGTGTGGGAACGCGATTTTCCGCTGACGGCTTCGCTAAAGATTAAGCGCGGAGAACTCGCGGGCCAGATTCGGGAAGCCGTGGGGCGTGAACGCGTCGCACCGCTGTGAACGGAGCGCGAGCGACGAATCCTGGACCATGCATTTGAATACCGAGAAAACGAATCCGGAAAAGACGCGATTTCTCGCGATTGTGAATCCGGCGGCGGGCGGCGGGCGATGCGGGAAGCTTGCGCCGGCGGCACTGGATCGCGTGAGGTGCGCACTGGATGCGCAGGGCGCTGCGCTGGAAATCGTCCATACGAAAAAAGCAGGTGATGGGACCCAGTTAGCGCGGGTGGCATACGGCGAGGGCGTTCGTCATTTTCTCGCTGTCGGCGGCGATGGAACTTCCTACGAGATCGTCAACGGCGTTTTTCCCGAATCGCTCGAGCTCGGGCGGGTTTCGCTCGGGTTTCTGCCGCTGGGGACGGGCAATTCCTTCTTGCGCGATTTCACGACCAAAGGCGTGGAACACACGATTGCGGCTATTGCCGCAGGAGAGTCTCGCGCGTGCGACGTGATTTGCGCGACGCACGCCGGCGGTAAAATTTATTTCATCAATGTGCTGAATCTGGGTTTTCCGGCAGACGTGGCCGAACTGACGAACCGGCGATTCAAATCACTGGGCGAGCGGGGATATATCCTCGCGGTTTTTGGACGGCTCGCGTGGCTTTTTTATGGCACGTTTCCGCATCGCGTGGGAAACGCGGATTGGGACCGGCGTCCGAGCCTTTTCCTGGCGTTCACGAACAGCAAGTTCACCGGCGGGAAGATGATGATCGCGCCCCAAGCAGATTCGGCGGATGGACTGATCGAATACGTCCGCTGGACGCCGATTGGCCGCGCGCGCTTGCTGTGGCTTTTCCCGCAGCTCTTCACCGGCAGGCATATCGAGCATCGGCTTGCGAGCCGCGCTTCGGCGACGCGCGTGGAATTCGATTTGAGCGCGCCCGCCAATGTGGTGGTGGATGGCGAGAGCCTCACGCTGCAATTGGAGTCGCTGGAGATTCTGCCGGGCGCTCTGGACGTGATGGTATGAGAAAGGCCTGGCTGGCTGCCCGGTCGGCGATATTGTGGGCGATCAGCGGCGTGCATTTCGCGGCCGTTTGCACGTTTCTGGTGTTTCTCGGGATTTTTATCGACCCGCGCAAGAACGATTGGCCGCAGCGCTTTTTTTTTCGGAATATTCTGCGTCTGGCAGGAGTGCGATTCGAGGTGCGCCGCGCGGCGGGCTTCGACCCCAAGCTCACCAGCATCTTCATCTGCAACCACGTGAACATTTTCGATCCATTCGTGATTTATTCGGCGATTCCGCAGTTCGTTCGCGGGTTCGAACTGGAATCGCATTTCAAAGTGCCGATTTACGGCTGGATGATGGGGCGCTTCGGCAATGTGCCGGTGCCCGACGGGCGAAGCCGCGAAGGGCTCGCCAAGATGACGCGAAAGGCGAAAGAGGCGCTTGACTCCGGCGTGAGCCTGATCGCGTTTGCCGAAGGATCGCGGACACGCAACGGGCACGTGCAGAAATTTCACAAAGGCGTATTCCGATTGGCGCAACAATTCGGAACGCCTATCGTGCCAATGAGCATCGTCGGCTCCTACCAGTTTTTTCAGACGGGGAACTGGATGCTCTATCCGGGCAAGATAACGGTTTACCTGCACGACACGATCGACACGAGCGAAGTCGAGCGCGAGCGCCTGGACGAGCTAATGGACCACGTGCGCACAATCGTCGCTGCTCCCGTGGAGGATTCGCTTAAAAGCGGATTATAATGACGGACAGTTTCGAGCGGGGGCGGGTAATCCCGATCGTGAGCGGGATCGACGGCGAGCGCCCTCAGAGTTCTGCTTTGGGCCGGGTCATAGCAGGGGAAATTCGCCCCAGCCGAATTTTCTTGCAGGAAAGCCGCGCGCGCGCAGTAATCTCTGGGCAGGCGGTTTTGGCATGCTTGGTGAAGACGGTAAGCACAATCGACGATTTCCGCGAGTCGCAACGCCCGCGGGCGTTTGGGTCGCGTGGCAACAGGATGGCCAGAAGCAAAGCGTCTGCCGCGTCTGCGATTTGAACGTGGGAGGCTTGTTTGTTGCCACCGAGGCTCCCCCTGCGATTGGAACGGTGATTTCCGTGCTCTTTTCAGTGCCGGAGGGAGAAATACGCGGCCATGCGACGGTACGCAACGTGAAACCGGGCAAGGGCATGGGAGTGCAGTTCACGGCGATGGGCGGACAGGACACCGACCGGCTGCGGAAACTCGTCGCCCGCCTACTGGAAACAAGCACTTTGGTCTAAGCTTTGGCTAGCGGATGCTGGTTATTTTTATTCTTTTCCCGGGCGTTTAATACCCAATTCGCGAAGCTTTTCCTGCAGGCTCTGGCGGTGCAGGCCCATCTCATCGGCCGTTTTCGATACATTCCATTGATGGGCCTTCAGGCGCCTGGTGATGTACTCGACTTCGAACTGTTTTTTTGCTTCGCGGAAATCCGGTTCGGAGAGGAAGGGAGCGCCTCCGCCGCGCGGAATCGCGGGCGCCGAACGCTGACGGACCTCCTCCGGCAGATCGTTGGCGCCAATCTCGTCGTTACTTGCCAGGACGATGGATCGCTCGATTGCATTCCGCAGTTCCCGTACATTGCCGGGCCAGTCGTAGCGCAAGATACTTTCCATCGCATCGGCTGAGGTGCGCATTTTGCGTCCGTGCCGAGAGCCGAGCTGCGCCACGAAACGTTCGACGATGCGAGGAATGTCTTCCTTGTGCTCGCGCAGCGCAGGCAGCTTCAGTGTGATCACTCTCAGGCGGTAGTAAAGGTCCTCGCGGAAACGGCCCGCGGCAACTTCGAGGACGAGATCGCGATGCGTCGCGCTGAGCACCCGCACGTCGATTGCGGTGGATTGCGAGCCGCCAAGCCGTTCGATCGTGCGATTTTCCAGAGCGCGCAGCACTTTTGCCTGCGTGGTGGAATTCATATCGCCGATTTCGTCGAGAAAAAGCGTGCCTCCGGAGGCCAATTCAAACTTCCCCTTGCGCTGCTGGCTCGCTCCTGTAAAAGCGCCTTTTTCGTAGCCGAAAAGCTCTGACTCAATCAGGTTTTCGGGCAAGGCGGCGCAGTTCACCGCGACGAACGGCCTGGACGCGCGAGGCGAGCGCGCATGAATTTCCTGCGCGAGCAGGTCTTTCCCGGTGCCACTTTCGCCCAGGATCAGGACGGTCGCGTCGGTCTTCGCGGCGCGCTCGGCCATTTCGAAGATGCGGCGCATCTGGGGCGCGGCGCCGATCATTCGGCCGAATTGGCCGTCGGCAAGAAGTTCGCGGCGGAGCCGTTGGTTTTCCGCGTTGAGGTCGGCGACACGAAGAAGATTTGCCGCGCGCGCGCGGAGCTCCGCGATGTCGAAGCCCTTGACGATGTAGTCGGCGGCGCCATTTTGCAGCGCTTGGACCGCGCTCTTCGCGCTGTCGAGCGCGGAAACCATCAGAACGGGCGTTTCGTGTCCGCTGTCGCGCATCCACCGCAGGATCGAGAGGCCGTCTTCGCCGGGCATCACGACGTCGAGCAGAACGAGATCGGGCGGCGCAGACGAAAAAGCGGCTCGTGCTTCGGCGGCTGAACCGGCTTCGACGATCTTATAGGCGGGTTCGAGAGCGCGGCGCAAGCCGTAACGCGCCGTGGCTTCGTCATCCACGATCAAGACGGTTCGCATAGGTTGAATAGGCGGCCGAAAGAGACTTCAGGAGGCCGTAACGCTCGGAAGGGCGCGGCCTGCCTTGAGTTCGCGCCAAGTATATACGACGCGGTGAACCACCGTGATGGTAGACATCGTGGCAATGACCCAGAGCGCCTGCGCCATGCGGTTAAACAGACCGCCCAAGATCAGCAGCACGAGGCGCTCCGGGCGTTCAAGGAAGCCAACTTTGCAGGATGGAATCAATGATTCGGCCCGGGCCCTCGAATAGCTGACCATAAAGGAACTCGCCATCGCCACCGCAGCGAGCGCCATATAGAAAAATCGCTGGATCAGCGTGTAATGAACCACGAAACCCATGTAGAGGGCGAGGTCCGAGTAGCGGTCGAGGGTGGAATCGAGGAACGCACCGAACGCAGTGACGCGGCCAACGCGGCGTGCGACCTGGCCGTCTGCCATATCCAGAAAGCCGGCGAGGAAGAGAACGGCAGCGCCTTGCCGAAAGCGGCCCATCGCAAAACAGGCCGCGGCCCACGAGTTGACGGCCAAGCCGAGGAACGTGAACATGTTCGGAGTGAGCCCGGTCGCCGCAAGGGCGCTCACGACGTGGCGCAGGAGCCAGCCTGCACCCTCGCCGATCCAGTAAGTTAGCGGGCGTTTGCGCTCGAGACGATCGTTTGCCATCGGCGTCGATGATACATCGAAACGCGATGGTTAGGCGATGAGCGGACTACAAAGAGGCGGGGGAATGAGAGGGCGTGGCTGAACCTCGTCCCGTCCTGCGCCCGGAAAATCTGTGATCGCAACGCGCGCAGCGATAGGGCTGCAAAGGCAACACCCACCCGAGCAGATGCTCGAGGATTCCGCGCTTACGCGACCTGCGAACCTGCATGCTATGGCAAACCGGGCACTTGTGAGAGGCCATCCGACACCTGTCCGTTTGTGAGCGTTCCGCAGCACGCTGCTGCACGCGCGCCGCAGCTTGAGGATCTTCTCAGCGGGCAGGACACTGAGCATCGCCACGTCTCGATTGGAGCACGAGGGCCGGGGGGCGGAACAATACCGCAATCCCTGTAACCGAGTCCTGGGACTGCGTCGACGGGCCTATTGGGTTTTTACCCTAACTGGCTGTGAAATCAGCGTCTTGCGACCTGCTGACACAGGCATCTGTACCTGGACGGTTCCTGGCCCCTCTCCCCACCGCACGATCGCGGCATCCGCCTCGCCTTCGTCGCCTAAGCCGTCAGAAATGGCGGCGGGGCCCTGGCTTAAGTACCCGGAAGCAGCAGGCATTTGGAACATCTGCCGAAGCGCGCCTGAGAACATTTCGACTTTCACGCCCAAGCCCATTCTATTCGCTGTGTCGCCAATGAGTGCGATCTGGGCCCACTGGTGCTTGTCGCCTCCTGCCGCCTTGAGCAAGACAGGTGGACGATGATTCTGCGTGATCAGCAGGTCGACCGAGCCGTCGCCTTCGGCGTCAAAAGCGACGATGCTGCGCGGATCATGCAGCGCGATTTTGTCGAGACCCGTTTCGGGCGTCACATCATTAAAGCCTTTGCCGCCTTCATTGCGCAGAAGGGCGATCCTGCCCTCGCCTGAGAAAGCCTCGCCGACCGCGACGAGGTCGATCCATCCGTCATTGTCGTAATCGAGCGTGGTGATTCCCCATGCCCGCATCCAGCCGGGATCGGGCAGCGCGACGCGCTCGAAGCCTTTGCCGTTGACGTTCCGCCATAAACCGAGCGTTGTCGGCTGCCAATGCGTGAGCGCTACGTCCATGTAGCCATCTTTATCGAAGTCGAACGAGACACCGCCTGCCGCAGGCCCCTGCGTCTCCGCTCCCCACCACGAGGCGGGCTTAAACGCGCCCTGGCCCGTGCTCATCAGAAGCGCGGGCACGCTCTGCAAGCCCGTGAGAAGAAAGTCGACAGCACCGTTGTTTGCGAGGCCGGTCGCTATGGCTTCAATTGACGGGGCGTCATCCGCGTCTTTAAGCGAAGCGGTGACGTCTGTGAACGTGCCATTTCCATTATTTCTCCAGAGCATATTGCCGGGTCCTGGCGTATCCGGCCACGTAAACGGTTCGGAGGGGTTTTTGACCGGGAAGTCGCGGAATCGCGCGACGCAGAGATCGAGATTGCCGTCGCCATCGTAGTCGACGAACGAAAGCCCCATCGCGAGGCCATTCACGCGAATGCCTGACGCGGCCGTCACATCGGCAAAGGCGCCCTTGCCGGTGTTGTGAAAAAGGCGCACGCCGCCATTGAAACTGACGGCCAGATCCGGATGGCCGTCGTTGTCATAGTCGCCCACGGCGCAGCCCATGCCCTCGCCGTGAAAGCTCAGCTTCGCGGCCTTGGTCACGTCCACAAACCGGCCGTGCCCGAGATTGCGGTAGAGAGCCGAGTCACCTTTGCCGTCTGCATCGACAAGGAAAATGTCCGGGCGGCCATCGCCGTCGTAGTCAAAGACGCACGCGCCGCTGCCGAGAAATTCGGCGGCCGAATGAGCTGCGAATTGCGCAACCGGTTTTGCGGCCACGCGATGCGTCGTCCGTTCGCGGCGAACTGTCGCTGGCCTTGGCGGAATCTGCGGCAGAAGGCCCGATTCGCGCGTCACATCTACGAAACGAATGGGAATCGCCGGCGCAACCGTGGTCGGCGGAGGGACTTCCACTGCAAGCGAGAGGTTTCCCTGCTCGCCGTAATTGTCTCCGAACGGCCGATCGAGGCCCAATCCTGTGATTTCGCTCGCCGATTGATTTTCCGGATGGCCCGTTTTGGCGAGCGCATCGGTGGCGCCGGATTCCGCGGCCGCATCGAGCGGATCGATCTTTAGCGCGGTTTGAAACGCCGCGAAAGCAGACGAATATCGCCCTTCGTCCATGAAAGCGATGCCGACAAAGCAGTGCGCATCCGCGTCATCCGCATCGAGCGCCGCAGCCTGCTGAAAATCGCGGAGCGCCGCCGCGGACTGGTTCTCTGCGAGATCGAGCAGACCGAGGTTGTACCAGGCGCGCGCGCTTTTGGGATCGCGCTGGGCCGATGTGGCGAGGATTCTGTGCGCTTCGTCGTATTGCTGCATCGCGAGGAGCGCAATGCCCGAGTTCAGGCAGCCCGTATCCGAATCGGGCAGCATGATACAGGCGGTCTGAAAATGCGAATACGCCTCGGGAAAGCGGTGCGCATACATTAGGGCCACGCCGGTATTGTTCGAGCGGATTCCTTCGACGAGGGACGCCGACTCCTGGGCCGGTTCCGTCGTAGGTGCAGCAGGTCTTGCCTTGTGAGCCGCATGCTTCGGAGCGGGCTTCCCTACAGCGGGTTTCTTTTGCCTCGGGTTTTTCGCGGAAACGACGGTGATGAGCAGGCTGAAGGCGAGGAACGCGAGCGGCGTTTGCCAATTTGCGAGGGATTTGGTCATGCGCCCTTCGCCGATTCTATCGGTTTCCGCCTGAAGCGACGCGAAGAAAAGTCAGTTTTATACGCGAGCAAAATGCCGAGGTAATTCCCACGCATCGCGGTGGGCGCTGGTTCGCGCCAATACACAAACTTATGTTATTTGTTACACAGCGACTGGCCCATGCGAATAAATATCGATATCGACGTTTGCCTCATGGCCGAAGCCATGCGCGCCTCCAGCTCTCGCACCAAGCGTGCCGCTGTTGAAGAGGGCCTCCGTCTGCTCGTTCGAACGCGCCGCCAGATTGGAATGCGGCTGCTCAGAGGGAAGGTTCATTAGGGCGGCGATTTGGCAAAATCACGCGCTAAGAGAAACTCCGAATAACTGCCCCTAACGAGCCGGACCTGCACCTACTGCTGAGGCGGCTGTGTTTCAGGCGGCGCGGGAGTTGCGCCTTCGTCCGGTGCGGGATTGGCGGACGACCCATCGTCAGGATGATCCTGCAGGTACTGTTCGATCGGCTCGTTGCGCAGCACGAACCGGAATCCGAGCTGGGTATTTACGTCTACTGTTTTCTGCAAATCCAATTCATCGAACGGAATCGTATGCTCCACCGATTTCCCGTTCTCGGTCGTCGTGAAATGCAGCTCGTCGTTCACGAGCCAATAATCGGTCACGTCGTAGACCGTTCCATCCTTCAGATACAACTCGACGAGCTCGCGCGGCTCGGTGCCATACCAGAGGTCAGCTTCTGGGTATTCGTCAGGATACTCATAAGGGCTCACAGGGCCAGGGGCGTAGATATTGTTGTCGAAGTCATATCCGCCGTAGGGCACAGCGCCGCAACCGAAATTCCAGTCCCAGAAGGGGCTGCAGTTCTCCGACCAGAGCGGGTTGAATCCGAACCCAAGTCCAAAACCGAAATATGGCGGGTAAATGAAGATCGGATTGGGCGCAATCGGCCGGATCGGTCGAATCGGCCGCGGCCCCGGGGGACGCGGATGCGGCGGGCGAAAACCAGGTGCGACAAGACCATTCGCAAGCGGTCTCGCCAGCCCAGGATTCCTCGGCATCACGGGCCGTGGCGCAACCGGCGCGGGCCGCGGCGGGGCCGGCGCACGTGGCGCCATCGGGGCGCGCGGCGCGCTCATCGGGGCGCCCGCGTGGCCCCCGCCGCGCTGCGCAAACGCGCGCGGCGCTTGGATGAGACTCAGCGCGAATACACAGATAACGATCAACGCGATGTTTAAGAGCGACCCGCGAAGGATAAGGCGCCTCATTGGTCACCTCGCTTGCGGCAGAGCAAGGGGAGATGCCGCCAACAGCAACTGTCTCTTGAAACGAGTCTAATACATTGCGCTCCGCCCGGCCACATGCGCATCTCTGTTCAGTGGGTCATGGCGTAGATGATGTAGTTGATCCCGATGCGGTAAGCCAGGGAAGCTTCGTTTTCGGGGTAGTGCGGACTATCGGCCCATTCCCAAGCGTCACCAACATCTGAATTGTGGCAGATCGCGACGATCAGGCGCCCTTTATCGTCGCGAATGCCGCGCCATTCAGGCGTCGAGCTGTCCGGCGTGTATTCCATCCTGCCCCAAATATAGCGTGTGCCGTCGATCTGCACGCGGTCATCGAGGTCATAGACAATGTGGAAGATTTCCGCATCATTGGGCAAATCCTCGATGGGCCGGTTTGGAAGCACCATCCGCATGCCCTCGACCAGGCGCTCCCATTCGTAGTCGCCGTGCGAATCGTCAAGCATCAGGAATCCGCCGCGGAGCAAATACTGTCGCAAGTGGGCGACTTGATCCTGCGAGAGATTCCATGCGCCCGGATCTTCCGCGTAGAGCCACGGATAGTTATAGATTTCGTCGCTTTTTGCGTCGATCACATGTTCTTTTGACCGTGCGTCGATCCGCGTAAGCCGTTTCACGCCGAGCACAAACTGGCGGTCGGATTTCGGATAGTCCGCTGCCCAGCGCTGAAAGCGGAACCGGCCAAAATTGAAGTCCATATCGTAATGAAAGCGTGCGAATGTCCATTCGGCCTTCTCGTGAGGATCCTCAGGAGGGAACCGTTCGCCGTCCATATCGATGATTCCGTTGCTTTCGCGGTACGACTGCGCCGCCACAAGCACAGGGATCGACAAAAATAGCAGGGGGATGAACCTTGCGACGTGTTTCAACCAGCGGCGATGCAACACAACGGAACTCCAGCCAAAAGCAGGTTAGCATGATGCGGGAAGCCTATGAACCGGTGGAGGAATAATGCCGCGTGCCAAAATTCCAGAGCAGTACCGCCAACGTAAAAAATGCTGCAGCCACCAGCGGGACGTATCCCACATATTCGGGCGTCACCGTGCGGCCCAAAAGCCGGATGCTTGGGTAATAAGACGCGAGCCCGAAAGGAATGATCCAACACAGGAAAAACTGCACCACACCGCTATAAATCGAGAGCGGATATCGCCCGAACGCGATCACGTTCCATACGGGTGGATGCACGCCGATGCGATCCTCCCACCAGAACGTCACGGTTGTGAGAATCAGGAATACGGACACGTAGACGATTCCGGCGCACAATCCGAAAAACAGGAACAGGCCTACCTTCGAGGGGGTCCAAATAACATGCAATCGGTGGCTTGCATAGGCCACGCAAAACGTGCCGGTGACGATTTCCTGCAACGACTCGATACGGAACGCCTCGAAGAGAACCTGAAAGAGAGATGACACCGGCCGGAGCAGCACGCGGTCGAATTTGCCTTCGATAATGTATGTGTTGCCGAAATCATAGAGGTTCAGACTGATGATGTTGAAAAGTCCGTAGGGAATCAGTGAAAAGCCGTAGAGAAAGAGAATTTCTTCGAAGCGCCAGCCGGGCAGGGAATTCTTTCGGAAGAGCACTATGACGAAAAGCAGCGAAAAGATCGTAGCGGCGAAACTGGTGGCGAGGCTGATTAGAAAATCACCGCGATAGCTGACGCGAACCTTCGCGTATTGCGTGAAATAGTCCCACAGCAGGAGCGCATAGCGTCTGACGGTCGACAATACTTCTTGAGACGTCTTGCTCGTTTCCATGTCGCTTTGGTCTTCACATTTCTTGACATTAAGGTAGCAAAGCTCAGGTGAAAAAGATCGGGTTTTGCAGGCTCACGCTCGCATCAAAACCGATCATTGTTCGCAGCATCCGGCCGGGTGCCGGCTTGATTCGCGCGTTGGCGTGGCGCGTTGGGAGGCGGTGGCGCGATTAAAAGACAGCATTCCAAATCGAGTGCTGTGCACTGAGCCGTCGCCCGGATGTTCCGCTTCGCTTTTCCCATTTTGCCAGCATCCAGTATTCGCCACGCCAATTCGCTGAGCGATGCGCTCTGACGGCCGGAGGCTGCAAACAAAAAACTCTTCATACTCATCCAAACCGATCAAACCAGTTCAGACAAAAAAACCAAACCAAGCCCAAACCGGACTCGCTAGCCGCCGTGAATGGTGATCCTTTGCGCGGCACGATCCCACCATACGTGCGCGAGAATCATCAGCGCCACGACCCAGAACCACTGTATGCCCAGCGCGCGCAGCGCCGCAGCGCGGTCCAATTTGCCGAGATAAATTTGCAAGGGCGTGTACGCGATATGTTCAAAAGGAAGCCATGCCAGGACGGCGCGGGCCTTTTCTGGAAAGAATGCGATGGGGATCAGCAAGCCGGAAAGCAATTCAATGAGCCAAAATTTCGCCCGAATCAGCGCGAGAATCGATTTCAACGGGATGGCGCACGTGCCGATCATGAAATTGATCGCGCCCATCAGGAAGAAGCTGCCGAGCACGCCGATGACGAAAAGCAAGAAATCGGCACGGGAAGCCGGGCCCTGCACAGGAAAAACGAACGCGACCACGACCGCGACCGGCAGCGTAAGCAGGCCGAGGCGAAATGCCGATTCGCCCATCGCACGAAAAAGCCACATCCACTGGATCGACACAGGCTTGATGAAATCCATCGCGATCTTGCCTTCAATCACCTCGTACGCCATCTCCTGGTCGATGGTGTTCCAGTAAAAGGAGCGCATGATCCAGCCGACGCTCACATAAGTAATCATCTGCGCGAGCGTGTAGCCGGCGATACTGGGTTTTGCGCGATACACCGCGGACCAAATGAAGTAATAAATCGTGACGTTGAGGAAGTAGGTGATGATCCCGGTGAAGTAGCGCAAACGGAACGCGAGAATATTGACGAAGCCGACGCGCGAAAATTCCGCATAAGGGGCGAGAGCTTCCAGGAATTCGCTCACGCCCTGGCTTTCGTGGACGCGGTTTGGAACGCAGCCTTCAGGCGATCGGGCGTGAAGGGAATCTCCCGAATGCGCACGCCTGTTGCATCAAAGATCGCGTTGCCCAGCGCGCCGGCGGAAAGCGTGATCGCAAGTTCGCCCGCGCCGTCCGCGCGTTCGCCGGGATTATTCACGAGCACGACTTCGATCTGCGGAATCGCGAAACCGAGCGGCAGCGAGTGGTAGCTGCGCCAGTCCACCGAAGTCACTTTGTGATCGTCCCAGGTGACGTCCTCGCCAAGCGCGCGGCTCACGCCTTGCAATGCGCCGCCTTCGGACTGATTGCGCAAGCCGTCGGGATTTGAAATCGGCCCGCAATCGACAGCGACCACGATGCGCTTTACGGCGACGACGCCTGAATTGGTATCGGCCTCCGCCTCGATCACCATAGCCGAATAGCCGTTTGCGCCTTCGTAGGCGACGCAGGAAACACCGCGGCCGGCCACCACGCCCTCTGCGCGCTGCCATTTCGGCGAAGGGCGCGCGTCCCATCCGAACGCGTGCGCGGCAGCCTGGAGCACGCCGGCCACGCGTTGGTTTGTGAGATATTTCAGCCTCAGCGCGACGGGATCGGTTTTGATGTGCGCGGCGATCTCGTCCATGAAAGATTCGTGCGCGAATGTATTTTGCAGCCGCGACGGCGAACGCAGCGGCCCGGTCCAAAATGGCGAAACCACGTTGTGCGTGAGAACACGCTCGCTTCTGATCGAGCCCGCGCCGCCGCATCGATCGTCGACGCAGCCGGCCACGTAAGAGGGAATCGCGTTGCTGCCGTTGTTGAATCCGCGCGGCTGCGAAGGCGGCGATTGCGCGTGGAACGGCTCGGGTTCAAAGCCTGCGAGAAATCCGGTGATCACGTTGCCCGGCCGCTCGGCGCCCGGACGATTGCCCAGGACCGGAGACCACGTTTCGTGGTCCCACACGATAATGTTGCCCTTCGCGTCGAGGCCCGCGCGGCAATCAAGCACGTACGAATTGCCGTAATTTTCCCAAGCCATCTCGTCTTTGCGAGAAAGCTGCACGCGCACAGGCTTGCCGACGGCTTGCGAAAGAAGCGCGGCGTCATAGGACACTGTGTCCGCCCCATTGTGGCCATAGCAGCCCGAGCCGCGCACAAAAATCACGTGCACGTCTTCCGGATTCATGCCGAGCAGGATCGCGGCCGACCCGCGCTGCTGCCACACGCCTTGCGTCGCAGACCAGATCGTCGCTTTGCCGTTTGCCACGTCTGCCACGGCGCACGAGCTCCCCATCGAGCCATGCATCTGAAACGGATGCAGATACGTCGCTTTCAATACGGTCGCGGCGGAAGCGAGCGTCTGATCCACAGCGCCCGAATTGATCAGGAATGCGTCGCGCGAAGGCGATTGCTTCCGCAAATAGTCGTAGTAATCGGCTTGCTTGGGCAGACCGGCGCCGGAGGTCCAATCCACTTTTAATTTGTTAGCAATTTGGATCGCCTGCCATGGCTTTTCGGCCACGACTCCGACGAAATTCCTCTTCACCACCACCTTCACGAGCCCTGGCATTCCGGCGACGGAGCTTTCATCCACGCGGTTTACGGTGGCGCCGACAACCGGCGGCCGAACCACTTTCCCATGCAACATGCCCGGCACTTTTACATTGTGGACAAATTCAAAAGTGCCGGTGGCGAGCGCGGGAATATCGATGCGCGGAATCGGTTTCCCGAGAATTGTCCATTCGGAATAGGGTTTCCGCGGCGCGGAGGAGTCGAGCGCGAGACTGAACTTTTTGCCTCCGACGAGTTCGCCGTAAGAGATTTTCTTTGCAGGATTGCTGGCGACGAAAATCGCGCCGTCGCGTGCGGTCAATTGAGCAGTCGGTACGCCCAAGTGCTGCGAGGCGAGCTGAATCAACGCCTGCCGCGCCGTGGCGGCGGCCTGCGCGAGATTTGCATGATTGAAATTGGTCGGGTGCGATTGGCTGCCGGACGTGTAACCCTCATCCGGCGTTTTTGCCGTGTCTGCGGCGATCATGGTGACGCGGGCAAAAGGAACGCACAACTCTTCCGCAACAAGCTGCGTCTGCGCGGTCACGATCCCTTGGCCAAGCTCCTGTTTCCCGGTGTAGCCGGTCACCGAGCCATCCGCGGCAACGGAAATCCACGAATCCACTTGATCGGCCGGCGGTGAGCCCTCCGTAAGTCCCACGCCGAACTGCGCAAGCACGGGATCGACGCTCGAGGCCGCGCTCCAGCAACAGAACCCGACCGTCAGCGCGCCGGACGCCTTCAGGAATCCGCGGCGCGAAAGTCGCGTGCGTTCAAAGGCGGCGCGAGCATCGGGCGTCATCGCCAGCGGTAGAGCGGTGCGCGGTTCGGCTGTCGCGGTCATCGCGCCATCTCTTTTGAAGCGCGCTGGATCGCGCGGTACATGCGCACGTGCGTGAAGCAGCGGCACAGCACGTTTGAAAGCGCCTGCTGCAACTCTGCGTCTGTGGGTTTTGGATTCTTATCGAGGAATGCCTTCGCGGTCATAATCACTGCGTTGAGGCAGAAACCGCATTGCGCGGCCTGCTCTTCGATGAACGCTTTCTGCAGCGGATGCGGTTTTTCCGGCGTGCCGATGCCTTCGAGCGTGGTGATTTCGGCCCCGGCGACCGTCTGCACCGGCGTGATGCACGACCGAATCGCCTCGCCATTGATAATTACGGTGCAGGCGCCGCACTGCCCAAGGCCGCAGCCGAATTTCGGGCCGCGCAACGCGAGATCGTCGCTCAGCGCGTAGAGAAGCGGCGTAGTCGGGTCGAGGTCGATCGTGTGAGTGCTGCCGTTGACTTTAAGCGTGATCGCAGCCACAACAAATTAAAGGTAGTGCGGTTTCAAAATCGCGTCAAGCAAATGCCGGGAAACCTCGCAGCGTTCGCAAGTGTATCGGTAGGCGCGGCCGAATCTACGTGATGATTTTGGGGTACAGCGTCGTCGCAATGCCCACCAGCACCGCGAAAGCGGCCACCAGCGCGCCGAAATCGTGCGCGAAGCCGAAAAGGCTCACGCCGCCCGTCACCATCAGTCCGCGCAGCGCATCCACCTGATAGGTCAATGGATTCACCACGGAGATCGCGCGCAGCCATCTCGGCATCATGCTGAGCGGATAAATCGCATTGCTGGCAAAAAAGAGAGGCATGGTGAGCACCTGTCCGATGCCCATGAATCTTTCGCGCGATTTCACGACGCAAGCCGCGATCAGCGAAAACGTGGAGAAAATCGCAGCGCCCAGCATCACGGCAACCGTCACGCCCAGGACTTCGAGAAATCCGATGTGCAGCTTCACCCCGAGCAGCGCGGCCAACACGTAGACGAGCACCATCTGGCACACGGCCCGCGCCATCGACGAAACCGAGCGCCCGAGAACGAGTGCCGACCGCGGCGTGGGGCTCGCCAGGAATTTGTGCACGATGCCGAGGTCGCGTTCCCAAATCAGCGAAATTCCGTAGAAAATCGCGCCGAAAAGGACGCTTTGCGCCAGCACGCCCGGCGTCATGAAATCCAGATAACGCAGCCCGCCGGTTGGAATTGCGCGAGCGCGAGAAAAGACTTCGCCGAAAATTCCCAGCCAAAGCACGGGCTGGATCATTCGCGTGAAAAGCTCGATGGGATCGTGAATCAGCTTGCGAATGTCCGCCTCGGCTACGGCCTCCACCTGCCGCAGAAAGTCGATCGGGCCGGTGTGTTCACCCCAGGCGGCGTGCGGTGCCACGTGTGCTTGAGACATTGCGCCAATCTCCTTCCTCGACCGTCGGCGAAATCGCCGTGCCGGCGTAATGGATGAAAACGTCGCCGAGGGTAGCCGTGGGGCCGAGGCGAGCCTTCAGGTTGGCGGGCGAATCCTGCGCCAGAATTTTTCCTGAGTGCATGAACGCGACGATGTCGCAGAGATGATTGGCCTCGCCCATATCGTGGGTCGTCATAAAGATCGTCGTATCGAATTCACCGCGCAGCGCCTGAATTCGCGCCCACACTGACCGTTTGGCGACTGGATCGAGCCCGACAGTCGGTTCATCGAGGAACAGCACCACGGGACGATGCAACATCGATTGCGCGATTTCCAGCCGACGGATCATCCCGCCCGAATAATGCCGCACCGACTTTTGCGCCGCGTGTGAAAGCTCCATGAACTCGAGCGATTGCGCTATGCGCTGACCGCGTTCCTGCCGTGGAATGCCGTAAAGCTTCGCGGAAATCAGCAGGTTTTCATAGCCGGTCAGGTCGCCGTCAGCGGAGAGCATCTGCGAAACATAACCAATGCGCCGCCGCACCTGCCGTGGTTGCCGAACGATATCGAAGCCGTCGATCAGCGCCGTTCCGGAAGTCGGCGGCAGCAGCGTCGTCAGCATCTTGATTAACGTGCTCTTGCCGGCGCCATTCGGACCGAGCAGCCCAAAGATCGTGCCGGTGCGCGCCGAAAAAGAAAGATGGTTTACGGCAACCAGGTCTTCGTATTGGCGCGTCAGCTCGATTGTCTGCACTGCAATAGGAGGTTCTCCGCCGACGCTGGACTCAGGAACAACTGGAACTGCGTTTGGGTCAACTGAAGTTGGGTTCGACATACGTGCAGCTTTTTATTCTACCGGAGATTTCGCGCCGCGTCGCGGCGCCTGCGTCTATGCGGGAATCTCAAGCGAAGCCTCGCCGGCATAGATGCGCTTCACGATCTCTTCGATCGATTCATCTTCGATCAGCAGGTCGCGCACCTCCACCGTCGCGAGGATTTGCCGGATCAGGTCGGCGATGGCGATTTGCGTGCGGTCGAATCGAATCCGATGAGTCAGCTGGTCCACGCGCTCGATCTCGCAGCCGTCGCGGGCAATCGCCGCGATGCGCGCCGCGTCCAGGCCGTCTTTGAGCACGAATTTCACCTGCTTGGTTCGCAGCAGCCGCAGCTTCAATTCCTCAAGCTGGCCATCGTAGAGCACGCGCCCGTGGTCGATGATCATGATCCTGCGGCAAAGTTCTTCGATATCGTCGAGATCGTGCGTCGTCAGCAGCACGGTGGTATGGAATTCGCGGTTGATGGCGCGCAAGAGCTTGCGAATGTGATCCTTCGCCACCACGTCCAGCCCGATCGTCGGCTCGTCCAAAAAGAGCAGCGGGGGATTGTGAAGCATCGCGGCGGCAAGATCGCAGCGCATGCGTTCACCAAGAGACAGTTTCCGAACCGGCGTGTGCAGGTAGTCGTTGATGCCGAGCAGCTCGTTGAAGCGCGCCATGCGTTCATCGAATTCGCGCTGCGGCACGTCATAAATTCGCCGCAACAGCTTGAACGATTCGACTACGGCGATATCCCACCAGAGCTGCGTTCGCTGGCCGAAAACCACTCCGATCGTCTTCACGTACTGCCGCCGCTGCCGGTAGGGAACGAACCCGTTCACGCGGATTTCGCCGCTGGTCGGCACCAGTATGCCGGAGATCATCTTGATCGTGGTCGATTTGCCGGCCCCGTTCGGTCCAATATAGCCGACCATTTCGCCGCGGTTGATCGAAAAGCTCACGCGGTCCACGGCCGTTACGGTGCGGTACTCTCGCACGAACAGGTTTTGAATCGATCCCCACAGCCCCTCGCGCCGGTGAAAGCTGCGGAACTGCTTGCTGAGTTCGTTGAGCTGAATGAGAGGGTCCGGTTCCATGGACATGAAAAGTCTATCGCTACTCCCCTACGATTTTCACAACGATGCGCCGCGGGCGAAGGCCGTCCAGTTCCACGAACAGGACCGCCTGCCCGCTTCCAAGATCGAGCCGTCCTTCAGTGATCGGGACAACCACCTGGTGGTGCAGAAGCAAGCCTTGAAAATGTACGTTTGCCGCGCTGTCAAACCGGCCAAGGTGCCTGTAGTTGTCGCGCACGGGCGAAACCTCCTGCAGCCATTCCGCCAGATCCTCCAGCAAACCCGGCTCGTCTTCATTCACGATCACGGCTGTATTGGAATGCAATGAGGAGACGACGGCAATGCCCTCGCGGGCGCCGCTTTTTTCCGCGGCCGCTTTCACCCGGGTTGTGATGTTGAAGACCTCGCGCGGCTTTTGTGATTGCAGGGCGATCTGCTCGTTGTAAATTTTCATGGCCGCGGCTCCATTGTAGTGGAAAGCCGGCCGCCGGGCGCGCGTGGATCATGCGTGAAGCCAATGCGCCCGCCGAAGCATCTCGTAAGGTGGGTCAACGGACCGGGCTATTCAGGTGCTATTCAGGCATCCCTTTGAAGATTTTCATCGTCTTGTGGGGCAGGCGCCGAAAGGCTCTGCTACAATTTCATCATTCCGGGCGGGTTAGCGTGCTCCAACGCGACCCACGATTGGGATGGCGGCAACGACTAAGAGACAAAAGTCGATAATTGGAGGCGTGATTGCGGCGATCGTCGTCACGCTGGTTTTGGTTGCGGTTCGGCGGCCGCCCCCAGGCGTGCCTATGGTCCGCGTGACGCGTGCGGACGTGAGCCAGACGATCACCAGCAACGGCAGAATCGAGCCGATCGATCCTTATGTCGCGCGCGCCCAGTTTCCGACCTTCGTTTCCAAGGTCGCGGCGACCGAGGGGCAGACGGTCCATCGCGGGCAGCTGATCCTTACGCTCGATGCTTCCGACATCCAAACGCAACTGGCGCAATCGCGCGCCGACCTAATTGCGGCCCAGACGGCCTTGCGCAATGCAAAGGCAGGAGGGCCGCCCGCCGTAGTAGCGGAGTTGCAGAGCGATCTGGCATCCGCTAAAGCCGACGTCGCCAATCTGGAGCGCTCCCAAACCGCGCTCGAAAACCTCTTGTCGGAGCAAGCCGCGACCAAAGATCAGCTGGAGAACAACGCCACGGCACTGGCCAAGGCCAAGGCGCATCTCCAGTCGCTTCAGGATCGCCAGAATGCGATGAAGGAGGAATCCGGCACAAACGTCGAGCAAGCTGAGCTGCGCCTGCATCAGGATCAGGATCAAATCAGCTCGCTGGAAGACAAGCTGCGTTCAGCTACCGTTACATCTCCCCTGGATGGAACGCTTTATGCTCTTCCCGTGCAAGTCGGAGACTACGTGAAGGTCGGCGATGAGCTGGCGGATATGGCCGATTTGCATAGAGTCCGCGTTCGGGTATACGTAGACGAACCGGACATGGGCATGCTCGCCCCTGGCCAGACCGTTGAGGTAACGTGGGACGCGCTTCCTGGGCACATGTGGACCGGTAAAACGGGCGAAGTGCCCAAGGAGGTCGTGAAATACGGCATGCGCAGTGTGGCCGAGGTGCTTTGCGCGGTGGATAACGATCAACTCGAACTGGTTCCCAACACCAACGTCGATGTCCGCATACTCGTGCGCGAAGCCAAAAACGCACTGGTTATTCCGCGCGGCGCCGTGCGCGACGACAATGGCCAACGTTATGTTTACGTATTCAAGGACGGCGCCGTAAGGCGCCAAAACGTCATTCTCGGTGTGTCCAACCCGTCTAACTACGAAGTGCTCTCCGGCTTAGAGGCGGGCGATCGCGTTGCCGTGCCGCAGGATCGCACGCTGCATGACGGAATGAGCGTCCGCCCCATGACGGAGGGTTCGTGAGATTTGCGAGAAGGATGCGAGTGCTCGCCGGCGTCTTTGCTTCGATGTTCGTTCTTCTTCTGGGGCTGCGGGCTGTTTACGCGGCCGATTCGCCCGTGGTCGCAGACGCCGAGCGAAAGGTGATTTCGGGCGATTACCGTGGCGCCATCGCGACACTGCAGTCTGCCCTCTCGCAAGACCCTTCGGATGCGGTGGCATATTATTGGCTGGGTCGAAGCTATTACGAGCTCCACGATTACGATAATTCGGTTGCTGCCGAGGAAAAGGCAGTGGCGCTCGCTCCCAAGAACTCCGTTTACGCGGATTGGCTGGGACGCGCCTACGGGGGCAAGGCCGACCGCGAACACAGCTTCTTTGTGGCGAAAAAAGTGAAGGCGGAGTTCGAAGACGCCGTTCATCTCGACCCTTCTAACATCGAAGCGCGCCGCGATCTGGAGGAATATTGCATCGACGCTCCGTGGATCGCGGGCGGTAATAAGGACGAGGCTCTTGCGCAGGTCGACGCCATCGCAACGCTGAATCCCGTCGAGGGCCACGTTGCGCGAGCTGTTTACGACAATGAAGCTCTGAAAAAGCCGGCCGACGCAGCCGCCGAATATCACGCGGTGGTCAATTCGAAATCCACCGATGTCGATCCCTACCTGCAGGCCGCAAATTTTTTCATTAACGAAAATAAGCCGGACGACTTGAATTCCGCGATAACTGCTGCATCCGCCGCTTCGCCCAACGATCCGCGCCTCGATTTCTACCGTGGCGTCGAGCTGATTCTCTCCGGCGGCGACGCCGACAATGCCGAACGCTATCTGAAGTCCTATATCGCGAGCACCGCGGACCACAGCAATTGGCCGTCGCACGCAGCGGCTCGCGTATGGCTGGGCCGCCTGTACGAGGGCCAGGGCAAACCCGGCGTTGCCGCCGAACAGTACCGCGCGGCGCTCCAGCTTGACCCCAACCAGAAGGAAGCCCGCACGAGGCTCAGCAAACTCGAAAAGGAATCGCAGTGACGCTTTCAAGCCGCCGTTCGCTCTTCCGCGCCGCCCTATTTTTGACCGGATGTTTCGCCGCGGCGGGCGCGACGAACGCATGGGCACAGTCTGACGCCGGCGCTAACTCTTCGACGCTGACGCTTCAGCAGGCCGTCGCTCTCGCCGAACAAAATAGCTCCGATCTGAAACTTGCGCGCATGCAATATAACGTGGCGCTCCGGGAAGCAGGCGTCGATCGCGCCTCGTTCCTCCCCAATCTCTACACCGGCTCCGGCGCCGCATACACGTATGGATTTCCATCCCTGCCTGGCGGAAATGCCCCCGCGGTTTTCCAACTCGATTACACGCAATCGCTTTTCAATCCCGAACTCAAAGCGGAACAGCACGCCGCGGAAGAGCGAGCCAAAAGCGAAAAGCTCGAAATCGATCGGATACAAAGCGACGTGATCGCTCGCACTGCTACGGCTTATCTGGAGCTTGCTGAAGTTCGCCACTCGCTTCAGCTGCTTGCTCAGGAGCAGGCAAGCGCCGAAAAAGTCCTCCAGGTGACGCAGGAACGGATCGCCGCAAATCAAGAATTGCCCATCGAAGAAACGAAGGACCAGCTTTCGCTGGCTCAGGTAAATGAGAGTCTGATCAAGCTGCAAGGGCGCGACGCCGTGCTCAGCCGGCAGATTCGCGACCTGACCGGCCTGCCTGACGACGCTCCTCTCGAAGTGGAGCAACAGGATCAGGCGAATTTTGCCGATGACTTCGCGCAGGAATCGGACGGGCAAATCGTCGGCCTCGTGGTGCAAAACGACAAAGGCATCGCCGAAGCCGAGCGTGACGAAGCGGCCAAACGGGAGTTGCTGCGCGGCGCCAGGCTGAGCTATTGGCCCACCATAGATCTGGTCGGCCAGTACAGCATCCTCAGCAAATTCAATAATTACGACGAGTTCTACAAAACGTTTCAGCGCAACAACGTGAATGTGGGCGCGCAGATCACGATCCCGCTTTTTGCCGCCAAGACTTCTGCCAACGTTGCGCTGGCCAAAAGCCAGCTCGAAGCCTCTGAAGCGAATCTCACAACCAAACGCGAACAGGTTCGGAGCGGCGCCGAGGAGCAGTGGCAGAATCTCCGCGAGCTCGAAGCCAGCCGCGACGTGGCGAACTGGGCTCTGAAGCTTGCCCAGCAAACGCTCGAGCTCCAGCAATCGAAGCTTCAGCAGGGCCAGGCTACTCTCGGTGACGTCGAGCAAGCGCAACTCGATGAAAGCGAAAAGTTTGTCGAGTTCCTCGACGCCAACTTCGCCGAGCAAAAGGCCCAGATCGCTCTGCTCCAGGCCACCGGCCAGTTGGCAAAGCTTTTCCCGTAAACTACATGAAACCTTGTCTTTGGCCGATTCCTTAATTCAAGTACAATCGTTCCGTTGGATCTCACGCTCGTGTTCCTGAGGGGGACTCGTAAATGCCGTCTGCGATGAAGACGCTCTTCCTGAATCCGCCGAGTTTCGAAAAATTCGACGGAGGCGCCGGGTCGCGCTGGCCGGCAACGCGCGAAATCGAATCCTACTGGTATCCGGTGTGGCTTTCCTATCCCGCCGGGATGCTGCCCGGCAGCCGTCTTCTCGATGCGCCCCCGCGCCACATCAAGCCCGCCGAAGCGATACAAACCGCGCTCGATTACGAATTTGTGGTTCTTTTCACATCGACCGTCGGGTTCAACAGCGATCTCCGCATGGCCCGCGCCATGAAAGAGCGCAAGCCTGACCTCAAGATCGCTTTTGTCGGCCCCCACGTGCAGATCAAGCCTGCGGAAAGCTTGCTCGCAAGCCAGGATATAGATTTCGTCGTGCGCGGCGAGTTCGATCACGCCGTGGTCGAATATGCCGAGGGCAAGCCGCTCGCGGAAATCCGCAATGCGAGCTATGTGAAAGACGGCAAAGTGGTTCACAATGAATCGCGCCCCCTGCTGCAAACCGCGGAACTTGATGAGCTGCCCTTTGCGACCGACGTATACAAACAGAACCTGACAATCGAAAATTACAACGTTCCCTTTCTGCTCCATCCCTTTATTTCGTTTTACACTTCGCGCGGCTGTCCCGCTCTCTGCACCTTCTGCCTCTGGCCGCAAACGCTCTCGGGACACGCATGGCGCACGCGCTCGGTCGAAAGCGTCGCGCGCGAATTTCGCCAGGCGCACAAGATGTTCCCGCAAGCCAAGGAATTTTTCTTCGACGACGATACCTTCAATATTCGCAAAGATCGCGTCCTCGCGCTTTGTAAGGAATTCCAGCCGGTTGGCTTCCAGTGGTCCTGCACGGCGCGCTGCCACAGCGACTATGACACGCTAAGCGCCATGGCTGACGCCGGCTGTCGCCTGCTCATCGTGGGCTTCGAATCATCCGACCCGCAAATTCTCAAGAGCATCAAGAAGGGCGCCACCGTCGAAATGGGGCGCAAGTTCGTCCAAAATTGCAAAAAAGTCGGCATCAAGGTCCACGGCGACTTCATCATCGGTCTCCCGGGCGAGACCAAGGAAACCATCGAAAAAACGATCGACTACGCCAAAGAACTCGACTGCGAAACCATTCAGGTTTCTCTCGCTCACGCTTATCCAGGCACCGAGCTTTACGATCAGGGCGTCCGTGAAGGCTTCCTCCATGGCGAGGCAATCACTGACGATGGCGGCCATCAGCTTCCGCACTTGGAATATCCCGGTCTCACCAAGGAATACATGGTCGAGGCCGTGAACCGTTTCTACGATAGCTATTACTTCCGCCCGAGAGTCGTTTGGCGCATCGTCCGCGACGCCCTCTGGGACTCCAACGAGCGCAAGCGCCTCTACCACGAAGCCGTTGACTTCCTCCGCCTCCGTGCCGACCGCATCAAGGTGTCGCGTGACCGAGGCGGCGTCGAAAAGAAGGCAATGGTTTCCGTTCCTGCCATGCACGCCTCATCTGAGGCCCGCACCGCCAGCGAAACACACGGCGCATGAGCAATCAGCCGGCCCGGCGCCTCAAAACGCTGGTGATGATGATCATCATCGTCTGCTCTTCTCCTGTCGGCTACACCTTTGTCAGCAAGGGCATGAAGCAGGTCGGATGGCAGGGCTGGTCTCTGCATAGCATCCTTCACTTTTTCATTCAGGGATTCACGAACGGGACGATCTGGATAGGCATCGGCCTGCTTCTGGCCTACTTCGTCGCTTTCCTCGTGGTGCTTTCGTGGGCCGATTACAGTTACGTTCAGCCGGCCGCCTCCCTCTCCTATTTGATCGTCGCGATTCTCGCGAAATACTTTCTGCATGAGGTTGTCACGCCCCTGCGTTGGTTGGGTGTGATCATCATCTGCTCCGGCGTCTTTATCGTGGGCCGCACTCACGTAAGATCTTTCGAGGACCTTGCCCCGTGACCACGATCGTCATTTTGTATTTCATTGTCGTCGTTGTCGGCACCGGCGGCGAAATGTGCATCTCCCGCGCCACGAAAGAAATCGGCGAAGTCCATGATTTTCGTCCGCACGCCATTGCGCGGCACGTGCTCGCTGTTGTAAAAGTGCCCTGGTTGTGGCTCGGCATCAGCATGATGGCGGCAGCCTTTTTTGCCCTGATGGGCATGCTTTCCATGGCCAATGCCAGCCTGGTGTTCCCCGCGACGGCGCTCAATTACGCGGTGGGCGCCATCGGCGGCAAATTTTTCCTGAAAGAACGCGTCACGGCGCAGCGCTGGCTGGGCGTCACGATCGTCTGTGTCGGTGTGGTGCTCGTGGTTCTCGGCAAAGGCTAACCTCATGACGCCGTGGACGGCGGTTCGCGATGTGCTGTTGCTCCTCGCGCTCGCGCCTTACGTCTACTACGTCCTTGCCAGCGTCGCCGCCGCCCGGTTCTTCCGTGACGAGCCTGGCGCCTCGCCAACTCCTTCGGCCGCGCACTTTGCGCCGCCCGTAAGCATTCTCAAACCTATTCGCGGCCTCGATCGCGAAACGTACGAAAACTATGCAAGCTTTTGCGCGCAAGACTATCCCGAATTCGAAATCCTCTTTTGTGTAACTGACGAAACTGACCCGGCCATTCCCGTTATCGAAAAAATCATCGCTGCGTTCCCGCAGCGTTCGATTCGCCTGCTTGTCGGCTCAGAGCCAGTCGGCGTGAGCGACAAAGTGAATAAACTCTGCCGCATGGCCCGTGAGGCTCGTTACGAACTCCTTCTTGTGAGCGATAGTGACGTTCGCCTCGATCCTCGTTTCCTGCACTCGGTTGCGGCCCCGTTCGCCGATCCGCAAGTGGGCGGCGTCACTTGCCTCTATCGCGGCCTCACGGATGGCTCTTTGGCCGCAGACCTCGAAGCCCTTGGTAACAGCGCCGATTTCGCTCCTGGCGTTCTCGCGGCCTGGATGCTCGGTGGCAAAAAAATCGATTTTATGCTCGGCGCCGTCATGGCCACCACGAAGCAGAATCTGGCAAAAATCGGTGGATTCGAAGCCATCGCCGACTATTTTTGCGACGATTACGAGCTCGGCAATCTCCTCGCGCGTCGCGGCTTTCGCGTTGAGCTTTGTCGCCACACCGTTTCGATCGTCTATCCCCATCAGTCGATTTCGGAAGCGTTTCGCCATCAGCTACGCTGGAATTTGAGCATCCGGTTCTCGCGCCCCGCGGGGCACCTCGGTCTGATTTTCACCCAGGGCCTTTTCTGGACGATAGTCGCTACCGCCATCGCGCCCGGGTGGCTCGCGTATGCTTATCCGACTGCCTACGCCCTTCTTCGCACGGACGCTGCCCTCAGCGTGGGCGCGCGCGGCATGGGCG
Source organism: Candidatus Aquilonibacter sp. (assembly GCA_035507075.1). GTDB lineage: Bacteria > Acidobacteriota > Terriglobia > Acidiferrales > UBA7541 > Palsa-295. Next base: position 41,971 of record DATJOL010000099.1, on the reverse strand, counting down.
ACCAGCTCGTTCGCCGCAAGGGATGGTTGCTGCCCCTGCGTGACGCTTTCGCTTTTTTCGTTTGGCTGGTGAGCTTTTTCCCGCGGCGAATTCACTGGCGCGATCGCAAATTCATGATCCGCGAGAAGAAACTGATATTGCTTCGCTGAATCCTAATGAACGCTGCGCGCGCGATTTTTGTAATTTTCTAATGTGGCCGCTCACATCTTCCCACTGGTCTTTCCCGTATTGGCTAAAGTTAACCAGCAGGTACGCCGATTGGCCTATGTGAGGGAAATTTCGTCGCACCCCCGGGGAGGGATCCGATGGACGAGAGCACTCGCACCGCGCTGCTGCAGCAAGGCCAGTTTTTGGTTCAGCCCAAGCGTTTCGTCTTCTATGACAAAGCAACGGGCACCGAAAGGTTCGAAGTCAGAGCCGAGCCCGACGGACGTCTTCCCGTCGACCAGGCCGCCAGTCTGATGGCCATTCATTGTTTCGTCCGGGGCAAGTCCCCGAAGGACTTTGGCGTCATGGTTGCCCCGGAAGACGATCTACTCGACGGTCTATTGCCGGTGGCCCGCAGGCTCGTGCAAGCCTGCACCGAGAATCACGCGCCGGTCCATCTCAGCCAGCGCCAGCGCGAAGTCCTGCGCGTTCTCATGCAAGACAGCTCCAACAAGGAAATCGCCTGCAAGCTCAATATCTCCGTGCGCACGGTGAAATTTCATGTTTCGGCGCTGTTTGAAAAGTTTAATGTTCAAAGCCGCGTCGGTCTTATGCGCAAAGCCGCAGACGTCCTTTTGCCCGAAGAGAACTGTTCGCAACCTGCAGCCGTCCAGGCCAATCCCGCTCCGGGTTGTGACCATCGCCTCCTGCGCGTCGGCAGCGAGCCGGCGATTGTTCCGCAGCGCATGCGCCCCTTGCCTGTGCGTATGTCAGCCCTTGCACAGCGCGCCTCGCGCTAGAAAAGAAAGGCGATGCTGGCCGGGCGCCACGCATTTCCCGGGCGTGCCGCTGACCTCGGTTGCTTTGGCGACCATCCATCGTATCAATCGTTGGTTTCTTCCTGCTGTTCGCTGCTTACGCGCTACGCTTTCATCATCGTCTGTATCGGAGCTTCCTTGCCCTCATTCATGATCATCGGCAGCAGAAATTCCTGCAGTCGGCTGCTCTCGATGGGTGCAAGCCGGTTGAGCTGAATCCCGCATCGATTTCCGCTCAGCATGCGCACCACGGAACCCGAACCCGTGATGGGCATTCCGCCGTTGTTTGTAGTGTACAGACTCACGCGCACAATTGATGTCGTCGGGATCGGTTCGGGCACGCGCACGAGCATTCCGTTGAGGCTCACGTCGATCGTCTCGCCCTCGATTTCCGAATGATCCAGTTGCAGCCGGACGCGCGTGTGCAGCGGAACGCGCCGGAAGCGCCGCTTTTCATGTTCCACCGCGCCCTGCATTGCCCGCACCAGCCGCAGCAGCCGCGCCTTGTCCACGGGCTTATAAAGGAAGAAATGCGCGCCCGCCGCGAACCCGTGCGAAATAGCCGCCGTGCTCTGGTCGTCGCTCACCATGATGATCGGTGTCATCTGGTTGAGGCCCGAATTGCGCGTGATCCGCGCCAACTCGGGCCCATCCGGCGACGGCATCTGGTAATCGAGCAGAATCACCACGAATTTCTCTTTTGCCAGATGCGCTAGCGCCGCCCGGCTGTCCGTCACCGCCAGCACTCCCATCCCCGTAGCCTGAACTAAGACTTCTTTCATGAAATCGCAAGAAGCAACATCGTCGTCAACAATTAGAATCTGCGCATCCATGCAGTTCTCCCCCACGAGACATATCGGCAGCTTCGCCTATCGCCTCCAGTCGGGTAAAAACAGTATGTCTATGGATTATTGCGAAAGGTCCGGTCCTGGCGTTAGCCGGATCAAATGGGCGCTGACGACAAGCGAGGCGGGTCGCTCCATCAGCAGCAGAATCCTAAACGCAGCCTGCTGTGCATTCGCGGTCGCAACGGCCGGTTTCCACTCCAAAATCGAAAGCATGACGCCTCTCAGCGGCATCGTGTCGATCACATGCGGCTCGGCGTAGAGTTCGATCAGCCCCAGAAACCGGCGGAGTTCCTCTTCGATTTTGGCTCGGCCAACTGAAATTTCTCCGTCCAGATTCCACAAATGCCCATTTTCCCGAAAGCATTGTGCGAGTGTCGGTACATCCTTTGCTTTCCAGGCAGCCATCACGCGTTCCAGCGCGACCTGAAAAGGCACAATGACCAACGCGAGGTTCCTCTCGCTTCCTGGAGCACCCTCCGTCCCAGCCTCTCCAAGGATTCCGCGAACGGCACTCATGTCGATCTCGTGCTCTCTCAGGATCTGCGCCGCTCTTGTATTTTCCGTTCGCAAGAGCCCCAGCAGCAGATGTTCTGAGCCGATGCGCTCATGTCCCAGCTGATCCGCTTCTTCAGCGGCATAAATCAGAGCTTGCTTCGATTGCTGCGACAAAGGAATTTCCACGGTTGTCGCAATGCGTTCGCCGCGTTCGATTCTATCGGCGATCTCGTCGCGAATTGACTTGGATTCGCCAAATTTGTGAACCAACCGGCTCGCCAGCGTTCGGTCTTCTTTGAGGATTCCCAGTAGCAGATGTTCAGTATCGATATGGCTGCTTCCAAACTCGCTTGCGTAATAGCGGGCAAAAAAGATCACGCGTCGCGCTTTCTCTGTGTAGCGCTCAAACATCCAGCCGTCCTTGCTTCCCGCTCTCGTCCGGTTGCATCATCTTTGCCGCCATCTTCGCCACGAAGCGCCGCGGCGCGAGCCGTTCGAGTTCCACCATGAGCCAATTCTTCCCGCCGGAGATCACGCACGTCTCGCCCCGGGCCATCCCCTCCAACCCGACGCGCGCCACCTTCTCGGCCGTCTCCGCTGAACGAAAAGTCCGATCCGGCTGCTCGGCCACTGATTGAAATTCAGTTGTCGTCGACCCTGGGCACAGTGCGCACACATTCACACCAAACGGTCTCAATTCCTCAGCAATCCCCTCGGAAAAGAGCAGATCAAACGCCTTCGTCGCGGCATAGGCCGAATTGAAAGGCACCGGCTGAAATGCTGCCACCGATGAGACGATCATCACGTCCCCGCGTTGTCGCGCAATCATCGCCGGCACGTAAAGCTGCGTCAGCGCGACCACCGCCGTGCAGTTCACCTGGATCATCTCCGCCGCCCGCTGCACGGGGATTTTGTGAATATATCCAAACGCGCCAAAGCCTGCGTTATTGACCAAAATCTCGACCTCTATTCCGCGTTCCGTGGTAAATGCATGAATTTCGTCGGGCGCGCCCGGCTCGGCGAGATCGGCCGCGCAAACCTCGATTTTCACGCGGTGTTTGGCCGTAAGTTCGCTCGCCAGTGATTCGAGCCTGTCCGTGCGCCTTGCTGTCACCACAAGATGTGCGCCGGCAGCCGCAAGCTGCCGCGCCAGCTCCAGTCCGATCCCCGCGCTCGCGCCCGTAACCAGTGCCCATTTGCCCGCCCATTTTTTTACAGAGCGATTGTTCGCATTTCCAGCCATGAATTTCCTCCGGTGCGTGTGAAAAGGAATCAAACCACATTCGAGGCGTGCAACGAAAGCGAGATTCTGTCTGGCGGGCAAGGCTCGCGCGCGGTCGCGGCTATTCCTGCTCTAAATCCGGGCTCTCCAGCGGACGGGTGCTCGCGGGCTTCCTCGCGCGGGCTTTCCACGCGTGGTAAATGGCTGGAATAAACGATGCAACGATCACGGCAGCAATCACGATATGAATTTTCTTGTCAATGTTGGGGATAGTCCGTCCGAGCGTGAACCCGAGCAGGATCATTCCCCAGACCCACAAAAATCCGCCCACCACGTCGTACGCCAGATAACGCAAATAGCTCATCTCCGCCGCGCCAGCCACCGGAGGGCAAAATGTCCGGATAATCGGCACAAAACGCGCCATGATAATGGTCTTCCCGCCGTACTCTTCGTAAAACTCGTGTGCGCGTTCCAGATGCCGCCGTTTGAAAAACCGCGAATCTTGCCGTTGATAAAGCCTCTGCCCGGCCCGTCTCCCGATCCAGTAGCCCATCTGATCGCCCGCGATTGCGCAAACCGTCACAAACGTGAGCAGTTCGGCAATCTTCAATTGCCCCGCTCCTGCAAACACTCCGGCCGTCACCAGCAGGGAGTCGCCCGGTAAAAAGAACCCGACAAACATGCCTGTCTCGACGAACACCACCGTGCAGACGAGCAGCGTCCCGCCCCATTCAATCAGTCCCCGTACGTTATAGAGCTGTTCGATCAGGTTTTTCAGAGCGTCCATCTTGGGTACCCGTATTCGCTTTAAATTCGCCTAAGCGCAATGCCGGGCTTCCCGGCGAGTCTCCATTCCACAATAGCAGAAAAAGCCGCCTCAAAACCCTTGCCGAGGCCCTCGAATCCCACTAGTACCTTCCTCCCAACCGAATTAGTCCCCTGTACCATTGGCCAGATCGGCCCCGCCCGCGAAACTGCGACTGTTCGAGCAAGACTTCCGAGGAGGCAATCGGGCATGGAACGTGGTTACGCGGTTTGGATGGGGCAGCCGGTGGTTCTTCGAGTCATGACGGGCGACCTGAAGGTCCCCTTGCGCGGCAAAATGCTTTCGGAAACGAAAGAGGTGGTTCGGCTTCGCATCGCCGATTGCTGGGACGTGGATATTTTCAAGTCGATGGTTGTAGGCATCGAGCACGACAACGCGGTGTGCATGGTCAACTAGCTCAATCACTTGGAGCCTCAAGCGAACAGGCTCCAGCGCGAAAAGAAGGAGAACGCATGAGAGCACACACAGGACGTCGCGGGTACCCGGGATACGCCGCCGTCGCGGTCGCCATCCCCTATGACGCGGCCATGGAGGTCATCCCCATGCGCGAAAAGCTCTCGATCCTGCGCGACACGCTCATCGTTCTCGGAATGCAGATCGCCTTCCGGGCCGCGCAGCTCCTGCGCCATTTGAGCTACTAACGGATTTTTCCTCGGCCCCTAGCCCTCTCAGCCCCCCGACCCCGGGTTCGCCTCCCCCAGCGAATCCGGGGTTCTCCTTTTTGGCAAGCCCCGCCGCTTCTCCCTTGGGCGACCCCCGCCGTCAGGTGATTCCCGCGTAGAAATTTGCCTACCCGCGCGAAATTCGTTGCGCAGCCGCCCGACTCAAGATACCTTCTCTGATTCCGTTCTTGGGCGCCAAGGAGCCGGCCGAAATGACGAGGATTGCCAGCGTAGCGAGTGCTTTCCCCAGAGACTACTACCCACAGGAGGTCCTGGTCGAGGCCCTGAAGAACGATTGGCGTCACCGCCTCCCCAATCCGGACATCCTCGATCGTCTTGACGAAAGCATGAAGGTCGACGGCCGTTACCTCGTCCGCCCCATCGAATTCTATGAAGGTCTCGAAACGTGGGGCCAGGCGAACGACGCCTGGATCGATGCCGCCCTCGAACTCGGCGAAGAAGCTCTCTGTCGCGCCCTGCAGGACGCCGGCCTGAAGCCGAAAAATCTCAGCGCGATCTTCGTCACATCGGTCACCGGCATCGCCGCGCCTTCGCTTGACGCACGTCTCGTGAACCGCATGGGCCTGTCTCCGAACATCAAGCGTATCCCGATTTTCGGCCTCGGCTGTGTCGCTGGCGCAGCGGGAATTTCGCGCGCCGCGGACTACGTGCGCGGTTACCCCGGCCAGGCCGCCGCGCTGCTTTCCGTCGAATTGTGTTCGCTCACGCTCCAGCGCGAAGACCTCTCGATGGCGCACCTCATCTCCGCCTTGCTCTTCGGTGACGGCGCCGCAGCCACTGTCATCTTCGGCTCAGAACTCGAGTCCGCTGGCCCGGAGATTCTCGCCACGAAATCCGTCTTCTATCCCAATACCGAACGCGTCATGGGCTGGGACATCTCCGAAAAAGGTTTCAAGATCGTCCTTGCTCCCGAAGTGCCCGAGATGGTCACCAAACACCTCGGCAAAGATGTCGACGCTTTTCTCGCGGAACAAAGCCTCACCCGCAAAAACATCCACAGCTGGATCATGCACACCGGCGGGCCAAAGGTTCTTGAGGCCACCGCCTGCGCTCTCGGCCTCACCGAAAAAGACCTCGAAGCATCCTGGGAATGCCTGCGCAAAGTGGGCAACCTTTCTTCCACGTCCGTGCTCCTTGTACTGGAAGACTTTTACTCGCGCCGCCGACCTGCTCCTGGCTCGCTCAGCATTCTTGCTGCCATGGGGCCGGGCTTCTGTTCGGAGCTCGTTCTGCTCCGCTGGTAGCGCGAACGTTCTCGTCTGCCACTGCTGGAGTGGTCCACTATGCATTCAGATGTGCTAGTCGTCGGCGGAGGTCCCGCCGGCCTCGCTGTAGCCATCGCTGCCCGCGCCAAAGGCTTCAGCGTCAGCCTGGTTGATTCGCGACGGCCTCCCATTGATAAGCCTTGCGGCGAAGGCTTGCTGCCGGAAGCGGCAGCGTCGTTGCGTACCCTCGGCGTCGACCTCGAAAGCTGTGCCAATTACCGCTTCACCGGGGTTCGCTTTTCGGATTCGGCTTCCTCCGCTTCCGCGCGATTCGGCCGCGCGAGCGCTTACGGCGTCCGCCGCACCCTCCTGCATCGCCTTCTCGTTCAACGTGCCCAATCCGCGGGAGTCGACCTGCACTGGGGCGCGCGCCTCGTCCACCACGATTCCCTAGCCGCTGACGTCGACGGCCAGCGCATCTTCTTTCGCTGGCTGATCGCGGCGGACGGCATGAATTCCCCCATTCGCAAAAGCGCCGGCCTTAATCCAATCGCCCGTGGTCGCGGCCGCTTCGCCTTCCGCCGCCATTTTTCTGTCGCGCCCTGGACGGATCTCGTCGAAGTTCACTGGGGCGCGGACTGCCAGATGATCGTCACACCCACGGGCCCCGAAGAAGTCTGCCTCGCGCTCTTCACGCGAGATCATCGCCAGCGCATCGACAGCGCCCTCGGGCAATTTCCCGGCTTGGCGCGCCGCCTCGCGGGGGCGCGTCCCGCCTCCGCCGAATCGGGCGCGCGGACCGCGCTTTCAAAAGCGCGCTTCGTCGCCCGCGGTAACATCGCCCTCGTCGGCGACGCCTCCTGCTCCTTGGACGGCATCGCGGGCCAGGGCCTGAATCTAGCCTTCCACGCCGCCGGCCATTTGGCCGCTGCTCTCGCCCGCGAAGACCTTCGCTCCTATGCCTCCGCTCATCGCGCCATCACTCGCACGCCTGTCCGCATCACCCGCCTGATGCTCCTGATGGCCCGTTATCCCTGGATTCGCAAAAAGACGCTGCGCATGTTCGCCGCCAAGCCCGCCTTGTTCGCCAACATGATGTCCATCCACGCCGGAATCACCGAATCCGATTCTTTCGGGCTCCAGCGCATCTTCGGCCTCGGCTGGCGAGTCCTTCGTGCATAAAACCTCGGCGAGTTTTGCGTCTTGGCCCTGGACTTTTGCCGTTCTGCTTTTCTTTTTCTGCCTCCCGGTCTCGCGTGCCCAGGATTTCGCCGTCAAACTCGACCCGGCAGGCACCACCGTCGATTTCACGCTCGGCGGCACTCTGCACACCGTCCATGGCACATTCAAATTGAAGAGCGGCGAAATTCGCGTCGATCCCGCTTCAGGCAAGGCAAACGGCTCCATCGTGGTCGATGCCACCAGCGGCGATAGCGGCGACTCCTCGCGCGACCACAAAATGCACAAGGAGATTCTGGAGAGCGATAAGTATCCGGATATAAGCTTCTCGCCAGCCCAGCTCACCCCGCAGCCGGGCCACACTTTGCGGGAAACGCTAACTCAGAAGGGAATTACTCAGGTGCAAGCCGACGGAGTTTTCCGCTTGCACGGCGCGGATCACAACGTGAGGCTCGATCTCGCGGTTCAGAATGAAGGAAATGGCCGGCTGGAAATCTCCAGCAGCTTTCCCATTCCTTATATCAAATGGGGACTGAAGAGCCCAAACACCCTCATCCTTCGCGTCAGCGATACTGTCGACCTGGAAATTCGCGCAGCGGCACAAATCGCCGCACAACCGCAGTCATAAAGCAGGAAGACCGTGCTGCAGGCCGATTGCGCGCCACACAGCACGGTCCTATTCGCGTCAAAAACCGCTCTACAGCAGCCCTTGTTCCTTTTTTTCCTGGCAGGTGATGCAGTAGCGCGTCCACGGCACCGCGTCCAGCCGCTTCTGCTGCAGTTCCTGATGGCAGGAGACGCATTCGCCGAACTCTTCGTTCTTGATCCTCTGCAACGCATCGTCCACCAGTTGCAATTGCGACCGGTCATTGTGCGTCTGACCGAAGAGGAACTCCTTGGTGTAGGAGTTTGCCGCCTTGTCCGCCAGATCCACGGTAGGATCGTCGTCGGCTTCGCGCCCTTCCTGCTCCGTCCGCAGAATGCCGCGCGCCAATTCTTCGCGGCGCTGCGTCAATTTCTTTTTGTAAACTTCAAGTCGCTTCTTGTCCATACCACCCACCCGCAGTGCGGCGTCAAGCTCGTTTAAAAACAGCAAATTCTAGCGACGCCGCCTCCTCTTGTCAAATCAGGTCCCGCAAACATCCGTTTGCAACTTCGCTACAGCAAATCACTTACGGCTCCATAACGCTGTCTGCAGTTCCAGGAACCCCGAGCGCGCCCGTTTCGTCGCTCGGCCTGCGCGTCATCAGCGCGAATCATAGATGCTGCATGCCGCCGAAAGGATTCCTCCACCTCTCTCGCGCATCTAACCCAACCGTAACGCACCATAAATCAGACGTTCCCGCATTCCGGCAGGCTCGTCCGTTCCGGTCGGGCCTCCCCGTTGCGGCGAGTCAGCGCCGCCTGATAAAATCGGCTCCCGGCGCTGACGGAAGTAGATTCCCCTTCCACGCCTGAACCGGCAATCAAATCAAACTTCGCAAGGGAGAACTTTTTTGGCTAAATACGACCTCGTCATCATTGGCAGCGGACCCGGCGGCTATGTCGCCGCCATTCGCGCCGGGCAATTGGGATTGAAAACCGCCGTCGTCGAGAAAGACCCATTCCTCGGCGGCACCTGCCTCCACGTGGGCTGCATCCCGACGAAGGTTTTTCTCCACCACGCCGATATTTACGACAATTTCCAGCACGCCCAGGAATTCGGCTTCGATGTAAAAGACGTCACGGTGAACTGGCCCGCCATGCTCGCCCGCAAGGATAAAATCGTCAAGAAACACGCGGGCGGCATCGGCCTCCTTTTCAAGAAGAATAAAGTCGAGTCCATCACCGGCTGGGGCAAGATCGCCGGTCCCGGCCGCGTCGCTGTCGAAAAGGACGGCAAAATCACTGAATTCGAAACGAATTACACTATGCTCGCCACCGGCTCGGAAGCCCGTACGCTTCCCGGTGTCGAAATCGACGGCAAGGTCACTCTCACCAACCGCGAAATCCTCCAGCTCCCAACGATCCCGAAATCGCTCGTCGTGGTTGGCGCGGGCGCGGTTGGCGTCGAATTTGCCTCGATCTTCCGCACTTTCGGCAGCGACGTCACCATTCTTGAGGCTTTGCCGCGCATCGTGCCTCTCGAAGACGAAGAGATATCGCCCGAGCTCGAAAAAGCCTTCAAGAAAAAAGGCATCAATATCGAAACCGGGGCGAAAGTCGAAAGCGTGAAGTCCGACGGCAAAACAGGCACCGTCGTTTTCAAAGACAAGACCGGCAAATCGGTCACGCTCAACGCCGAAAAGGTTCTGATCGCCGTGGGCCGCCGTCCCCTCACTGAAAATATCGGCCTTGAAAAAACGAAAGCCAAAGTCGAGCGCGGCTTCGTTCATACCAACGGCCATCTCGAGACGGCTGAGCCCAAGCTTTACGCGATCGGCGACATCGTCGCCGGCCTGCCCCAGCTTGCGCACGCCGCGTCGATGGAAGGCATCATCGCCGTCACACGCATGGCAGGGAAGGAAGTGCCGCCGTTCAACCGCCTGCGCTGCCCCAACGCGACCTATTGCGAACCGCAAATCGGCAGCGTCGGCCTAACGGAAAAGGCCGCGCGTGACGCTGGCTACGACGTGAAGACAGGCAAGTTTCCGTTCCTCGGCAATAGCAAGGCGACGATCCTTGGGCACCACGAAGGCTTCATCAAAGTGGTCGCCGACGCCAAATACGGCGAAGTCCTCGGCGTCCATGCAATCGGCCCGCTAGCCACCGAAATCCTGGCCGAGCCGACCGCCGTGCTGAGCCTCGAAGGCACCATCGACGACATGATGGCCACCATCCACGCGCATCCCACCGTCTGGGAAGCCATGGGCGACGCCTTCAACTCCGTCCGCGGCCTCACAATTAACTTCTAGGCTGCGTTTCGCGTATTGAACGGGAGTTTTCAGCCAACTGAATCCTCTCGCGTTCGACGTGTTGGAATGCGCAAAGGATGTCACGCCGAATCGTTGGAGCGCGAAATAGTATCCCGTCATCGAATCAGGCGAAGGCTTTAGACCCCGTGCAATCAGAAACAAAGCCGCTCTGGATCATCAACGCCGGGGGCATCGCCTATGGCCCTGCCTTTGACCTCCAGCGCGAAATCGTCTCCGCGCGCAAATCGGGCGCCGTGCCTGATGTGCTCCTTTTCTGCGAGCACCCGCACGTCATCACCCTGGGCCGCAACGGCCAAACGCAAAATCTCCTGGCCGGTGAAAATGTCCTGCGCCAAATGAACGTCGAGTTCCATGAAACCGACCGCGGCGGCGACATCACCTATCATGGCCCTGGCCAAATCGTCGGCTACCCGATCCTTGACCTCACGCAGCACCGGCGCGACGTCCGCTGGTACGTCGAGCAGCTCGAAGAAGTCATGATCCGCACCGCCGCGGACTACGGCCTCGCCGCCCGCCGCATCCTCTGCCGCCACGGCATCTGGATCGATGCGCCGGAGGGTGAAGAAAAGCTCGCCGCTCTAGGCGTGCACCTCAGCCGCTGGGTCACCTCCCACGGCTTTGCCTTCAACGTCTCCACTGACCTGCGCTATTTCGACTTAATCATCCCGTGCGGCATAAAAGACAAACGCGCCACTTCTCTCGAGCGCGCCCTCGGCCGTCCCGTCTCCCTCGACGAGGCCCGTGCCCGCCTCGCCGCCCACTTCACCGAAATCTTTCACGCCGATGGCAAGGGCGTATCTATGAACCATTTGCGGAAGGCACTCGAATAGAACCTCAGGCGCTTTGTCCAATACAAAAATCCATCCTTGCCAACGGGCGCAAAAATTCTCAGAATGTCACTCCACGAGGTCACGCACATGCACTACATGGTCGTCGGAATCCTAGGCAGGTATGGCGAAGCAGAAAATGCCATTCAGGAATTGGAACAAGCCGGTATTGTTGGCGAGCAGGTGGAAGTCATCACCGACGTTGACGAGGATGCCCGCACCGAAAATACCCCTGGCGAAAGGTCCACCAGAACGCCCGAATCGCACCCCAGCAAACTCGCTCGCCTGTTCGACGCTCTCCACAAATCTCGTCCCGACGTTCGCGACGAGGCCGGTGAAATGCCCAATTACATCGGCGAGCAGGAATTCTATACCAGCCACGTAAAGCAGGGCGGTGTCGTGGTCGTCGTCCGCGTCCCTAACGAAAACGCTGCCAATCAGGCCGCCTCAATCCTAAAAGCTCACGGCGCGCGAACCCCCGGAAAGAAATCAGCCCCCGTCGTTCGCCACATCGATTAGCTCGATCGCGCGAGCCTCGCTTCCGAGCGCGCCCGTATTGACTCATTCGCCCGCGTAATCTTGCCTTTCTCTTTCGTGCGCCCCAACCTAGTCTCAGGCCACGCTGTTCAGCGAACAAAGAGCAAAGCTCGCGGCTGGCAGGCGAAACGTGCTCAAGAAACTCGGCAAATACGAGCTAATCGAAATCATCGGCCGCGGAGGCATGGGCGAAGTCTACAAAGCTCAGGATCCTCTGATCGGTCGCCTCGTAGCGCTTAAGACCATCACCAACGGCCTCGCCGGCCGCCCCGATCTGCTCGAACGCTTCCATCAGGAGGCGCGCTCCGCCGGCACTCTGCAGCATCCCAACATCGTCACGATCTACGAATTGGGTCAAGAGGGCGAAACGCCCTTCATCGCAATGGAATTTCTCGAAGGTGAAAGCCTGGAGGGCCTGATCGAACGCCGCCCCGTTCTCCCCATCGCGGAAAAGGTCGGCTACGTCATTCCCGTTTGCCGCGCGCTCAATTTCGCGCATAAGCGCGGCGTGATTCACCGCGATATCAAGCCTGCAAACGTGATGATCACCAGAGAGGGCCGCGTCAAAGTCGTTGATTTCGGCATCGCCCGCCAGATCGACTCAAAGGTCACGCAGACGGACGCGATCATTGGCACCCTCGCCTACATGTCTCCGCAGCAGATTTGCGGGGAACGCGCCGACGAGCGCAGCGACATCTGGGCCACCGGCGTGATGCTCTATGAATTGCTTACTTTTCAGCGCCCATTCGATGGCGCCAATCAGGCCGCGCTCGTCCTGAATATTTCCAAGGGTGATGTTCTTCCGCCGTGCATCAGGGCGCTCGTTCCCGATTGCGGCCCGGCGCTCGAGGCGGTAGTCGATCGAATGTTGTCGAAAGACGTCGAACGGCGTTATCAGAATATGGAGCAAATCTTGAACGCGCTGGAAGGCGTCTCGCAGCGGCTGAAGCGCCCCAGCGCCGCCAAGCCGACTCTTGGCGAAGACCTCGTCCGTACAACGATGCCGACCGTCGTGCGCCCGCCGAGCAGCGGCGCGCCCACGATTTCCCAGCCGAAAGCTCCGCAAACGCCGCCAGCCGTGGCAGGCTCCGCAAAAGAGACGGTCGCGCCGCCGGCATCACTGGCCGCGAACGCAAAGAATTACAAGAAACCGATCGCGATTGCCGCCGGCGTTCTCGCGTTGCTCTTGATTGCGAATTGGGTGTGGAAATCGCGGCCCAGCGCAGCGGACAACGCAGCCGAGCCCGCACCCGCTTCCGCTTCGGACGCCGGCGCCGTGCCCGGCCATGGCGGCGAACCGGTCGCCCCCGGCGTGATCGCAACGACCGCGGAACTCTCTCAGCCTTGGGCCGCCAAGAAATTCATTTTTCACGATCAGGTCACGTCGCAATACGTTCCCGCGATGGTGGTCCGCTTGCCGAGTGGCGCTTACTGGGCATTTTCTTTAATCGAGCCCTATGGCACCTGCCGCCTCGAATACGTCACCGATCTTCAAAAGCTCGCAAAGACATACGATTATCCCGCTGATCACCCGCTCGTCGTGGACCCCTGCAGCGACACCCTGTTCGACCTACTCCATTACGGCGGCCCAATGAACGACGAAGTCCGAGGCGAAATGGTCCGCGGCTCCGCCGTTCGCCCTCCCATCGCCATCGAGGTCCAGCAGCGTGGCGACTCCATCCTCGCCACCCAAATCGAACCTCAGTAACCGATCCCCCTTATCTCCGCGTTTGCCTCTCTGCGTATTGGGCGTCTCTGCGGTGAGTGCATTGACCTGAACTTTGCCCGAAGCGCTCGGGTGTTCCGCCCGTGTGCCCACTCTCTCTCTGCGCTATTGCGCCCAACGCCGGAATCCGTGCCAATTTCGCAGCTCTCGAAGCACGAACTCACCACCGCAACCGCCCCAAAACCAATGAATTACGAGCGCAGCGTGAGAATCTCGATTTGCGCGCCATGATAAAATAGTGTGTAAAACGAAATCATGAAAATTCGGTCAACGTCGCGCCGGCCGTTCTCCAAGTTACAATCTCCACGTTCTGACCTCCAAGATTCTAATCGAGAAAGAGCGATTAGAAAGGCGCGTAAATGACTGAAAACAAAGCGCCAGTGCCGATTCTAATCGAGAAAAATGCCGGTTTTTCTCGTCAGCAATCTCAGCCTCCCGGCGGTCTCACTGACGTCCAATTCCGCGAAATTTATTACTTCCTTCAACTGAACCGCCAACTCGAAACGCGCCTGGAGCGCCTCTTCCGCCAGGGCAAAATCGTCGGCGGCCTCTACTCCAGCCTCGGCCAGGAGGCTATCTCGGTCGGCGCCGCCTACGCGCTCGAATCGAAAGATTGGCTCGCGCCGATGATTCGCAACATTGGCGCCCTCCTCGTCAAAGGCGTCCCGCCACGGGATATATTTACCCAGCACATGGCTCGCGAAACGTCTCCAACTCGCGGCCGCGACGCCACCAGCCACATCGCCGATCTGAAGAATCGCCACATCGCCGCGCCCACCTCGATGCTCGGCGACCTGATTCCAGTTCTTACCGGCGTTGCGATGGCCGGCCGCTATCTGGGCCAAAATATCGTGGCCCTCACCTTCATTGGCGATGGCGGCAGCTCCACCGGCGCTTTTCACGAAGGAATGAACCTCGCGGCTTCTCAACGCGCCCCGGTCGTCGTGGTCCTGGAGAATAATCAGTGGGCTTACTCCACTCCGTCGTCGCGCCAGGTTCCGCTCCGCGATTTCGCCGAACGCGCCAGAGCCTACGGAATTCGCAGCTCGATCGTCGATGGCAATGATGTTCTTGCCGTCTACGAAAAAGTGCGCGAAGCCGTCGCCGAATGCCGCGCCGGACGCGGTCCCTGGCTGATCGAAGCGAAAACGATGCGCATGAAAGGTCACGCGCAACACGACGCGGCCGATTACGTCCCGAAAGAAATGTTCGACTATTGGAGAGCGCGGGATCCGATCGAGCGCTATACAAAATTTCTAGCGGAACGCGGCTTGTTCGACGAAACGCAAAAATCTGAAACCAATGCGCGCATCGAACGCGAACTCGACGCCGACCAAAAATTCGCCGAGGAATCTCCATTCCCCAAAGCCGCATCCGCCGCGCAGGGCGTCTATTGCGAAGGTTGCCACACCATCACACCCGATTGGCAGCGCCCCCCAAAAGAAGTCACGCCGCCCGCGACCACAGCACAAGCTGCCTGGAAGGTTGTCGATTACGGCCCCTTCATCGAAAACGCTGCACCGGAGCGCGCGGAAACACGAACCGAAAAGGCACATCAAGCTCACACGCCAAACGCGCACCGGCATCAACGCGATAACACACATTGTCCGCAAAAGCCGCCACACGGCATGCCGCGCGACGAGCAAGCGGGCCCACAAAAAACCGGCGAAGAGACGCCGCTTCGCGTTCCTTTCGGCCGTGGCCCGAAAGATCGCTCCGCCTTGCAGGAACAGCCCCAGCCACCAACTCATGAGCATAGCCATCGCGGGCAAAAGCCCCAGCACCAGAATCGCCACGATCATCGCAAGCATGGCAAGGGAAAGCGCTGATGCCCGAAGTGACGATGCTTGAAGCGATTCGCCAGGCCCTCTTCGAGGAAATGGACCGCGATCCCGCCATCGTCGCCATCGGCGAAGACATCGGCGTCTATGGTGGCGCCTTCAAAGTCACGGACGGTCTCTACGCTCGCTTCGGCCCTGAGCGCGTGATCGATACGCCGATCAGCGAGACGGCCATCGTCGGCGCAGCCTGCGGCATGAGCTATCTCGGCCTTCGCCCCGTCGCCGAACTCCAATTCATCGACTTCATCGCCAATTGTTTTGACATGGTGACGAACTACATCGCCAAATCTCATTACCTGTGGGGCGCTCCCGTCCCCATCGTCATTCGCGGCCCTTCAGGAGGCGGAGTTCACGGCGCCGCATTTCATTCCGCGAACCCCGAAATGCATTTCGTGCATACGCCGGGACTCAAGGTGGTTTATCCTTCCACGGCGCACGACGCGAAGGGTTTGCTCAAATCGGCCATTCGCGACAATAATCCCGTGCTCTTCTTCGAACACAAGCTCCTTTATCGTCGTTCGAAAGAGGAGGTTCCATCGGACGATTACACTGTGCCGCTCGGCGAAGCCGCCGTGCGGCGCGAAGGCGACCGCCTCACAATCGTGAGTTACGCGGCCATGGCGCACGTCGCGCTGGAAGCCGCAAATCAGCTCGCTAAAGAGGGAATCGAAGCCGAAGTCATCGACCTGCGCACGTTGCAGCCGCTCGATATCGATGCCATTCTTGCGAGCGTCAAGAAAACGAATCGCCTGCTCGTGGTTCACGAAGACACGCGCACCGGCGGAATTGCAGGAGAAATCGCAGCAATGATTTGCGAAAAGGCTTTCGACGATCTTGACGCCCCGATCGCTCGGGTCACCGCTCTGGATACACCCGTGCCTTACTCGCCGCCCCTCGAAGAATTCTTCCTCCCCAATGCGGAAAAAGTTGTCGCCGCGGCCCGGGAATTGGCACAATACTGAAAGCACGGCACATAATCGAAAGCGAGCGCAACCAGTGGGGAAAACCAAAGGGCTCAACGTAGCGGAGTTCGAAGTCGGTTCGCAGGTCCGCGTCGCGGATCGCGCCTTTCTTGAAGCGTTTCTCGAAGCCGGACAGTATCACAATGAGCTGGAACCCGAACAGTTGGACTACGCGGACCGTGTAGCCACCGTGCAATCGGTCAGCTTCTTTCACGGCGGGGATGAAATCTATCAGCTCGAAGGCATACCGGGCGTATGGCACGAAGAGTGCCTGCGCGCCGCCTGAGTTTCACGAATCCAGGAGAAGATCATGGCTGTTGACGTCATCATGCCCCAAATGGGCGAAAGCATTCACGAAGGCACGATCACAAAGTGGCTCAAGAAGCCCGGCGAGAAGATCGAGCGCGACGAACCGCTCTTCGAAATTTCCACCGACAAGGTCGATGCGGAAATTCCGGCGCCTGCCGCCGGCGTCTTGAAGGAAATCAAAGTCAGCGCGGGCCAGACGGTTCCCGTGCAGACAATTGTCGCCACGATTGACTCGGCTGGCGCCGCAACCGCAGCCGCTCCCGCGCCGGCTGCAGCCGCAGCGAAATCGGAGGCAAAAGCCGCAGCGTCAGCCGCAAAGAGCGCCGCGCCCACCGCCCCCACAAGTCCTGGCGCGCCGCCTCCGCCCGAACGTCCCTCCGCCGAAAAAGTTCGCAGCTCGCCGCTCGTTCGCCGCATCGCTCGCGAAAACAATATCGATCTGACCCAGGTCTCCGGCACGGGCGCTGGCGGCCGCGTCAGCAAAGACGACATTCTGGCAGCCGTCGGCAACGGCGGAGCAGCGGCCCCCGCAGCACAAGCGCCGCGTCAAGCTCCTCCTGCACCGTCTTACACGCCGCCTCCCGCGCAGCCGCGTCCGGCTGCACCTCCACCCCCAAGTGGGGCCGGTCAAGCCTCCGCGTTGCTCGAACTGGCTGTCCCGCGCGAGAAGCTTTACTTCGGCAATTACGAAGTGCAGCCCATGTCCACCATGCGCCAGAAGATCGCCGAGCACATGGTGCTCTCGAAACGCGTTTCTCCGCACGTCTACTCGGTCGAGGAAGTGGACGTCACCGCCATCGCCAATCTGCGCGCCAAGACAAAGGCAAGATTCGAGCAGGAAGTCGGCACCAAGCTCACGTTCATGCCGTTTTTCATCCGCGCTGCGGTTGATGCTCTCCGAGCTTTTCCCACGGTGAACGCATCCGTCGATGGCACGAATATGGTCTTGCACAAAGAGTGCAACATCGGCATTGCCGTAGCGCTCGATTGGGGCCTGATCGTTCCCGTGATCAAGAACGCCGAAGAGAAAAACTTCATCGGCCTGGCTCGCGCCACGAACGACCTTGCCGAGCGCGCTCGCGCCAAAAAACTCAAACCAGAGGAAGTGGCCGAGAGTACGTTCTCGATCACCAATCCCGGCGTCTTCGGCGGCCTCTTCGGTTTGCCCGTCATCAACCAGCCTAACGTCGCGATTCTCGGTCTGGGCGCGATCGAAAAGCGCCCGGTCGTGATCGATGACGCCATCGCCATCCGCACGATGGTCTATCTCACGATCTCTTACGATCACCGTGTTGTGGACGGCGCCGCGGCCCATCAGTTCATGGCCAAGATTCGTCACGTCCTCGAAAACTGGACCGAAAGCATCCTCTAATCCAGACGGGGCTCGCCGCGCATGCTGACGAGCCCCAATCCTTGCCATGCACGCCAATCCCAAATCGCGGGCGAATCGTTGGCCCGGTTCCTGGGGCATTCCGCCCTGGACGATAGATTTCCAGCCCCGCAAGCAACCGCTTCCCGAATTCGCGGATTTTGTAATCATCGGCGCCGGTTTTACGGGCTTGGCGGCTGCGGCGTGGCTGCGCCTTCTCGCCCCTGATAAAACCGTCGTCGTCCTCGAAGCCGACCACATCGGCTCTGGTGCGAGCGGCCGCACGGGCGGCCAATTTCTCGGCGAAACGGCCGCAGGCGATCAGGAGGGCTTAGGCGACGTAATCGCCGGCGTCCAATCGATCCTTGCCAAACTCAGCACCGCCTCCGGCTTTTCAATCGCCGGCCGCGCGAAACTTACGCTAAATGGCGCCTGGGAAATCGCGCGTAAAGGCGAAGCGAAAGACTCGGCGATACAGTGGAACGATTCCGGCGCGATCCGCGTCGTCAACGAAGTCCCCGGCGGCACAATCGATCCCGGCGGTTTGGTCTCCGCGCTCGCTCAAGCAGCGGAAACTCTCGGCGTCGCAATCTTTGAAAACCACCGCGTCGACCGGTTCGATTGGTCGCAGCCCGTTCGCGTCTGTTTATCAAACGGCCGCGCCATTCCCACGCGCAAAGTTCTTATCGCGACCAACGGTCTCTCACTCGATCTTTCGGGTTACGGCGGCGACGCATACCCTAAGCTCACTCTTGCTGTTACCACCGCCCCCATTTCCGAGGATGTCGTCGACGCGATCGGCCTCGCGAAGCGTAAGCCTTTCTACACCGTCGATTTCCCGTACCTCTGGGGCCGTATTTGCGACGACAACTCAATCGTCTGGGGCGCGGGCCTCGTCGATCCGCCGCCCTCGCGTGATCTTCGTCAAGTTGACGTGGCCGATGCCGAGCCCATTCGCCTCTTCACGTCCGTCGAAAAACGCGTTCGGGGACTGCACCCTGCACTTCGCGACGTGCGCTTCACCTACCGCTGGGGCGGACCGATCCTTTTTCGCGAAGGCTGGCTCCCTCCCGTTCTCGACTGGCACCCGGCGAGTCGCGATGCCATCGTCCTCGGCGCTTACACCGGCCACGGCGTTGCCCTTTCGTCATATCTTGGCAGTTGGGCCGCCGAAGCCCTCCTTGGCCGCCGCGAGCTCCCCAAATGGTCCAAATTCCGGCATGCGCACGAAAACCAGCAGTAGAATCCAGGCATCAAAGCACGCATTCTAATATTGTATAGACTTGAAGGAGAGTCGCGGGCGCGTGTCTTCCTGGTCCGAAATTTGGCATCTCGCGCTTGAGTCGCTGCGCGCAAATAAATTGCGCGCCACGCTCACGATGCTCGGCGTGATCATCGGCAGCGCCTGCATCGTCCTGGTTGTCACCGTCGCGCTCACCGGAAGCCGCTACATCAACGGCCAGATCGAAGCCATCGGCTCCAACGTCATCCACGCCTCTCTCGAACAAGGCAACACCGCGACCACCGTGACTCCCGCGGACCAGATTTCCCTCGCGGATATGGATGCGGTCCAGCAGCAAATCCCGCAAGTAATCCATGTCGCCGGCACCAATGATTTTTCGATGACCGTCGTCGCCGGCAATCGCGCCATTCCCGTCGGCATGATCGGCGTCACGCAGCAGTTCCAGGATATCCGCCGGCTCATCATCCTCCGGGGCCGCTATTTCGACGACGACGATTTCGCGTCCGTAAGCAAGGTCTGCGTCGTCAGCGAACATCTCGCGCAGGAAGCGCTCGACGGAAGCCCGGTAGGAAAGACGCTCCACGTTGGCGATTTGAGCTTCACGGTAATCGGCGTGTTCCGTGAACGCCAGTCGACTTTCGGCCAGTCGGAGATTCGGCAGGATTCCGTGCTCGTGCCTTTTCCCATAATCCGCTATTACACAGGCAGCGAGTACATCGTCACCCTCTACGCCCAGGCCGATAACCGCGAGGATGTTCCTCTCGTCACAAAAGAAGTCGCCGAAATCCTGAAGAGCCGCCATCGCCCTGAAGTAACTTATTCAGTCGAAAATCTCTCCTCGATCCTCGAAACCGCTCAGAACATCGCCCGCGCCATGACGATCGTGCTGCTCTTCGTCGCCGCCTTGGCTCTATTGATCAGCGGCATCGGCATCATGAACATCATGCTCGTTAGCGTCACGGAGCGAACTCGCGAAATCGGCATTCGCAAAGCGCTCGGCGCGCGCCAGAAGGAGATTCTCTGGCAATTTTTGCTCGAGGCCATCCTGATCAGCGGCATCGGTGCGGCCGTCGGCATCGCCATCGCCGTATCGATGCGCTTTGCGGCGGAGACCGCGCTGCAGTTGGCCCAGGTCCCGACGATCGTCATTCCCATTTCGCCGCTGTCCGTTCTCGTCGCCTTTACGGTATCCTGTGCAACGGGCATTCTCTTCGGTTATCTGCCGGCGAATAAAGCAGCACGGCTTCAGCCGGTCGAATCTCTGCGTCAGGAATAGAGGATACACAGCTTGTGCGGCATCGCCGGATTCACGCATCGCAGCCATGTGCCTGATCCCGCATGCATTGAAGGGGCCATCGCCACTCTGATTCATCGCGGCCCGGATCAGCAAGGCGTCTTCCACTCGACTTTCGCATCCCTCGCGGCAGCTCGGCTGAAGATCCTCGACCTCGAATCCGGCAATCAGCCCATCACCTCCGACGACGGCGACTGCACCATCGTTTTTAACGGGGAAATTTACAACCACCTCGACGTCCGCCGGGAACTCGAATCCAAAGGCCATCGCTTTCATTCGCATTGCGACACAGAAACCGTCCTCCACGCCTTCCTCGAATGGGACACGGCCTGTTTTTCGCGCCTGCGCGGGATGTTTGGTGTCGCGCTGTGGACCGAATCGACCAGGCGCTTGGTTCTTGCTCGCGACCGCATGGGCATCAAGCCTCTGTACATCGCGCGCCGGGGCGAAGACCTGTATTTCGGCTCCGAGCTGAAGGCCATTCTCGCCCATCCGGAAATTCCGCGTCAGCTGAGCCTGGCGGGTTTGGATTGCTATTTGTCGCTCAACTACGTCCCTTGCCCATGGACTCTTGTCGAGGGAATCGAAAAGCTGCCGCCCGGCTGCTGGCTCGAATGGCGAGACGGCGCGATTCGTTCCGGCTCTTACTGGCAACTGCCGTCGCCTGAGCCGCGCAAGATCTCCATGGAATCCGCCCTCGAAGAACTCGACGCCTTGCTCAAGCAATCTGTGAAAGAGCATCTTCTCTCCGATGTTCCTCTCGGTGTCTGGCTTAGCGGCGGTATGGATTCATCCACGATCCTGCATTACGCGGCGCAAGCATGTCCGTCGCGCCTGAAGACGCTCTCGGTCTCTTTCGCGGGCCGCACGTTTGACGAAACCCCGTATATTCGCGCCGCGGCCGCGCACTACGGAACCGACCACTCCGAATTCGACCTGAACCCCGAGAAGAATCTCATCGGCGCCATCGAAGAATTTGCCTATTTTTCAGACGAGCCCACCGCCGACGCGGGCGCCTTGCCCGTCTGGTTCCTCTCCAAAATGAGCAAATCGCAAGTCACCGTGGCGCTGAGTGGCGATGCCGGCGACGAATTATTCGCCGGTTACGTCACATATCGTGCTGACGAATTGGCCGCTCGCGCCCGTTGGATGCCCGCGACCGCGCTTCGCCTCGCCCTTGCGGTTCTGCGTCATTGGCCCGTTTCCGACGATAAGATCAGCCTCGAATACAAAATGAAGCGCTTCGTCGAGGGCTGCCTCATCCCTCCCGAGCGCGCCCACGTCTTTTGGAACGGCACGTTCAACGACGCCGATAAACGCGGCCTCGTCTCCCAGGCCCTGCCCGAATCTCTCTCAAGCGTCTTAGCCGAATTGCGAAGTCGTTTGCAGCGAAATGATGGCACGGCGCCTTATCTGTGGTTCGATCAACGCTACTATTTGCCGGACGACATTCTCATGAAGGTCGACCGCATGAGCATGGCGCACGCATTGGAAGTCCGTCCGCCGTTTCTCGATCACCGCATCGTCGAATTCGCCGCCGCGCTGCCTGGGTCTTTCAAAATGAAAGGCGCGCAACAAAAAGTCATCCTGAAACGCCTGATGCAGGATAAACTTCCAAAATCGATCCTGACGCGCCAGAAGACGGGTTTCGATATCCCGGTACACGATTGGTTTCGCGGTTCGCTACGTCCTTTACTGCTTCAGACGCTCGCGGAAGGAGCCGCTGCGCACGGCGGCCTCTTCCGCAAAGATGCGATAGACGCTTGCGTGCGTAAACATCTGGAAAGAAAGGAAAACCTCGGGTACAACCTGTGGGGATTAATGATTCTGTTTTTGTGGATGAAAAGATGGCGGATTCAAACGACGCAGACTTACGCGCCCAAACCGTCGTTAACGGAAAGCGTTCTCACCTCTATCTAATTGTCATTTTAATCGCCAGCGCTATTTATCTTGGCTGCATGATCGCGCCGCCGTATCTCATGGACGACGTCGATGCCGTACAGGCCTCGATCGCGCGCGAAATGGTCGGCACCCACGACTGGGTCACTCCGCATATCGACGGCATCGCTTTTCTCGAGAAAGCCCCGCTGGTCTATTGGGCGATGGCTCTCTCCATGAAAACCTTCGGCGTGCACGATTGGGCGGCGCGCCTCCCCAGTCTGCTTTCGGTAATCGCACTTTGCTGGCTCGTCACAGCATACGGATTCTGGGCCTTCAAAAGCCGCGCCGGTTTCTACGCGGGCTTATGCATGGCCACGTGCATCGGACTATTCCTCTTCACGCGCATCATTCTGCCGGATGTAATGCTCACCTTCGCCATCGCGCTCGCTTTCTGGTCCTTTCAGCGTGCCCTCGACGAGGAGGAGCAAAATCCGCGGCTCTGGTCCTTCCTCCTGGCAGCCAGCCTCGGAGTCGGTCTGCTCACCAAAAGCATGATCGCCGTCGCAATCCCCGTCGGCGGCGGCCTCGTCTACTTGGCGCTGACCCACCAGCTTTTCCTCCGCCGCACCTGGCAGCGCCTTCGCCCCTTCAGCGGCGCGGTCATCGCCTTGGCAATTGCCGCGCCCTGGCACATTCTTGCCGCCATTCGTAATCCGCCCTTTTGGGCCTGGACGCTCAAGAGCGGCCCGGGCATGTACCACGGCTTTCTTTGGTTTTATTTCATCAATGAGCAAGTCTTGCGCTTTCTGAATCTGCGCTATCCCCACGATTACGACACGTTCCCGCGCGCCTATTTTTGGCTATGCCATTTGGTCTGGCTGTTTCCCTGGAGTGTCTATTTCCCGGCTGTGTTCAAGCTCGCTTACCGTCCCAAGGGTCCCGAAGATCGCGCCGCGCATACGCATCTGCTCGCCCTCTGCTGGGCCGGCTTTGTCCTGATTTTCTTCACGTTTTCCACCACGCAAGAGTATTACTCGATGCCATGCTACCCGGCCTTTGGGCTCCTTCTCGGCTCCGCCATGGCTTCAGGCAGCGTCTGGATCAAGCGCGGTTCGCGAGCCTTATGCATAATCTCGGCCTGCGCCGCCGCCGCCGTGATCGCGATTCTGATCCTCGTCCGCCACGTCGCCACGCCCGGCGATATCGTTTCCGCGCTCACCTCGAACCCCGCGGCTTACAAGGAATCGCTCGGCCATATGGAGGACCTGACCCTCGACTCCTTCGCCTACTTGCGCCTTCCCCTCGTCGTCGCCGGCATCGCATTCTTGATCGGCGCGATTGGAACTTTCTTTTCCACCGGCCGGCGCGCTTTCCTCGCCGCGGCGCTCATGATGATCGTCTTCTTCCACGCCGCCCGCATCGCCATGATTTCGTTCGACCCCCTGCTTTCTTCCCATCACCTTGCCGAAGCCTTCCTCCACTCGCCGGACGGAACCATAATCACCGAGGGACATTTCTTCGACTTCTCTTCAGTTTTCTTCTACGCGCAACGCAACGGCCTGCTTTCTCCCGATAAGAATGGCCGCGTCAACCTGGAATATGGCTCCAACGCGCCGGATGCGGCAAAAGTCTTCATCGACAACGCACAGCTCGCCCAACTCTGGCAAAGCAATGCACGCCGCTATCTTTTCGTGAAAGACGAGGATATTGCCCGCTATGGGGAGATCATCGGCACTTCGCGTATGTACGTGATCGCGACCCGGGGAGGGAAATCGCTATTCACCAATCTACCGCTGGCCAACGCCACCCTGTGGAATGGCCCGGTCCGGTAGATTCGATCTTCGCCCGTCAAAAGCCGCGAATCATTCGCTGGCCGTCGGCACTTCGTGCATAACCGCGGCCTCGATCGGTGCGGCCTTGGCTTTCACAGCGAGTAAAAAACCGTCGCGAATCTGATATTCGCCGCCGCGCCAGCGGAAGCTTTGCACCACAAAACTCGCCACCCACAGGCACAGCGCCGCTGCGTCCCACACCGGAATCATCCACAACTTTCCCCAAAGCTCCGTGCGGCCCAGTCCCCGAATCCCGATCACCCACGTCATCGCCACGCGCATCACAAGGTACAACCCGAAATAACCGAAGGCGATCTCCCGCCTTGGATCGATCGCTATCGCAAAAGCCCACCACAAAATTCCCTGTGTGAAGAACAGTCCGAAGTGCCCCCACGGCCGGATGCTTCGCATTTCGATGATCCACCGCAGGCGCTTCTGCAGCAGATCGCTCACGGACCCGTAATCAGCCACCACGTCGATGCAGTAAGGCAGCAGTCCAATCTTGTAACCCTGTGCCGCGATCAGTTGGCCCACGAGCAGATCGTCTGCCGGACGGTCATCAATGGATTCGTACCCGCCAAACTCCGCAAGCCGCTCTCGTGTCGTCGCGATCGTCGGGCCCAGCGTGAACTTCACTCCCTCGAGCTTCCAGTCCGTTAGGCATCCCGCATAGAAGTCGGAGACCATGCTCACCGTCTGCAGGCTCTGGGTAACCGTGTCGTCCTCGCTTTGCAGGTAAAAACACGTCACGGCCCCCGTCTTCGGGTCCGCCAGCGGCGCCACAAGCGTGCGCAGGTAATCGGGCCGCACTCGCACATCGCTGTCATTGATCACTAGGTATTCGTGCTCCGCCTCCTCGCTCAACCGCGCCAGCTTCGCCACCTTGTCGTTCGTCGCTGTGCTATGTGACCCGAAAAGGACGCGAATCCGCGTCTCCGGAAAATCGTTTCTCAGTTCCTGTATAACCGAATAGTTTGGGTCATCGGGCCCATCTATGCAGAAGACGATCTCGTAGCTCGGGTAATCCTGTGTGCAAAGGCTCGCAAAATTGGCGTAAGCGCCCGGATCGACCCCCTTCACCGGTTTCAACACGCTCACAGGTGGCGTAAACTCGCGTTTTCTGCTGGAGCCCGGCTTCGCCTGCTTGAAAAATTTCCAGGAACTAAAAACGGCGAGCCCGTAATAAAGCAACGGAGTTAGTGTAAGGCACAGCCCTATACAGGCGAACAGACCCCTCGACATGCTTCCCCCTTGAGGATGGCTCGGTCTTCCCTGCCTCTCACGCAAGAGGCTCACGATGGGATGATCCGCGTCCCTTTCCTCGCCATCAAGTGCGCGAAGCATAACAGAAATCCTTCGCGCCGCATGCAACTTTTTCGGAGAGCCCGGGTTAGCAGCCGGCTTATCACATGCCCCCACCGCAAATATCCGTGGGTTCGGCGCGAATTCCCCGGGAATTTGCTGATATGATCGGTTGACCACCGGAAGCAAACTGTCTCAAGGAGGAGACATGAACATTGCCGTGCTGGGCGGAGACGGGTACTGCGGCTGGGCCACTGCTCTTTATCTATCAAAGAAAGGCCACGCCGTTGCAGTTGTCGATAGCCTGATCCGGCGCCATTGGGACAACGAGCTCGGCGTGCAAACTCTCACGCCCATCCGCTCCTTGCCTGAGCGTTTGCATGCCTGGCATGAACTGACCGGGAAGACGATTGAATCATACGTAGGCGACATCACCGACTATGAATTCCTCGCCCATTTCATCGCTGAATTTGCGCCCGACGCCGTCATCCACTTCGCCGAGCAGCGTTCCGCCCCTTACTCCATGATCGACCGCAGGCACGCCGTCGGCACGCAGGTCAACAACGTCGTCGGCACCCTCAATCTCGCCTTCGCCCTGCGCGAACTACGCAAGGATTGTCACCTCGTCAAACTCGGCACCATGGGTGAGTACGGCACTCCCAACATCGATATCGAAGAGGGCTACATCGAAATCGAGCACAACGGCCGCAAAGACGTCCTGCCGTTTCCCAAGCAGCCCGGCTCCTTCTATCATCTCTCTAAAGTTCACGATAGCCACAACATCGCCTTCGCCTGCAAAATCTGGGGCCTCCGCGCCACTGACCTCAATCAGGGGGTCGTCTATGGCACCGTCACCGACGAGACGCTGCTCGACGAACGGCTCACCAATCGCTTCGATTACGATGAAATTTTCGGCACGGTCCTCAATCGTTTCTGCGTTCAGGCGGCCATCGGGCATCCGCTCACGGTATACGGCAAAGGTGGCCAGACGCGGGCTTTCCTCGATATCCGCGACACGGTTCGCTGCCTCGAAATCGCCTGTTTGAATCCCGCCGCTCCCGGCGAGTTTCGCGTATTCAATCAATTCACCGAGCAGTTTTCCGTCCTCGACTTGGCGGCGGCCGTGCAATCCGCGGCGAAACAATTGGGACTCAAGGTCCAAGTCGAGCACTTGCCGGATCCGCGCGTCGAAGCCGAAGCCCACTATTACAACGCCAGGCACTCCAAACTCATCGACCTTGGGCTGCAGCCGCACCTGCTCTCCAGTTCGCTGCTCGATTCGCTCATGAACATCGCGATTCGCTACAAGGACCGCATAGATCTGGCGATGATGATGCCGCAGGTCAACTGGCGCAACGCCACCAATCAGCGCACCCGCTCCGGCACAGTGCAAACCACCGCCGTCGCAAAATAAGGAGCCGAAATCAAAAGAGCGGTGGGTCGTGGCCGCCCCCGCGGATGGGCCTTTGTAACCGCCGCCGTTGCCGCGGCGTTTTGCGCGCCTGGCTGTCGGCGGCAGGTGCTCACTGGTTGGCACTTGCGTTTGCAAATCTCGAATTTCAAATGATTGCCAATCTCAAATTCCCTCTGCGCCGTCCGCAACATTCCCCTTGCTTTCCCTTCGCACAAATGCCACATTGATCTTGATATATTGTTATCCAATATGGCGGCAAGGATTGCGAATCGTCTTATGCGGCGGCGCTCGGTTCTCGGCGGGCGTGTTTGAACTGAGCTTGTGGTGTCCGCCGTTGCGCGCGGGGTTTGCGCGCCTGCCGGTCGGCGCTTTTCGCTGAGCGTCTTTTAACTCCGCCGGGTGCGTCTCCGCACTCGCGCCTTTGATTTTGACTTGCCGCTGTTTTTCGTTTTCGCCGTCGGTGGCGACCGGCTTTCCGTTCGGCCGGTCAGCCTTTTCGCTGCCAATGAGGAGGCCCACAAATCCATGACTAAACTCCGCGCCACCCTAAAACGCCTCGCCGCCCTTTTCCATCGCACTCGTCGCGACGCCGACCTAGCCGCCGAACTCGATTCCCATCTCGCGCTCCACATCGAAGACAATCTCCGCGCTGGCCTATCTCCCGAAGAAGCCCGTCGCCAGGCCCTCATCCAGCTCGGCGGCCTCGACCAAACCAAAGAATCCGTCCGCGCTCAGCGCGGCTTCCCGAGTCTCGACTCTCTCCTCCACGACATCCGCTTCGCCCTCCGCATGCTCCGCAAAAATCCCGGTTTCACCATCGTCGCCGTCCTCACCCTGGCCCTCGGCATCGGCGCCAACACCGCCATTTTCAGCCTCGTCAATGCCGTCTTGCTTCGCCCGCTTCCATTTCACGATTCCAGTCATCTCGTCGGCCTCCAAAATGGCTCGTATCCCAAAGGCGGGTTCGCCGCCATGCGCGAACGCATTCACGCCCTCGATGTCGCCGCTTATTCGGACGGCCACCAATTCAACCTCACCGGCCAGGGCGATCCGGTGCGGCTTAATGGGACGCTCGTCTCGGCTGAGTTTTTTTCCGTGCTTGGCGTCCAGCCTCAACTGGGCCGGCTTTTCTCCGCCGGTCAGGATCAGGCCGGTCAGGATAGCTTCGTCATCCTCAGCGATCACCTGTGGCGCAATCGCTTTGAGGCCGATCCGTCTATCGTCGGCCACGTAATCGATTTGGACGGTGTCCCTCGCCAGGTCGTCGGCGTCATGCCCGCGGATTTCCGCTTTCCCTCCGTGCTCACTGATGTCTGGGTTCCTCTGAATATCGACCCGCGCGACGCAACAAGCTACTGGGCCGGCGATTATATGCCCGTCATCGGACGCCTCAAACCGGGAGCTACAGTTGCCGAAGCCGACGCCGAAATTCAGCAGTTCGATTCAAACGTCCGCACCATGTTTCCGTGGCCCATGCCCAAGGATTGGAACGCAGGCGTCGCTGCGGTCCCTCTGCAGCGCATGCTGGCCGGTGATCTGCGCGAGCTTTTGTTGATTCTTCTCGGTGCGGTCATGCTCGTTCTCTTGATCGCCTGCGCCAATGTCGCCAATCTCGCTCTTGCCCGCGGATCGACCCGCGCCAAGGAAATCGCGATTCGTGCGTCCCTCGGCGCCAGCCGCGTGCGAATCGTCCGCCAGCTCATCACCGAGAGCGTCGTCACCGCTTTTGTCGGAAGCGCTCTCGGCATTGCCTTCGCGGCCGGCTGCCTCTCTTTATTGAAAACTTCGTTTCCTTCAGACACTCCCGGCCTCGCAAACACCGCGATCGACTGGCGCGTCTTTCTCTTCACATTAGTCTTGGCGCTCATCGCGGGCTTGATTTCAGGCTCGGCGCCATCCATCGAATGCTCCCAAACGCAGCTCACCGAATCCCTGAAATCGGGCGGTCGCGGCGTCGCCGCTTCCGCCAGCCGCGCCGCGCGCCGCGGACTCGTCACCGGCGAAGTGGCGCTCGCGGTTTTGCTCGTCAGCGCTGCCGGCTTGCTGATTCGCAGCCTTTGGCTCCTTTCCAACGTCAACCCCGGCTTCGGCAGCGAACACCTTTTGACGATGCGCATCACTCCCAACGAGTCTTTCTGCGACGATGCTGCCCGCTGCGTCGAGTTCTACCGTCAAGTCGCCGAAAACGTCCGCGCGCTGCCCGGCGTCACCGGCGCCGCTCTCATCAACACGCTCCCCTTGAACGGAGAAGTCAACAAACGCTCGGTCCAGCTCGAAGGCAAACCCGCCACCGACCAATCACTTCCCCTCACTTGGCAAAACATCGTCTCTCCCGGCTATTTCAGCCTCATGAAGATTCCTCTCCTCCGCGGCCGAGCTTTCACTGACGAAGACACCACGGGAAATCCTCCCGTAGTAATGCTCAGCGCGGCCACAGCTCATCGTTTCTGGCCCGGCGAAGATCCTGTCGGCAAGCATCTGCAGCTTTCGCAAACGCAGCAATGGTGGACCGTCGTCGGCGTCGTCGGTGACGTCCGCGCGTTTAACCTTCGCCAAAACGTTCCTGATTGGATGCAGGGCACAATCTATCTTCCTTATAGTCCGCTTTCGACCATGGAAGATAAGCGAGTTCCCGCCGAAATGACGCTTGCCGTCGGCACTTTCAATGGCGACGCCGGCGTCGTGCAGTCCGTGCGCGATATCGTTTCGCGCCTCGATGCCGACGCACCCGTCAGCGAGATCCAAACCATGTCTGCCCTCGTCTCCAGCGCCGCTTCTTCATCGCGCTCGGTCACGTTGCTCTTCGCATCGTTCGCCGGCATCGCGTTTCTGCTTGGGGCGGTCGGCATCTATGGCGTGATCTCATTTTTCGTCAGCCAGCGAACCAGAGAGATCGGGATTCGCGTCGCTCTTGGTGCGCAGCCTGCTCACATCCTAAAGATGGTCATGCGTGAAGGATTGTCGATGATCGTCGCGGGCGTGGCGATTGGCCTGATCGCGGCGATCGCGCTCACGCGCTTACTGGGAGGCTTGCTTTACGCTGTCAGCCCCACTGACCCGCTTTCACTAGCCGCTGTAGCTCTGCTCTTCGCTTTGGTCGCTGCGCTCGCCTGTTATATTCCCGCACGACGTGCCATGCGCGTCGATCCGGTCACCGCCATGCGCTCCGAATAGGGCCCGGCCCCCTTTGCCTTGGCCTTCGGTTTCTGTGTCGTCGCATACAACCGGTTGGCGCCACGCCCCTCAATCGGGCCCTGTGCTTTTAATCTAGGGGTCCACCCGTCTTCCGGTCGGGCGCCTTTGGGCTTTGCCGCGTCGTTGGGCCGATTGGGTCGCCTTGCCTAATACAAAACCACGGTGGTTTATTTAAAAATCGGATCTGCTCGACCCTTGGTCGAGGCCCCGCCTGCCCGATTCTCGAACGCTCAAATGGCTTCAAAACGACGCGCCAATCCATGCCATTTAGCCCGTTTTAAGCGCCAAATAGCGTGCTTTTTAGCGCCAATAGTGGCCTCTCGGCGCCGATCTGGCCAACTCGCCGCCCCGCCGTTGACAGCTTCCGCGCCGCTTCGAAAGGCTGGCGCGGGGTGACGGCGCCAGAAAAAAGCCGCAATTTTTCGCATCTCGCAGCTCAAAAAATCCGCCGCTAAGCCCCTGCTTTTTCGTAGGTTGCGCAAGGCCCTAGAAGTTTGCGATTTGCGCGGCATGATAAAATATGCGCAGAGACAAAATGACGAATCGCATAACGCGGCTATTGGCGGCCGCAAAAGTGGCGCAAATTCTAATCGAGAAAGCGCGATTAGAACTTGACGTAAGTTGCTTGGAATCAGCAGATACAAGATTTCTAATCGAGAAGAAAGCAGTTTTTTGATGAGCTTAGCTTCGCCCCTCGCCGAGCCCGAATTCGCGCCGTCGATTCCGCAGCGCGTTTATCCCACCGGCATGCTCGTCGCCCTCGGCGGAATCTTGATGTTTTTCACCGCGCTCTTCAGCGCCTGGATCGTCCGTAAAGGATTGTCAGCAAGCCAGTTAGATGTCCCCATCGCTCTTCCAACTGCTCTTCTCGGCCTCAACACAGCTGTGCTTCTGGCCAGCAGCGCCACTCTCGAGATTGCCCGCCGCAAAATGCGAGCTGGAAGCATCGCTAAATTCCGTCAGTGGTGGTGCGTGACAACGGCTCTCGGCATCTCGTTCTTGGCGGGGCAGTTAGCAGCGTGGCGAGCTCTCGCGGTGCAGGGCCTTTACTTGGCCTCGAATCCCGACGCCAGTTTCTTTTATCTCTTCACCGGCGCCCATGCGTTGCACCTGCTCGGCGGAGTTGTCGGGCTGCTTCTCGTCGCGTTCAAGCCTCTGAAACAACTCACCTTGCGCAGCGCAACACGCGTCTCCGCGATGTATTGGCACTTCTTGACAATCGTCTGGATCGCAATTTTCGCTTTTTTGCTCTCGGCAAAATGAAAGCGTTGAGTACGGGGCGAAACGGAGTATATTCAGCAGGAAACGGAACCCAATGAAGCGAGCAGCCATCATCGGAGCGATTTGCACGGTGCTCGCGCTGCTGTTCCTTGCGCCACATGCTGCGGCACAAGGCTGCGCTATGTGCTACCAAAACGCCGCAGCCAGCGGCGCAAAAGGCCAAGCCGCCCTCCGCCACGGCATCATGATCCTGCTAATACCGGCCCTCGGGCTATTCGGTGGCATTTTCGCCACAATATACCGCCGCAACGACCCATCCTCCCAGGAATAGCCCTTCTCTCTAACTGCTTTATTTTCAGACGTGCTCGAGTTGCGTCAGACGGAAGGGATCCCCAATGTTTTCGTGCAGCTCGACCCAGAGCCTCTCGGGCTTCGACAAAAATACGTCGACAACTCGCGGGTCGAACTGCCGTCCGGAATAGCGCCGAATTTCGTCGCGCGCCACCGAGATCGGCAAAGCCTTCCGGTATGGCCGGTCTGAGATCATGGCGTCCAGCGTATCGGCCACCGCGAAGATTCTAGCCCCTAGTGGAATCTGCTCGCCCCTCAGCCCACGCGGATAACCCGATCCGTCGTAGCACTCCTGATGCGACAGCACAATCTCCGCTGCCTCCTTAAGAAAGGGTATTCTCTCCAGCACGGCATACCCGATCTCGCAATGTTTGCGCATGATCGCCCGCTCTTCGTCCGTCAGCGGTCCGGGTTTCCGCAAGATACTATCCGGCACCCCCATCTTTCCAATGTCATGCAGAAATGCCCCCCGCGCGATGTGCCGCAGCAGACCCTTATCTACCCCCATCGCCTTCGCGATCGTTATGGTGAACGCGGTAACGCGCTGGCAATGTCCCTCGGTTTCGGCATCCTTCGCGTCGAGCGCGCCGCCGAGCGCTTCGAGCGTGTAGTCGTACGATTGTTCCAAATCCTGCAGCGCGATCGAGAGCTGTTGGGTTCGCTCAGCCACGAGATGTTCGAGGTCGCTTTGGTAAGTGCGGTTTTCCAGGACAAGCTGGCGGTGTTCCAGCGCGCGGCGGACACTTAGGTGCAGTTGGTCTTTCTCGAACGGCTTCAAGATGTAATCGTATGCGCCCGCGCGAATGGCTTCCAGCGCGATTGAAATATCGTGCATCGCGGTCACCATAATTACGGGGACATCAGGATCCTGAGTGCGTAGTTCGGCGAGCAGCTTCAACCCGTCCATTTCGGGCATCACGATGTCGCTCAGAACCAGATCGAAGGTGTCGTTGCGAAATGCATCGAGGCCCGCCCGGCCGTTGGGACATACAGTGCAGTTGTAGCCTTGCGCCTGCAGGAGTGTGGAAACTACTTCGCGGATCGCTTCTTCATCATCAACGACAAGTATCTTTTCGTAATGTTCGGTGCTGGGCATAGGGCCCCATTATATGGCAGGGCACACCCTTTGAATGGCTGCGTTGCCGTATGAAGTACTGACATGTTAGGTTCGCTTTGGCTTCGTAATCGGCGCTCATTTTCTGCGGGCCGCCCCAGGCAGGCGGGTCGTAACGCACCACTAGCAACTGATGAATTTCGTATCCAACCCGGCGTTGCTCGCCGTTGCCTTCGTCGAGGCTTCGGCGGCAACGACGCTCCTTGTCGTCTTCTCCCTGCTCGCTGGCGATTTTCCCGCGCGCGTTTTTCGCTATTGGCTCACGGGCTGGACGTTCTACGCGGCCCTGGAAGA
Organism: Candidatus Aquilonibacter sp.; assembly: GCA_035507075.1. Lineage (GTDB taxonomy): Bacteria > Acidobacteriota > Terriglobia > Acidiferrales > UBA7541 > Palsa-295. The sequence goes on along the minus strand of DATJOL010000099.1, from coordinate 8,921 downwards.
CATGCGGGTATTCTTCCTATGGCGTGGCGGAAGCGTCCATCCGGCGCTCGAAGCGTCGCTCTCGCTTCTGGCTGCGTCATTTTTCTTCGCGGGCACCGTCGAGTGTATAAGCCAGGGAAAGCATCTCAAATATTTGTGGTCCTGGGGATTAATCGGGACCGTCATCGTCGCCCTTCTCTACACTTTGGCGAAGCAGCCGGTCGCGGCGGCATGGAGTGAGTCTTCCCTTGAGTTTATCCTTTATGTAGCGGCAGGATGGATCCTTTGGCGGTCGCAGGAGCGCCACAAAGGCTTCGGCTGGCAGTTGCTCGCCGCAACACTCATTCTCCGCGGCCTGCATACCGCTGACCGGCCCGATTGGGCGTTTCAAACCTTTGGAATTTTCCGCACGGCTTTCCAGGGGATGCTGGGGATATCGATCGGCGTCGACATGGCCGTGCTCGTGCTTGAGGCCGCTCGCATCCGCACGGAGGATCTGAACGAAAAGCTGCGTCGTCTTGCCGTAATCACAGCTGCATCCACGCAATCCCCGCGCGTGCAGGAAGCGCTGGACAATGTGCTGCAACACGTTGCCGAAAGCCTCGGCGCAACCCACGGCATCGTTTTTTTGTCGGAGGGCTCCGGCGACGCGATTTCGCTTGTGGCGAAGGCTTCCGTTGGTTTCGGCGAACGCGCACTCAGACTCTGCGCGCGTGTGGACGCGGAAGAGCCATGGGTGCGGCGCGTCTTGCATCAAGACAGCCCTTTCGTAAGCTACGGCGATTCGCGAGATAGCGGATTGAATCGCTGGATCGAAGCGGAAGGCCTTGCAGCCTTGCTGCTTGTGTCGATCCCAGGGAAGGATTCGCCCTTGGGAATGCTCGGAATCGCGTCGTCGACGCCGCGCGTCTTTCAAAGCGACGAATCAAGATTCGTCGTCAACGTGGCGAATCTGCTCGGTCTCACCGTGCAGAACGTCACACTCTTCGAGCACGCCGCCGCGTCGCGCAAGCAATGGCTCGACACTTTTGATTCGATCGACGATCTGATTCTCGTCCATTCGCCCGAAGGGAAAATGCTGCGCGCGAACCGGGCGTTGGCGGAGCGCGCGGGCTTCGAACCCTCCGCTTTGATCGGCCGCCAGGTGAAAGACGTCCTGCGACAGGGAACCACGGCGTGGAGACGCTGCCCCTATTGCGAAGGCGTTGCGGGCCGCGCCGAAGAAACCGATCCCACCTTTGGCGGATATTTTCTTGCTTCCGATTCGGCATTCCACGATTCGAGTGGCGTGCGTCTCGGGACCATCCACGTCCTGAAGGATTTTACGAGCCGCAGGCAGGCCGAAAATAAATACCGCATGCTCTTCGAAAAAGGACACGAAGGAGTGTTCATTTCCACGCCCGATGGAACGCTCATCGACTTCAACGATTCCTTCATGCGCATTTTGGGCTACGAAAGCCACGAGGAGCTTTGCCGGATTCCCGCAGGCGAGATCTATGCTGACGGCGCCGACCGCGATCGCTTGAAGCGGCTGCTCCATGAATACGGCGAAGTGACGGACTTTGAATTTCAGTTCCGCAGGCGCGACGGCGAAATCCGCACGGCCCAGGAATCGAGCTTCGTCACGCGCGATCCGTCGGGAGCCATCGTTGCCTATCAAGGATTTCTGCTCGATATTACCGAACAAAAGCGCGCCGAAATGGACATCCGCCAGCGCAACCGCGAACTGCTGGCTCTCAATTCCATTTCGGAAGTCCTTGGGAACTCGACACAATTGGAGGAAGGGCTAAACGGCGCGCTGGCCAGGGTCAACGAGCTTTTCTCCGCAGATGCCGCGGCCGTCTATTTCCTGGACGAATCCACGCGCCTCATGAAGCTCGCTGCGTCGGTTGGCTATCTCTCGCCCGATGTCGCCAGGAGTCCCGCGATCGAGCTTTCGGCCGCTCTCATCCAGCAGATGCGAGATGTCCGGGCGACGGTTATTTCCGGTTCTGCAACCGCGCTGCCTGAGGCGTTTCGTCGCTCGCAGCGCGACGAAGGAATCCAGGCCTCGCAGTTCGTCGTGCTCTGGTCAAAAGGCAGAATGATGGGAGCGCTCGTCGTGGGCAGCAGAGAGGGTCGCCAATTCTCCACGGCAGAGCTGAACTTGCTCGCCGCTGTGGGCAATCAGATCGCGACGACAATCGACAAGTCGCTGCTTCTGAATGAAACGCGCGAAGCGTACGAATCTCTGCGCCTCACTCAGGAGCAGCTCTTGCAGAGCGAAAAAATGGTCGCCGTTGGTCAGCTCATCTCCGGCGTCGCGCACGAACTCAACAACCCCCTCACGGCGATCCTGGGCTATAGCCAGCTTCTAAAATCTGACGAGTTCACCACGGCGCGCGGCGCGGACTACGTTGAAAAGCTTTACAAGCAGGCGATGCGGACCCACCGGATCGTACAAAATCTGCTGAGCGTTGCACGCCAGCATAAGCCCGAGAGAACGCAATCTCGCATCAACCAGATTTTGGAAGATACCGTCGCGCTCCGCGAATACGACATGAAGCTCAACAACATTCGCGTGCACCGCGATTTCGATGCCAGCCTGCCCGCCACCGGCGCCGATCCTCATCAGCTCCAGCAGGTCTTCCTCAATATTCTAAACAACGCTGTGGACGCGATTCAGGAAAAGAGCAATTCGGGTGATGTGTGGATTCGCACCAATGTGAGCCATGGGCGAATCTGCGTGGAGATCACGGACAGCGGCCCGGGCGTCAAAAACCCTCACAAGATTTTCGACCCCTTCTACACCACGAAACCTGTGGGCAAAGGAACGGGCCTTGGCCTCAGCATCTGCTACGGCATCATCAAGGAGCACTCCGGAGAAATTCACGTGAAGAACTCTCCGCCGCGCGGCGCGACCTTCACGATTTATCTGCCGGTATCCGCTCCATCGGTATCTCTGCCCGAGCCCTCCGCCCACGAGCCGGAAGTAGCTGGCGGCAGGGTGCTTCTCGTAGACGACGAAGAAGATGTCCTGCAGCTCGAACGCGAAATCCTGATTTCGCACGGCCTGAGCGCCAGGACGGCCCGAAGCGCGCGCGAGGCAATCGACATATTGAAGCGGACTTCCATCGATGCGCTTGTGGCGGACATGAAAATGCCGGGCGATGTTTCGACGCTCGATCTCTACTGCTGGATCGGCAACCATCGTCCCGAGCTCGCTACGCACGTTGCCTTCACCGCTTCCGATCCCAGCTGCGGCGAAATTGCCGAGCAATTGAGATCGTCAGGCTGCACGGTGCTGCCCAAGCCGTTTCGAATCGAAGAGTTTTGGACGGCCGTGCGGAAGCTCCTCAACGTGGAAGTCACCGTGCCTTCGGCCCGGTAAAATCCCTGCATATCCGGCTTTCGCTTTCCTATCGCCGGCCTTCGTGGTTGCTGCCGTTTTTGAACATCTCTCGCTTTTCGCACGCGCCCGCCAAACCTGCTATTCTTTCGTCCGGGGGCGCGTTCGGACCGGAGGCTGCATGAAGCGCATCGCCGTATTTCTTTCTCTGTTGGCGTTCGGGCTCGCAATTTTATTCCCACGGCGGCCGCTCTCCGCTCAACAGCAACGCGACCTCAACGGCAATTCCGGATCCATCAACCAAAGCGGTGAAACGAACGAAGCCTTCCTGCAGGCCGCGGACGAAGTGTTGGCCAATATGAGCAAGCTGCTTGATCTTCCGATCAAAGAGCCTCTCAAGAAGAGCCTGCGCTCCAAGGACCAGATCCGCGCCTTCCTCGTCGAACAAGACAAGGAAGACAAAGATCAAGCGCAGAAGTATGCCGACGACAAAACCATGGAAGCCTTTGGCCTGATCCCGAAGGGATTCCCGATCGATTCCTTTATGGAAGACGTGCTCACCGATCAGATCGCCGGTCTTTACGACCCAAAGGCCAAAGAGTTTTACATCGCCGATTGGATCCCTGTTGACGAACAAAAAGAAGTGATGGCGCACGAACTCACCCATGCGCTGGAAGACCAGTCCTTTCACATCGACACATGGATCAAGGCCGCGCGTCCCAACGACGACGCGGAATTGGCACGCGATTCCGTGAGCGAAGGGTCGGCGATGGCGGCGATGGTCGATTACGATTTGGAGGACCTTCACCGTTCCGTCCGGGACCTGCCTGACGTCTCGAGCTTGATCGAAGCCAGCGCCGTCGGCCAAATGGACAAAGATCCGTTGCTCTCGAAAGCGCCAATTTATGTTCGCGACAGCCTGATTTTTCCTTATCTTGCCGGAGTCACCTTCACGCAGCAGTTCCTGAAGGCACACGATGGCTGGCAGGACCTGCACCTGATTTTTGAGCATCCGCCGGTTTCCACGCAGCAGATCATGCACCCTGAGAAGTACCTCGCCGATGTTCAGCCAATGGCGACCAAGCTGCCGCAGTGGAAGGGAATTGCTCCCGACGATTGGAAACTTCTCGAAGAGAACGTCATGGGAGAGTTCGGCCTTCAGGAGGTTCTGAAGCAGTATCTCGGCGCGGACGCCGCGAAACTCACTTCTCCGGGATGGGTTGGTGACCGTTACGCCGTATTCGAGGACAAAAAAGACGATACTCTCCCGGTTGTGTTTGTGGTGGATATGGACAACGAACAAGACGCCGCGCGCTTCTTTGGGCAATACACCTCGGCCCTCGAGATGAAATATTCCACCCGCAAGAATCTCCTCCGTCAGCCGAATTTTTTCGACTTTCAAACCGATGGCGGCGGCGTTTACGTGAAGTATGAAGGCATCCAGTGCCTCGTCGTCGAAGAAGCATCGCCCGACGTCTTCGACAAAATCGATAAAGCCATCGATTGGCCAATGGCTGCTCCGGCAGCGCCGCCCACTGCTCCCGCCGCACAGCCTGGCGGACTTGTCGAAAACGTAACGCCCCTTCCTGCTCGAAATGCCATGCTTGCTGCGATACACTGATCGCACCTTTAAGTTCAAGGTAGTGCGATGCTCACGCTATTCCCGCGCATCAGGCCCAATCCGTTGCCGCCGCCTCCTCCTCCGAAGCTGCCGGAGGACGAGGCTCCGATCGTAACGGCCGCGGAGGCCGTTCTTGCCGTCCAATCGGCTGAAGCCGGCGCAAGCCAAAGCAGCGCGGCCACGGAGGTAGCCCTGGCTCCTGTTTTGTCTTCCGTTGAAGTTGCACAATCCCTTCCGGCGACCGCGACCATGACCGACGATTCAAACGGCGTCGCACAGGACTTATCTGCCGTCGAAGCTCGCTCCTCCGCCTCTGAACTGAGCATCCTGGTGGCAGGTTTTGCCAGTGTAGGCGCTGAGCCATTCGTCGTGGAAATCACCGATCAGTGGACAAGCCCCCAAGCCGAAAGCCCGGCCATTGGGCCCGTCGTCGTCGAGCCGGAAAGCGCGCCTGCAAATGCAACGGCGGCCACCGAAACGACCGAAAACGCTAAGCCGGTCACGGAAGGCGGGCCGGAATCCGCCGAGCAGCCTTCGATGACGATAGCTCCTGCTGTGCCCGCTGCCCCCCAGGCCTCTGACGCGGGCGGGACCGAACAGCGCGACCCCGAACTGAATGCCGGAGCCGCGCTGGAAAACCCCCTGCCCTCAACGGAAACTGGATCGAGTGAGCTTTGGATAGCCGGAACAAATATTTTCGACGAGCTCGACATTTTGCACGAAGCCGCAGCTGCATCTGTCGCCCCGGCAGAGATTGCGCTGCCCAACGAACTCGCGGCGACTGAGCCTCCGCCGCAAGTGGCCGAAACGAGTGTCGAGCTGGTTCATGAGTCGGTCCCCGAAAAGCAAGCTGGCGGACTGCAACCTGGACCTGACTCCGAGCAGCCAATCGCCGAACCGGAGCCAGCCAATGTGGCTGCATCTGCCGTCGGCGAAGGTGACGAACTTGGTTCGATCGATACATCCGCAATAGAGGCTTCAGCCGCCCAAGAGACAGTCGCCGAAACGCCCCAAACCGAAGCGCCCGAAACGGCACCATCAGCGGTCGAAGAAATGGCTGTGGTCGTGGAGGAGTCGCGAGCGGCAGAGCAGGCAGTTGCAGACGAAATCGAGTCGACACAAGATGCTCCCATTCAAAACGTCGCGTCGCTCGAAGCGCCCGCCCAGGAGTCAACCGCCGAGCAGCAGCCTGCGCTGGAACAGGCCGCCGAATTAGCAGAGCCGGCGAACCAGGCGACCGAGGCGAGCGCTCTCGAACAAGCTGAACACGTCGCCGCTGTGCAACCGGCCGCTGCTTCTCGCCCCGCTCGGCCCGCAATACCGCCCAAGCCCAAGCACGCCGAAGGTCGCTTCTTCGAACTTGCCCGAGTCCCCGAACCGGAAGCGATGGATGATTCCGGCGAGGTCGAGGCATACGCTTCAGCCGCCGCCCAGGCTCATCTTGACGCCATCGACGACACCTTCATCGCTCATGCCCAATTGCTCCTGAAAGGCCGCGAGCGCGGCCGGGCGCTGGACATTGGCACAGGCCCGGGCCAAATCGTAATCAAACTTGCGTCGAAGTTAACCCGCTGGAAATTTATCGGTGTCGATCGCTCTGCGGCGATGATCGAACGAGCGCGCGAGGGGCAGGCAAACGTGCCCGAAGTTGCGGGCCGCGTCGAATTCCGCGTCGCGGATGGAAATTCGCTCGATTTTCCTGACGGAACCTTCGATCTGGTCGTGTGCAATTCCGTGCTGCACCACATGGCCGAACCGCAAAATCTATTTTCTGAGGTGGCTCGCGTCGTAAAGTCCGGCGGCGCAATCCTGCTGCGCGATCTCCGCCGGCCCGCGCGCTTCGAGTACGGTTCCCATATTCGCAAGCACGGGAAACACTATTCGGGCGAGATGCGGCGCTTATACGTGGCGTCTGTCCAGGCGGCCTATACGGAAGAAGAGCTGCAGAAAATGGTCGCCGAATCCAGGCTCCGTGACGTTCGCGTCTTCGTTCACGGAAAGACGCACATCGGTTTCGAGCGCCCGCTCGCCGAACCCGCGCCGCAAAAATCGAAATCCACTGCCGCGCGTTAACGCTTCGCCGCGAAAAATTCCTTAAGCAATCCGGCCGCTTCATCCGCAAGCACGCCGCCCGTCACTTCCACTCGATGGTTCAGTCGCGGATGATCCAGCACTGCGAAGCAGGATGCCACCGCGCCGCCCTTCGGGTCGTCAGCGCCATAGACAAGCCTTCCAATGCGCGCCTGAATCATCGCACCGGCGCACATCGCGCACGGCTCGATCGTCACGTAAAGAGTCATCGGTCCAAGGCGGTGATTCCCGATCTCTCGCGCGGCGGCTCGCAGCGCCACCATTTCCGCGTGCGCCGTCGGATCGCAATCCGAAATTGTCCGGTTTCCGGCCACGGCGATCACTTTTCCCTCCGCAACGATTACGGCCCCGACCGGCACTTCGCCGCGCCGGCCGGCTTCGCCGGCGTGCTCCAGCGCCATCCGCATAAAGTCGATGTCTTCATTCCGCGTATCCGTCATGGTTTGCCAGAATAGCAAAAGTTGCGCCGTCCTATGCGCCTCGGCTCAATCAACCTCGGGCGCGCAAACGGCCTCTTTCGGCTGGAACAGCCGGCTTACAAAGTAGAAGATCACGCCCGCTGCGACGATCGCGGCTCCGATCGCCAACTCGCTCGTTCCTCCCAGAAACTGACTTTTGTTTCGTAAAGCTGCCGCAATCATTAGCGCCATGGGTGGAATCGAAATCAGCACGGTGCCTGCCACGCCGCCGGGAACTCGAAACGGCCGCGGCATATTCGGCTCGCGAACTCGCAGCGCAATCAGCGCCGCAAACTCGAGCATGATGCTCAGCCCCGTGAGCAGCACATCGAGAAACAGGTTGGATTCGAATCCAAGCCGGTAGCACAGCGCCCAGAAAATCGCACAGACGGTGATCGCAACCCACGGCGCTCCGCTTTTCTCAGTCTGTCGCGTAAAGATTTTCGGCAAATAGCCTTCCTCTGCCATCACCAGCGGCAACCGCGTAAAAGACATCATCAGCGCGCCGAACACACCCACGGCGCCGATCACGCCGGCAAGAGCAATCGCCGAAGCAAGAACTTCCCCTCCCACAAGTCGCCCCGCGTCCACCCATCCTCCCGTCGTCCAGCTGTTCGGATCGATACCGGTGCGCGCAATCGCCGCCACCGGCACGACGTAGCTCACCACGACGAAGATCACGGCAACCAGCATCGCTCTCGTGTATGTTTTTTGTGGCGAATCCACTTCGCCTGCGATCGTCGACAAGTTGTCCCACCCCATGTAATTCCACATCGCGATGAGCAGTCCCCCCAGCAGATCGGCGCGCCTCAGAGGCATGGCCGCGCGTGTGTGGGCTTGCGCGTGCAGCATCGCGAAGCCCACCAGCGCCGCAAACGGCAGCAGCAACAGCACGTTCAGCCAAATCGAACCTTCGCCAACCGCTCGCGCTCCCACCACGTTCCACAGCGTGCACACAACGATCATGCCAAGCCCCAGAATCAGCGGCCAATGGCCACCCGCCAGGGGAGGCGCGATCCGCCCCAGGTAATCGACGAAGAGATTCGGATAAAGCGCCATTTCGAAAATGCTTCCCGCCAGCGTGAGCCACGTTTCCTGGTAGCCCCAGAAATTTCCCAGCCCGCGCTTTACCCAGATATAGAAGCCGCCCTCTTCCGGGATTGCACTCGCCAGCTCGCTTACCATCATCGAGGCCGGCACGCTCCACAGCAGTGGTGTAAGCACCAGAATCAGCAAAGTGGCCCGATACCCGGTCATTCGCACAATGTCTTCCAGCCCGAATGGTCCGCCGGCCACCATGAAATACGTCGCCGCGATCATCGGGAGCAGCGTCATTTTGCGCGCGCTTCGCGTCTTGCGCGATTCCCGCATCGAAGGCGCGGCGCCTGTCGCAACTGTGCTCATGGAAACGGATTGTGGACTAATCACGCTGGTTTGTCTCGCA
>DATJOL010000098.1:0-20588 GCA_035507075.1 Candidatus Aquilonibacter sp. | reverse complement strand
ATGCCGAAAAGAACAGACATCAAGAAGATCATGATTATCGGGTCGGGGCCGATCATTATCGGCCAGGCCTGCGAGTTTGACTATTCCGGGACGCAGGCGTGCAAGGCGCTGCGGTCGGAGGGGTACGAGGTCGTGCTGGTGAATTCGAATCCGGCGACGATCATGACGGACCCGGAAATTGCGGACCGCACGTATATTGAGCCGCTTTCAAAGGCGTACCTCGAAGCGATTATCGCGGCGGAGCGGCCGGATGCCGTATTGCCGACCGTGGGCGGGCAGACGGGGTTGAATCTGGCCGTTGAATTGGCCGAAACGGGCGTGCTGGAAAAATACGGCGTGAAGCTGATTGGCGCTTCGCTGAAAGCGATTCGGATTGCGGAGGACCGGCTGCTTTTCAAGGACGTGTGCCGGAAGATCGGGCTGGAAGTGCCTGAATCCGCCGTGGTGACGGAGATTCCCGAAGCGGTGAAGTTTGCGGACAAGCTCGGGTACCCGGTGGTGATTCGGCCGTCGTTCACGTTGGGCGGGACGGGCGGGTCGATTGCGTATAACCACGAAGAGTTTGTGGACGCGATTGCGCGCGCTCTTGATGCGAGCCCGGTACATCAAGCGTTGATCGAAGAATCGGTGATTGGTTGGAAAGAATTCGAGCTCGAGGTGATGCGCGATTTTCGCGACAACTTCGTGGTGATCTGCTCGATTGAAAATGTCGACCCGATGGGAATTCACACAGGCGACTCGATCACGGTGGCTCCGGCGCAAACGCTGACGGACAAGGAATATCAGCGGATGCGGGATGCGGCGGCAGCAATCATCCGCGAAGTGGGCGTCGAGACGGGCGGGTCGAATATTCAATTTGGCGTGAACCCGGTCGACGGGCGAATGGTGGTGATCGAGATGAACCCGCGCGTTTCGCGGAGTTCCGCACTGGCGAGCAAAGCGACGGGCTTCCCGATCGCGAAAATCGCGGCGAAACTCGCCGTCGGCATGACGCTGGATGAAATTCCGAACGACATCACGCGCAAGACGCCTTCGTGTTTCGAACCGACGATCGATTACGTAGTGGCGAAGATCCCGAAATGGCAATTCGAGAAATTTCCCGGAAGCGACGACACGCTGACGACGCAGATGAAGTCCGTGGGCGAGGTGATGGCGATCGGGCGGACGTTCCAGGAAGCGATCTGCAAAGCGATCCGCGCGCTGGAGCCTAGCACGGCATGGCGTCCTCCGGCGGAAGTGACGACGGCGCTGCTGCGGCAGCGTTTGCACGTTGCGGGCCCGGACAGGATTCACTGGTTGTTCGAATCGCTCGAGCGTGGCATGTCTCGCGAGGAGATTTGCTCGCTGACGAAAATCGATCCCTGGTTCATCGAGCAGCTCGAGCAGATGCTGGAGGTTGATTCGCGAGTGAAAGCTTCTTCGCTGCACGGGATTTCCGCCGAGCTGATGCTGGAATCGAAGCGGTCCGGCGCGAGCGATGAGGAAATCGCAAAACTTTGGAATGTGAAATCGGCGTCGGTGCGAAAGCGGCGGCACGAGCTTGGCGTGCGGCCGGTGTTCAAGCGGGTCGATACGTGCGCGGCGGAATTCGAATCGTTCACGCCGTATCTTTATTCCACTTACGAGCAGGAAGACGAAGCCGACGTTACCGACAAACCGAAAATCGTGATTCTGGGCAGCGGGCCCAGCCGCATCGGGCAGGGAATTGAATTCGATTATTGCTGCTGCCATGCGGCGCTCGCGCTGAAGGAAGACGGCTTCGAGACCGTGATGGTGAATTGCAATCCGGAGACGGTCTCGACGGATTACGATACGTCCGACCGCCTCTATTTTGAGCCGCTGACGCTGGAAGACGTGCTCGCAATTCTCGATAAGGAAAAGCCGCAAGGCGTGATCGTGCAATTCGGCGGGCAAACGCCGCTGAATCTTGCGCTCGACCTGAAACGCAACGGCGCGAAAATTATCGGCACCGATCCGGAGTCGATCGATCTTGCGGAAGACAGGCGGCGGTTCGGCGAGTTGCTTGCGTCGCTGGAAATTCCGCAGCCGCGAAACGCGACGGCGCTCGCTCCGGAAGAAGCGATTCAGAAAGCGGGCGAAATCGGATTGCCCGTGCTCGTGCGGCCGAGCTACGTGCTTGGCGGGCGGGCGATGGTGATTGCGTACGACTTGAAGACGGTGGAAGAGTACGTCACACAGGCCACGCAAATCGGCGGAGTCTCGGGGCCGAAGCGGCCGATCCTGATCGATCAGTTCCTCGAAAACGCGACCGAAGTGGACGTGGACGCGCTGGCCGACGGCGAGAGCGTGGTGATCGCCGGAATCATGGAGCACATCGAAGAGGCGGGAATCCATTCCGGCGATTCATCGTGTGTGTTGCCACCTGTGAGTTTGAAGCCTTTGGTGCTTGCGCAGATCCGCGACTACACGGCAAGGCTGGCGAAGGCGCTGCACGTGGTTGGGTTGATGAACGTGCAATACGCGATTCAGAACGACACGGTTTACGTGCTCGAGGTGAATCCGCGCGCGTCGCGGACAGTGCCTTACGTGAGCAAGGCAACAGGAGTGCCGCTGGCAAAAGTGGCGGCGCGTTTGATGACCGGCCGGAAATTAAGCGAATTGCATCTGCCGATCGTGCAGGTGGACGGCGTGCGCGAGTTGGCAGTCCGCGACTTTTACGCCGTCAAATCACCTGTGTTTCCGTTCAACAAGTTCCGCGGAGTCGATATTATTCTCGGACCCGAAATGCGCTCCACCGGCGAAGTGATGGGCATCTCGGCGGATTTCGGGCTGGCATTTGCGAAGGCGCAACTCGCGGCCGGTCAGCGGTTGCCGCTGAGCGGGACTGTCTTCATCAGCGTGAATGATCACGACAAGCGGCTGGTTGGCCCTGTGGCGAAGGATCTTGCCGCCGTGGGGCTGCGCATTGTGGCCACGCGCGGGACTGCATCCGCGCTGAAACGCGCGGGCGTGGAAGTGGAAGCCGTCTTCAAGGTGAACGAAGCGCGGCCGAACATCGTTGACCTGATCAAAAACGGAAAGATCAACCTGCTGATCAATACGCCGCTGGGGCGCGAATCGTTCTATGACGAAAAGTCGATTCGGCGGGCGGCCGTGCGTTACAACGTGCCTTGCATCACCACACTTTCGGCCGCCAGCGCCGCAGCGCGGGGTATTCGCGCGATGAAGGGGCACGAAGCCGAAGTCGCGTCGCTTCAGGATTTACACCGGCGAAAATCGGTGGCGTCGTCCTAAAAGCGCAAAATGCGATCCCTCGCCCAATTCCTGCCGACTGAGCGGTTTGGGAGCCCGAGAAAAGGTGAATCGCGCTTCCTGGTTTTCCGTCTAATGCTTCCTATGCGGGCTGAACGTCCTGGCAAGGGCCGGAGAGCGGCGCGTGACAGCCGCGCCCGACGCTGTGTTTGTTTCGGAAGAAATGCATGAGAACGCTCTGCATTCCTTTTTCGGAAATTCCGCAGACCACCCGCCTTTTTTCGACTTACCTTACTGAATTCGACCAACTGTCAGCTTACTTTGCGAAATCACCGACCGCGGAGGGCATCGCGTCCGCCGCGCGCGAAGCGGTGCTTGCGCCTGATGCGCGGAGGATTCTCATCGAGATTTTGCGCGACCGGAATACGCAATTCGCGGCTGACGGGAAACTCGGTCCCGAATTGACGCGCAATCTGGATCGGCTTGCCGCCGGCGCTGCCGCGATTGTCACCGGGCAGCAGGTGGGCCTATTTTCCGGTCCCGCGCTGACATTTTACAAAGCCCTCTCGGCGATTCGGTGCGCCGAGGAGATGACGCGGCGAGGCGTGGATGCCGTGCCGGTCTTCTGGCTCGCAACGGAAGATCACGATCTTGCCGAAGTGAATGAGAGCTATTGGTGTACGCGGAACGGCCTGGCTCGATACGAATTGCCCGCGAACGCGAGTGATGAGGGCAGATCCGTAGGCCATGTTCCTCTGGGCGAGGCCGCATTAGCGCTTGCCGAAACCGCGGCGCAGACGCTTGACGGGCCTGCCGCCGGGCAAGTGTCGCAGGCGCTTCGCGAATCGTACGCGGCGAGCGAAACGTACGGTTCCGCGTTTGGGAAGCTGCTGGGCAGATTGCTCGCAGGCCGCGGCATTCTTCTGCTCGATCCGCAGGAAGCGCGATTCGACCGTCTGGCCGCGCCTGTCTATCGCAAAGCGATTGAAGCATCGGACGAACTGCGCGAATCGCTGCTGGAGCGTTCGCAAGCGCTGGAGCAGGCCGGATTTCACGCGCAAGTGAAAGTGACGCACGAGTCGACGATGCTCTTTTACAGCGTCGAGGGGAAACGTGAGCCGCTGCATCAGGGCAAAGACGGGCGGTTTGCGGCTGGCTCGGTTTCCTTTTCAAGAGCGGAACTCGTTTCGGCGCTGGAAAAAACGCCGGAAGCGTTCACACCAAGTGCGTTGCTTCGGCCCGTGGTGCAGGACACAATTTTGCCCACCGCGGCAATCATAGGCGGACCGGCAGAAATCGCGTACCTCGCGCAGGCTCATGTCGCATATCAAAAGCTGCTCGGGCGAATGCCGGCGGTTTTGCCGCGGGCCAGCTTCACGCTGATTGAGCCTCCGATCGCGCGCTTCCTGGAACAATACGACCTGGATATTCGCGATGTGTTCCACGGACGACAGCAATTGCGGGCGAAGATGGAGCAGAAGTCGCTGCCGGATGACTTGACGAAGAAGTTCGAAAGAGATGAAGAGCTGTTGCGGCAGACGATTCGCGCCTACCGCGCGCCTCTGGAGCGGCTCGACGCGACGCTTGTGGGTTCGGTCGAATCGACTGAGGAAAAAATTCTGGGGCAGTTGCTGAAGCTGAAGGAGAAGGTCGGGCGGGCGGAAAATTTCCGGACGGGCGTCCTGGACCGTCACGAGCGCATTTTGTTCGACGCTCTCTACCCCGAGCACGAACTGCAGGAACGTCACCTTTCGGTGCTGCCGCATCTCGCGACGCACGGGACTCAACTTTTCGATGAACTCTTGAAGATAATGCCTCCTCCCGGCTCGGCTGACTTGTCACATTGCTCCGGCCAGCACCACGTCGTATTTCTCGATTGAAACTTCGCCAATCGGCGGCGCGCTCCATGATAAAATTGCGGCTCAATTTCATTACCTGCAAGGCGAGGGAGATCGCACGATGAAGATTACGCCGGGGAAACAAAAGGGACTGCAGGCGGTTGCGAACGATCGCGGCGTGATTGCCGCCGCGGCCATGGATCAGCGCGGGTCGCTGATGTCCGCCATCGCGAAAGCGAAGGGCGTCGAAAAGAAACAGGTGAAGGCCGACGAACTGGAAGAGTTCAAGACCACGGTCTCAAAAATCCTGACTCCGCACGCGAGCGCAATCCTGCTCGATCCGGAATATGGATTGCCTGCGGCGAAAGCGCGCGCCAGGAACGCGGGCCTTTTGCTCGCATATGAGAATAGCGGCTACGACAATACAAAGCCTGGGCGGCTGCCCGATTTGCTGGACATCTGGTCGGTGCCGCGGCTTGTGGAAGCGGGCGCGGATTGCATCAAGATTCTGCTCTATTACACGCCGTTCGATCCCGGACACATCAATGATATCAAGCACGCCTGGGTCGAGCGGATCGGCGGCGAATGCAAAGCCGCGGACGTGCCCTTTTTCCTCGAGTTTGTGACCTACGAAGAAGGCGGCGACGATAAGAGCTTCGAATTTGCGAAAAAGAAGCCGCAGGCGGTGATGGGCAGCATGGAAGAATTTTCCAAGCCGCAGTATGGAGTGGACGTGCTGAAGGTGGAAGTGCCGGTGAACATGGCGTATGTGCCCGGATCGAAGGCGTTCAAAGGCTTCGCCGCGTATACGCGCGAGGAAGCGAAAGACCATTTCCGCAAAGCGGCCGCGGTCGCCAAGAAGCCGTTCATTTATCTCTCGGCGGGCGTCAGCAACGAAGTGTTCAATGAGACGCTCGAACTGGTGGCGGAGGCGGGCGTGAACTTCTCCGGCGTGCTCTGCGGCCGGGCCACTTGGGCGGATGCGGTTCCCGTTTATGCCACAAAGGGCGTGAAGGCGCTCGAGGACTGGCTTTCCGATCAGGGTGTGAAGAACATCAGCAACGTGAACGCGCGACTCGCGGCAGCGAAGCCATGGTTCGCATTTTACGGTGCGAGTTCGGCCGCGGCGCTTTCGTAGAGCGAATTGAGACCTGTAGGACCGAGGGGCGGCTTTGGGAGCCGCCCTTTCTTTTTTGCCTGGATCATGCACAGAGGTCGCCTATGACCCATGAACTTCGCATTCGCACGTCACGACGCACCGAACTTCGCGACGTGACTGACGAAATCGAAAAAATCGTCCGCGCTTCGGCGTGCAAGCAAGGCGTCTGCTTTCTGTATGTGCCGCATACGACCTCCGGTGTGCTGATCAACGAAGGCTACGATCCTGACGTTGCCCGCGATATGGAGGTGGCTTTGGATCGGCTTGTTCCGCGGCACGGCGACTACCGGCATGCCGAAGGGAATTCCGATTCGCACATCAAGGTCGCGCTCGTGGGGTCGTCCGAAACGGTGTGGATCGAGAATGGCCGGCTTGCGCTGGGGCGGTGGCAAAAGATTTTTTTCGCGGAATTCGATGGGCCGCGATCCCGCGAGCTGCGCGTGAAAATCGTGCGGGATAAGGCCTGAACGGCCCCATGACTTGATATTCATCTGCGCGTTCTGCTACTTCCGTCGTTCACCGCAGGCGCAATACAGCGAATTCCTGAGAAACCGTCGCCGCGACCGAGCGTCTCATAAAAGAGTGCTCGTGCGGGCGAAATGAGCGTCGCCGGCGCATGAGGCTCACCCCGGGTTTTACTCGGCCACTTCTTTCGCTGGGGACTTTACTCATAGAGGAGATCTACAGATATGAGGCTCAATTGGAAACACACCCTCGGCGGCTTGGCTCTTTTCGCGATGGCGCTCCCGGTTTGGGCGCATACCGATTCGATCCACTATGTCGCCACTCAACCCACCACAATCGAAGGGCATAAACTTGCGCCCGGCACCTACGACTTGAAAGCGAGTGACACGACGAACCAGGTAGTCGTGCAGCAGAACGGCTCGACGGTTGCTCAGGTCCCATGCAAATGGATTCAGTTGCCGAAAAAAGCCCAGGATTCCGAGGTCTTGACGAACAATTCCCGCATTACGCAGCTTGAGTTTTCGGGTAAGACAGAAGCGGCTACTTTCGCGCGCTAGCTTTTGAATCGCGTGGATTTAAATTGGGAAAGGGCGGCCCGGCGCGGCCGCTCTTTCTGAACTTTGCGAAGATCGCGCTCAGGCCTTGCGCGCTCTTGCACGCAGGATCAGCCCGAGCGCGGTGCAGCAACTGCCCATTACGATGATCGAC
Source organism: Candidatus Aquilonibacter sp. (assembly GCA_035507075.1). Classification (GTDB taxonomy): domain Bacteria; phylum Acidobacteriota; class Terriglobia; order Acidiferrales; family UBA7541; genus Palsa-295. Next base: position 13,205 of record DATJOL010000098.1, on the reverse strand, counting down.
CCGGAGAAGGGCATCGGGATATCGGTCACGCGCCGCGTGGCGACTTCATACTGCTTTGCGCCGAACTGGACTTCTACTTTTTTCTCCGACCCTACCCACTGAGGATGCACGAGGCCGGTAATTCCGGCACCCACCAACAGAATGCCAATCACGATCAGAAAGATAGCTCTCATCGCCGCTCCCGGATTGTCGCTAGGCTTCGCCTCTTGACTGAAGAGGATGCGTTTCGATCATTTTGCATGAGGAGCGAGGATTTCGCTCAGGTAATCCGGCCGGCTATTGTCGCGCTCGATGTGCGGAAAGCGCAGCCCGCCGTGGTAATCGACCGAATAGTCTTGTGCGTCGCGCCCGTTCGTAGCCGCGATGTCGATCGGTTCGGCGGAAGATTGGGCGTTGCGGATCGCGTCGCGGAGATTTTCGTCCGAAAAGGGTTTGCCGTCGATTGACGTGATTCGCATGCCCGGACCAAGTCCCGCTTTGTACGCCGGCCCGCCGTGAATCACGTCGCCCAGGTAACCGTCGTCGGAGACCAGGAAGCCGATCGAGTAGGTATAGGTAAGCCAGCGTGTGAGCCAATCGGAATTTATGTCCATGCGGTTTTTCTGGTCGCTATAAACGAGCTTCCAGCCGCTATTTTCGACGGCTTCGTCGGCGGTTGGAGGCGGCGTTTCGTCCAGGCGCTCGCGAAGGAAACTCGTCCAGTCATACGGCGCGAGCGAATTGAGACACGCTACGATGTCATCGAACGTGTAAGTCTCCATTGGCGCGTCTCCGCTGGGGCCGGCGAAAAATTTGCGCGCAAACGTATCGACCGACTCTTTGTCATTGCTAAGGCGGCGGAGCGTGCCGTCCACATCCAGCCACAGCAGTTCGCCCTCCTCGTAATAATCCGTGCCGCGGCGCCAGTTGATCCACTCCTGGATGCTATCGCCAAAAGCGGGCTCGCCGTCGGCCGTATCCTGCAGTGGGCGCCATTCGCGCCCGGCCCGGACGTCAGCTTGCGCGGCGAGCTGAGCGACAAGCTCCTGCGCAAGGTCGCCGCTGCGCAGGCCGCTGCGCGCCGTAAGGACTTCGCCCAGATACTGCGTGAGGCCCTCGTAGACCCAAAGCAAATCGTCTTTCATGGGCTGCTGGTAATTTTCAGTGGCGAGGCCGATCGGGCGCCGAAATTTTCCGTTCCAGGAATGGACATATTCGTGTGGAAGCAGACCGGCAAAATCGATTCGCTCGGCTTCGTCCGTCAGGCTGCGCTCGGAATCGCGGTCGTCGCTCGATTGGCGATGCTCGACGCCAAAATGGGCGATCGAGTCGCTGAGGCCGAGAAGGAAATGATAATCGTTGTAGTGAGCAGGGCCGAATTCGGTTTGCGCTTCGGCGATGAGCCGCCGGAAGTGCTTTTCCATGTCGGAGGGCATGTCGAGTGCGTTGGGGCTGTCCGCCGTCATATCGATTTCGACGTCGGGAGATTGCCCGGGCGTGAGATCGATCTTTCGAAAATACTTGCCGGCCATGAGCGGCGAATCCACCAGCGTATTCATCGCAACGGGCGCGAACGAAACTGTGTCACCCTTCAGCTTCGCGCCCACGAGTGCGCTGGCGAATTGCCAGCCGTCCGGCAGCCGGACGGACGGTTCGAAAAGGAGATCGGCGGGCGGCGGATTGTCGGGATATAGCAAAACCTGGTTCCAGTTGATCACATCGAGGTAAGCCGTGGCGGAGGCGCCGGCGGTATATCCCGAGAGCGGCGCAGACAGCAGGAAATCGAGTGCGATGTCCAGCGTGCTGGTGTTCGGCGGAATATCGAGATGAAAGGCGAACATATCGACGAGATCGCGACGCCACCGAATCTTCTGCCCATTGGCGGTGAACTCCAGGCCCGCGAGATTCGTGATGGGGCCGTCGGGCATGTGTTCGCCGGGAATCCATTCTGGGTAATAGAGCGTCAGCGGTCCCGGATGGACCGGCATTTCGAGCTTCGCGTGCAGGATTTTTTGCGGCGCCTGGGTGGCGTCCACATCGAGGCGTATCGGCGGCTCAGATTGTGCCTTTGCAGCGGCGGCGCACGCCAGCGTGATGAGCAGCGCCATGCTGCTTACAACTGCGCGTTCAAAACGGTTCATTCCCATCCTTATTTGATTTGTGGTTGAGATTGCCTTCGGAAAAGGATTCGAGCGGCGTCCCAGGCCACTACCTGCCTCTCTTTAGACGCAGGCGAAGCTTCATTGCCCCTCGAAAAAGTATAGGGGAGCGGGGAACTTGAGCGAAGGGATTTCGCGCGTTTTGTGCGCTTTGCGACGCGGGGGCGCGAGCATCGCGGGCTTGGCTAAAGCGGCGTGACGTCAAAAAGGTGCGCCTGGTACGCGTCGCGCCGTACAAAGAGGCCTTCCTTGGCGATTTCCGCGCCCTTCCGGACATACTTGACGTCGTCAAGGCGATCGGCGAAATCGTAGTCGCGGGCTGGGCTGATGCTGCCGTCGAGACGGACGAACCCCTGCGCCGGCGCCGCAGAGAGATTAACGACGATCAGTATCCACGCTTTCTCCGAGCGCCATTGATAAACGAAGAGGTTTCCAGCAGTGGCATCGTTGTCCGGCGTGACGGCAACCATGGTCCAATCGCCCGTATGGAACACGTCTTCTTTTGTCGCGGCGAGGAGCTTTGCGAAGAACTCCTTGCGGACCGGGTCCACCGGCTGTTCGGCGACGCGCCGCAACTCGATGGGCGTATGCAGCTTGATGCCGAGTTCTTCGCCTTGCTCATAGAAGCGCATGCCGGGCAAAGTTCCCATAAAGGCCGCCGCGGCGCGAAAGCGGTTATCGTCGAAGACAGCAGCGAAGCGCGGCTCGTCGTGGTTTTCAAGGAGTCGCGCCAAATGGGACTGCCGCGACTCGGGCTGCGAAAGCCGCCAGTGCACGTCGCCGAGGTTGCCGTCGCGAACCGAGTCATAAAGGCCCTTGTCGTAGACGAAATTGAACCCGAGTTCGATCAGCCGGTCCTCGGTGCCCCAATAGGCTTCGGCTAACAGCATAAGATCCGGGACGAGCGACCTGGCTTCGGTCCAGAATTCCTTTTCGGGCGCTTTCGTATCGCCGATCAGCGGACGCCAGATTCGTTCGAAGATGCCATTGAGTTGAAGCATCGCCATGTCGCAGCGAACGCCATCGCAGTGCGCGGCAATTCTCTTGATCCCGGCGAGTTGCGCGGCGCGCATTTCCGGAGAGAAATGGTTGAGCTGCGCGACGTCATCCCAAGGAGGGAAATAGGGGTCTTTTCCCAGCGCCACGTAGACAGTCCCCTTGTTCGTCTCGGCCTTGTAAAAGCCGGATGGATCGTTTTGGAAATTCTGCTCCGAGCCCTGGACGTAGTATTCGGGGTGTTCGCGCACCCAGGGATGATCGAGCGCGGTGTGGTTTCCCACAAAGTCCAGGCAAAGCGACATTTTGCGCTGGTGCAGTTTGTCGCGGGCAAAGTCGACATCGGACCATGTCCCAATGCGAGGGTCGGGCTCGTATTGGAGGACGGAATAGGGCGAGCCGATGATGTCGGCGGTGGTCCACCCAGGCAGCACTTCGGAGTAAGCCGCGGCGCGCTGCGGGGCTGCTTCCACGTCTTTCTCGCGGGATATGGGGCTCCGCTGCCAGACGCCCATTAGCCAGACAATATCGACGCCGAGAAGGGCGATAGCGTCCCATTCCGAGTCGGGGACATCCGAAAGGTGAATGGCGCGGCCGAGCCTGGCGGAAAGCTGCTCAAGCCATGCGTATGTGTTGATCTGATAGAGGTGGGGATGCGGTCGAAGAGGGAACTTGGACATTTTCAGTTCGCTACTCTCAAGGGCTGGGTCATTTTCTTAAAGGAGGCGCTGGCAGCCCCCCCTCTAGCCACCACGATTAGATCGGTGATCACTGTTGATTGTAAATGACTTATGGCGATTTCTAATTTTCTGGGGTTGCGATTAGGAGTTTTCGTCGGGCAGCGTAACGGTCTCGGTTCAAAGTCCTTCCTGCTCCTCACCCCCGCATTGTAGCATGCGAGGCAAATCGTGGCTGTTACATATTCGGAGATAAACCTAATCCCTTCAAGTTGTTGCGTACATACCCTGAATAGCTGAGAGGCACTGCGTCGAAGCGGTCGCTTCGAGTTTGGGCTTGTTGCAAAACTTTTACAAAAAGACAGTTGACACAATTTTTCAAGTAAAATAGGCTTGCCATTCGCCAGTTGAAACAAATGCACAACTGTAAGAGGGGTGAGGTGTGTCTAGGGAACGGTTGTTTCGTGGCGAATGGGGCCTCCCATGACGGGTTTTGCGGGTGCTCGAGCTCTCGCGGTCATCTTCTGTTTGGCGTCGGTGGGGACGTGGCTGGCTCAGCGTGCCGAGGCCCAAGAGCCGCCTTACCTGGTGACGTACTCGGATTCCCTGGAGGAGCCAGGAAACCTGGAAGTGGCGATGAAGAACACGGTGGCGTCTCCCGAAAACGGAAACCGCTTCGCTAGCGGGACTCTGGAACTGGAGTACGGCGCCAAAGCGTGGTGGACGACGGAAGTTTACCTGCAGGGCCAGACGACCGCTAATGATTCCACGCTCTTCACCGGCTTCCGCTGGGAGAACAGAATTCGTCCGCTGCTGCGCCAGCACTTCATCAATCCGGTGTTTTACGTCGAGTACGAAGACGTAAACGACGCCGATCGCAGCCTTCTGGAAATCACCGGCCACAAAAGTGTAGCCGACCTGATCATCCCAAACGCGGCGGCGCGGAATGAGATTGAGCGCTCCCTGGAAGAGAAGCTGATTCTTTCCACCGAATACCGCGGCTGGAATTTCTCCGAAAACTTTATTTCGGAGAAAGATTTGAACGAGAGCGAGCCCTGGGAGTTCGGCTATGCGCTTGGAGCCAGCCGGCCCTTGGCCTTGGCCGCGAGCGCGACGCCGTGCGTGCTATGCCGCGAAAATCTGGCTGCGGGCCTTGAGCTCTACGGCGGGCTCGGCGATGCGAATGGTTTTGGGTGGCACGCCACGTCTCAATACCTGGGTCCAATTATTTCGCTCTCGATTCCCAAGGGTCCGACGATCACGTTTTCGCCGAATTTCGGCCTGAACGCGAATAGCTTGGGCGTTCTCTACCGCTTCAAGATTTCCTACGAATTCCAGCAGGCGTTTCATCACTGGCCATGGAGAGCGCAGTGATCCCGCGCCGGCCCGAAAGACAGTCGCCCTCCCGCGGTGCGAAGACCCCGAATATGCGACTCGCGATGAGCCTGCTGGCGATTTTGCTTTGCGCAGCGGCCGACGGTTCATGGCTGAAGCACGTGCCGGCCGCGGACCGCGCGCGCGTGAATCCCTATGCGGGGCAACCGGATGCGATCGCAGCGGGAGCAAGACTCTTTGCAGATCATTGCGCGCAGTGCCACGGGCCTGACGCGCTTGGGCGAGGCAAGCATCCGAGCCTCCGCAGCGAACGCGTGCAAGGAGCCACGGACGGTGAAATCTTCTGGCTCCTGAAAAACGGAAATCTGAGCCGTGGAATGCCCAATTGGAGCGCCCTTGCCGAACAATCGCGGTGGCAGATCATCGCCTATGTGAAAAGCCTTGGCGCGTCCGCTCAACCAGATTCTCAGGAGAAGCAAACGCAATGAAGCGATCCGTATCTGCTTGGCGGTTGCAGTTTGGCGGCCGGCTGGCGGCGTTTGCCGCGGCTGTTTTGATCTGTGGGTGCGGATCGGGGCAGGCGCCTAATTTCCCGAATGAGGTGGAAAACGCGCCGGCGGTGCAGAACATCGGCGAACGCCTGTTCGTGGAAACACGATTCGCGGAGTATTTCGCGGCCAATTCGACAGACGTGAATACGCCGCTTGTGACCGGCGACCCGGTAGTGAGCCAGGTGCAAAACGTCTACACCGGGCCGATGCCGGGACCGTTCGCAGGAGAATCGATCAACTGCCGGTCCTGCCACTTCGTCGTGGAGTTCGAGGGCGTGCCCGGAGCAGGGAACCGGACCTATTCGGACTTCACGACGCGGAGCCCGTTGCCGCTGCCTATGAACGGATTTACCACGACGCCGCGCAACGCGATGCAAATGGTGGGCTCGTTGCAGCCGCATACAGGGCCGACCTTCCTTCACTTCGATGGCGAGTTCACGACGCCCGAAGACCTGGTCAAGACCACCTTGACGGGGCGGAATTTCGGTTGGGGTGCGACTCAGACGCAGCAAGCGATCTCGCATATCGCGGCCGTGATTCGCGGGGACAATGGCGACAACACGCCGGCGGCCGAATACGGATGCAATCTTTCCTACAGTACGATTTTTCTCGGCACCGATCCTTCAATCCCCGCCGATTGCCAGCTGCCGCCGCAATACCGCCTGAACGTGGCGACAGCGACGGACGACCAGGTCGTTGATGATGTTTCGTCGATGATCGCGCAATACATGTATGGGCTGCTCTTCAAGCAGGATGAGTTCGGCCGCTATATTGGCTCGCCCTATGATGTGTTCTTGCGCATCAACCATCTGCCGGTGCAGCCGGCGGCCGGCCAGACCGTGGCGCAATACGACCAGGAGCTATATCAGGAGGTTGTCGCTCTCTCGAATCCAACCTATGTGGACGGCAGCTACGGGAGCTTCAAGTATCACGCCCAGCCTTTCCAATTTGGCGCGTTCGAGCTGGCGGGGCTGAAAATATTCTTGAAGGCGGCAACGGGAGCAACCGACGGTTCCCAGCACGCAGGAAATTGCACGGCGTGCCACACGCCGCCGGATTTCACCGATCACCGGTTTCACAACACGGGCGTAGCGCAGGAAGAATACGACGCGGCAAACGGCGCCGGAGCGTTTATGGCTCTCTCGATCCCTGATCTTGCCCAGCGCAATGCGAACTACGACGAATATTTGCCCGTCTCGTCGAATCATCCGAACGCCACCGAGCGCTTTCGTCATCCTGCGGAGGCCGGCCAACCGCAATTTGCCGACCTCGGACTGTGGAATATTTACCTCAACCCGGACGTTCCAAATCCGCAAGCGAACCTGTCTCTGGTGGTCTGCGCCAATGCTCAGAACTGCACGGTCGATCAGGGATTGGAGTCGACCATCGCACAATTCAAGACGCCGACGCTGCGAGACCTGGAGGATTCCGCACCTTATTTTCATAACGGGAGCAAGCTGACCTTCAACGATGTGGTCCAGTTTTACATCAATGGTTCGCAGCTCGCCCGTGAGGGATTGCTGCGCAACCCGCCTCCGGAGTTTGCGAATATGTCGATCAGCCAATCGGACATTGCTCCGCTGGTGGCGTTTCTCGAATCGTTGACCGAGGATTACGACGACACCTAAAGCGAGAACCATAGGAAGCAGAAGAGTAATGACCTTACCTTCCCGCCGGTAAACCGGCGACAGAAGCGCCGGTGTCGAAGGTGCATGGATGTATTCGAATTGATTCCGCCAATTGAAACGAACCTGCCGGTTTCGCGTGCGCGAAAAAAAGCGTCCCCGGTGGCCGCGATTAGACCCGATACAGGCGCTCAGGAATGAGTGAGCAGGAGATGGTTCGCATTTTCGGTGCGATGAGCGCGCCCGGCGGCGTATACAAGAGGGAAGCGCGCGGATAGAATGGCGTGCGATGCACGACCCGCTTGGGATGCGCCGCTCAACTTTTTATCTGTTGGTTTCGGCCCTGATTTTGGTCCATGCGGCGTTCGTGATTGCCGCAGGCGGCTCTAAGCTGACGTTTCTCAGCGGAGGCAGCGACGCGCCGGCGTACGCGCTGCTGGCTTCAAACCTCCTGCACCATCGCGGATATACCTATGCCGGCGAACCGACCGCATTTCGCCCGCCGGGTTATCCCGTCTTTCTCGCGTTAATGACGCTGATTTTCGGGCGCTTTTACGTAGCGGCCACGCGGTTCGTGCAGTTTTTCGTTTGTATCGCCACGGCATGGATCGCCGGGCGCGCCGCGAAAATTCTTTTCGGCAGCTCAGCGGGCGATGTGGCGTTTTTGCTCGGGCTGATATTGCCCACGCAGCTTTTCGCCAGCGCCCAGATTTTGTCGGAATGCCTCGCAACATTTTTCGTTTCGATTTTCCTCTACTGCCTCGTGCGCGAACTGAAGTCTCCGTCCGTTCGGAACGAAATCGGCATGGGGCTCTCGGCGGTGGTCGACGCATACGTGCGATTCAACGGCGCTGCGCTGGCAGCGATCGGAGGCTTGGCGGTCATACGTCACCGAGGGAAGAGGCGGTTGTTGGCCCTGGGTTACACCATGCTTCTGCCTCTTTTGCTGATCGCGCCGTGGCTGATACGCAACCAGCTCGTCTTCAACCGTAAAGTGTTCTTCTCGACCCAGCAGGGCTACAACGAAGTCCAAGGCGTGCTCACTCCTCAGGGTCGGACGCAGCCCGGCGATTCGACAAAGATCCGCGCGTCTCTGGGCTGGGTGATGAGCCAAATCGAAACTAACGCGCCCACGCGGCTGGCGCTGCCTTCGGAGGCTGTGCTGAACAAGCAATGTCTGGCGGTTGCCGCCAACCTTTGGAAGCAGGAGGGCTGGCACGCGCTTCCGCTGCTCGCCAGAAAAATCGGGTATTTTTGGCTGAGTACCGACCAGGCCTTTGACACCGCGTCCTTTGCCTTGCCCGAAAGGATGATTCGGCTGGCTGGCGTGGTCGTTTACTGGGGAATTCTGGCGGCGGCTATTGCGGGATGGCTGCGCCTTCGCAAGAGCTGGCCACTCGCCGCAAATATGCTGCTCCTATACGCGGTGATGTACACCGTGCTGCATTTTCCATTGGTGATGAGCACGCGCATACGCTTTCCGTTGATGGATCCTCTCGTGGCGATGCTGGGCGGCGGAATCGCAGGCGAACGGAAGGAGCCAGAGGAGACATAGGGGCTGAGAGTAGATTGGAAAACGTGCGTTATAGACTCGGCAAGCACTGATTTGCTCCACCGGCCTTCGGCAGGCTCAACGTGAACTCTTTTGAATGCGTTCGAGCTGCTCCAAATCGTTGCTACGACCGATCGCTTGCTTGTTTTTCACCAGGTCGTCAAGCGAAATGAAATGTACGCGCGTGCCCAAAAGCGAGCTCGGTACGCGCCGGGCCCATGCATCCTCGAAGCTCACACCGCTTATGTGAGTCAAAATGTCGATGCGAACGGGAGCGACTCCGATTTGGTACGTCATGTCGTTCGCCGCGAAATCTGCCGGAACCAATCTGTCCTTCTCCAGTGGCGCGCCAAATTCGACCAATGCCTGGTAGACCCGCGCGGCGTTCTCGGGAGTATTACGGATCCAGACATCCAGGTCTTTCGTAAAGCGTGGTTCGGTGTATTTCATCACGGCGTAGCCGCCCACGATCAGGTACTCAGTCTGTCTTTCGTTGAACGCGCGTAACAGTTCGCTGAAGTGTGGGCTCGCTGCCATTCTTGAGCTCCTCGGCCATTAGCACCATCTCCCAGGCCGCGCTGAAGATCGCTTCGTCGCCTTGTTCCTGCCAAAAATCGATGTCGAATTGCCGGTCGGGAAACCCGTCGCGAACTACTCGAGTCTTCCATTGTCTGTTTTTGTCACTTGGCATCTTTCGATCCGTGCCGGATTCTGTCGGCGCTGTTCGATCATACTCCCCGCCGCCTCTCGAGTGGCGCGCCCGCTCTCAGGGATGGTTCGCCTCGCGGTTACACGTCAATCTCCAAAGTAAGCCCGTCGCGCGCCGGCGCCTACTGATTCGCGCAGCCCGGTTTCGGCAGAGTCAACGTCACTTCCTTCGTGCCCGTGTCGCTGCCGCTGACGGTAACATCCGGCGCCTGGATGCGGGCCGGGAGAACGCACGCTTGCGCTCGCGCGCCCGGCCGCGCGTCGGGCTGTGCTTGCGGCGTTAAGTCTTCCCACGCCGAAATCGTGTAGTTCGCGGCGTCAAACAGAGTGAATCCGTAAAGCCCCTCGGCCAGCTTATTCACGCTTGGATTTTCGTATTTATCCGCCTTCACCGCGACCGTCACTATGCCCGCCGGATGCGATCCCGCCCATTTCACGTGAACGCGCAGCGACCGCGACGCGTACCCGTGCGACACCTTGAAGCTTATTTTTTGCAGATTCTGCCCATCCTTCAGGACGATCGGCTTCGCCTTATCAAGGCTGCTCACGCCCGGATAGAACACTCGCGGGAAGGGCGAGTTCGGGTCCATGCGATTCGGCCGATTGTAGACCAGGATGTATTTGCCCGGCCCGACGTGATCGAACTCGAATCCGCCCGTCGCGCCCTGAAATCCCCAGTAGCCGGGACGCGCGGCGTTGTAAGCCCCCACGCGATACAGTTCGAGCGACGCCACCGCTAGCGGCTTGCCGTCCGGCCCCAGGACCGTGCCGCGAATATGGCCCGTCGGCAGCGCGTAGACATCGTACTCATAGCACGCGCCATCCGGGATTTCGAACGCAGAGAGCGGCGCGCTTTGCGCCTTCTGCGTCAACTCGGTCCCCGCGGGAAGATTCGCCGTGAAATTGTACGCGCCCGCGTGAACGTCGTAGAACGTATACACGCCGTCAGGCCCGGAATTGGTTTGGAAGCGGTCCATCCGCGACCGCAGCTTCAGCGAGATGATCGGAATCGGGTCGGCGGGATCGTCGGGCGGCGAAAGAAATGGCGGATCCGAGCGCCGCAGCACGCCGAAGACGGACGCAACGCGTTCATGGTCGCGCATTGCGCGTAGCTGCGGGATCAGCGCAACAGCGTCGCTCGCGGGCCGCGTGCCATCGCAAACCGTGGAGAAAAGCCGCCCGCCGGCTTCCTGCTGCGTATAAACCACGTACTGCTCGCCCTTTTTGAACTGGTAGCCGCAATCGCCGTCGTCCCCGCCGGAATAGATGTCTATCTCGGATTGGTCCGGCCCCGCGAAGCGCTCGTCGATGCGGAAACGGTAGCGGACGATCGGCGCACCTGCCGATGGCGGGGCGGTCACGGCCTGCGCGGCGTTCGTGGGCGTCACTGCGGACGCGCCCGCCGGATCGCCCGCGTCAGCCTGCCCGGCCGCCGGCTCAGCAGGAAGAACCTGCGAATCGATCACCGTGCCCAGGAAAACCACGTCGCTCGCCTGCAACCCCGGGCACTGGCCCGGCGCCGAATTGGAACAAGCGCAAGCCTCCGCCAGCGCCGGAAATGCGACGATCAAAAAAATAAGGATGGAGAGCCGCTGAAAACTCACCGAAATATCCTACATTTTTTTCGCTCGCGGCGAAATCGGGGAGCGAAAATTTCTCGCGCGACGCCCTTTTGCCGCTTGGGAGCCTCTCGCGGCCTTTGCTAGACTTGCTGGAACCTTTACCAGCCCCGATGGTTGCTCAAACACAATTTTGGAGAATGCGCATGCGAACTGGCGTTGCACTGATTTGCTTCTGTGTCCTGGCTATACTGGCCGCTTCGGCTGCCGCCGATACCCTGGCGCTGAAAAACGGCGACCGCATCACCGGCACGATCACCGGCGGGGACAACAAGACGGTAACCGTAAAAACCGATTTCGCCGGCGAGATCAAGGTGAACTGGTCGGCCATTCAGGAGATCACCGGAGACACCACGCTCTTCGTCTTGACTCCGCAGAAAACCACGGTGAGCGGCTCCATCACGATCGCCAACGCTGGCAAGGACCTCGTCGTCCACACCAAGTCCTCCGGCGACGTCGACGTGCCGCTCGCGAGCCTCACTGTCGTCCGCTCGCCGGATGCTCAGGCCGCGTACGAGAAGAGCCTGCATCCTTCGCTCGTGGAGAATTGGAGCGGCGCGGCGAACGCCGGCTTCGCCCTCGCCCGCGGTAACGCTGACACCACCAATCTGAATCTCGGTTTTAACGCCGGCCGCAAAACACTCAACGACCAGATCACGATGAGTTCGTCGGTGGTTTACGCGCAGAACGACTTGGCCGGAGGCGGCGTCACCGCCAACGAAGTGCTGGGCGACGCGCGCTACGATAGGAACGCCTATGACGATGCGCTCTTCTGGTTCGTCGACGGTAACTTCACTCACAACGCGCTACAAGGCCTGAATCTGCAGTCGATCTATACGGGCGGCCTCGGCTGGCACGCCGTCCACACGCCCAAAACGACTTTTGACGTGCTCAGCGGTATCAATTACACGCGCCAAAGCTACGGCATGGTCGAGGGGAGCACCACGCCCACCGCCGGCGTCGACCGCAATCTTGTCGGCGCCACCTTCGGCGAGGATTTCAAGCATCAGTTTGGCGCGTTGACCACCGTCACCCAGGACTTCACTTTTTATCCCGACCTTTCCGACGCCGGCCAATACAACTTTGCCTTCGACGGCGCCGCCACCACGAAAATCAGCAAATGGCTCGGCTGGCAAGTGAGCTTCAGCGACCGCTACGTCAGCAATCCGCCCATCGCCGGCACCAAGTCAAACGACGTGGTCTTTTCCACCGGAGTCACCGCCTCCTTCGGCAAGTAAGCGCCGGCAAGTAAGCGCCGGCAAGTAAACGCCGGCAAGTAAACGCCGGCAAGTTAAGCGGCGGCAAGTTAAGCGGCGGCAAGTAAACAGACCGGCCGCTTCAATCTGCTGTCCTGCGTGCCCTTCGACCGCGGGCTATTCGCTTGCGTCGGCCGCAGATCCGGGCTTATGCTCGGCTCGGAGGAATTATTCAGTGAATTATTCAGTGAAGAAGCTCGCAGGTTTTGCCATCGCCGTTTCGTTCGTCTTCTTCCCGCTTGCTTTGAAAGCGCAAGAGAACCCCGTAACTTCGGCCGTCCGCGAGGACGTGACCCAGCACGCGAAAAATCTGATCGCCGGCGCGCAGGAGATGCCCGCCGACAAATACACTTATGCCCCAACCCCGCAGCAAATGACCTTCGGGCAGATGGTCTTGCACATTGCGCAATCAAACGACTTCCTCTGTTCGCGCATTTCGGGCGGCGCCGCACCCTCCGTTGCCAATCTCACCAAAGACAGCCCGAAAGACCAGCTCGTCGCCGCCATGCAATCTTCCTTCGATTTTTGCGACCAGGCTTTGGCGAAGGTCAACGATGGCGACCTCTCGCAAGAGGTCGAGTTCTTCGGCGGACGCAAGGTCTCAAAGGCCGCTGCGTTGCTCTCTCTCGCCACTGACCTCTCCGACCACTACGCGCAGGAAGCGATTTATCTGCGCCTCAATGGTCATTTGCCGCCTTCCGGCGAAGGCCCGGTAATGGGAAGAGCCATGGCCCGCGGCCGGCAATAA
>DATJOL010000097.1:0-2617 GCA_035507075.1 Candidatus Aquilonibacter sp. | reverse complement strand
GGCGTTACTCGAGCGGCGCTCCGGCGACGCGGACAATCCACGGATCCTCGGAGCATTCAATGAACCCACGCCCGATTGGCTATCGTTTTACATGTTCACGTTTTTCACCGACCGCGACGGAAAATTTCAGCTCTCGGCGCTGGCAGAATCGGGCTTCGATCCCCTGGCGCGCACTTGCCGATTCATGCTGACCGAGGAAGCACACCATATGTTCGTGGGCGAGACGGGCGTCAGCCGGATTCTCAAGCGCACGTGCGAAGTGATGAACGAGCACAAGGTGGAAGGCCCTGGTTCCGTTCGCGCGCTCGGCGTGATTGATCTCCCCACCATCCAGCGCTACCTGAATTTCCATTTCAGTGTGACCATCGATTTGTTCGGCTCGGACGCTTCATCAAACGCGGCGAGCTATTTCACAAGCGGCGTAAAGGGGCGCTACGAGGAAACGAAAATCGAAGACGATCACGTCCTGACCGATACGACCTACCCGGTTCTCGAAGTGGCGGGGCAACGCATCGTGCCGCGCGAAGTTCCCGCGCTCACCGCGCTCAACGAGCGCCTGCGCGACGACTACATCGGTGAAATTCAGGCGGGCGTGGACCGCTGGAACAAGGTGATCGAAACCGCCGGCATCCCCTTCCGCTTGCGTCTGCCGCACAAGGGATTTCACCGCGCAATCGGGAATTTCGCGGGGCATTACATCAGTCCCGAAGGGAAAGTGGTCAGCAAAGAAGCTTGGGAGAACCTTCGCGATGAATGGATGCCGAGCCCCGCAGATCACGCCTTCGTCGAGTCGCTGATGAACGGGCGAGTAGTCGAGCCCGGCAGATTCGCGAATTGGATCGCGCCGCCGATTCGCGGCATCAACGGCCAGCCGCTAAATTTCGAGTACGTGCGCTTTGACTAGCGAGCTGTGGGATTGCGTTTTTTCGTTCCAATGTCCTGTTGTTCCTGAGGACCCTCGCGAATGCGTCGTAGCTGCCTGCTCAGCGTTGTCCACGTCTCCTCATGGCCCTATCACGCGTAAGATGATCTGGGTGCCGCCATATAGTTTGACATTCTTTTTGAGCGACTTTACGATCGACCCACTCGCAGCATCAGACGATTCCGTGAGCGTCAAATCGGGCAATCCGATCACGCCGTGGCTGGCGGCGTCGAGGATGAGAGATTGCGCACTCTCGGGACCGGCATTCGGACGACTTGGTTGCGTTTGGTCGTCCAGCGGAGGCCCTTGCGGAAGGCCAAACTGTCGTGGTGAGGAACCCGGTGCTCCCGGAATGCCGGGAACAGTTACCAAATTTGGATTGTAGAGATCCTGGCTCGCCGTCCCAGCGGCCGCCTGCGGGGCTCCCCCGATAGCCTGCACGGTCAGAGACAGTGGCAGTTTGACGCCCCCTTTCAGCACAGCGTGGTCAAATACGATTCCAATTTCTGATTCTTTGCTATCACGCGAGCGAGTCTGCACCAGGGTGAGATGGCCAGTAATCTTGGCGCCGTTTGGAATTATCACTTTGCCGTGAGATAAGACGGGGAGGGTAACCCTTGTTGTGATTGCGTCGCCAGGCTTGGCTTTCTTGGCATCAATCGAGTTTGCGAGCACGGCGCAAATCGTTGTGCCGACGGCCAAAAGGGTGGCTGAGGAGGTGCTGAGCGGCGCCGGAGAGGTTGATTGTCCGGGCAGCGCACTCACAAACCCAACGCTGATAAACGCAGCCAGGGTGATCTGAAGTTGCCCGAGCACTCTCATTACGTCTCCGCCTTGAAATCTTCTGCCTGAATTCTACACCCATCCGACGGCCACCCGTGGAATCTGGCATAACTCGCAATGTATAGGGCATGGACGTGAAATCTGAGTTCGAAACGAAGTAAGTGGCATCGGTCGAAGTTATTGAACACAAACTGCGGAAGAAAGTGGCGCGCCCGGAGAGATTCGAACTCCCGACCTTTTGGTTCGTAGCCAAACGCTCTATCCAGCTGAGCTACGGGCGCGCAGCGAGCGCAATGCAGTCCGAGTAGTTTACGATAGCGGGGAAATCTCTTCAATGGCGGCGCGAAGCGAGCGCAGGAATATTCAGTTTCGATCCGTGCGCAAAATAGCGAACGGGCGGCCCGCCATTGCAAGCCGCCCTACGCTCCCGCCAGGAGATATTTGAGGAAGGCCGCTTACCGCGCGGCGGCGGCAGCTTCCTTCTCGATCGGCGCGCCGACCAGGTTGCCCCACTCGGTCCATGAACCGTCGTAATTCTTTACGTCTTCGTAGCCTAGCAAATACTTCAGAACAAACCAGGTATGCGAACTCCGCTCACCGATGCGGCAATAGGCAATCGTTTCTCCCTCGCCATAAACCCCCTTGGCTTGATAGAGCTGCTTCAGCGCATCGGCGGACTTGAATGTCCCATCCTCGTTGGCCGCCTGCGCCCACGGAATGTTCGCGGCGCCCGGAATGTGCCCGGCGCGTTGAGCTGTCTCCGACATCCCGGGAGGCGCGATGATTTTGCCGGTGAACTCGTCCACCGAACGGACGTCCACAAGCTTGCCGTGTTTCTTGCTGTTGACCAGCGCGAACACCTCTTCCTTTCGCGCGCGGATCGACTCATCCGGCCCGGTCGCTCGATACGTC
>DATJOL010000096.1:0-7082 GCA_035507075.1 Candidatus Aquilonibacter sp. | reverse complement strand
TTCGACCCACACGGAAGCACGAATGTGTTTTCCATTGGGTGCGTGTACTTCCCCCCGGTGGTGCATCACCGCCACGAATCCAGCGCACTGATCGAGCGCAGAGAAGATGTGGCGCGAAAGACTCTCTAATGAGTTCTGGTTTTCAGCGAAGTACCCTCTGCAAGAAGAGTGGTTCTCAATGGCGATTGCGATAGCCTTCCCGAGTGCTCTCTCCTGATCCGTACATTGCCCGCAACTTATGAAGACGACAGCCGCCTGTTGTTCGCGTTTGTCGCGGACCTCAAGCTCCTGAAAGTACTTCCGGCCTTGCGGGTCAATCTCGATAACGAACCCATTTCCGAAGAAGTTGTTCTCGCCCTCAAGCGCGACGAACTGATCGTAGGGCACACGCACGTCACCGCCGCCATATCGAAATAGCTTGATTCGGTCTTGGCTTTGCAGGTCTTTTAACCGCTCCACGATCAGATTCCACTGAATGTTGTCTCCGAGAATTCTCGCCAGTTCGGGAATCGACGCAGGCCGCGCCAGACCGTAGGCATCAACGTATTTGTAGATTGCGAGTTCCATTTTTTCAGCGGGAAGCATGTTCCGAGCCTCCATCAGCCGTTGCGGCAAGGGCACAAAGACGGGACAGGCTGATAAGTCGCTGCCCATTTTTCATTTTCTTACCCGCCATTTGAAACGCAGGCTTTCCGGGTCCGTTGTAGACAATCTCAGCTTCCTCCGGCGAAACGATCCGAAGCACAACAAGTCGCTCGCAGGTGTCGTACATAGAGACTCGGCTTCCGGCTGTCATCTTGATTTGTACGTCGCCCCTCGCATCATAAGCATCATGGCCGCGTCGCGACATCGGATGGAGCGTCAAACCTAACGCTTCCGCCGCGACAACTTCACCGAGAGACCCGACAAGATGCCCGTCCGGTGTAAACTTTCTGCTGGGATAGAGCGCCTCAAGTTCGGCGACCGCTGCATAAATGCGGGTGATAGGCCCCGGTAGTCGAACTCGTGTCGTCATACTCACCTCGTCTTGGATTCGGATTCTAACCCTAACAAACGGCTTGCCGAATGTGGCTTTACGCGCGAACTCACATAAACTATAAAACCCCCATTTTCATTGGGTTTTTCGCTTGACTTTGGACTGCCCCTCGTGATAAAATGGTTTTGCAACTGAACGAAGGTCTTTCACGTTGCGCCAAACCTGCAAGGAATCACGCGAAGGGTCTGCCCATTCAATCCCTGATTCCACCGCGCGGTGCTCTCACGCGGAAATGAGACGGCATACTAGGCTGTAATCTAGCGGCATCCTACCTAGCTTCTCGCGAACGGTAAACCCCGCTGGCAAACGTAGTCCGAGCACGGAAGCGTCTTCGAACGGGAGACGTGTGTCCGTGCAAGTTCAATCAACTTTCCAAAACCCCGAAGCATTGCCCTTAGCCGAGGCCGATGCTAATGTCGGGATCGCAACGCCGCTAACCACAGGCAGAAAGCGTGGGCCAGTGGCAAAGCGACGATTTCAGACAGGTACGTTTGTAAAACGCGGTGAAAACTGGGTCGGAATGTGGCGTATCGACGTGGCGCAACCTGACGGCACTATCAAACGTGAGCAACGGAGCAAGACGTTTGTGGGAATGTCAGAGCGTGCGGCGCGTGCTGCATTTCAGCCAATCTTAGATTCTGTGAACAAAGCGAGCGGAGCCGTCGCACCTGTTCCCAAGAATGCGGCGACTCTGAATCGTCTGATTGACGAGTGGCGCGTACAAATCGCCATGAACCTAAAGCCGAGCACGCGAAAGGCAGCGGAATCTCACCTGCGGTGTCACATCAAGCCGTCGCTGGGAGATTGCGCCCTGTCGGAACTGACGGCCAAAAGGCTTCAGGCGTTTGCAACAGGCATGTCGAACGGCAAACGGACAAGAAAAACAATCGAGAACATTCTACTGACCCTTTCGTCGATTCTTTCCACTGCCCACGATTGGGGTTATGACGTTCCGAAAGTCACTTTGTCTGATTTGTCTTTGCCGCAAGACACGCCCCGTGAACGAGTCCACTGTTTCACTCGCGACGACATGAGAAGCATCATTCGTTCAGCCACTGAACCGCTTTCAACAATCTGCCTCATCCTGTCACTGACAGGTATGCGGATTGGCGAAGTGCTCGCTCTCCGCCAGGAGCAGTTAGACTTCGGGCGGAAGATCATCAGCATTCGCGGGTCGGTGTATGAGGGGAAGCTCGGAACGCCGAAAAGCAAAGCGAGCGTGGCTGATTTGCCGATGCCCGATGCTCTTGCAGAACGGCTCCGAAATTACGAATGGAATCCCGCGAAGAGGGAAAACCCGCTCGGGTTCTTGTTTTTGAATCGAGACGGGCGACCTTACTCCGCGAACAGATTGCGAGAGCGAAAGCTGCATCCCGTGCTTGCGGAACTCGGGATCAGGCAGACAGGATTCCATAGTTTCCGTCATGCGGTCGCTAGTGAACTAATCGACGCGGGAGCGCCGATCACAGTTGTACAAACTCAGATGCGGCATTCAGACCCGCGCATCACGTTAGGCATCTACGGACACGTCATTCCGCAGTCTCAGCGTGCCGCGATAGAGAGCCTAGCAGGGTCAATTGCTGACTGAAGCGGGAATTGCTGATTCAGCGGTTGGAAACTCTTTTATTTCAGTGGGGTTGGGGTGAGCGATGGGATTTGAACCCACGACCCTCGGTGCCACAGACCGATGCTCTACCGGCTGAGCTACGCTCACCACAGGTGTAGACCAGTTTACGACACGCGCGGCGGAATGGAAAGGCTGCCCGCCGCAGCCAAGGCCGCCGCGCGATAGTCACGAGTCACGATTCACGACTTTCTCTCGCTGCAAGGTCATCTCCACTTCGCCTTCCTTCCAGCTCTTTCCGCCGTCACTCGAGACATCCAGGCGATAGACGAAGCCGTCGTCTTCCACTTGGTAGTGCTCGCGGACGGCAACGCTCGGCGATTCCGACGTGACCGTCACATTTCTCCCTCGCACGTGCACTGATCCCGACTCGCTATTGACCTGCCTCCGCAAAAACGAGTTGGACACATTCAGGTACTCGATGATCCAGGTTTTCCTCGCGGCGTCGTATTGTCGTAGGCTGATCCCGAGATAAGGGCTGCCGTCCGGAGCCGGGCCGTGCAGCTCATCGGCGATGGCTGTTCCATCGAGGATGTATCGGCCGATCCACGTCACACTGTATTCGGCGAACTTCCCATCCTCGATTTTGGTCTTGCCCTTGCCTTCCCATTTGCCGATGAGAAAGGCAAACACACCAAGCTCCGGTGGCGCGCCCGGGTCCTTCACTCCAAAAGCCGTGATCGACGGATCGTTCATCGGATTTGTCCCCCAGGCGCGCCGGCGAAATCAGCGGCCGTGATCCGGGGCGCTCTCCCAGCCGGTTTTAGAGTCGTACGGCATGGTGAAACCCATCGCCTCGATCTCGTGAATCTTGCCGTCGTAGACCTTGAAAATGTGCGCGGCGGGAAGATCGAATGGCTTGAAGTTCATCGGGATCGAAGTGACGCCGGGAACGCCGACGATTTTCTCGGTAGTGGACTTCATCGGCTGGCGGAATTGCGAGAGGCCGAAGACCAGCCCGGTCTGCGGGTCGGCGATCATCACGCGGACGGGCTCGATGCGCGTGATGTAAGCGAGCCCGCCGGTTTTAAGTCCCGCGGCGCAGCCCAGAGCTCCGAGCGAACCGAAGCCCGGCTTGTCCGGAGGCGGATTGCCGGTCGTCTGCATCCCGTTTTCGTGGCGGACGCAATCATCGGCGAAGGGCGCGTTGTTCGCGTCGGAAGTCGTGATCGCCGGGTAGTACATTGCCGCGATGCGGATCATGTCCGCGCGGGAATTGCGTTCCGATGCCGGGACATCCGTGAGGAACGCCTTTCGCGGCGTATCCAAATTCTTGAGAGAAGTTTCGCGGAGATTCGCGGCGATCAGATGTTCGGCGGTGACGATTTCGCCGTGGCGGATTTTCAGACGCAGCGCCAGGAGGATCGGCTTGTCGCTCGCCTGCATGATGCCCATGAATCCGACCTCTTCGGAAACGGGATCGGGAACGTAAATCTTGAAGGTCGTCGGCGCGGCGGAAGCCGTTTTCCAAAGGCCTTCACCCGGTTTCATGTCGACCGTGTTTTCGACGAATTCCAGCTTCGCGGAAAGCGGAACCTGCGAAGGATCATGAGCCACCAGCGCAGCGATGTAGCTATTGACGGCATCCGTCAGGCACGCATCGTCGCACGGCGACGGCAACATTTTGGCCTTCGGCGCGGCAAATAGCGCGGAACTCGCGATCAGCAAAAGTAAAGTTGCTCTAAGTGCGGTTTTCAAGGTTCCCCCCTGCTGGATTTTTTCTGCGACCGGCCGTGATTTTGCACGCACCTTATACACCCGCCACGCTTCCGAGTGAACCAGAATGTCGGCTTCTTCGCGATTTCGGCGGCTACGCTTTGCGGGGAAAGGGAATCGGGGCGTTGCGCTTGCGGCGCGGCGAGCATTTCTTCAGATGGACGCGGGCCTGCTCCGCCCACGGCCCATTCGGCGCGTAGCGAAGGTACAGCGTCCACTGTTCGCGGGCGAGGTTGAGCTCGCCGCGCTTTTCGTGCGCGAGGGCGAGATTGAAGTGAACGTCCGCGTGGGCCGGCATGGCGCGGGCGGCGCGGCGCAGATGGTCGATGGCTTCGTCGATTTCGCCCTGTTCTTCGAGGACGCAGCCGAGGTTGTAGCGGGAAATGCCGTTGAGCGGATCGAGCTGCACGGCAGCGAAGAACTCGGTGCGCGCGCCCGGAATGTCGCCCATCTGATAAAGCGCCACGCCGAGGTTGATGTGCGCGTCGACCCAATTCGGCGCCAGATCAATCACCCGTTTGTAGTGATCGACCGCATCGGGAAGCGTATCCGGCGAAGCCTCGCAATCGAGCGCCGATTGGAAGAGATCCTCGGCCGTTGGGCTCGCCATCGCGCGCAGCTTGGCGTGACTGGCCGCCGGCGCGTCGAATGAAAACGCCCACTGCTGCTTGATCGGGCTGAATGGCCGGGCGGCGCCGGGAGGAATCACGAGAACGTCGCGGCCTTGCTCGAGAAATTGCAGCGCCTGCAGGGGAAGCGGCGCTTCGCCGAACTGCTGTTCGACGAGCGCAACGGCCCGGCGCACCCGCTGTGCCGGAATGCGATTCTCGGTCAGACGTTTCACGGTGCGGAGAGCGACAAGATCACCGAAGCTGTAGAAACGCTCTCCCCAGCGCGCCTCGGGGCGAACCAGCCGAAGGCGTTCCCAGTAGCGCAAGCGGTTCGCATCCACACCCAGGATGCGTCCCACTTCCTTCCGCGTATACCTTTGCGACAAGCTTCGAGGTCCCTCAGTGAGCCGCTTCGCATTCGATTATGCACCCGGTGTCAATCCAGTGAAGGACACAAATCCTGTGAAAATCACAGCCTGTTGTGGAAATAGGCGGAGATTTCGGACCGCCGGCTCGATTACCAAAAGACGACACCAGGCCGCAGGCGCACGTGGCAGGGCGAAGGGGAGTTGCTAGACTTTTGGGGAAAGCCACCCGCGCGATGCTTCTCGACAACACCGAGCGCCTGTATTTGGAGCGCCAAGTCACGCTGGCGCGAGCCGTGATCGCGGCGCTGTCTCTGGTGGCGCTGCTTGAGACGTCGCGGGCGCCCGTGCGGGGTGTTTCGGTCGTATTTCTTTCCGTTTACCTGGCAATCGCAGTAGCTGCGGCGCTGGCAGAGCGATTCCTGGCCGAAAACCCGATCCGGATTCCGCTGCTGTTCGATTTCGGGGTACTGGCGGCGTTCGTTTACTTGACGCCCTCGGTTTCGGCATTCTGGTTCCTCTTCCTCTTCGCAGTCTTCGCCTTGGCCACGCGCGGCAATGAACGCGCCATGCTGGCACTCGTTGCGCTCGCCACCGTGGGCATCATCCTGCGCGTCGCGGCGGAGGAGTCCTTTCGACTGCAGGGCTCGTGGCACTGGATCGCGATCGGCTTGGGAACGCTCGTCTCGGGCCTGGGCATGGGCTTCCTCGGCGCTCGCGAGCGCGAACATCTGGCGCACCAGCAGTTCCTTGAGAAGATCGTCAGCCTGCTGCGATTCGAGCGCGGGCTCACGGAATCGATCCGCAAGGCGCTCGGCGAGCTAGCCGACGGGTTCCAGTGTGACCAGGCAAGCCTCGTGATTCGCGACGAAGACCTCGAGCGCATTTTCGTCTGGAAAGTGAAGGTGACAGACGCGCAGCAGGCGCCGCCTGAGACGCTCCCGCTGAGCCGATCCGAGACATACCTGCTGGACAGCTTCGAAGTCTCAATGGGATGGGACTTCAATGGCGGAAAAGGCGAAGGATTCGGCTGGGATCGCCGGACGGGGCAAAGAATCCGGAGCGTGCCCGCGCCACCGGATTCGACCAAGGAAGACGTCGGCGCGAAATTGATTGCCGTTACGATTGAATCGGGCGAACGCCCTACGGGCCGCGTCTTGCTGAGCGCTCCGCGCGCCTCGCGCGGCCGATTTTCGGCGAGCGACCTGCGCTGGCTCGAGCACATCGTGCGGCAGATCGGGCCGCCGCTCGAGAACATCTTCCTATTGCGGAGCCTGAGAACGCACGCGGTGGAATCGGAGCGTAGCCGCATTTCGCGCGACCTCCACGACGGCATCCTGCAGACGTTGCTGAGCCTCAAGATCCAGCTCAATGTGTTGCGGCAACGCCTGCCCGAAAAGCCCCTCGAACAGGCCTGCGCCGATATCGCGAGCCTTCAAAACACCGTCCAAGCGGAAAGCGACGAATTGCGCCGCTTCGTCACCGATCTTCGCCCGGTGCGCGTCGAAAGCGCGGACATGCGCGAATTGATGCAGGGTTTCGCCGAACGCTTTCGCCTGGAGCACGGGCTGGCCATCGATTTGTTCGTCGAAGCGCGCGATTTGCGCGTTCCGGACCGCATTTGCAGGGAGTTATTCCAGATATACAGAGAGTCACTACATAACGTAAAAAAGCATGCTGAGGCCAGCCACGTCGTGGTAAAACTAGTACAAGACGAGGCGAAAGTGTCG
>DATJOL010000095.1:0-2907 GCA_035507075.1 Candidatus Aquilonibacter sp. | reverse complement strand
AGCGATGGATACGTGAACTCGCGCGTCGCCAAGTTCGACAAAAACGGCGACTGGGTAAAACAATGGGGAACATTCGGCGATAAGCCGGGCCAATTTAATACTCCGCACAGCATAGCGTCTGACGCCCAAGGGAACATTTATGTTGCGGATCGCGGCAATCGCCGCATCCAGGTTTTCAATCCGGACGGCGAATTTGAACGCGAGATTACAATCAACGTGCCGCTGCCGCCGGTGGTCCATATGTGGATGGGAAATCCGCCGGCGCCGATGCCTCCCGCAGCGACCGTGGGAGCGCCATCGGCCAACCTGAGCATGCAGAACGGCGCGCCGTGGGCGATTTGCATCACGCCGGGCCCGGGAACGCAATATCTTTACAGCGCCGACGGCTATCCGGGGCGCATTTATAAGCTCAGTCTCGACGGTAAGGTGCTGGGCGTGTTCGGCAGCATGGGGCACCAGTTGAAGCAGTTCGGCTGGATTCACGAGATGGCGTGCCCGTCGGAAAACGAACTCTACGTCGCCGAGATCCTGAACTGGCGCGTGCAGAAGCTGATCTTGCACCCGGAGAACTAAGGCCAGGACGAACTTGTCTAATGCCGGCATTCTTCGCGAGCAGCGTTGAAGAGTTCTTCACAGCAGACACTGACGCAATTATTGGCCGCCTAACTTCCGCAGCAGCAGCAGCAGGTTTCTTCCAGCAGCTTCACACTCAGACCGAGTCGTGGCGCCTGCAGATTGAGATTCTGCGTGCTGCCCTTAGAGGGATTGATGGGCACATTCTGCTTGAGTTCCCCATCCCACGGCGCGGGAAGCGGATCGATACGATTCTGCTCGTCGGCGAGTTGGTCCTTGTCGTCGAATTCAAGTGCGGTTCCTCGCTATTCGATCGTGGCGCAGTCCTGCAGGTCGAAGACTACTGTCTGGATCTTAGGGACTTCCATCATGAAAGCAGGTTTCGCGTGATTGTCCCCATCTTAGTTGCCACCGACGCGCCCTCATCCGAGATTCCCGACGACAGTGTATGCGACTTCGTCAAACCCGTCTGGAGAGTGAACCAGCGTGACCTGGGGCAAACCCTGCGCGAATGTAGTGCTCGGTACCACTCATCTGAATCTGAGCCAATCGATGCCACGCGGTGGAACGTCAGCGATTATTCGCCCACGCCGACGATTGTCGAAGCTGCTCAGGCCTTATACGCGGGTAACAATGTCCGTGAGATTTCACGTTGTGAAGCAGGGACAGACAACCTGACGCGGACCACTGATGCGGTTCTAACAGCGGTTAACAACGCGCGAGGCTCAGGGCAAAAGGTAATCTGTTTTATTACAGGCGTTCCGGGTGCCGGAAAAACACTTGCGGGGTTGAACATCGTACACAATCATGGACTTCATGAGGGTAACCTCGGCGTCTTCCTCTCCGGCAACGGGCCGCTGGTTCGTGTTTTGACGGAAGCACTTGCGAGGGACCATCAGGTTCGCACGGGCAGCACTCTGAGGTTTTCGCAGCGCCACGTGTCGACATTTATACAGAATGTTCACCGCTTCATTGACAACTACTTCTCCGAAAAAACCAAAGCGCCCGTTGATCGCGTGGTGATCTTTGACGAAGCCCAGAGAGCATGGGACGCGGCGCAGTCCAGCCGAAAGTTCAAACGGGATTTCTCGGAGCCTGAAATGATGCTGGACATCATGGACCGGCATGAAGGCTGGGCTGTGATCGTTGCGCTAGTTGGCGTGGGACAGGAAATCAATCGTGGCGAGGCCGGACTTAGAGAATGGGGCAGGGCCCTCGCCGCGCGATTCCCGCATTGGGCTGTTGCCATTTCTCCTGAGCTCAAGATTACAACAGTCGACGCGACTAATAGTCTGTTTGAAGAAGTGCCCTCGGGCATATCCGTCACGGACGATCCAGCCTTACACCTACGGGTATCGTTGCGATCTTTCAAAGCTGAACAATTGTCCGCTTTCGTAAACGCCCTATTAGGCTTAGAAGGGGAGAGCGCCCGCGAGCTTGCTGCCAAATTTCCCAATTACCCGATTGTTATGACGCGGTCCCTTGAACAGGCTCGATCCTGGCTGCGTCGGCAACAAAGAGGAACTCGTCGAATTGGCCTTATCGCCAGTAGTGGCGGTAGGCGGCTTAGAGCCCATGGACTCGACGTTACTGCTGACCTTGACGTCGAAAACTGGTTCTTGAACCCGGCCAACGACGTGAGGTCTTCATTCTATCTTGAGATGCCAGCCACCGAGTTTGGAATTCAGGGCCTTGAGCTAGATTGGGTCGGCATTTGTTGGGGCGGGGATTTGTCGCCATCCGGGCGGGAGTGGCTCTGCCGCAGCTTTCGCGGAACCAACTGGCAGACTGTGCGAAACGAGGACACGCGCCGATACATCGTCAACAAGTACAGAGTGCTGTTGACTCGCGCTCGAGAAGGGATGGTCATTTGGGTCCCTTTGGGCGATGATAGCGACCCAACTCGGCCACCAGAAATTTACGACCGCGTAGCAGCGTGGCTGTGCGACTGTGGAATCGCGAACCTCGCTTCGCCGGGCGTCTCGATCTCGTCCTGATCGATCACCTTCTCCTGCGCGGCTTCGGCGCGGCCTCTTTCGACCCGTTCGCGCACGTAAATCGAATACTGGACGTCTTCCCAGCTTGCATCGTCGGGAAGCGCATCAAGCATCTTGCGGATTTCTTCCTTTGCGGTCGCCATGGTGTCCTTAGCATTCAGTATAAGGGGCAATCCGGCGGCACCGCGTCAGCCGTGCGGCAACCGCCGCAAGCGCAGCCGGGCACCACACCCACATCATTTCGCTCGCGAGCACCGACACGCCTCGCGCCGTCAGGAACGCGCTTGCGCGAAGCGGCGAAACCTCGATTGGCGTCACCGGAAAGAAGTAACGCGTG
>DATJOL010000094.1:0-23256 GCA_035507075.1 Candidatus Aquilonibacter sp. | reverse complement strand
CATGCTCGGTGTATGAGCGTGGGGCTTTTCCGGCCTCGTTCCCCCTTTGGCAGGTGGCCGAGACATCGCATCTGCGTGAATTGCCTTTCTCCTAATACACGGCGCGGGCGGATGATACCACACCGGAATTTCCCGCGGCCTTCCACACGATAGGAGGGTCCCGCGCATTTTGGGTTTTAAAACGTGCGGATTTTCGCTTTGTCCGTAGGTGATTGCGGGTCTTCCATTCCACTTGAACCGCCTATCGTCTTAGTAGTTCTAGAACCACCCGCAAGGGATCGGCCCGCCGATCCTCATGCTGAAAACATACCGCGCAAATAGCCGTATTTGGCGCGCAAAACGCCACATTTGAGGCCATTTTAAGCGCACAATTTCGACCCGCCTCATCCGCACCATGCCTGAACCATTCCCAAATCGGGAAAATAGAGTCCCAGTACCCTAATAATTGTTGACAAATGAGTACACGCCGTGCTAAACTCTCCCGAGATTTGAACACGGACGGCCCGTGTTTCCGCGGAGGCGGAAGGGGGTAAGGTGACGGGCCCCGAGGCAGCATGCAGGCTTTTTGCCAGCGCAGCCGCCGCAGGAGAGCGCCTGGCTGGCTAGGTGGATAATCGCGAGAAATGCATAAAATTCCCAAATTTCTAATCGCAAATGAATAAAATTAAAAATCGGCCTAAGTCACTGAAAACAAAGACCGAAAAAATTTCTAATCGCGGTCAGGAAGGGGGGTAAACGAGCGTTGCGATTAGAAATGCATAAAATTCGCGGCCGCCCTGGGCTTGTCCCAGGACCACGAGAAACCGCCAATTTCTAATCGATAGTAAACACGATTAGAAATCGCCGTAAGTAGCGCATTTGCAATAGATGCCAATTTCTAATCGATAGAAAAACAGCCCTTCTCGAGGGCGCAAAAGCGCACAAAAGGCGAAAGATCGCATCAGACGGACACTGGCGGCGTTTTAGCTCTGCCCCGGACGCGGTCCGCACTTCCATGCTGCAGATGGCGCTTGGCCCATTCGTTTAGGACGTAAAGGCTCCAGGGCCGCGACCAGGTCGTCCGCCCCTGCTGAAACTCGTGCCAGACGCGCATGGCAAAGTCGCGCCCGATGATTGGAGCGAGCGCGGGCGACCAATCGGCGAACCCGTCGCTCACTCGGCTGCGCAAGGGGCCGCGAAGCCATTTTTCCCAGGGGAACGTGAACGTCCGTTTTCGCCCGCCGACATGGCTCGCAACATTTTCCGGCAAGAGATCGCCTAGCGCCCCTATCAGCAGAGACTTGGGGCCATGAGGGCCCGTCTTTTCCGGCCCCGGCAGCGACAGGAGGTATTCAACGAGCGGAACGTCGAGGAACGGCACGCGAACCTCCAGGGAATGGGCCATGCTCATTGCGTCGGTGTCGCGCAGGAGCGTATTCAACATGTAAGAGCGTAGCTCGAGCCAGGAAATGGCGGTGAAGGGGTCCGCTTGCGCCGCTTCGGAGGCGGAGTTAGCCAGCCAATTCCACCAGGGCGCAGACCCGGGTCCGTTTCCCGGGAGGACACCCGCCGACGCGAGCTGCTGATAGGTGAAAAGCGCCCTCGTAAAGAAATAGGGATGAGGGAGGGCTTGCGGGTCGAGAAACGCCGCTATCCCCTTCTCGAAGGCAGGGTTTGAACTGGACTTGGGACGAATAGCTCGCGCCATCGCGGCGAGGCTACCTCGCATCGCGCGCGGAAATAGACAAGCCAGCGTCGAGAGGCGCGCGACTGCCCCGGTAGTCCGAAAAGTGGGGTAGCCGCCGAAAATTTCATCGCTGCCGAGGCCGGAAAGCGCGACTTTGAGCCCGGACTGGCGCGCCGCCCAGGACACGAAATACGTGTTGATGCCGTCCATGCTGGGCTGATCGAATGCTCCGGCGGCTTCATCGAGCCGCGCCAGCATCTCGTCGCCGGAAAGCACGAATTCGCAATGTTGCGTTCCCAGGCGTTCGGCAGTACGGCGCGCGTCCCCGGCCTCACTGAACTCCAAATCGGGGAACGCCACCGTAAAAGTATGGATGCCGGGATGGGCGCGCGCGGCAAGAGCGGCGATGGCCGTTGAGTCCAAACCGCCGCTCAGGAATATCCCTACCGGCACGTCCGCGATCAGGTGCGATTGCACTGCCTGGTCCAGGTAGGATCGTACTCGGCTGAATACTGCAGAGGGGCTGGCGCGATGCGGGCGCGATGTGGAGCCGCCGGAGGCTGGCCCGTGGAACTCGGTTTTCCAAAATGGCTTGGATTCCAGATTCACCCCAGGCGTCTGAACATCGATTTCGGCGAAATGGCCGGGTGGGAGCGAATAGACGCCATCGATAAGGGTGTTTGGTTCGCCCACGGATCCAAAGAGCAGATACGAGGCAACCGCCTCGGCCGAGATTTGCTGTCGAACGACGCCACTGGCAAGCAGCGCGCGAACTTCCGACGCAAAAACGAGGGATCCATCGACGACGGAATAATAAAGAGGCTTTATGCCGAAGCGGTCGCGAGCAAGAATGGCGCGCTTTACGGGGCCGGCGCTGCCTTCAGGCATTTCGGCAAGGACGAAGGCGAACATGCCGTGAAGCCGCGCGAAGCCGCGCGCGCCCCACTGCTCGTAGGCGTGGAGAATGACCTCGGTATCCGAGTGGGTGCCGAATTTATGTCCGGCGGCGATCAGTTCGTCGCAAAGCTCGCGGAAATTGTAGATCTCGCCATTGAAGCAGATTGCGAGCGTGCGAGTTTCGTTCCAGATGGGCTGCGTGCCGCCGGCAAGATCGATGATGCTCAGGCGGCGAATGCCGGCGGCGAAGCGCGGCGCCAAGAGTTCGCCTTCTTCGTCCGGCCCGCGATGGAAGATCGAGCGCAGCATGCGCGAAAGCGCGGCGGCGCTTTCCTCGCGCGAATCGCATCCGATGATTCCGCAAATCCCGCACATGCTACAGCCTTCCTTAAAGCAAGCTCGATTCCAGAATCACACAACTTACAGCGCGGCTCAATGGCGAGGAGCCGCGCGTTTGCAGGGGCTAAACACCGCTCGCACGCTGGTCGAGACACGTTTTTCTGCGCCTGCGCGGCTCGTTTATTTCGCCTGATCCGCAGTGAGCTTTATAATGGATCCAGGATGCGAATCTTACTTTTTAGCGGGAAGGGTGGCGTGGGCAAGACGAGCCTCGCCGCAGCCACAGGCCTCAAGCTGGCAGAGCTGAATTACCGGACGCTGGTGATGAGCATCGATCCGGCACACAGTCTGGCGGACTCCTTCGACCTGAATACCGATCTCTTCCACGCGCAAACCTCGGATCCTTTGGCGATCACCGACCGGCTTTCCATCTTCGAATTGAATATCCAAAAAGAGATCAAGCGCCATTGGCAGGAAATTTCGGCCTATATCACCTCCGTGCTGCGGACCACAGGAATCAGCGGCGTCGAGGCTGAAGAACTGGCGATTCTTCCTGGCATGGAAGAGCTCAGCGCGATGATGTACATCAACCAATACCGGCGTGAGCAGACCTATGACGCCATCGTCCTGGATGCGGCGCCGACGGCGGAATCGATGCGCTTCATCAGCATGCCCACAACGCTCGATTGGTACATGAAGCATATTTTCCCTTTTCAGCGGAACCTGTTGAAAGCCGTGCGGCCGATCGCCAACCGTGTGGCGCCATTCGAACTGCCCACCGACAACTATTTCGTGAATATCCGCAATCTTTTCGAAAAGCTCGACGGCGTTGATGAACTGATGGAAGACCCGAATGTGACAAGCGTGCGGCTGGTGACAAATCCCGAGAAAATGGTGCTGCGCGAGACGCAGCGGGCATTCGTTTACTTCTCGCTGCACGGGTTGACGGTAGACACCGTGGTCGTGAACCGACTGCTCCCTGCGGACGTGAAGGACGCATGGTTCGCCGCGTGGCACAAGTCGCAGGACGGCATCCTGCGCGAAATCGAAGAATACTTCGCCCCAGTCCCGGTGAAACGCGTACCCCTTTTCGAACAGGAAGTGCTCGGTAAGGAACGACTCGAACGGCTCGCCAGTTTGCTGTATCCTGCGAGCGAGGATCCCGCGGCTGTAACGCGAACGGAAAAGCCATATACTTTCGACAAAGCAAACGGGCATTACCAAGTGCGGATTCTGCTGCCGTTTGCGGCCAAAGGCGACGTCGGGCTCTTCAAAAAAGGAGACGAACTCGTCGTCGAAATCGGGACGCTCCGTCGGCACATCGGCTTGCCGCGATCCATGGCGATGCTGACGCCGGGACGGGCGCGGCTTGAAAGTCACGTCTTGACGGTGGAAATGAAGGAGGCGGTATGAGCGAGCAACAGGCGGGTCAACAGAGCGCGGGGGAGCACGCGGGCGGCCGTTGTGTCTGCGAAGAATTCATCGGCCACGTGCAGGACCTCTT
Source organism: Candidatus Aquilonibacter sp. (assembly GCA_035507075.1). Taxonomy (GTDB): domain Bacteria; phylum Acidobacteriota; class Terriglobia; order Acidiferrales; family UBA7541; genus Palsa-295. The sequence goes on along the minus strand of DATJOL010000094.1, from coordinate 18,850 downwards.
CGGTGTTTCGCCCGAGGTACGCCAGCATTTGAAGAATTCGCGGATCGAATTTCTGAAGGCAGTCCGCACGGTGTTGGACGAGCGCATCGAGCGCATGTCCAAAGCACAAACCCACGGCACCCGAGTCACCGTCGAGTAGACTACAGTTCCACTCGGCCGCATTCCTCGCAGGATCACCTGAGGGACTCGCTTCTTCGGCAGTCCTCCTTGTCCCCGTTTTGCGAGTCAAGCGTGCTAGAGATTCTGGCGGCGTTCGCGCCTTGCACGCTTCAGATGTGAGAACCCGCGAGCTAGATCCTAAGTTTGACCTGCTTTGGCCCATCATCTACCGCTACCATTGCACGCCTGGATAGAGACTGGGCATTCGAAAGCCCCGATAAGCATATTGCCCTGCGATTGTCGCTTTCCAGATAGTCTGGGGGGTTGAGGCCTGTGTCACCTCATAGATGGCGGCATCGGGCGTCGCGCCCGTGCTTGCACACTCGTCATACTCTACATTACCGCTCGCAAGGAGTCCGGTATTGCCGCCGATCCAAGAGTAATCGATCGTGGTCGGATTGAAAGCCAGCGTTGCCGTCCGATTAAAGGCGCGCCACTTGATCCGCCGGTTCGAGCAGCAGTTGGCCGAGGCGGCGAAGCCTGCTGCGTATATGTTGTGGATGAACGCCGAGCCGGGATTCGCCGTACCAGCGAAGCAGCGTGCGGAAGGGCAGAAGAAGTAGCGCCGCAATCGTAAAAAAGACGGTCATTTGAAGCGACTCGCGTTCCATCAATAGGCTAAGAGTCGCTGAACTTTCCCAATTGGGAACCCACCGATCGAGTATCCGCCTCAAATACCGCCCCACAAATCCTAGGTGCGACAACCGGACGTGTACGGCGCGATCGAATACATAACTGGGATCATAACCCGCCACGTTTCTCGTGGCGTAATTGAACGTTGCCGGCACGGCTAGCTGCGCCCTGGTAAGCATGCTTCCGTCGGCACCGCGGAAAATCGTGTGAAAAGTGGGGTCCACTACAACCCATCGCCCGTCGATCAGAACCTCAGCGACAACATGGACAGTGGTGCGATTCGCGTCGAGCAGGAGCAGCCTGCGCGCAGTCAGACCCCCGCTATCGGCCAGGTTGATAAACGCGTTCGTGGCAGTCCCGCAAACGCGGAGGAGTGAAGCGTAATTGAGAGTGTCGGTGGGGTTGCGATCGTCATTATCGGCAGCCGGGGCCTGCCCGAACCGCGCCGGCGTGTGCGACATCCAGTTGAGGATGGCCTGGACCTTCTGCACCGGGGGCGCGGTAAACGGAATGATTGCGTCCGAAAAGCCCTTCAAATAACGCCGCGTGGAATACTCCCAGGCCGAAGACCAGATGACCGCGAGCACTGAAAAGAACAGGAGAATATTGACCGAGTACCATGTGGCGCGGAAAACAGTGTGGCTGGCCCGTGAGGATGGCGGCGCTGCCCGGGAACCCTTTACAGCGTCTGATCGGCTTGATCTTTGGGCGGACTCTGCAACTCGAGCAGGGACGCCTCCAGCACGTGCAGCGGTCATCGCGCCTCCGATCGACCGTACGGCAAAAGTAAAATCAGTATTCGCATGGAGTTGTGCGTTCCGGTTTTAATCGGTCCGCGCATTCAAATTATCGAGCCTCGTCCTTGCTCGCAACAACTTGAGAATAATAATTCTCCATTTGGCCGCTAAGAGTTCCCCAAGTCAGTTCTTCCGCCACTTGCTTGCAGCCCACCTTAAATCGCCTATACAGGACTTTGTCCGCGAGCAACTGCTGCAGCGCGGCCGCCAGAGGATCGAGCCCCACCGGGACCACAATTCCGGCGCGCCCGTCGATCAGCGAATAGATGCCGCACTTATTGGAAACCACTACAGGAATATCACAAGCCACAGCCTCTGCAACGACATTTGCAAAATTCTCATAACGCGAAGCAAGCACGAAAATGTCCGAATCGGCGTACATTGCGGTTTTGTCTGCGCCGTAAACGGGCCCGGTGAAGATCACGCGATTCGCCACGCGATTCTCTTCCGCGCACTTTTTCAGATAGTTCACGTAGCCGGTTTCTCCCTCGGGTCCCGCAATGACCAGAGTACCCATCTGCGGACATACTTTCGCAAAAGCTTCGATCAGCAGATCCGCACCTTTGCGCGGGATGATGCGGCTCAGAAACAAAATCAAGGGATCATTTGGCGCTATCGCCCATTTGGCGCGAAACGCGCCGCGCTTGCTGTTCGTGCCCGTACAGTCGATTTCTACTCCGTTGTAACGGATAACTATTTTTTCGTCCGGCACGCCTTCTTCGAGCAGGTCCTGCCGCTCCATTTCAGAAGTCGCCACGATCCGGGCTGCATGATGGACGTAATTTCTGCCGACCGTTCGGTGCCAGACGCGCTTCAGGCGGAAGCTGCGGTCGATCGGGCGATACATTCCCATCGGCTCGATCACGTAAGGTACGCTGCGCCGACGGCAAAAATAGCTTACCGCAGGGCCGAGCAGATCATATAACCCGTAAAAATGAACCAAGTCGTAATGAGAGAGCTCTGCGCGGCAAAATTTCGCCACGCCCGGATTCACGGTGAGTGCACGATAGTGGCCGAGGGTAGGCAGGTAGATAGCCTCGACGCCCTCCTCTTCGGCGCGCCAGCCCCAGGGGCAGTGCTCGAGATGGAGGTTATCCCACGTGCCGCCTCGCAGGCCAAGATCAGCGGTAAGGACGCTTACGCGGTGCCCGCGGTGTGCCAAACTCCGGGCCAGCGCCCGCACTTTGAAGACAGGCCCGCCGCGGTCCTGAAAGGGGTAATAGGACTGGACTGTCTTCAGCACTCGCATAACGCCCGCTGCTCGCCTAGGGGAGACAGGGCTATATTACGACACATTCAACATCTGCCGATGCATCGTTCGAGCAGTTGCTCCAACTGACACCGGAACGAATCGAAGCGGTATTTTCCCCGCGCGATCGCGGTTCCATTTGCGCCGAGCCGCGATCGAAGAGCCTCATTCTCGAGCAGTCGAGTGAGCGCCAGCGTGAGTGCCGCAGGATCGCGCGGAGGCACCAGCAAGCCGTTGAAACCGTCCTCGACCAAGTCCACCGCCCCTCCACAGGCAGCCGCGATTATCGGCTTACCGAATGCCATCGCTTCGAGGAAGACGAGGCCGAAACCTTCGCCGGCGCTGGGCATGGCGAAGATCCGGGCTCGCGAGTAGCACGCAGCGATCTCTTCACCTGACAATCGCTGCAGAAAATGCACGCGCCCCGCAACGTCAAGGCCTCTCGCGAGCGATTGCAAGCGCCGAAGATCGTCGCCGGCCCCGACGCAAACAAGGTGCACATCGGGCATCGCGGATTCCAGTTTTGCGACGGCCTGGATTAGATCGTCCGTGCCCTTATATTGTTCGGCGCTGGCAGCGCGGCCAATCGTGAGAATCGTCGTTGCGTCAGGAAAGCCGGCTGGCGGGCGCAGGCCATCTCGTTCGGTGAGTGCAAGAAAATCTGGATTCAGCGGCCACGGAAGCAACTGTGTGTTCGCGCGCGGAACGCGCTGGACCTGAATTAATTTTTGAATCGTGTCGGCGCTGGGTGCCGTGACGATGTGCGCATGGCGAATCGTGGCGCGCCGAACGCGCGGGAGCGGATGCCACACGTCGACGCCGTGCGCCATCACAATAGCGCTCGCGTGCCGAGACATTTTCTGCATCCACATGGCGATGGGCGCCAGGTTCGGATGACCGGCAACGATGACATGGGCCTCGCGATTGTGCGCGGCGCGCGCCGCTGCGATCGCGAATCGAATAAAACCGAGCTTTGCGCGCGCAAACCCCTGCAGAGTAAGCTCGCGGCCGGCGATCGAGAGTTGCTGCGGCCCTGCGGGGTCATTCAGACCTGCAAAAGCTGCTGACCACCCACGTTGGCGTGCGATTTCATCGATGGCGAGCGCGGTCAGTCGGCCCGCTTCCTGCACGCCCCCGATGCCGAGAAGTTCGGGAAACAATCCGGTGATGTGAATGGATTTCGCAGCAGCGTCGTTCACAGGAGATTTCGTCGCTGCGGCACGTCGCACGGCGGCAGCGTCATCGATCGGGCTCCAGAGCTTTGCCCCCGAGCGGCGTAGCTCCCTTTTCGCGCAGGACTTCGTTAAAGATTGCCTGCAGGTCGTGCGCGTTGCGTTCCCATGTGAACTGCGCCACGGATTTCGCGGCATTCCTGCCGAGCGCCGTCCGGAAGGCTTCTTCTTCATAGACGCGGCGGATCAGCGCAGCAAGAGTCTCCGCGTCGCGCGGGTCATCGAGAATCAGGCCGTTTTCGCCGTGAACGATGATCTCGGATACGCCGTTGGGCACGGACGCGATGACGGGAAGTCCGCAAGCCATCGCCTCTTCCGGCGGCAAGGCGAAGGTGTCCTCGAGGGATGGGCCGGTGTAAAGGTCTGCTGCCGCGAAATAGAACTCCACATCTTTTCGCGGTGGCAAAAATATCACGCGTTCGTTCAGCCCTCTTTCACTGAGCAGGGGTCGGTAGCCGCTGCCGGATTCACGGCTCACGATCAGTAACTTGAGCGGCAGATCGCGCAAGCGCGACATCGCTTCGAAGAGCGCCGCAATCCCCTTCTTCAGCAGGTCATTTCCCACGAGCAGAAGCACGAAGTCCGCTTTGACAAGCCCCAGCGATTCGCGCACCGCATCGCGCAGCTCAAGGCAGCGAGCATGACTGAACCGCGCATGGTCCAGGCCAAGGTAAAGGACCGGATATTCCTCGCCGCGCGCGTAGAATCGCTCGAGATCCGCCGCGGTCTTTTTGGCATAGAGGACCAGTTGCGTGCGGCGTTTCGGATATACGATTCTCTCCAGCCACATGATCAAAGAATAGTAGAGCCTCCGGTGGAGCAAACGCGGCCAGCGGCGAAGCGGGTTTGAGGAAAACTCCAGTTCCCGCCCGGCCTGGCGCACAAACTCAGCGAACACGATGTGCACGGAAATAACGTCCGCGTCGAAGCAGTTTATGCCAGGACTAAACACCAGATCGTATTTCAACCCACGCACGTGCGCGTCCCAAGCGCGCCGCACCTCATTCGCTCCGAACCACCATAGGTAGTTGAGCAGATGAGGCCCTGGCAATTCGGGGACTCGGTGGTATGTAAATGTCGAGGGGTCGAAGTCCTCAACGCGTTGACTGTAGATGTGAAACTCGAAATTCGAAGCCAGCGGCGCGAGCCACTCGATCACAATTCGCTCCGTGCCGTGGCTCTTGTCGAGAAACGGAGATACGATCGCAACCCGAGGCTTTGGTGTCGCCGGTTTAATTGAGCGAATTGGCGGAGACGTTCTCATTAGGGTGCAAACGGCTGCTCAGCCTGCTCAGGATGCCGGCTTGGTCGCCAGAAACGCTGATAAGCGCGCGTGCCCGACCCACGCGCTCAGGCCCGAGTGGCCATCCAGCTTACGCAGGACAAAACCCGCCGACCGCAATCGGCGCACAACATCCGGCTCAAGCATTCGATACGGATGGGTCGTTACAAGAATCTCCTTTTTGTGGACGCGCTTCGTGTAGGCGTGCCATTTCAACAGGCCCATAAGGGAAAAGGTGTCGACGTCAAAGAAAAAGCATGCTCCCGGACGCAACACTCGAAAAATCTCCGCAAGCACCGCATCGGGGTCGGAGGTGTGATCCAACACATTGCAACAAGCAGCGAAGTCGAACGACGCACTCCGGAAGGGTAGCTCTTCGCCCAATGTCCGCACGTACTGAATACCCTCGCGCAGTTGCGACATATACTGGTAGACAGATTTGGTCGACTCGCGAACTGCCCGACCGTTCTCCGTGAACGAGACAGGCGTCAACGGGTCTGCCGCAAAACGGCTGCCAATCTCCGGAAGGAATGCACTCACTCCGAGGCCAAAGGGCCCAATGCCGATCTCGACGCATGTGCTGGGCATCGAAGGAAGCGCCTTGCGGACGCTCGCAGCCCTGGCGGCATTATCGGTGAGCACGCGCAGGATGTATTCGTCATGGTACACAAGTCCATCCCACAGCCCTTTTTCCCCGACCTGCGCTATTTTCCACTGGGGAATCACTTCCATTAGTTTCCTCCGCTGCCTGACGCTGGCAATTTCAACCGCGGCCCTCTAATCAGAGGGCATGAAGCGGTCTGTCGCGCCGATGCTCATGCGATTCCTAGAATTGGAGTCCTCCGCTCGACCGTTTCCTCGTGCCAAACACGGCAACCGTGGGGACCGCTTGTTCGAGCTCGGGCAGACGGAACAGCACGCCTACCAGCAGCCACAGATATGCGTTATTCGTGTAATTCTCAAACGCGTCCAAATTCCCATACGTAAGAGGGTAAAGAAGCAGGAATGCGTAAAATAGAATCGCGAAAGCAATCGGAAAAAAACGGGTTTGCCGGAGCCCCCGCACCACCTTCCAGCCGTAGTAGAGCAGCGCGCCGGTCCACAAAAGCCACAAGAATGGGGCCAAAATGCCCATCTCGACGATCAGCTCGCCGTACCCTTCCTCGACCCAAACGTTTTGCATCGGCTTCCCGGTTAGTTTCTCGACGTATTGCCCTCCCAATGACGCCGTGCCAATCCCATCGCCAACGACCCAATTGGGCAGCGTGAATGCCGCCTCCAAATTCGCGATCGGATAGCTCCAGGTCCGGTTTGAAAGCTGGTAGGAAGAACTGCTGGGCAGAAGGGTCTCGGAATAATAATCCATTCGCGCACCCATCGCTTCAGGAAAAGCGGCAAAGAATATCACCAGCCCCAAACAGAAAAGCGCTGCCGACCATCGAATCGCCTTGACCATTCGACGCGCCTGCCGGTAGCGCCAGGGCGCGCCCCATAGAAAAGCCATCGGCAAAATAACAGCAGAGCCAAATACCCAAAGGAAAGTGCCGCGGCTGCCGCTGAGCAGAGCGGCCGTCCCCAATAGGCCTGTAACTATGAAAGCGAGCATTCTGCCCCGCTTCGATGTAAGTAGAAGGTACCCTGCGACTCCGAAGGCGACGATCGCCGCAAGAGTCAGGTACTCGCCGTATCGGCCCGAGCTCACAAATACAGAATCCGGAAGGTTAAAGACCTGCCCCGAGATCGGTGTAACCTTTTCGAGATCTCCCAATTCCCGCAAGTCCGGCGCAAGCGTTGTCGGGTTCATGAAGCTATTGCCCAAGATGGCCTGCGCGATGCCAACGACGGCGACAATTCCGGCAAGCACCATGTTCCAGGTTAGAAATTTTCGGAGGTCTTCGTCGGAGCGGACGAACGCATAACCCACGTACATCAGCGGGATGTAATAGAAGTAAGTCTTGATTCCAAGCAGGCCGTAGAAAATGCTGGGCGAATACTGATTGAACACCTGGAGCACGCCGAGCCAGAAAAACAGGCTCAGGAATATCAGAAACGGAGGACGAAAGAGCTTCTCTTTTTTGTGTCGGATCGCAATGAAAAGCGCGATATAAACCAGCGCCGCCAGTACGTCTTTGCCGAAAAAGAGAACAAGGCCGTTGCCGCTATACTTCCGCGCAAAGTCTTCGAATGTCAGCCAGCCCAGAAACCAATAGAGTCCCACGCGCCAGTTCCGCAGAATGGTGAAAGCAATGAAACATCCGGCAAAACCTACTCCGAACAGTATCAGCATCAGCGTGTCGTTGCTGACGATCTGTCCCGCAACCTGCCAGCCGACAAGAATTGCAATTAGAAATAGCGCCGCGCCGATCAGCGCCTGATTGCGAAGTATGGGGACTTGCGCGTTTGCCGGCAACAGCCTCATCTCGCTTCGGACCCCTTCGCGGGAACGTAAGACGACCCGCGTCCCAGGAGTTTCATTCTATCTCAATCCGTGCGCTGAGACGCTCACGGGCACGAATACGACCTGACCTCGACCCGCCAAGGCAATTGATTATCCGCCGGCACGAGCCGCATCTTTACCGCCGCGCCCAAATCGTGAACCATGAGCCGGTCAGACGTAATGCGGCAATTCTGATCCAACCAGAGCTGTGCTTCATCCGTTGCGGCTGCGGATGTGCCGAAATGGAGACCCTTCACAAGCAACATTTCCCGCGCCACGGGATGCGAACCGCCGGCAAGCCACTGCTCCGGCCCGTAAACGCCGCGGTGAGTGACCGAATTGGGCAAAAAGCCTCGAAAATCGTGCGGCGCAGCCGGCGCTTCCGGCGGCAGCAGATACGTCAGATAGAAAAAGAACGACTCGTTATTTCCAATTACGATGCCCCCATCGCGAACCACGGCCGCGGCCTCCCGCGCCACATTTGCCCACGGCTCGACCCAATGCGGCGCGGCGTAAAGCTTCCGGTCGAAGATGCCGAACCAGCCGATCCCGAAGACGACGATCAGCAAACCGCCGAACACCCGGCGGACTGTGGCAACGCTGATCGACGCGAACGCTAGCGCGATCGGTAGCGCCAGCCACGGCAGGAGCATCAGTACACGCTTGGTTTCCACCACTCCAATCGCCGTCATGATGGCCAGCGACACAAAGAAACAAGCCAGCAATCGCCTGCCGACGGGAGGCGAGTATCGAATCGCAAGTGCGACCACCGCGGCGACCGCAATTGCCGCAGGCACGCCGAGCGGCCAAAACCAGGGCGCAACCGACTCGCTCACCAGCATTGAATAAACAACGTAAGCAGCCGTCAGCATTCTCGCTAGCAGGCTCTGGTCAAGCTGCACGCCCCGGTGCAGCTCCCTTAGGAAGGCGAGCAGAATCGGTAAAAACGCCGCAAAAAGCAGCGCACCCATGCCGAGAATAGGTGCAAACGGCCGAAATCCCACGCGACGATTTAAGAGAAAAAAGTCCAGCGCGAGCAGCGCCAGCAGCACCCAGCCGAAATAGTTCGAATAGATGAGCGCAAGCGAGCAAAGAAACATCCAAATCCAATTCGCAGAGCTTCGCCGCGCCAAATACCGCAAGTATAGGTGCGTCTCTAGCGCGACCAGCAGAAAACAAAACGAATACCACGCTGCGAGCCGGCCAAAATGAAAACCGTAAGGCGAGAGCACACCCAACAGCAGCGCGGTCAGTTCCGCTTTTCTTCCCGAAATCTCTCCGGCAATCCGCGCCATCAGCCAAACGCCAACAAGATAAAAAACTGTCGCCGGGAATCGCAGCAGATGAATATTCCCGCCGGTCAGGCGCAGCCACCCGTGCAGCAAGATATCGTAAAGCGGCGGATGTTCATGCTGCCCCACGCCGCTCAAGAAAATATCGACCGTCTTCGCCACCGGCACCGACGCGCGATCGATGATGCTCACTTCATCATCGACGGCCGTGAACCACCGATTCGTGGCCAGCATGGCTGCGCCGAGCGCGCACAGGACAAAAAAGGAAAGCTTGCCCCTCCTCGATTTCGCCTCGTTCACGATCTGTTTTCTCGGCGCGCCACAAACCGCGCGATCGGCGGCGCCAGGATTTCCGTTGCTTCCAACCGCCGGCCGTTGAAGTCAAGCGCCGCGGCCTCGTGCCCCTCGACGTCTATCTTGATGTGCGTCGGCCGCCCGAAGCGCTCCGTGATGTCGTCGAGGGTCAGGCTGCAGATTTGCGCCAGCTCGCTGCCAGGCTCATTGGGCCACACCTTGAAATATCCGGCCGAGAAAACGGTGGAGCGAGCAGGCGAACGAAGCCAGTTGCGCAGCGTTCGGGGAGTCACGCTCCGCACCACGCGCTTGAGCGTCGCTTCGCTGGTCATTGCACGCACTCGCGGTAGATCGAAATATGCGAGCGGATCATGGCTTCCACATCGAAGATCTTTGCCGCGCGCTCGCGCGCTGCTTTGCCCATGGAAGACACGCGACAGGGCTCTTCCATCGCGCGATACATCGAATCCGCCAGAGCCGAAGCGTCTCCAGCAGGCACAACGATTGCGGTCTCGCCCACAACCTCTTTCAACGATCCCAAATCGGAAACGATCGTCGCCTTCCCGCGCCACATATTTTCCGCGGCAACCAACCCAAACACCTCCCCGGCCAATGACGCCACGACGACGACGGACACTTCAGAATATATTTCGGCCAGCCGCTGATCGGGAACCGCCCCGAGAAACTCGACCGCACTCCCGAGCGGCTGCGCCTGCTTCGTCAAGCGCTCGCGCTCCGGACCATCGCCGATGATCTTGATCGCGAATTTTGCTCCGCGCTTTTGAAGCTGCATTGCGGCGTCGATGAGCACGCTGGCGCCTTTTGTTGAAACCAGTCGCCCCTGAAAAGCGAATGTGTGCACCGGCGCTTTCGTATTTCGCATCTCGCCAAGAGGCAATATCCCGTGACACACAGTCTTCATGCGGTGAAGCTTCAGAACCGAAGCCAGCCAATCGGTAGGCGTGATGTTGACCGCGGCTCGATTGCTCAGCCAGCGTCGAAAGGGCGTGCTGAAAAGCAGCTTGAAGCTCGCCAATGCGCCCGCGTCACCCGAATTGCACGTCACGCATTTCCCGAGCTTCCCCGACATATAGTAACCGTCGCAAAGCTTCCGGCCGGGCGCATAAAAATATTGGCCGTTGGGACAAACCGTCTGAAATCCGTGGTGCTCCACGACAACCGGCCTCGCCGCCATCAATCCAAGCGCCAGCGGCGCCATTGCTGGACCTGCCAGGTGAATCACGTCCGCCGCGCGCATCAGCGAAAAAAGCCGCGGCAAGCTCGGGCCCCGCACAATTGAAAAAGGCAACCCTTCATCCTCAGCAGTAACACCGGCCGTTTCGGTCGCCACGGTCACGTCGAACGATTCCCCGTTCGCCTCATTTCGCGGCCATTCGGCGATTCCGCGCGCCAAGTCGAGCGTTACTCGTTCCGTTCCTCCAATCGCCGGGAAAAACGAACTGGAATAGATGAGCAGTTTCATCTCGGTGCTTGTGGATTAATGCTCATTTTGCAGAAACCCGCCGCTTACGCCACTCCAGTCGTTTCCGCTGAGCGATCCCGGGCGCTGCTGGCGGACTTTTCGCGCTCCGGCCGCACGCTGCACGCCATTGCGAATCTTTCCGCAATCGCATCCCAGGAAAAATATTTGCGATAGGCCGAGGCGCTCCGCCTGCAAAGCTCGCCTCGCAAGTTCGCATCGACTAATACCCGTGCAAGCGCCGCGGCCAACGCTTCCCTGTCACGATATGGCGCGAGTTCCAGCCCGGCCTCCGCGAGAGCGGACCCTTCGGCCGCACCGGAATACCCGACCACTGGAATTCCGCATGCCACCGCGGCAATAGCTGTGCCGCGCGTCTGCGCAACAGAACCACTCACGAAGAGGAGCGCGGCCGCCTGCGAAAGCTGGTGCGTAATTTCATCAGCCGGCAAAATTCCGGTCGCTGACACGCGTACGCCGCTCCCTGCGAGCGCCGCCTCCACTTGCGGCCGAACTTCCGTCGACCCTCGGCCAAGAATCATCAGGTGCAACTGCTGCCCGCTTCTTTCGGCGGTCCGCATCGCATGCACCATGTCTCCGATTTCCAGTTGTTGATTGTGGCCGGGAGAAAAACAGAACACGGCGACGGTCTTCTCATCGCCATCGCCGCCGGGACTCGGCTTCGAATCGGAAATCGCCGGAGGCGGAATATTCGCGCCGATCGGAATGGATATCGCCTTTCCGCAATCTTTCGCGAGCCAGCGAAGTTTGCCGGTCGGAATCGTAAACACCGAAAGCTCGGATTGCGCGTGCAGCGCACGAACCACGTAATTTTGGCAGGCCGCGCGCACGGGTCTCACCACAGACGCCGCCTCATCCTGTGCGCAATATTCGTGAAACACCACGCCAACGCGTGCGCCTCGCCGCCTCAGCAGCTTGGCCGTTCTGAGCGCGCCCAAAGGAAATCCCCGCCGCGACCATGCCAGCGCCGTATGCTGGAAGAAAATCCAGCGGCCGTGCCAATCCACCGCGCGCCGGTTGAGTTTTCCGAGCGCTGCATCCCAGCCGTCTTCGTCCCACGAGACGCGCACCTGCTCGAGCTGAATCCCTTGGCACGCAAGCGCCTGCGCCAGAAAAGTGCAGTAGTCCTCCACGCCGTCCGTCGGCATGTTGCGTTTTCCCATCAACGCAATCCACTTTTCCACGAGCTCTATTTCTCCACCACAAAATTGCCGATGACCAGCGCATCCATTCCTGAGCTGAAAAACGTGCGTACCGCATCGGTGGGCGTACAAACGATCGGCTCGCCGCGCAAGTTGAACGAGGTATTCATCACCACCGGAACGCCCGTCCTCTCCCCGAACTCCTGAATCAATCGCCAGTAAAGCGGATTCACGTCGCGTTCCACCGTCTGCGGCCGTGCGCTGCCGTCCACGTGCGTCACCGAGGGAATCACGCCGCGTTTTTCCGCTTTCACCTGCGCGGTAAGAATCATGAACGGCGAATCCGTCGCCGATTCAATATAATCTCCCGCCGCTTCGGCCAGCATCGACGGCGCAAACGGCCGCCACCACTCCCGGAATTTCACCGCGTTGTTCACCTTCGCGTTCATTTCCGGGTCGCGCGGGTCTGCCAGAATCGAGCGTGCACCCAGCGCGCGCGGCCCGAACTCCATCCGGCCCTGGAACCACCCCAGAATTTTCCCGTCGGCCAGCATCTGCGCAGCCGCGCCGGCTGGATCGTTCACGCGCGTGGCACGCAGCTTGTAAGTTTCGATTGTGCGCGCGATATCTCCTTCCGTTGACTCTGGTCCAAGATACGCGTGCCGCATTTTGCGCACCCGCAGCTTCCCGCCGGCATCCTGATGAGGCACGAGCACGGCGCCCAGGCACACTCCATCGTCTCCCGCAGCCGGCTGGACGAAAATCCGGTCGACGACTCCCGAAACCAGAATTTTCCCGTTCGCTTTCGAATTGAGCGCCACGCCGCCCGCGAGGCACAAATTGCGGCAGCCCGTCTTTGCCACGGCAGCCCGCGCCAACACGAGCATTGCGCGTTCGCACGCATCCTGCACCGAAAACGCCAGGTTCTTGTGTGTTGCGCCGATCTCGGATTCCGGCTCGCGCTTCGGACCCAGCCGCTTTTCGATTTTTGCCAGTGGCGCGGAATCCGAGCCCATCAGCAGTTGCGTAGCAACGCGGTACGGGCTGTCTTCGGGCTCGATGAACTGGCCCAGATCGATTCCGGGCTCGCCATAAGGCGCCAGGCCCATCACCTTCCACTCGTCGGCGTAGGGCTCGAAACCGAGGTAGTGGGTGAACTGGGCGTAAAACAGTCCAAGCGAATTCGGCCACGGAATCGTCCAGATGTGCTCCAGCCGGCCATCACGTCCGCGCCAAAGCGACGTGGCCTCCCATGCCCCGCGTCCGTCGAGCACAAGCACGGCGGTATCGTCGAATCCGGAATATGCGTAGGCGCTGATCGCGTGCGCCAAATGGTGATCCACGAGCCGGAAGCGCGGCTTCGAAGTTCCGAACTTTTGCCGGAACCGATTCTCGCCGCTGCGCTGATGCCACATGCTCACGAAATAGCGCGTCGAATTAAGCACTGCGCGTGAATCGAACGGCTGCTTGCCAAGCGTGAAGCTCTTCAGGTCATGCAGGTACATCGTTCGCGGGCGCGGCCAGCCCTGGCACACGAAATCGACTTCCTCCGCGCTTACTCCCACAAAATCGAGGCACGCTTGGATCGCCAGCGTCGGAAATCGCGCGTCGTGCTTTAACCGGCTCAACCGTTCCTCGGCTACGGCGAAGAGCAATTCCCCGTCGCGCGCGATGCACGCCGACGAGTCATGCATCTGCGAATAATTGATCCCCAGCGAGATCATGCTTTGGCCTCGCCGCCGCTTCCGCCAATCTTCGATGCGCAGCACCACGCCATCGGCGTGTTCTCGCCGAACGTCGTGATAGCTTCGCCCCCGCTCGCGCGCACCATTTCAACGATGTGCTGTGTTTTCAATGCGACGCCGTGCCAGTTCTTTCCCGCCATCGCCGGATCCAGGCCGAAGACCCGAGCCACAGCCTCAGCCATTCTGCGAAGATGCAGCGTCCAAAGAACATCCATCATCTTCCAGGCAGCTTTGCCCTTCCAATTCATGTTCGTTTCCACGGTGCCGTTGAATTGAAAAAGGCACAGCCCGCCTGCCGCGAGCACCCTCAGCATCTCCGAAATATATTTCTGCACCAGCTCTTCTTTGGGCAGATGCTGCAGCACGAGGTAGCTGAAGACAAAATTCACCGAATCCGAGGCCACATCCGCAAGGTCGGCGCCATTCGCCGGAATCCACTGGATATTTTCCACATTTGGCTGTAACGCCTTTGCGCGGCTCAGCATTTCCGAAGAGATATCGAAGGCGAGCACGTTCTGAAAGCGTCGCGCGAAGCTGCGCGTCATTCGTCCGGCGCCGCAACCGAGCTCCAGCATTGATTTGCCCGTAGTCAGAAACCCGCGCTCGCTCAGAATGTTCGCAACCAGCCGCTGGTAGTCCTCTTCGCCGGATTGAAAAAACGCATCGTCATCCCAATCCTGCCGCCAGGACGCGATATAGAAAAACGCGTCCTTTCGCGCGCGATTGTCCCAATCCCGGCGCATCGATTCGCTGCTGTTCATCTGGCTCATTCGCTCGTTGGCGCCTGACGCACGGCTGCTGCCGCGCGCCTCATCGGTTGGAATTAAGTGGCTTCTCAATGTGCGTCATCTGCGGAATCGGCAGCACGCGCTTGCGCGCGCGCAAATACCAATCGCTGCTCGCAAATTTCCGTTGCACTTTGTAAAAGAGGCCCGGCGGCGCGGCGAGCGCCGGAAGCAGCGTCAGCACTTTAAAAACGCGGTGCGCGAATGCTGCGTCCGGGTGCAGCATGCGGTAGATCGACCATTCCGTTCGCACCGTTTCCCATGGCCAGCCGCTTCCCAAAATCAGGCGCAACTGATCCGCTTCGTTGCGGACAGCTCTCGTCAATATCTCACGCACTGGCTGCGAAACCTCGCGCCGCGTAAGTTCTGCACTCAATGCTTCGGCGAGCGCGGCGATTGCGGCCTGCTTGCCTAGGGCCCTCGCTCGATCCATTTCGGACATCTGATACAGGTTCGCGTCGTGAAGCCGATAATAAGTCAATGGCTCGGCCAAAATCCGCGCCGGACTGAGCACGGCCGCCAGCGTAAAGAGATATATGTCCGCGCATAAGAATCTCGCGTTCTGCGCGCCGACAGGCATCATCTCAGGAATCCGGCCGATCTTCGCGAGCAGCGGCGCGCGAATGGTCATCCGGCTCGTGCCCATAAAGCTGCGGCGCACGCGAAATAGCCTTGCCCCTTCCACGTTGTTCGCCTGGAAAAGAAAGCCGTCGCGCAAAATTTCTTGTTGCTCGCGTCCATCGCGATGAACCACCGTGATTCCGTGGCCGACAATTCCCACCGCCGGGTCTTCGGCCATCGCCGCCATCACGCGGCTCAATTTCTCGCGCGCCCACCAGTCGTCGCCATCCAGAAACGCCACAATCTCACCGCGGCACTCGGGAATCCCCGCATTGAACGCGGACGCCTGCCCGCCGTTTTTCTTCGTCAGCACGCGCACGCGCGGCGCGAATTTGCGCAGAATCTCCGGTGTGCGGTCCGTCGATTCATCGTCTACAACTAGAATCTCCATCTCAGTCGCAGGAAAATCCTGCTCCAGCACGCTGACGACCGCCTCCTCAATGAAGCGCTCGTGGTTGAACGTATCGATCAGCACTGTAACGGCAGGTATTTTCATTTCACGCTACCAGCAAAAAAGTCGCCTGTGATGCGAACACCGCCTAGGCCGCACAAAGCTCCTCATACAGCTCGATGTATCTCTTCGCCTGTATCGCCGAATCGTACTCAGCCAACGCGATCCGGCGGCAATTCTCGCTCATCTCCGCGCGCATTCCCGGATGATCGAGCAGCTCGACCATAGCTTCCTTGAGTTTTGCCGCGTCGCCCGATGGCGCCAAAAACCCCGTCACTCCCGGCCTCACCATGTCCGCCACCCCGCCCGTATCGAACGCGGCGACGGGCGTACCGCACGCAATCGCCTCCATCGCTGTGTTCGGCAGGTTATCCGCCAGCGAAGGCAACACAAACACGTCCGCCGCGCTGTAGACAAACGAGAGCGTCCGGTCATTCGTGATGTCGTCAAAATGTGCGTGCTTGAACCGCGCCAGCTCCGGCGTCGGATCCTTACCCAACGACAGCAAAAATACCGGTCGCGTTGCCTCCAATTGCTGCAGCGCCTTCGCCAGAACGTGAAACCCTTTCCGATACATGTTGATGTTGTCCGCCAGAAACAACACCACCGTCGCGTCCATCGGAATGCCCACCAGCTCGCGCGACGCACGCCGTTCTCGCGGCTGGAACGCATTCGTATCCAACCCATTCGGTATTACGCGGCAATCGAATCGTCCCAGCAGCGCGCTCCCCTTTGCTTCTTTCGCGATCCAGCCGCACGGCGCCACGATTCGCACGCGCTCCGGCCGCAATCTCTCGTAAAACCCCCGCTTCCTCCGCCACACGCGCCTCGCCAAATCTCTGTCGTCATGCGATCCCAATTGCGGGCAAGCGCCGCATTCGCCCGTGAATTTTCCGCAGCCCAAATCGAAGCAGCACCCGCCCGTAAAGTTCGCCATGTCGTGCAGCGTCATCACCAGCGGCATCGTCCTCGGCAGCCACCAAAAAAACGCGCCGTAATCCACAAATCCGCCCACCCAGTGCATGTGGACCACGTCCGCTCTGGGTATCTGCCCCATCGGATCGGCGTTCCAACGCGTGCGGTCGTCTGAATACGACGTGCTCTCAAATGGCGTCGTCCGCCCGTATTTCTTGGCCTCGTGCTGCAATCGAAGATGCCGCAAAGTCCGCGCCAGCCGCACCGGCATCGCCGTCGACGGCTGATACATCTGCACATCCGCATCGCTCCGTACTTTCGCCCCCACAAACATCCGCGACTCGCATCCCAATCGCCGCAGTCCTTCGTGCAATCGGTACGCCGACCGCGACGCCCCGCCCATATAATCCGTCGAGCTAAGCATCACCACGCGCGGCTTCGTCGTCGCTGGCGCCGCAACTTCGCGCTCTTCCACTCCCGCGGTTGCCGCTTTCACGCTGGACTCCGATGCATCGCCCGCCCGCTCATATCCCTCACGCGCCTCGCAACCGCCATCCTCGCCACCCGCCCAGCCACAAGCGGCTGCGCCAATAGTCCCCGTCCCGCATATCCCAACGCCGCGCCCAATTGCCCCCGCCGCAAGTAAATTCTCGCCGCCACGAAATACGCATCCGCCAGATATCTCCGCGGCACCGGGCCGGACTCCCTCATCCGCTCCAGCTCTGCGAGCATCGCCAGCGCTTCGTCCGGCCTGAAACTCGCGAACGTGCAGACCCAGTAGCAATACCCGCCCGAGATGTCGTGCCGCAGCTGCTCGTCCGTCACTCCCAACCCGCGCACAAATTCCGCTGTAATCTCCTCGATCCCATCCAGCGGGTCGGCCAGCCCGCGGCTTCTCCGCGCCGCCGCCACCTGCACCGCGCGACAACACACGGCCTGGTGCGCCATGTTCGTCACGCTCACCTGCTTCGGATGCATCCTGTACCGCACCAGCTTCTCCGGCAGGTTCGCGATCTTCGTCCGCTCCGCCATCCGACACCACAAATCGTAATCATCAGTATCGAGCAGCGCCTTGCGATATCCTCCCACCGCCAACACAATCTCTTTCCTCATCACGATCGTCGGGTGCCTGAACGGGTTCCATCGCAACATCACTTCGCGCAACTCCCGGTCGCCCGTCGCCGGCGCATAAATCCCCAGCACTTCTCCCCGCGGCCCGATATTCTCCACCCACGCGCCCAGCAAACCCACCTCCGTGTGCACGCGCAAAAAACTCACCTGCTTCTCCAACCGCTCCGGCATCGCCACATCGTCCGCATCCATCCGCGCAATCAACTTCCCGCGCGCCATCTCCATTCCCCGGTTCAACGACGCAATCAGTCCCCGATTCTCCTGCGTCACTACCCGCACCCGCCCGTCTCGCCTCCCGTACTCCCCCAGTATCCCCGCCGTCCCGTCCTTCGACCCGTCATCGATAATCAAAAACTCGAAGTCCCCAAACGTCTGCCCCAAAACGCTCTCCACCGCCTCGCGCAAATACTCCTCGCCGTTATACACGCTCATCACCACAGACACTTCCGGCGCTCTCATTTACTCGCTCCGCCCGCCTGACGCGTCGCGCCCGCATGCGCCATCCACTCGCGCCGGTGCCTCCGAATCTTCAGCCCAATCGCCTCAAAGACCGGCCCGATCACTTGCCCAAGCGACAGCGCACCCATCGCCCGCAATTCCCGATACAGCATCCGCTTCGTTTCGCGCGGCACATGCGAACTCATCAGCGCCGGCACGCCTACTCGCGCCATATACGGTCGAAGCCCCTCGACCGTCGCACGCGCCTCGGGAAGCTGCTCGACCAGCCATCTCCTTACCATTAGCGTCTCGCAGAGGGTTAACCCGCTGCGTACGCTCTTCGCCCGCACGCTCGCCCCGTGATACCTGTAATAATTCAGTGGCTCGCTCACGTACGCAACCTTCCCTCGCAGCGCCATCCCCGCCCACACCTTCCAGTCCCCGCAAAGTTTCAAGCTTTCGTCCGCCCCGCCCACCGCGTCGTAAACGGCCTTGCGAAACACAACCGCGCTCGCGTTCGCCACCACGTTATTGCGCGCGAAATACCGTCGGCACTCCTCTTTTCCCTCCGCGCAATAATCTGCTGTCCAGCGCGGCAAATCGGCCGCATCCACCACAGGCTCGGTCAGGTTCAGCAGGCGATCATCTTCTGCCACGCTCCACGACCGGCAATACGCAAAGCCCACTCGCTCGTCTGCCTCGAGAATTCTCACCAACCGCTCCAGCAGCCGTTCGTCCGCGTAATC
>DATJOL010000093.1:0-7616 GCA_035507075.1 Candidatus Aquilonibacter sp. | reverse complement strand
ACTGCGGATGGAGCGCGGCCTTTCCCAAGAACGACTGGCGGAATTGGCGAACCTACATCGCAACTACATCGGTGGAATCGAGCGAGGCGAGCGAAACGTCGGGCTGATCAACATCGTCGAATTGGCGCACGCCCTGCGCGTTAAGCCGGTTGCGCTTTTTGAAGCGATCCCTTGATCCCAGGTCATCACCCGCGATCGCAATGTTGCCCAGTTTGCGCCCGAGAATGACAAACGCCGCCGAACGTGAATCCGGCGGCGCGAATTGATCGATAGCGGTGCTGATCAGGACTTAACAGAGTAGCGCCGCTCCCCATCCTCGCCCTTGGTGGACACGACGACCAGCCCCATTTTCTTGCCGACGGTGCCCGACAGGAACCCGCGCACGGAATGCGGCTGCCAGCCCGTGGCTTTTTGCAGTTCCTTGGAGGTCGCTCCACCCGGCCGCTTCAGCAGTTCGAGGATCGTGGCGGCTTTGCTGCCGTCGCGGGCGGAATGGCCCTTCTTTTCGCCCTTTTGCGTTTTGGGCGCCTTCTTGGCGGCGGTGGCCTTCTTCCCCGACTTGCCCTTCTTCGGTGCCACGGGCGCGCTTCGTTTGCCAGCAGTGGCCTTTTTGGTGGCTTTGGGCTCGGCGGTCGTGCTTGCCGGGGCCGTTTCGGTTTGTTCAGTGATGTTGCTCATGTTTTCTCCTTTGGCGGTGATTACCGCGGTCAGGACATGAATCCCTCTGGTTCCGCCGAAACGCAAGGCAATTCTGCAAATCGCGGCGGGAGGCGATGGAACGGCGATGCTGCCCGCCTGGTTCTGACGGGAGAGACCAAATGAACTTCGCGAAGCGGGTTACGAAGCTCGAACAGCTCCTGGTTCCGAAGCGCCTGCCGCGCATCGTCCTGCGCTACGAAGGTCCCGGAAGCGAGCGGTTCCCACAGCCGACGCAGGGAGAACTCAACGAGGCCTGGCTTGTGCTCAGCATGCAATTCGTCCCGGCGAAGGACGGGCGACCCGTGGATTCTAAACACGTCGGCGAAAGCCGCAGGGAGGCGCAGATGACCGCAGGTGACCGCAGATGACTGGACATGGCGCAAAATTTGGGCGCAAGAAGGAGGACGCGATCCTCGCTTTGTTGTCGAATCGCAGCATCGAAGAAGCCGCGCGTGCCGTCGGAGTCGCCGAAAAGACGCTGCGGCGATGGATGCGGGAACCGGACTTTGATGCCGCCTACCGTGCCGCCAAGCGGGTGACATTTGGGCAGGGGATCGCACGGCTGCATTTCCTGTCCAGTGCCGCGGTTTCGACGCTGGGCAAAGTGATGCTGGACCCGACGACACCGCCGTCCACCAAGGTCCGAGCGGCCGACAGCATTTTGAACCACACGATCAAAGCAATCGAGGAGGAAGACATCGAAGCGCGGGTCGCGGTCTTGGAACAAACCGCCGAGGAGAAGAAGCCGGGCTGGCGGAAATGAACTCCAGAGGTCGGGATGATCCGTAGCCATGTCACCAAACGTTTGGAGCGGCTGGAACGGCGGATCTTACCTCCCCGCGTCAAACGTGTAATCAAAGTCGTGTTTGTCGATACGGATGGCACGACGGTTGGTGGATTCACAGTCGGCCCTGCGAACGGCGACCAGGCGCCGGGCGGAGCGGATCGCCACGGCGGTCGGCGGGACGAATGGGGCATATGTCTTGAGAAATGAAAGCGGTTTGCCGGCCGCCGAGAACGTCTTCGCTAACGCGCTTAAGGGAATTGAACTGGAGGACATCGACGCGCGCCTGGCTGAGTTGGAGCGGACCCCTGACGGTGGAGCGGCGATGAAAACAATTCAGAGACGGCTTCGCCGGATCGAAGACCGGTTCTTACAAGGGAGGCCGTCGGGACTCCGAATCGTGGTCACCGGCGTCACGCGCCGTCCGATTCCGGACAACGACACCTGCGTGAAGATTCTCGAAGAGTGCGGATATCTTCGCGACACCGGGGGAATTTCAATGGTAAGGCTAATTGATATTCCGGATGGACTGGATGCCAAGGAAACGGAGCGATTCTTGCGGGAGCGAGGCGCGGAACTCTGTACCTAAATTGAATTGAGCACGGCGCCCATCGGACGCCTGAGCGAGCTGCCGATAATGTGAAACAACGGTCCGGTATCCGATCAGAGTGAGCGCTCTTATCGAAGAAAGGCGGGTTTGCGGTGCAGCGTCTAAGTGACCGCGCTGCTCAGCTGCACGTTTTCAACGAAGACATCAGAATAGCCGGAGGATATTGATCGTCTGAGGGTGCCGCCAATGCAAGCTGGATGCCCTGGGTAGCTATGGAGACCGGCTCTTTGCGGAGAATCCTGGCTAAGTTCGACTGAGCGTAGTAGAGAGCGGCAACTCGACGCTAACCCCAGCGTGGCTGCTCATCGAGGCTGATCCCGAGGGCGGTTTTCGCCGCCACTTCGTGCGTGAGGAACGAATTGGCCGGGTGAATGCGGCCCAACCGCGCGTCGCGAAACATTCGTTCGAAACCCGCCGACCGGAAAATGCCGAACCCACCAGCAACCTCTAACGCCTGGTCCACCACGCGCCAGGAGCCTTCCACCGCCCGGTATTTCGCGGCGAAGATCTTCATCGGCCATTGCGCGCCGTGATCCACGCCATTGGACCAATCTTCCGCGATCTTTTCGAGGTGTGGTTCGATCGATTCGAGTTCGATCACCATTTCCGCAATCGTGTGCTGCACCTCGGCGTGGTACGCCATCGAACGCGAAAGCGCCACCGATTTCTTGCTCTTCACCGCGGCAATGCTCTGATCGAGCGCACGCCGTCCCAAGCCGTAATAAATGTTGCCGAAGCCCATCAAAGCCCACGCGAAGATGGAGAGCACGAACAGATCGATTCCCGCTGCTCCGGCGGGCACAACCCGAGCTATGTATCGATCGGGAACGAAGGCGTTCTCTAAGATCGTGTCGTCGCTACGGGTCGCGCGCATACCCAGCACGTCCCAGGTTTCCTCGATCCGAAAACCGACGGTATCGCGCGGCAGGAATGCATGGACCACCTTCGGCCGGCTTGGATCGCTGAGGTCCATGCCATGCATGCCGAAGCGAGTCCACACGGGCGTGAGACTGCTGAAATGCTTCCTGCCCGTGAATCGGTATCCGCCTTCGACGCGCTCAGCCTTGGCCGTGGACGCGAGAACGGGAACATCGTTGCCGCTCTCGGCATGTCCCGCTGCAAAAACCTCGCCGTTCGCTGCGTCGCGCAGCAGCCATTCAAGCGATTTATCCCCTCGCCGCCACAGATCGGCCGCGACGCCCACCCAATAAAGGTGCATATTCACCGCCAGCGCGGTCGCGGGTGCATGATAAGCCAGGCGGCGCTGCTCGCGGCAAACTTCGGCAAGCGACATACCCGATCCGCCAAATTCCGCCGGCACGGGCAACAGCAGGTACTTTCCCGCCCGAAGATCCGCAAAATCTTCCTCAAAGAATCGGTTGTCGCGGTCGTAGGCCGCGCCCCTCGCGGCGAAATTCGCCAACATCTGATCGGATACAATTGCGCTTGAAGCCGGAACCATTGTTTTATCTCCTCGTTACAAAACGCTAGACTCCCCGATATTCTACAGTGCTCGAAGCGCTCTCCAGCGCCGGCTTCGCTTTGCCCAACTGGACAGGAAGAATCGTCGGGACTTGCTGCCGGTAGCGCCGGTACGCCTCGCCGTGCGCGCGAATCAGATCGCGTTCCTCCCAAGGTATCGCCATCAGAATATAGCTGGTGGTTGCGAGCGCGAACACCAGATGAGTGATCGTCATCCGGGGCGTCGCCCAAAAGATGCAGAGCCAACTGAAGTAGATCGGATGCCGGACGTAGCGATAAAATCCCGGCGTCCGGAATTCAAGCCTGCTGTAATCTCTGCCTCTCAGGTGGAGATAGACCTGCCGTAGTCCGAACAGATCGAAATGATTGATCAGGAAGGTCGAGATCAGCAGCAGCAACCATCCCGCCGCATAAACCCCGTAAATTGCGAACCGCGCCGCCGTGGCATTCACTTGCCAAACTACGCCGCCGATCGGCTCCCACTCCAGGAACAACAGCGCCAGCGCGAGGCTCGAGAACAACACGTACGTGCTCCGCTCCGCGGCTGGAGGGACTACCCGCGTCCAGGCTCGTTTAAACCACGGACGAGCCATTATGCTGTGCTGGATGGCGAACAAAGCGAGCAGTGCCGCGTCAATCGCCAGCGCTTGTAAAGCTGATCCGCTGTTTCCCGAATCCATCGTTTTCGGAACGCCGAAATCGCCTAGAAAAGCGATCGCGTACAGAAAAACGGCGAAAAAAAATGCATAGCAGACCATCCCATAGAGGAAGGTCGTAACGCGTCCGATCATTGTTGATCTCCTTCCGCCCAGCGGACTGGCCTATAATCGTCTTGCGCCGCCGGGCTATGAGAAAGTTAACAGGAGTCCTCAGACGCGGTAACGAAGGCGAGCCAAAGAAAAACCCAAAAAAGACCCAAAGTCTTAGAAATGACGCAACCCCGCTACCAGTTCGCAGAATTTACGCTGGACCTTAGCCGAGCTTCCCTGTTCAAGGGGGGACGCGAAGTAAAGCTGCGCCCCAAAGTCTATGACGCGCTACATTATTTCCTCAAGAACCGCGGCCGCCTGATTCGCAAGGAAGAGTTGATTCAGGCGCTTTGGCCTGAAACCTTCGTCACTGACGATTCTCTGGTGCAATGCATGGTGGAACTACGCGGCGCTCTGGAGGACCGCGCCCAGGAGATCTTGCAAACCGTACCTCGCCGCGGCTATATCTTCGCCGCTGCAGTCACTTCCGCATCGGACAATGACAAAACCGCCGAGGTGGAAGCTCTGCTCACGCGAGCTGCTCAGGCGCGCTCTTATCTTCCCGTCCCGAGGACGCCGCTGATCGGACGTGAGCGCGAAGTCACCGCGGCGAAGGTCCTGCTGCTCGACCCCGCCGTCCGATTAGTAACCTTTACGGGATCGGGAGGATCGGGGAAAACCCGGCTCGCGCTCGAGGTGGCCGGCGGGCTCGTCGACCAATTCGATGGCGGAGTGTTCTTCGTCGGTCTCGGCTCGATCAACGACCCCACGATGGTGCCGGCGGCGATTGCCTCTGCTCTTGGTGTTCGCGAAAGCGGCGGGCGTCCGTTTCTCGATCTCTTGAAGCACCATCTGCGCGAATATGCTCCCTCGCCCGTTCTTCTGCTGCTCGATAATCTGGAGCACATTCTCGCGGCATCTTCGGTGGTCGTCGAACTGCTTGACGCCGCGCGGACGCTGAAAGTGCTTATCACCAGCCGCACTGCCCTGCGAGTTTACGGCGAGCATGAATTTCCTGTGAATCCGCTGGAACTGCCCGATCCCAAGCAGCCTCACATGCTTTTTGGCAATCCCGCCGTCACATTGTTCGCCCAGCGCGCCAGCGCAGTGAAGCCCGATTTCCGATTGAACGCAAACAATGCCTTTCTCGTCGCTGAGATTTGCTCCAGAGTGGATGGGCTTCCGCTCGCGATCGAGCTTGCGGCCGCCCGGGTCAAAATGCTGCCTCTGGCTGCGATCCTCACCCGCCTGCAAAGCCGCCTCGATTTGCTCACCACCGGAGCGCGTGATCTTCCGCAGCGGCAGCAGACCCTTCGCAATACGATCGATTGGAGCTACGAACTGCTGAACGAAGCTGAACAGAAGCTGCTTCGCCGCCTGGGAGTCTTTTGGGGTGGTTGCACGCTCGAAGGGGGGGAGGCGGTCTGCAACACGCGTGCCGATCTCGGCGTCGAAATTTTCGAACTGATGTCGTCGCTCATCGATAAGAGCCTGATCCAGCAGATCGATCGCGGAGAGGAACCCCGCTTTCGAATGCTCGAAACAATTCGCGAGTACGCGCTGGAACGTCTGCGGGACAGCGGGGAAGACGGGGCGACCCGGCACGCGCATGCGGCCTACTGCCTGGTGCTGGCGGAGGAAGGCAATCCCGAGCTCACCGACGTCGATCGCGCCGCGTGGCTGGCCCGCTGCGACATTGAGCACGACGATTTCCGCGCCGCGCTCGACTGGCTCTTCGAAAATTCCAATCTCGATTGGGGATTTCGGCTGTGCCTCGCTCTTTTCCGTTTCTGGGATATGCGCGAATTTCTGACGGAGGCGCGTGCGCGTCTGGAAACCGTCGTCGCGCTGGCCGGGGATGGGTGCGCCCGGGAGCGGGCCAAGGCGACTCACGGTCTCGGCGCGCTCGCGACGGCTCAGGGCGATTTTTCAGCCGCCACGCATTTTCTCGAGCAGAGTCTGTCTCTTCATCAAGCGGCCGACGATCACTGGGGCATCGCTGTTGCTCTGAACGGCCTGGCGGTCCTGGCACGCGACCGCGGCGATTACACGGCCGCGCAGAAATACTTCGAAGAGAGCCTGGCCTGGTCGCGCAGACTGGGCGATCGGACGGCCGTCGCCCGCTGTCTTCACAATCTAGCCAACGTCGCGAAAATTCGCGGCGATTATGAACACGCCCGCTCGGGACTGCTTGAAGCCACCCAGATTTTCGAAGAGTTAGAGGACCGCAGCGGCACCGCATGGTCCCTGAACCAACAGGGCGACGTGGCGCGGGAGCAGCGACGGCTCGATGAAGCCCGCAGCCTCTATCACCGCGCGCTTTCCGAGTTTCGCCAGGCCGGCGACAGCTGGGGTACGGCACGATCGCTCGCAGATCTGGGCGCCATCGCCTGCGAGTACGGCGATCTTTCGGCGGCGCACGAAGCCTATCGTGAGAGTCTGGAAGTTTTCGCAAGCCTGGGACATCGGCGCGGCGTCGCCCGCGTGCTCGAAGGGCTCGCTGCATTAGCACTGGCGAACGGAACCGCGCGCGGCGCATTGACCATTGCCGGCGCGGCGGCGCACCTGCGCGAATTTATCGGCTTACCGTTGCCTCCCGCTGAGCAAGCGAAGCTCGACAAAAGCCTCGAACCTGCCTGGGCTCTTCTTGGCGAGTCCGATGGCAGGAGCGCTTGGGCGGAGGGGGCCGGGATGGGCCTGGAAACGGCAGTCGAATACTCGCTGCTCACTTCAAATTCGCCGGATCAATCAAACGTCGAACCGCGCTGACGCGATCGGCAGGAATACCTGTTCGCCGGGCGTGTTCGCGGACCGAGGCCTCATCAGGCGCCAGATAGACGCAGTAAACCTTGTCTTCAGTGACGTAGCTGTGCAACCAATGAATCTGCTGCCCCATTTCCCTGATCGTGTCGAGCGAGCGCAGCGAAACCTCACGGATCTGTGCTTCGGAAAGCGAGCCCGCCCCCGGAATATCGCGTTCAATCACGAACTGCGGCATACCGGTTTAGTTTAACACCAGCGCCAATTGAGAGGACTCATACGGCTCGGAACCGATAATGGGTCACAACAGGCCGACGCGCCGTGACTCCCATGACCGAGGTCTGGGGACGAGGTTAGATCAGCGGTGTGGGTGTTTCCCGTCAACTTGACGTGTGGGGGCTTCACGGGAGTAATCCGGCCGCACTTTCCTCAGAGTCAACTTCCGGCATATTGAGGCTTCGGCTCTACATCCAAGTTCGTTTGAGAACGCTGGCGAAGCAACTTAGCTCGCCAACTCTTAGCGAATATTGAC
>DATJOL010000092.1:0-10802 GCA_035507075.1 Candidatus Aquilonibacter sp. | reverse complement strand
GAAATCCACTCTTGAATCGTCGTCACAATCACTGCTTGCCACAGACGCTTTTCGAATCCTGCAGATGAATCAGCCAGCACAACCGAATTGGTCGCCATTGTTGCCCCCCAGGAATGCCGCAGCGGCTGGGTGCGGCGGAAGGTCTGTCCGGTCCAAGGCAACGATTTGGCCGAACAGGCCTGCGGCTGTCATGTTTTTGCTTGCGATGTGCTGTTTCAGTGAAGGGCCAACGCTATGCAGGAGCACAACTTAGATCGATGCTACAAGCAGCCCTCATCAGCGCCCCTCCCAAATGGAGCAGTAGGGTCGCAAGACAAGTAAAAAACTCGCTGGGGTAGATATCTTTTTCCCAGGCCGGCTGATCTCTCGGTCAGGCGACTCACCCGGCAAGGAATCACTAGGCACAAATCCGCAATGCGGCGCAAGCACGAACGCGCGCGGCTAGCCCGGCTGGCCGGGTGCGTGGTCCATGGAAACGAGCGGCGCGAAGCGCGTGCGTTGCTTTACTTGCGCAGCGACAGTGGTGAACTGCCAATGACGGAAGCGGTTGCGGCGCGCGCCTTTTCCTTCGGGGTAGCGGGTGCAGCAGCCTCCTGCGCTTTCGCGGCCTTCGCCTGCGGATGCGCCTTGCGCGTCTCCCACGCCTCGCGCAGTTGCTCGCGCTGCGCCAGGACGTGAGCCTTGGCATCCTCGAAATCCCGGTAGACGTGCTTGCCCTTGATCATATTGCACGAACGGCAGCATGCCACCAGGTTGTGCGGATCCTTCTTGCCCTTGCGGGCGCGGGGAACAACGAAATCCACCGACATCGCGAGTGCGTTGTCGAAACTGGCCAGGCCATCGAGCCCGCAATACTGGCAGCGGTAATGATCGCGCTCCAGAATTTGCAGTCCCTCTTGCCGGGTCACGGGCCGGTCCACGAATCGCAGAGTGGTAAGGTCTAACGGCATCGTACACCTCCCAAAACGAAGCCCTCTGAGGAACTGCCGGGCTTGCGTTCTTGGCCGCACTTACGCGCTCGAAGGTATGCCCGCGCTGTGGCGGTGTCAAGCGAAGGCGCGGCACAGTCCTTCTCTGGCTACGGCTGCTGTGGTGAAGTAAAATCGAATCGTTTGGGATGTTTCCTTCGCTCGTTGCGCGCGAAAGGCGGAGCAGACTCAGATGCACGCAGCCAAAACGCGCAGTCTCGTGCTCACCTTTCTTGCCGTCACGCTCATTGCCGGCGCCGCGCATGCGCAAACCAAGGCACGCGTGTTTATCCCGCCGCAAGCCCTCAGCGTCACAGACATTCCCTATCCCAATCAGGTGAACGCCGCCGGACTCGTCTCGCTCGAGGTGTTGCTCAACGGTCATGGCCACATCACCGGCGTCGCCGTCCTGCGCGATATTCCAGGACTCACGAAGATCGCCAAATCCGTCGTGCGGAAGTGGACCTTTGCGTCTGCAACGCTCGATGGCAAGCCTGTCGCTGCAGCGATCACGGTTGAAGTTGTCTTCAACACGGGCATCCTTCGAACAAGCAATCTCCAGCTGGCTCCGCCCGCTCTCTTCGTTCCCGTCGCAGGACTGGCATACGCACCGCCCGTCGTGCAATCCGCCGATTTCGCGGCCTATCCGGTCAATAGCGTAGCTTGGGGCACTGTGGTGCTCAGTGCGAGTGTCGGCGCGATGGGACAGGTCGCCCGGGCGGGTGTTTTGCGCGACGTCCCATCGCTCACACAGCCGTCTGTCTCCGCTGTGAAAACGTGGACGTTTTCGCCAGCTACATTTGAGGACAATCCCATCGCCTCGGACGTCATAGTTGCCTTCTGTTTTCGCGCTGCCAATAGTGCCGCGCCCTGATTTGAGCTTCGTCGCCCAGAAACCGATTTCAATTCTTGCCAGCGCGGAACGTATTGTTCAAAGTGAAAAGCGGCGGAGCGAAATGGCCGCCGCTTTCCGCTTGTGTTCCATTCGCCGCGACCGCTAAGCGCTCGCGCCCTTTGTCTTCTGCCCGGTTTTCACCTCGATGCGCCGGGGCATCGCGGCGGTGGAGATGGGCGCGCTGATTTCCAGCACGCCGTTGTTGTATTCCGCCGAGATTTTGTCGCGATCCACGCCTTCCGGCAGAGTCAGCATGCGCTCGATGCGCCCGTAACTGAATTCGCGGCGAAGGTAATTCACGTCCTTGTTTTCGCGCGTCTCCTTCCTCTCGGCGCTGATGGAAAGGGCGCCGCTCTCCGCGCTCACTTGGACATTCTGCGCGTCCACGCCCGGCAGAGCCACTCGTGCGTGAAACGTGTTTCGTTCCCTATCTACCCACGATTCGACGGGTGGCACTTCCAGCATCACGGGAGACGTCAAAGTTCCCGCGCGCTCGATGCCGGGTGAGCCTTCGCCAAGCAGGCGATTGAACAGATCGTCGAAATCACGGCGAAAACCGAACAGCTCGGGGAAAAAGGATTCTCTTCTTGCCAAATGGGACATAGCGATTCTCCTTTCAATTCGGGGTCTCGCCGCTATCCGGCGGCGAAACGATGGGCAGCCACTCGCCGCGCAAGGGAAGCGCTGCTGGGCGGTCCGGAACTGGATTGTGCGAGTCGTGCCGTGGACTCGTGCGTGACGTTTGCGATTCAGGACTGCAGGCTGCCGGTTACGGTTTATAGGCCGCGTTGCGGTCGTTACGTTTGCTCGTTCGCCTCGAGCGGCTACTGAGGTTCTGTCGAATGCGGAGACCGCGTGAGGAACCTGCGGGAGCAGCCGCTCCGCTGCAAATTTATTTTTTCCTCTTTCGCGCGACTCATGTCAAGCGCGAAGTCGATTGAATTGTTCTTTTCGCGGCGTTCAAATTCCGTTCACAAACTTCGCGGCCCGCCGCTTCTCAAGCGACCTCAAGCAATCTGACCACTGCGTGGTTCCGCTATTTCAGCCGCTCGTACGTCACATACGCAAATTTCTTCGAATCCGGCGACCACGAATTGACGTTGATGGTTCCCTGCCCGCCGAAAAACTTCTCGAGAACCACGATCTTCGCGTCCTGCGGCTTCAGTCCGGGCGCACTGGATGGCATTGGCATCATGCGGAGCTCCACTTGCGTCTTCGCGTTGTGCCCCGGCGTGCCGGGCGGAAACGACAAAAACACAAGCCATTTTCCGTCGGGCGAGGGATGAGGAAACCAGTCTTCCATCACGTCACTGGTCACGCGCTCGGCCTTCTCGTCGTTCGGTCCCGCACCCGTCGGGGGAATGCGCCAGATGTCCCAGCCGTTGATGCGCTTTGAATTGAAATAGATCCATTTCCCGTCTGGCGAATAATCCGGGCCGTCATCAAAAACGGGCTGCGTGGTGAGCGCTTCTTCTTCACCTCCGCTCGAGCTCATGCGATAGAGATGAAACGGCGCGCCATTGCGTTCGGCGACGTACGCAAACCATTCGCCGTCCGGCGACCATCCGTGAAAATAGCTCGGCTGCGCGGGCGTTATCATTTGAGGATTAGCGCCGTCGGCAGAGGCAATGTAAACGTGTGAGCCCTTCGCGTCACCATAGATGGCCGAGAACGCTAGCCGCTTGCCGTCGGGCGAATAGCCCTTGTCGTTGTTACAGACGTAACCCGTAGGCAGCGCGATTTTTTCCTGCGTCGCGGGACCTTTGCGATGCAGGACCAGCCGATAGAGCTCTCCCCCGGAATTCACCAGCAGATATTTCCCATCGCGCGACCAGTTCGGCGCCTCCCACAGCTTGTCGTCGGTGAAGACAACACTGATAGTCTTCGTCGCGAGGTCGTAGATCGTGATGCGGCTCCGCACGTTCGTGGGATTCTGCGCCTCTTCGCTCGCCGCAGACGAACTTGCGGCCTGTCCAGCCTTTGCCACCTTGCCCGCCGCGAGGAGAGGTGCTGCGACGCACACCAACGCGACTGCCGCCATGCTGATGATTGCCATCCATTGGACCGAATAACCTGTCTCAAGTTTCTTCATGCCTGGCTCCTGACCCTGATTCCTCAAATGATGTATTGCCATTTACCTGTGCAGCATACCGCCGACTGGCACGCGCACCTACACTCGATTGGTGGTAGCCTAATCCGCTGCTGCGGCAAGTCTGCGCGGAGGCTGGGAAGGAATGCGAAAGCCAATCATTGTCGTTGGAAGCGTGAATCAGGATCTGGTCGGAAAAGCGGAGCGCGTGCCGCTGCCGGGTGAAACGATCGGCGGCACCGACTTTGCCATGTTCCATGGCGGCAAGGGAGCGAATCAAGCAGTCGGCGTGGCGCGGCTCGGCTGGCCAGTACAGATGATCGCAAAGGTCGGTGATGACGCTTTCGGTCCGCCGCTCAAGCGCGCGCTGAAATCCGCTGGCGTCGATGTACGCGGCGTGAAACCGGCGAAGACCTCTTCGGGCGTCGCTCTGATCAATATCGGCGGCGACGGCCAGAACAGCATTATGGTGATTCCCGGCGCGAACGCAAAAATGCAGCCTGCGGACATTATAAAAAATGCGGCGATGCTTCGCCGCGCCGGTGCGTTCCTCACACAGCTCGAAATTCCACTGCCCGTTATAGAAACACTCGCCGTCTTCGCCAGCCGCGAGAAAATTCCTCTGATTCTCGACCCCGCCCCCGCACGCGAGCTGCCCTCCGGGCTGTTGCGCGATACCACCTGGATCACACCGAATGAAAGTGAAACGCGCACCTTGTGCGGCCTGCCCGCAAGCGAGCCGATTACGCCCGAAACCGCCGCAGGCTGCGCCGAGATGCTGCTGGAACGCGGGCCGAAAAACGTCCTTATCAAAATGGGTGCGCAAGGGTGCCTGGTGGCAACGCACGATGGGCAGCGGATTAACGTGCCCGCCTTTCGCGTGCAAGCCGTCGATTCCACAGCCGCAGGCGATGCGTTCAATGCCGGATTTGCCGTCAGCTTGCTTGCGGGCAGGAGCCTCCAAGAAGCCGCGCGCTACGCTTCGGCCGTAGCGGCGATTTCTGTGACGCGCCGCGGCGCACAGCCCTCGATGCCCAAAGCCGCCGAAGTTGCGCGCTTCCTGAAAAGCGCATAGCACTGGCTGGCAGGCTTACACCCCTTCGCCATTTTTCTACGGAGGTTCCTGTGCCGCAGGGTTTCTCAGCGGCCCATCGACGCGCGTTTGCTTTCCTTGCGCCATTCATCGCGGGTCCGGCTTTGCAGGCAGTAGAGGACGAGCTCGACGCGCGAAGACACGCCGATTTTTTCAAACAAGCGAATCAGGTCCTCGTCCCCACCATCGCTGGCCTGCAAGAGCGCGATCCCACAACCATCCCGCGCGTCTATCGCGACTCCTATCGCGTCATCTTCTACCTTTCCATCCCTCTGTTCGCTTTTCTGATCGTGATGGCGCCGGTCGTGTCGCGGATTTGGCTGGGCCGCTACGATTCCGTTTTTGTCGCCATGGTCGAGTTGCTGGCGCTGGGTTGGCTTGTCAACGTGCTCTCCAATCCAGCATACGTCGTCGACCTCGCCATGGGCGATCTTCGCTGGGTCGGCATCGGATGCCTCTCAACGCTTTTGCTGAATGCCGCTCTCGGTTTTCTAGGCGGGAAATTCCTGGGAGGTTTCTCTGTTGTCGCAGCCGCGGTGTTTTCTTTGATCGCTGGCTATCTCATCATTCTGATTTCGTACCATCGCGCGAACCGCATTTCGTTCGCTCACCTCTGGCCTGCCGATAGTTCCCTCCTCGTCCTCGCCAGCGCCGCCGGCGCCGCTCTTTTCCTTCCCTACTTTCATTCTTCCTGGACGTCCTCGCTCCTCTCCCTTCCCACAGCTTCCGGCGTTCTCGCTGCGCTTTTCTTAATGGTCTTGATTCCCATGTGGGCTCATCCCATGCGGCGGCGCCTGATTCTATGGATTGCCTCTCGCCTGCCTGCCTAATCCTTCAACTCATGCCAAACCCTCTTTCTTCTCGCGTCCTTTGGCAATCTCCCGCAGGCGAGCCGATTGCAGCGCGCATCGCCGTCGCTGGCGATTTTCTTCCCGCGGGTCGCCTCAGGACTCCTCCCGGTCACACCTGGCAATCCATGGCCGAACTCATCGCGCCCGTCTTTCAGGACGTCGACATCGGCATCGCCAATCTCGAAACGGTCCTCGACTCCTCCGGCCTCGAGCCGCGCCTTCTCCACGGCCTCGGCGACATTGTCTCCGCGCCCAGCGGTTCACTCGACTATCTCGTCGAGCTTCGCCTGAATATTCTCGGCATCGCCAACAATCATTCCTTCGATTTTGGCGCTGCGGGACTCACTGGGACTCTCGCATCGATATCCGCTCGCGGACTTCGGCCTCTCGGCGCGGCCCGCACTCTTCGCGATTCTCCCGACGTTTTTCTCTGGCAAGGTCCGCAGAATTTGCGCGTCGGCTTCTAGGCATCTGCCAAAGCCACGCGCGATCCCGCCACACGTTGCTCTGCCGGCGTCGAGCCGGCCACACCTTTTCGCGGTCTTGAGGCTCTTCGCACACTTCGCACCCATGGAGCGCAATTCTGCATCGCCCTTCTTCACTCCGGATGCCTTCGCACGAGCCATCCCGATCCCGAAGACGTTCGCCTTCTCGATTCGCTCGCCGGCGCCGGATTCGACATCGTTGCAGCCTCTCATTCCCATCGCATTTCGGGCGCGCGTGTACTTGCCTGCGCCAGCCATCCTGCATTTTGCTTCTACGGTATTGGCAGCCTCGTCTCCGGCTACGTTTCATCACCACTTGAAGCCGAAGGCCTCGTCGTTGTCGCCTCTCTCAGTTCGCAGGGAACTCTCGTCCAACTCGAAGTCCGTCCGATTCTTCTCTCCGAAGACGGCTGGTCCTTCGCACCTGATGCCGATGCATCCAATTGCATCCTCGAACGCTTCGACACACTCTCGCGCCAAGTTGCCGACGGTTCCTTCGCCGCCTGCTTCTATCGTGATATGTCTGACACCATGTTGAGAGTCTACTGGCGCGATGCGCGCGCCGCGTTTTGCGAATCCGGAGTTTCTGGCCTGCTTCATAAGGTAGGGCGCATGCGCCTGCGTCACGTCAAACGTCTGGTCCGCGCGGTTGTTGGATGACGCGCGCCGCCGCCCCTTTACGGCCTGCTTCCCGTGCGGGGATGGACGCCTCACTCCGTGGCTATCGCATGCGCAGGGATCACTGCTCTTCTCGTCGTTTTGTGGTTCGCAGTTTTGCGGCGGAATGCTGGCGCCGCATCGGTGCTCCTCAGCGCTTGTACGGCAGCGCTTGTGATCTTCGTTTGGAAGTTGGGAACGGCCCGGCCGGACGATTCAGCGGTTCGCTAATTCGACAGCAACTGCGCGGCTACGACTGTGAGGTGAGCAAAGTCCGCGTGCCGCGCCGGCTCCGCTCTTGTGGTGTGGTTTGCTTCAATACGTTTCCGAGCTGCACCAGCATTTTCCGCAGCTTCGCTCTTTCTTCCAGATCCATTTCGACAACCTCGAACGCGCGCGCCTGCGTGTTCGCGTCGCGCACGATCGCCTGAGCCTTCACCGGTTTTTGTCCCGGATTCATCCGGATGCCCAGCACCGTTCCCGGATGCAGGGTTGTCTCGCAAACGGCCACGCCGCCGCCCAGCGTCAGTTCTGGGATTTCCATCCGGCAATTTTCCTTCAGGTTCGTGGTTGTGGCAGGGACTGGGCGGTCAAGTCGCATTCTCGGATAGCGGCGCTGGCGGATGGCAGCCGAGTTTGGATCGGGGTCCAGCACCTCCAGCGAAAGCTCCGCCACGCTCAATCCGCTCTGCGGCAGAAAACTCTTCGCCCATTCCGGATCGATTTTTTC
Source organism: Candidatus Aquilonibacter sp. (assembly GCA_035507075.1). Taxonomy (GTDB): domain Bacteria; phylum Acidobacteriota; class Terriglobia; order Acidiferrales; family UBA7541; genus Palsa-295. The sequence continues at coordinate 3,034 of DATJOL010000092.1, read as the reverse complement.
CATCGCCTGTGTCGCCACCACGCGCAGTTCGCTTGCGCTCGCCCACCCGAACACTTTTTTCGTTTCGGCAATCTTTCGCAGCACCGGCTCGGCCCCCGCCGTTCGCAGCCGTCCGAGCGCTTCAATCGCCTTCAATTGCAGGTACGCTGTCCCGTTACTCGGCAAATCTCCTTCTGCCAGCCGGACCAGCTTCATATCCGCCAATTGCTCGCTGCTTAGTCCGATTTCGTCCACGGCCAGAGGGCGAATCAACGAATCGATTTGGTCGAAGAGGCTCAACAAGAGTCGTCCGCGCTCGGGGGATCCGCTGGCCGCGATTTGGCGCACGAGACGGTCATGAGACGTCCGCTTCCATTCCCGCAGCTTTGCGGGAAGCGCCTGCTCGAGCATCTCGAGATCGACTCTTGCCAGCAATCCTACAGCGTCGAGCGCTTCCGCCGTACGTCCTTGAAGCAACTGCTGGCGAAGATGCTGCAGGCCCTCCGGCCCCAGGTTGTTCACCATCGAAATTAGCAGGTCGCAATCGTCGCGAAAGCCCGCGCGGCTGAAGCGCTTTGCCAGGTGGTCCGCCGCCGGTCCCGGTATGCGCCGCAGCAAATCCGTCAAGCCACCCGGCACATTCCCGCTCTTCACCGCTTCTTCGATGAATTCCGGCAAGCGGTCTTCCACGGAAAGTCTCGGACGAAGATTCTTTCCCACTCCGGGCCGTTCCGTTTCGACGTAATCCACCAGTTCGACGGCTCGCTGCACAGCAGAATATGCGCGCTTCTTCGTTGCCTCCTGCGAAAGGCGCACGAAAGCAGCTCCTAACACGCTTTGCAGCTCCGAATCTGTCTCTTCCGCCAATTGCACGCCTGCTTGGCGGATCGTGCTCACCAGCAGCCGGTCGCCCAGTTTCGCGTACAGGCTCGCCAATTCCGCCACTCCCATCGCGGACTGCCGCCGCGATTCCGGCGATTTTGCTGTCATGCACGACGCGTAGTTGCTCAGAATATTTTCCGCAGGTTCGTTCTCTTCCTTCTTGATCAACGCTTCCACGTATTCGCGCACCTTCTGCGGCGGCACGCACCAGGCATCTGACGATTCCAGCACGTTCTTCTTTTTCTCTTCGGTCACCTGCGCCCAGAACTGCTGCGCCAGCATGTCCACGTGCGACTGGACTTCGATTCCCGCCCTGGCCATTTTCTCTTCGTACACGCCCAGGATTTTTCTCAGCCCGTCGAGCTCCTGGCTCATGTCGTCGAGCATTGTCCGCACAGTGTTCACTTCGATGTCGCCGCGCTCGTAGCTTTCGAGCGCGTAGCGGATGGCAATGTGCTCTGCCAGCTTCATCAGTGTTGGGCGGTCCGACGATTCCGATGGTGCCTGCGCGGCCAGTGCCGAGAGCGCTTGGCTCACGGTGAACCGCGCGCGCCGAGGCAGTGTCGAAAGCCGCGATTGAAACGCGCTGGGGTCTAGTTTGTCCTTGTCACCTTCGTTGGTCCGCGCGATCTGCGCGAGCACCTGAAGGATTCCTTGCAATTCATCCTGGTGGAGCGTCATCAGCCCGGTTTCTACCGACATCGAGCCCGGCGCAACATTGCGCGCGTTGCGGCTGCCGCGAATTCCTTTCGTTGCCGTCGTCCACCGGCCGATTCCGCCCGCGCTCTCGCTCCCCTCACTTCCCCCGCTCTCGGGAACTTGCCAAGACTTCGGACCTTGCACAGCGCCGGTCCTTCCCGTCCCCGCGGCCCCTGGAGCCGAAGAAGCCTGCGCGACGCCGCTCTGTCCTCCCTGCGTGCCTCCAATTCCACCCGCGGGAGGGCCTCCAATCGCTGTCCCTGTCGGACCATGCCCGCCGGTTGAGGAAGATGCGCTTCCGCCTTCCTTCCCAAGCCAGAAACCGCCGGCGCTTGCGTCCAGTGGTATTCCTCCGCCTTCGCCGGGAGTGTTCACGATGTTCCAGGTGCCGGAAGGTCCGTTGCTTGACCCGCTGCCGGAAACGACCGCCGCTCCGCCGCCACCAGGCGCACCACCACCCGATTCCTTCCCCAGCCAGAAGCCGCCGGCGTTTGCGTCTAGGGGTGTTCCTCCGCCTCCGCCCGACGAGTTCACGATGTTCCAGGTTCCAGACGCACCGCTGCCGGACCCTGTGCTTGTACCGGAAGATCCCCCACCGGCAACAACATCGGCTCCGCCACTCAGCGCAGCCCCACTAGCAGGCGCACTACCACCCGATTCCTTTCCCAGCCAGAGGCCGCCGGCGTTTGCGTCCAGCGGCGTCCCGCCGCCTCCGCCCGAGGAGTTTACGATGTTCCAGGTGCCGCTCGCGGAGCCGGCTCCCGGGCCCGCAGCCGAACCACCACTCCCTGCGGTAACCGCCGAGGCGGGTCCGCCAAACCCAGCGCCTTGATCCGTGGAACCGGGGCTCGCCGGGCGTCCAACACCAGAGGAGTAAAATCCCGGTGCGCTTCCTTCTGACGGCTGCGTCGATCCACCTGGACCAGTGAGCTCGACTCCTCCGGTTGCGTAACCGCCGCCGGTGCCGCTGCCGCCAGATCCGTTGTCCGGTCCGCTGCCGCCGTGTCCAGAACCGCCGCCGGAGCCTGATCCTCCTGTGCCCGTGCCGGTTCCTTTGCCGGGTCCGCCGCCCTTGGTGCCCTCGGCGGCAACGATGAGTTGCAGTAGCTTCTCGGGGTCGCTGAAGAGTTCGTCCGCCTGCGTCGAACCCATGCCCAGCGTGCGCGCCGTGAGCTGCGCCGCAATGGTCGACTTGGCGACGGCGGAATCGGCGGGGACAAAGCAGACTTCGTTGACGTGAATGTGTGGATCGCCTTCGAGTGCGGCCTTCAACTGCTCGGCGAGCTTCTGCGGCTTTGACGAATTTCCGGTGGGAAAGCCGCGCACGAAGCGGGCAAGGCTTGCCTGCGTAACCTTCGGGGAAAAATGGATGCTGGAAATTCCGGAAACGGAAAGCATGCGCGCAAAACTTTTTTCCGCAGCTGCGGAATCGAGAGGCGTACCGTCGAGCAAAAGCTGATCGCCGGTGACGGCG
>DATJOL010000091.1:0-2498 GCA_035507075.1 Candidatus Aquilonibacter sp. | reverse complement strand
ACGTCCACGAGCCCGGCGCGAATCACCTTCTCGATCTCGCCATCGAAGAATTGCATGCCGTCGTTTTCACCGTCGCGCATCGCATCCAGCAGCGATTTCCCCTCCGTCTCGCCGCGCTCGACGTATTCGCGCGTTCGCATCGTCGATTTCAACACCTCAAAGACGGCTACCCGGCCGCTGCCATCGTGGCGTGGGATCAACCGTTGCGAGATGATGAAGCGAAATGCTTTGGCGAGCCGGTTCCGGATGGCATTCTGATCGCTCAGCGGAAACACGCCGATAATCCGCTCGATCGTCTTTGAGGCGTCGGTGGTGTGCAGAGTCGAAAAAACCAGGTGGCCCGTGTCGGCCGCCTCGAGCGCCACCTCGATCGTCTCCTTGTCGCGCATCTCGCCCACCAGAATCACCTCCGGGGCCTGCCGCAAGGCCGCCCGCAGGGCCAGCCCGAAGCTTGGCGTGTCGCTATGCAGCTCGCGCTGGTGGACTGTGCCGCGCTTGTGCGTGTGAAGAAATTCGATCGGATCCTCGATCGTAATGATGTGATACGCCTTTTCCGTGTTGATCTTGTTCAAAATCGCCGCCAGCGTCGATGATTTCCCGCTTCCCGTCGGGCCGGTCACCAGCACGATCCCGTTGCGCAAATTGGCGGCCTCGGCGAGTTGCGCCGGCAGGTTGAGCGCCCCAAAATCCGGCACCGAGCTTGGGATTACGCGCATCACGATCGCGCAACTGCCGCGCTGCGTGAAGATATTCACCCGAAAGCGCGACACTTTCGCAAGGCTGTATGAGATGTCGCAGGAGCCTTCGTCCTTCAGCTTCTGCAGCGCCTGCGCGTTCTTCCCGATCAGATCGGCGGCGATCAGCGCGGTATCCTCGGGCGTGAGCAGGCCTACACCCTGAATTCGGAATGGGATCAATTGGCCGTTTGCTTTCGCTTGAGGCGGCCGGCCGGGCGAAAAAATCAGGTCGCTCGTCTTCGGGTTGGCCGATATGATTGTTGCGATCAGGTTCGGTGTGGGCACTGGCTTTGCGGCGGGCTGCGCGGGTGCGGGCGTTTGCGGCGAAAGTGGCTGCGGTGCGTCCATCAGATGATCCTCCCCGGTTCGCCTGGGGGAGGGCCCAGACGCAATCATGAAATTCAATTATCGAACAACATTCAGCCCCGCAGCGAAAGAACGGCGGCTCATGTTGGCAATGAGTTAATTAAACTTATGATTAGTTAGGCGGTTACACCGGAAGGGAGACCGCCCACTCCTTCAGAGCTTATTCAGGCCGTCGAGCGCGGCGACTTTGTAGGCTTCGGCGAGCGTCGGATAATTGAACACCGTATCGCGGAAATATTCGATCGAACCGCCGTAGGAAAGGACAGCCTGGCCGATATGAATGATCTCTGTGGCGCGCTGCCCGATCACGTGCACGCCCAGCAGCTTGCGCGTATTGCGGTTAAAGAGGAGTTTGAGCATCCCGGTTTCGTCGCCTAACATCATGCTTTTGGCCAGCTCCACGTATTTCGAAATGCCGACTTCGTAAGGGATCTTCGCCGCCGTAAGTTTCTCCTCCGTCTGGCCGACCATGGAGATTTCCGGGATCGTATAAATCCCGTACGGAAACAGTTCCTGCATATGTTCGGATGGCGCGCCGAACATCCGGCAACTGGCAATGCGTCCCTGCTCCATGGACGTGCTCGCGAGCGCCGGAAAACCGATCACATCACCCGCCGCGTAGACGTGCGGGAGGTCCGTCTGGTAAGACTCATTCACCTTGATCTTCCCGCGCGAGTCGGCCTGCAGCCCGGCCGCTTCCAGGCGAAGCTGGTCTCCATTCGCCTGCCGGCCCACAGCGTAGAGCAGCACGTCTCCGCGCACTTTCTTCCCGCTTTCAAGTTCCGCGAACACGTTGTCCCGTTCGGAATCGTAGCCGACTCGCGTCACCTTCTCTCCGAGCCGGAAGGTTGTGCCCATTTGCCGCAGGTGGTACGACAAAGCCTCGATGATTTCGCGGTCGACGAAGTCCAGTATTACAGGCCGCTGATCGATCAGCGTCACTTCGGCGCCTAGCGCGGCCATGAAAGACGCATACTCGAGCCCCACGACGCCCGCGCCGACGACGATGATCTCCTTCGGCACGCTGCTGATATTCGTGAATTCATCCGTATCGAGAATGCGCTTGCCGTCGAAAGGGATATCCGCGCTCCGCGCCGGGCGCGTGCCGCAGGCGATCAGAATGTTGTCGCCACGGAGAGTAACCTTGCCCTCCTCGCTCTCGACCTCGATCGTGTGCGGATCGAGAAACCGCGCCAGTCCCTGATAGACGGCGACGCCATTCCGTTTCAGTTGCGCGCGGATTACATCCGTCTCGCGCGACACAATGCTGGTCACGCGAAACGAGAGATCCTGCAGCGAAACATCGCCGTTTCCCCGGTAATTGTTGCCGTAAAACGTCCGAACCGCGATTCCCGTCAGTTGAAAAATCGCTTCGCGGACGCTCTTGCTCGGAAT
>DATJOL010000090.1:0-3515 GCA_035507075.1 Candidatus Aquilonibacter sp. | reverse complement strand
CTCAAGAAAATCGGGAATGGCGGAGCTCCGGCGATCGCCAGTGAGGAGAATAGCAACGCGGAAGCTGCGAATGGCGAGATCCGGAACAGACCCCGGACCGACGCGATCTCCCGCGTGCTGATCGTGAGCAGAATCACGCCTGCGACATAGAAACACAGCGATTTGGTGATCGCATGATTCAGCATCTGAGACACGGCGCCGTAATCCGCCGCCTGAGTCGCAAGTCCGGCGGCAGTCAGAATGATTCCCATGTGTTCCACGGTCGAAAAGGCGAACATGCGCTTATAATCCCTGACCTGAAGCAAAAGAAAAGCGGCAATCGCGACCGAAATCAGACCGAGCACGACCATCCAGTGGCCAAGCCGCGCCTCGGGCGACGCGAGAATGATCGACAGGAAGCGCAGGATCACGTACAAAGGAACGGTCGTTTTCACCCCGGACAGAACGGCGCACACCGGCGTCGGGGCCTGACTGTGGGCGTCCGGCAGCCAGGTGTGCATCGGCGCCAGACCGGTCTTCGCTCCGAATCCGACAAAGACGAGGAGGAAGGATAATTTCAAAAGATCTGGATTCATCGAAGCGGCGCTGGCGCGAAGTCCTTCCCATGTCTCCCATCCTCCTCCCGCGGACCGGTAGGCCCAGAACAGCGTCAAAAAACCCAGGAGAGCGATCGGTGCGCCCATAATCGTGAGAACGGCGAATTTCCAAGCCGCTTCGAGAGCGCCTGCCGTAGTCTCGAAACCGACCAACAAAACCGAGAACAGCGTAATCAGTTCCACGCCCACCCATACCAAATTTGCCTCAGCTAGAGCGGGAACCACCAGCAGCGCAAACGCGAAAAGATTGTAATTGCAGTAGAACCACCACAAGCGAGATTGTTCCTCATGCTCGGTACGCCGCATGTAGCCGCCTGCGAACAGCGCCGCTAGCGCGCAAACCATGCTGACGATAACCAGCACCAGGGCGCTCAGTCCATCCGCTTCGAACCACCCGGCGAGACCGATAACTTTGCCGCCGGCTATTACCTGGACCGCTACGAAAATCGAAAGAACGAAAATTGCCCACGCCGCGAGAAGGGTAATCGGCCAGGCCGCGTTGCGCAACGGCCGGATCCAGCACAGCAACGCTGCGAGTAAAGGAAGCGCGACGATGAGCATTAACGCCATGAAACCGGTTCCTCCTTCAATTCCTTCAATCCGGCGGCTTCGGTCGTCCCGAGCGTCTCGCGAATGGTCCGGGTGAGCACCCCCGCGATCACCGCGATCAACACAATGTCAATGGCTACCGCAAGTTCAGCGATGAGTGGCAATTCGCTGGCGATCGCGATTCCCGCCAGAAAGGCGCCGTTTTCCATGGCGAGAATGCCGATGAGTTGCGGAATCGCTTCGCGGCGCGCGATCAGTGACCACACCCCGATCAACACTCCAGCAAGCCCGATCGGCAGATTCACGCGAATCACAGGATCGTTTGCCGCCGAAACCAGTGGTCCCGCGAGAAACTCCGCCGCGATCGCAAGCAGCAGCGCGATCAGCAGCGACGCGGGAATGTTTACAGCCTGGGAAATTTCGCGTCGCTCGTAATAATCACCCGGCAAGATTCTGCGCAAAACCAACGGAATGGCAATCACTTTGCAAGCGATGGTAATCGCTCCCAGCGCCCACAAATGGATCGAACCGCGGCTGTAGCCAAGCAGAAAACAGGATGCGGTCAATAGAAGGGACTGCACCACGAAAAACCGGACCACTCCCTGCACCTGCCGCGTCGCAACCATCGCAAAGGCCGCGATCAGAATCAGGCCCGCGCAAAGAGTATTTAACGCTTGCGGGATTGAACCTGTCATCTTTCACGCTCCGGGGAATATGCTCGTCACCATCGCGGCGACGGAAGTGATGAACGCTGCGCCTAAGAACTCGCTGATCCGGAAGAGTCGTAATTTGGCGAGCGACGTTTCAATTACCACAAACAGCAGCGCAAACAGAAGCACCTTCAAGAGAATTTGCGGAACCGCGGCAAACACGGCACCCGGAGTGTTGCCGTGCGCCAGACCCCAAGGGGCCAAAAGGACGTTCAGGAAAATGCAGGCAAGAACCAGAAATTTCATTTGCCCACCCCACTTCATCATCGCCGCCCCGCGGCCGGAGTACTCCAGGCCCTTCGACTCGTCGATCATCGCCAACTCGAAATGACCCGTCGGATTGTCTACCGGAATTTTTCCTCCTTCGGCAAGGATCAGCATGAAAAATGCGATGAGCAACAGAATGTGAGCCGGAGAAAAGAACGCCGCCGCGGACGCGACCCACTTCTGCTGCACGACATAAGGAATCGTCGACTGGGCCACAAAGGAAACCGTGAAAAACACGATCATAAAGACCGGCTCTGCAAGAAAACCGACCATTCGGGTGCGACTGGCTCCCATGGGGCCGTAAGGATTTCCGGTGTCGACCGCTGCCAGCGCCGCGAAGAATCCGGCGAAAGCCAGGTAAAAACCTGCTCCCACCATATCCGCCATGAAAGCAAACGCCAACGGGTAGTCGGTAAGCACCGGAATCAGTGTCGCCACAAAGATCGGCGTGATGAACACCAGGTAAGGTGTAAAACGAAAGATCCACGATGTTTCTTCGGAAATAGTCTCATCCTTGTGGAACAGCTTCCAAATGTCGCGGTACGACTGGAAGATGCTCGGTCCGCGCCTGCTCTGCACGATCTCTTTGAGTCGGGAAAGTACCCCGGCATAGAGCGGCGCGAACCCCATTACAAACAGGATTTGAAGGACGTTGTAGGCGATGGTCCTTGTCATCGCGATGCCCTGCCAGGGTTAAAGATGACTGAAGGTAGGGGACTGGGCGGTTCGCCCGGAAGAGACTCGCGAATCGGAGCTTGCCTATCTGCTTTCCTCATGGCGGACGCAATCCAGCTTTCACGAGGAGTTATCAGCCGTCTAACGGCAACAGCGCTTTTGCCGGACGAACCGGCAAGGCAAACTCCATTACCATCCACAATTCAATCACAGTTGAGACGACGTGGCAAGTGGAAGCTCGCATGAGCTCGCATGAGCGTTCTTCCAAGATTATCGTGCTTCGGGGACCGCGCTACGACACAGCGCATTTGTGTATTGCGCACGAGCCGGGAAACAACGCGAGAACTCCGCCATGGAGAGCGATAGAGCCATCCCGAGCGCCCTTGTTCGGACGGGAGTTACAGTTCCGCAAGTGGATGCGCACCCCACTTGCGCCGCTAGGACATTATGCCGACGAAGATGTGCGGGCCGGGACACAAAGAACCACAGATTCGCGAAGCTGCATTCGCGGCAGCCATCTGATGGGCCGCGTGCGGTTTTTGAGAGTGGAGTATCGCGGCTAATGATGGTCCACTTTTTGCGCATCGAGATGCCCCGCGTGCATTAGTGAAATCCCTCTTTGCGCCGTCAAGTATTCAGCTACGCGTCCCAATACGCCGCAACGCCGGCTTTCCCCGCGTGCTGCCTCAGCAGTTAACCGTGTGAGAGTAGCACGTAG
>DATJOL010000089.1:0-12600 GCA_035507075.1 Candidatus Aquilonibacter sp. | reverse complement strand
AAGTAGTGGGCTTGAAGTGGTGTCCAGCGCGCCCCCATGTCGACGCCAATCCAGAACATCGACAGCATCACGGCACCAAGAAGCACTAAGAGTTTTCGCCCCACGGCTCGCGAACCTCCTCAAGGCTTCAATCCTCGCTGCTGGCCCCGGGCCCTTCGGTCCGGCCAATCTGGGAGAGAATCTCGGCCGCGCGTTTCGATTTGGTTCCGTCCGCTCGTTCTATGAAGGCCCGCATCTGCTCGGCAGACACCTTGCCTTCGCTAGTAAACGCGTAGATCAGATTCGCAACGATTGTGCGGAGAGCGATTACCTCGCCTAGGATGGCTTGGTCGCTAGCGGAGCTTTGCCCTGCGTCGGCGGCGGCGAGGAGCGCCTTGCGGGACCATTCACTGATGGAGAGTTTGTTATCGCGAGCGCAGGCTTCCAGATGGCCGTACTCTTCTGCGCTGACCTTCGTCCCAACAGAACGTGTCCGAGAAGGCGTCTTCATGCAAAGGCCCCATTGGAACGGCCGAATCATATCTAGCCGCCGGGTCCACACCGCCTCGTTTCATCAACAAGTTACCCGATAGTAACCCAAATTCTCATGGAGCGGCTTCACTTTCTCGCGTAAGTCTCGTTGACGTAAAAAGTTCGCCGCCGGTAACCAACGGTTACCGCACGGTACCCTTTCAGGGGTGACGTGTCAAAAACCTTCAGCCGGTGCCGTAGGCACCGTGCAGTCGGTTACTGCGATATCAGGTCGAAGCCGACAATCCTGTCGACAGCCGCGGCGCTCTACAGGGTGATTACCGACGATGGCAGGACATATCAACTCCCGACCGCAGAATGCGACAAGATTGGGAACTTCACGCCCCAACAGGTGCTCGATGCCGCGAAAACCGCCGCGGCTGAGACCGGAAAGGCTTATTCAGTACTTGTGACAGAGGCGATTTCCCGGATGTGGGTCGGCCTTTCTCAGGTTACCGCTCGAGTCCAGTTTCCAACGCTGCGAAGAGTCTGATTGGCGAGCAGGTAACGCTGGGCCAAAACAGGAGCCGACGACGGCCCGAAGGACCAGTTTAGATGGGTGCAAGGGGTCGCCCAATGTCGGCGTGACTGAGAACACTGATACGCCGCATGTCGATCTCGACGTCGCCCTTAATGGCCCTCACCAGGTTCTCTCGTAGCCCCAATTCGTTGGCCGGCCCACCTCCGTACACCAAAAAGATTCCGCGATAATAGTTCGCACGACGGCAGAACCAGGTGAGCTTCCGGAGATCGGCCGCAAATTCTGCCACGGGCCGGCCTGACGGCTTAACCTCTATACAGGCGAGATTCCCATCCATGCTTCCAGGCACATGCACGAGGAGGTCCGGTTTGGCGCGTGCATAAGGCCCGTCTTGGAAATGCGGATGTCCGCCCTTGTCGATTTCTCCGGCCAGGCTGAACGGAAAGCCGTCCCAGAGACACCGGAGCTGATGATAGAGCTCGTAGCAGTAGACCCGCTCGCGGTACACCGCGTCGCCATCGGCCACCGGTAGTTGGAAATACTCGGGTCCGATGCACGCCGAGGCGTCCGCCAGCATTCTTTCAAACATCTGTAGCTCACGCTCCATTGCGTTTTGCCTTTCGCGTCGAATGTTAACCGGAATCTCCCCGTTACGACAGTCTCGTGATAAAAGCTATATCACGCCCGCGACCGCGGCGAGGAGGACACTATCCGCCTTTCCTGGAACGAAATCAGACACCGGGCCACGAAGTTCTCTCAGGATTGGAAGAGCGCCCATTACGAAAAGGGCGAGACGCAGACCTTCTACAACGAGTTTTTCGAGATTTTCGGCATCCAGCGTCGCAAAGTCGCAACCTTCGAGGAGCCCATCAAACGCGCGGGAGGAAAAGCGCCAGGATTCATAGATCTTTTCTGGAAGGGTACCTTGCTCGTTGAGCAGAAAAGCGCCGGCCGCGATCTCACCAAGGCCAAGGAGCAAGCCTTCGATTATTTTCCGGGCATCAAAGATTCCGAACTCCCGCGCTTCGTTCTCGTCTGCGACTTCCAGCTCTTCGAGCTTTACGATCTCGAAAGCCGCGAAGAAACGAAATTCAAGCTGGCCGACCTGCACAAAAACGTCCATGCCTTCGGTTTTATTTTCGGCGGCGCTCCGCGCGTGTTCAAAGACCAGGACCCGGTCAATATCGAAGCCTCAGAACTCATGGGGAAATTGCACGACGCACTTCTCGACTCGGGATACGCCGGACACGAACTGGAGACGTTTCTTGTCCGTCTCGTCTTTTGCCTCTTTGCGGACGACACGGGCATTTTCACGCCAAAAGGTATTTTTCTCGATTTCGTGCGCGACCGGACACGGGAAGACGGCTCCGATCTGGGCCCCCTTCTCGGCCAGCTCTTCGAGGTTCTTAACCGGCCGGCAGACAAGCGGCCAAAAACCCTCGATGAAGATCTGAAACAATTCGAGTACATAAACGGCGACCTTTTCGCGGAACGACTGCCCATGCCCGCATTCGACAGCGGTATGCGGCAGCTTCTGCTCGACGCCTGCTCCTTCGACTGGTCGCCGGTTTCACCGGCCATCTTCGGCGCTCTGTTTCAGAGCGTGATGGACAAGCAGAAACGGCGCGCCATCGGCGCGCATTACACGACCGAGCAGAATATTCTCAAGCTCATCCATCCGCTCTTTCTTGACGACCTCCGCGCTGAACTTGACCGCCTAAAAAACCGCCGCGATACAGGACAGAATGCCGCGCTGCGCACGTTCCAGAAAAAACTCGCTGACATCCGCTGCTTTGATCCGGCCTGTGGCTGCGGAAATTTCCTAGTTATCGCATATCGGGAGCTACGCGCTCTCGAAACCGAACTCCTCGTGCAGCTTCACACAAACCGCGCACTCGACGTTTCGCAGCTTTCGCAGGTCGATGTGAATCAGTTTTACGGAATTGAGATCGAGGAGTTTCCCGTCCGGATCGCGGAGATTGCACTCTGGATGATGGACCACATCATGAACATGCGTCTCTCAGAGGCGCTTGGCGGCTACTTTCCGCGTATCCCTTTGAAAGCGTCGCCGACCATCAGGAACGCCGACGCACTTGAGATCGACTGGGCGAGCGTCCTCGATCCCGGCACGTGCACTTACGTTCTCGGCAACCCACCGTTCGGCGGAGCCAAGTACCAAAGCGACAAACAGCGTGCCCAGGTGTCCAAGATTGCCGCGCTCCCAAAAAAGCAGGGGACTCTCGACTACGTCACGGCGTGGTTTATGAAAGCGGGAGCCTTCATTCAGGACACGTCGGCCAAGATCGGCTTTGTGGCCACGAATTCCATCACGCAGGGCGAGCAGGTGGCGGAGCTGTGGCCTCTGCTTTTCGACCGCTACAACCTCGAAATCTCATATGCGCACCGCACCTTTGCATGGGGCAGCGAAGCGCGCGGTAAGGCCCATGTGCACGTGGTCATTGTTGGCCTGACGCTGCGGGACCGGGCACCAAGAGATAAGCGATTGTTTGATTATCCGGACTTGAACGGGGCGCCCATCGAGCACATTGTCGGGGCAATATCACCATATCTTTTCGACGCCAGCAATCTTTCAGACCCGCACACAGTCGTCTACGAAACCAGCACTCCGCCCGCCGGCATGCCGCCGATGATTATCGGTTCCAAGCCCATCGACGATGGGAACTACATTTTCACTGACGAAGAACGCGCCGAATTTCTCGCAGATGAGCCGGCGGCTGAGTCTTTTCTGCACCCTTACATCGGTTCAATTGAATTTATCAACGGAGAGCGCCGTTGGATACTTGCCCTCCACGATGCCACGCCCGCACAAATCCGAGCCATGCCCCAGGTCCGCCGAAGGATCGAGGCTGTCCGCGCCTTCCGGGAAAGGAGTAAAAGCGCCCCGACCAGAAAGCTGGCCCTCACGCCAACCCTGTACCATGTCAACGTAATTCCGAAGCAACCCTTTCTCGTTATTCCCGAGGCCAGCTCCGAGCTGCGCGAATATGTTCCCATCGGTAATCTTGAACCACCGGTCATTCCCAGCAATCTGGTCCGCATCATCGAAAACGCCTCTCCTTCTCTCTTCGGCTTGTTGACCTCACGGATGCACATGGCTTGGCTCCGCTATATCGGCGGCCGGCTCAAGAGCGATTACCGCTATTCAATCGGTATCGTTTACAACCCGTTTCCCTGGCTGGCGCTCTCTGCTGCCGCTGATACTCAAATTGGAAATCTAGCGAGGGGTGTGCTCACGGCGCGGCAGGGCCATCCCGAGTCAACACTCGCCGACCTTTACGACTCGGCCGCGATGCCCGCCGACTTACGCAGGGCCCATCAAGCCCTGGACGCAGCCGTTGACAAGTTATATCGAAAAGAAACCTTCGCCACAGACCGGGAACGAGTCGAATTTCTCCTTGCGCGCTACGAGCGCGAACGCGCGCCGCTCGTCGTCGCCGCGCAACCCGCGAAGAGACGCCGCAGAAGTCGAAGCTGAAAGCCACACGCCTTTATCCTCCCTGGCCGACCCGTTTCATAGCAGCGGACTTCAGCGCACGCGCCGAAGCTGGAAGACTCGCGCACTGCCGGGCGCGCTCGTGTCCGATCAGGCCCACGACCCAAGCGAGGTGCTGCGGGAAGACTCGCATACGGCCGTGGTAGAGGGCGTTGAAAACCGCGTCGGCGAGCGTTTCGTTTCCCAAAGCATCCCCGACGGCCTGGTTAGCGAAAATATCGACGGAACAGGCTAACCTCAGATCGGGGAAAAGTTCGGCGCAAATGCGGTTGGCCTTGGCTTCGTCGATGATCGGAATCCCGCCTCCGGCCAAGGCGTAGGCAATGGTGCCTGCCTCGCCGTCATCCAAGGTCATCCGGCCGGGGCCGACGACAAGTTGCTCGAAATACCGATCGCTGGTCTCGTCCAGGCTGACTATCTCAACATGGCCGGAAGCCGCCAGCTTTTCCAGCAACACAACGTCCTGCCGCTGCCGGTGCCGACCCTCCTCAAGCTCTCCGGGAACGAAATCGACAACCTTCACGCGCCGTGCCAACGCCTCCAGCACTTTTTCCGCACACCCGCTCGCATTCAGGTTTATGACCGCGCTCGCGTCGGCAATCAGGAGCGTCTGCGCGTCAGTCAGATTCGACAGCGATTCCATCGGCCTCAGTTCCTTCGCCTTCTTGGCTGTCCAGCATCTCGCGCAGTTCGATGCGGTCGAGACACAACAAACGGGCAAGTTGCCCTTCGCTCAGCAGCCCCTGTCTGTGGGCCTCCGCCGCAAGGAGATTCAGGCGCAAGGTCGTCGGCTGGTCGGCCTCTGTCTTTTGCGGATCAGGCGCCGCCATGTCACCGAGAACCTGGCGCGCCTGCTCGTCCGTAATGCCGCCGTTCGCCTGGAACCAATCCCAAGTGCCCGCTTTCAGGAGGCCCAGTTCTTCGAGCCGCCGCACCACAGCTTCACGCGACACGCCAAAGAAATGCGCCAGGATAATGATATGTCGGCGAGTCAGCCGGTCCGATCCGGCCGTCACCTCCTGAAACTTCTGCATCATGCCGCGCGCCGGCATCAAAAACGCCCGGCCGAATGCGTTGGCGTACCGCTCCTCGCGGCTATTCTCTTTTTCGTGCCGATACAGGATTTCGGCGTTCCGTCGCGTGGAGACAAAATGTCCCGTCTCGTGGCTGGCTGATTGCGTGCGCCGTTCGCGCGGATGGCTCGCATTAAGCAAAATGCAGGGGCCAATCGCGTCGTCGTAGGCGAACAGTCCCGAAATCCCGCTGTCGAGCCGGCGCACATAAACCCGGACGCCGAGTTCCATTTCGAGCAGCGTCAAGATGTCCGGAACAGGCCTGTTTCCGAGACCGAGGCTCTGCCGCAATTGCATGGCATCATTCTCGGCCTGCGTTCGCACATCGCCGGGAAGGATGCGCCGTTCGGGCGGATAATCGCGGACGCGTTCGACACCGAGCAGATTCTCCAGCTCGACTTCCGCCTTCGCCAGTTTCCCGAGCAGATCGGCCGCATCCGCTGCCGCCCCGTCCTTGCTGTCCAACATTTTCCGGAAGCGCGGGACCAGATCGACATGAATGGCTTCGCGCCGCAAGAGCGCGTTCACGGACGTGCCGTAGCCCTTGGCGAGTTTCTGCAGCTCACCGATTCGCACCCGGCGCTGCCCCTGCTCGATTGCCACGATGGTCGTCCGAGCCGCGCCAATCAGCCTCGCGGCGTCCTCCTGCGTTAGCTTCGCGTTCTCGCGCGCGATGCGCAGCCGTTCGCCGACTTCCTGTGGGCTTACTTGTTCAAGGAGATTCATGCCTTCACCTCCCCTGCCCAATCGCCCAAGAATGAACCCTGCCCCAAAGACTCCATGAAATCCTTCCACTCCATTTTGTGTTGAACCAGCAGGCGGTGCAATTTCGCCTGCACATCGGCCTCGGCAAGACCGAGGGACTTGCTGAGATGGAAAGCGGAAAGGCCAAGCATGCCCGCGTTCGCGGGGGCGTCCGCCAAGTCCGCCAGATGATCCAAATGCAGCGCTCCCGCGATGGCATATTCGCGCAGAGCTTTCGTGACCTTCGCTTTGGGGAACGACGCAGCGGCTCCGCTCTCGAACGTGGGCGCGGACAGATTCTCCCAAACATATCTCTCTTTTGGTTCCGCAAACCCCGCCCCGTGGACGCTCAACCGCCTCAATAAGCATGCGGCGCAGATGCCGCACTGGCGTTTCTTTTTGTCGACGCTGACCTGGCGCGTTTGCTGCCAGCACGACCACGTTCCAGCCCACGACTCGCCGTCCGGACATTCACGGACGAATTCTCTCAGAGTCTCGGCCTTCGTTTGCCAAAGCTGCGTGAAACTGAACCGGACCTTGTGATGAAGCAGCGCTTCCAGAAACCTTTCCATCCGCTCCGTGAAAAGAGGATGGCTGCGGTAGTCCTCATAGCCTTGCCCGACCGTAACCAGCGCGGGTCCGAGCGCTCCCTGGCCGCTCTCCGGCACGATGACCTGGCCAGCCTTCGTCAGATAAGCGGCCAGTCCGCTGATCAAAGCGAACTTGAATCCGCGCGAGCGCGCCGTTGATTCCACGAATGAATGCTCACCTTCCTGAACACGGTAGGGGACGGACGTGAACGGCTGTCTTTGCCGCAGGAGCTTTTTGCCGTCGCAGGTCTTCGACCCGAGTCGGACCCGAATCAACCTATCGCCCATTTCCCGCCCCAACAGGCCTGCGACACAGCGCGAATCCAGACCGTCGCTGAATGGGATCACGGCGCTGATGGCCGCCGGAAGATCGAACTGGCCTTGTGCGGGCGCTTTCAGCGTCTGGCGGCGCTTGTAGAAGGATATCTGCCATCGGTCACCCGTCAGGAAATTCAGAACGTCATGAAGCGCCTCGATCACTCGCCTGTCATTCCACCGATCCGGGTCATGCACCGGAATCATTAACTGCAAATCCCTTCCCCAACTCATGGCCGGCCGCCGTTGCGTCCGGTCTGCGAATTCGACCGCTGCCGCTACCAGCAACGCGTCGTAGACCATCGGGTCCCATTGGGTAATGCAATAGGTCTCCAGCTTTGCGATCGAGAACTCAACATTCCCGCCGATGTGACAGGACAGCCAGCCACTGCGCGTGGACGTGCCCCGCTCCACGACATGCACATCCAGCGCCGGGCGTGAAAACAGCTCGTCCGCGATCTCGAATTGCGCTCTCACAGTTTCACCCCATCATCGAGCCCCTGGTGCTTGGCGGGCGCAGCGGCCGCGCCAGAATCCGATTTCAGAAGCCTTCGCGCAAGACCACCGATGTCCGCCCCACGCATTCCTTGCTCGATTCGTTCGCGCACACGCGTCGCGCGCGTCTTCTTTGACTTTCGATAATAGTGTTCTTCGACTTGGCGCGCGCCGCGCGCTGCACGATCCGCCAGCGCGTGCGTCATGGCTTTCTCGGCGATCTCCTCGCCAGCGTCGCCTCGCGCCGCAGCCTGTATTGCATAGTCCAGGATCACACGACCCAATCCCGCCCCTGCCCGCGGCCTCAATGCTTCGAGAGCGTCGGTATCGTGTCTGAACAGGGAGTCCTGCCGGTCATCGCACGTACGGCAGAGGGCATCCAGAAAGTCTCGGCTGACTTCACCCCGACAGTCACGCTCCAAGGCAGGTAAGACAGCATCCTGGACCTGCTCGCGCTCAAAGTTTTGGTTGTCGGCGTATTCGGCCAATCGCCTCCACCCCCGACGCATCGGCAAGCTCTTATGGGGACCATCGCTCATCGCCCGCTCCTGATGTCAGGAATTGTAGCATGAAACATGACAATGTCAAACTTTCCGTACCCGAGACAACCCTGCTTTTCGATATGCAATTACATATAGAAATCTGTTTTCAATATAATTCCACAGTTTGACTTGAAGTTCCGCGTCATATGTTGTACTACATGAAACATGCGAGCAAATATAAAAACGCATATCAAGCCTCTGCGTCTGGAAGGCCTTCCGGAAGAGATGCGCCGGGGCCTCAAGATAGCGCGCGAAGATCGCGGCTGGAGCCAGAGGGAGCTTGGAAACCGCGTCGGACTTCCGCAGATGCACGTCTCCGGTATCGAGTCTGGAAAGATCGTGCCGCGCTACGACACGCTGCTTGAAATCGTCCGGATGCTCGACCGTGATCTCATTATGGTTCCACGCGCGCTCGTGCCTGTCGTGCAATCACTCGTGCGCGACCACATGAAGGACCTGCCGGGCGAGGGCGAGGAACGCCCCCTCTACGCCGCCGAACGCGACGAGGACTCCACGCCGGAGCCCCGCGATGAAGTTTGACCCGAAAAAACTCAACGCGCTTTCGGTGCGCCTGTACGGCAAGCAGATCGGCGTCATTACCCGCCTTGCGGGTGACCGCCAGCTTTTCGCGTTCGAGCAGAATTACGTAGATGATGAAAACCGCCCGACGCTGAGCCTTTCCTTCAAGGGCAGCACCGGCGGACTCGTGGCGAATTTTAGCCCGGTGGGTCGCCGCGTCCCCCCTTTTTTCTCGAACCTCTTGCCCGAAGGTCACCTGCGCGACTATCTCGCCAAGCGCGCGGGCGTGAATCCCGAGCGTGAATTCTTCCTCCTCGCCGTCCTCGGCGCCGACCTTCCCGGCGCGCTCGTCGTGGAGCCGCTCGAAGGCGATGCGCAACCGTCTGACTCTCATCACGGTGGTGATAGCCGTGACGAAGGTCCCGGTGAAGAGGATCCCCTGCGCTTTTCTCTTGCGGGCGTGCAGTTGAAATTCTCCGCCGTCATGGAAGCCGCCGGCAGCCTGACCGTCCCGGTTGGCGGCATGGGCGGATCGTGGATCGTCAAGCTTCCCTCCGGCCGCTACAAGGCGGTCCCGGAAAATGAGTTCGCCATGCTCGAACTGGCCCGCCGCATCGGCATCTCCGTCCCCGAAAACAGGCTCGTCGACGTATCAAAGATCAAAGGCCTGCCCGAACAGGCCCACACGGTCGAAGGCAAGGCTCTCGCCGTGAAGCGCTTCGACCGCCTGACGGACGGCACGCCCGTCCACATGGAGGATTTTGCACAAGTCTTCGGCCAATTCCCGAACGACAAGTACAAACACCGCAGCTCCGCCAACATCGCCGCCGTGCTGTGGGCGGAAATCGGCGAAGGCGCCGTGATCGAATTCGTTCGCCGGCTTGTATTTTCCGTCGCCATCGGCAACGCCGACATGCACCTCAAGAACTGGTCCCTGCTCTACCCCGACCGGCGCAAGCCCGTGCTGTCGCCGGGCTACGATTTTGTCGCCACGCTGCCCTACATTCCGGGCGACAAGCTGGCCCTGAGTTTGGGCGGCAGCCGCAGCCTTTCCGAAATCACCAGGGACCAGATGCGCCGCTTCGCCGACACGGCTCGGATTCCGGCAAGCCCGCTGTGGCAGGTCGTGATAGAGACGGCCGAACGAGCCGCCGCGGCCTGGGACAGACTCCCGGAGGCCGACGTCTTGCCGAAAGCCATGCGCGCCGACATAGGAGAGCACATCCATGCCGTCGAAAAGGCGATCCGGAAGAACAATGCCTGACTCTTGTGCCGGAAATTGGCGATCAGACGATCTCTCCCTCGCCTTCGAGAACCTCCGTGATTATCTCGGCGACGGCCTCACGACGCGCATTGCGCTCCTGGAAAGCCATTTCAGTGGCGGGAAAGTCGGAACCCTCGCCGATCTTCTGCAGCGGCAGAAGCTCACGGCGGAACTGCTGCAGCACGCCCAAGCCATCAAGCGTGCCACCGGGCAGATTCACGTCGTCGTTCACGCCCTTGGCATATTGCTGTCCCTGCCCTCGGTCCTTGAGAAAGACGAAATAGTCGAGCAGCTTTCCCTCGGCGCGGGAAATGCCCCTGACCGGCGCTACGACCTCGAAACCAATCTCCGCGTGGCGGAATTCACCTTCATTGACTGGAAGGGGCGCGACAGCGCTAGGCAGGACAAGCTCTTCAAGGATTTCTTCCTGCTCGCCGAAGCCGACACGAAAAAGAGGCGCTGTCTCTACGTCAACAGCGCGGACGCCGCAAGGAAGCTCCTCACAGGCGGACGGGCGTGCAAAAGCCTCCTGGGTCGGAATGCAAACGCGCGGCGGCAATTTCTCGCGGCCTACGCGGATGACATGCCCGCCTGTGATTACTACAGGGCGAAAAAACATCTCGTCGAAATCATTCAGCTCCAGACCGCAATTCTTCCGGAGTCGGACGATGACGACCAATGACAGGCTTGAGGCGATCGCGCGTACTTACATCCGGAAGCTGCGCCCGCGCGCGCAGGCCGAAATCGACTGGTTTGCAGACCGGCCCTCGCTTGAGGACGCTATCGAGAAGGCGGCGCTTGCCGTCAACAGTCGCGGCAAACGTTACTCGCATCAGCGCCGGCTGAGAAAGAAGGCTCTCAAGCAGGCGCTCGGCGCGCTGCTCGCGGAATCGGCCGCGATCGGCAAAGCGCGCGATTTCGAGGCCCTGCTCAGGATTGTCCGAACGGTCGTAAAGATTATCCCTGGACTCGGTCCTCTCTATGTCTACGATACGTCGCTGCGCATCGGGGCGAGGCTCAACCTGTTTCCCCGCAGGGTCTATCTCCATGCCGGCACGCGGGCGGGAGCCCGTGTGCTCGGCCTGAACTACAAGGCCGACAGTCTTGCCCCATCGGTCCTGCCAAAGGAATTCCGTTCGCTTGAGCCCCACGAGTTGGAGGACATTCTCTGCATCTTCAAGGGGCAATTCAAGGCGCTCGCTCATTTGCGGCCGACGTCCAATGGGGATGTCTCGGCTAAGCGCGCAGGCTAGTCGCAACAATCACAGAGGGCGTCGGTTTCCCGAAGCCCTTTCTGCAAGCGTGCGCGCTAGAGGGGAGCCTCCTCCGGCTGCGCCGGAACCGGCACCGTATCTGGCAAGTGATCCGTGCCAACGCGATTGAGCTTGCGGATCGAATCCGCCTTCACCTGCCAAGTCTTGAGCGGCACGGTGATCTTGTTCTTGTCTTTACCGATTTCACGGTCGAAAGTGCTACCAGCGAGCGAGTCTTCGACGTAAATGTAATCGCCCTTGCGCAGCTTCGTTGCAGCCTACTCGCCGAGCCCGTTCCAAGCGACGACGCGATGCCACTCCGTTTTGGAATGCCATTCCTCGTCAGTGTCCTTCCAGAACCGCTGGGTTGTCAGCGAGAGGGCCGCGTATTTGCGGTCCGACCCGCGAACCGACTTATGCTCAGGGTCCTTGCCGAGATAACCGATGAGATGAATTCTGTTTTGGTACATGGATTTGTCTCCGTTTCTGCCCTTGTAATTGGGGCACCCAGAAGCGAGCGGATACTGCCCCCAAGGCGAGCGGCTGCTTTTTCGGGATGGACACAGAAAATCTTCGACGCTGTTTCAGAAGATTTTTTGGGAGGAGCCGAAAAAGCAGAGACGCGAAACCACAGGCGCACGAATTATCCCGAAGCTGTGCCCAATGAAGAGGGCAGAGCGGAGACAATGAGCCAAAACAGTTGTGATCGGTAAAGGCAAGAACGGAGCGACGGGCAGAAAGCGCGGATCGGTTCACTGCCGCTCAACGTCGGTCAGAGTCGGCGGGAATA
This sequence comes from Candidatus Aquilonibacter sp., assembly GCA_035507075.1. Lineage (GTDB taxonomy): Bacteria > Acidobacteriota > Terriglobia > Acidiferrales > UBA7541 > Palsa-295. The sequence goes on along the minus strand of DATJOL010000089.1, from coordinate 510 downwards.
CGTCCAATAAAATTCGAGTGCGGCCATTCGCGTGCCGTCCCGAGAACCGGCTTGCTCGAATTCCGAATTGCGCCACGGCGTGCACGTCACTTGGTTCGTTGTGAGCTGTTCGATTGTCCTCTCAAGTTCTCGAAGGTCACTGATCCCGTCTTTGAATTGCGCTTCGAGTCGTGCTCTCGTGATTTTCTCTGCCTCGATCCGCGCAAAGCGATACTCGCGAAATTGTTGATTCATTTTGCGGTCTCCTTGATGTGGAATTTGTTTCGCGAAAAAATTGCGGGCGAGCCGCAAGTTTTTCGAAAAACGTTGGGACGAGTACATGCGAGTGGGGGCGCGTTGAGCACGCGCCCCCACAGGGCTCTCAGTGAGTCAGAAATAGCCTTCCGTCATGGTTGAATGTCTGGCGGAGGACCGCTCTTGCCTGACCGAGATACTTGTCTACTGTCTTGCGGGCGATTCCCATTGCTTCCCCTACGGCAATGACATCGATCAATGGCCGCCGAACGTCTC
>DATJOL010000088.1:0-5533 GCA_035507075.1 Candidatus Aquilonibacter sp. | reverse complement strand
TTTCGATCCGCTCTCCGGTATATCTTCCGGGACTCGCGAGAGGAATAGGAGTTCCTTTCATCCCGATGAGCAACGAGCTTCATACGGTCGAGCGGATTCGCATGTTGAACCACGATCAGATGCAGATTCAGTTCGCGATCGGCGATCCGATCGCGCTGGCCAAGCCAGTCAACGTGACCTTCATCTGGAACCGCGTGAAAGATATCGACCGAATGGAGCAAAACGCCGATGATTGCGACGACCCTTCGACCGACCGCAATCCAATCGTCGATGGCAAATATACGACCGTCGTAAAGCCGACTCCTGCGACGCCAGCTCAACCGCCTGCCCACTAGCTGCTAGTGAACTAAGCTTCTTGCCGTATTTACCAGATAGACTGTAAACTTCGATCGAAAAGAGCCTTTCGAGGGCGCGGCATTACTCTCATGGCCCCCAAAGGCGACATGGCGAATGGCACCTCGCCTCCTTCGTTAACTACCATCCACCACAGCCCGCTGTGGATTCATTCCAACAAGCGATCAGGAAAATCGAATCGGCGACTGACAGCTAGGAAAAAGGAGGCGGTGGAAATGCGTACCAAACGGACCCTTACGCTTGCGATCTTCGCAATGTCCCTGCTTGTCCTGAGCGGAATAGCCCTCGCGCAGCAGGACAGATACACACTGAAAATTCCGGACGGGCTCACGTTCTCCGAATTTCGGGGTTATGACACCTGGCAGGATGTCGCACCGAGCGCGACGGCAGGCGCCGTCAAGTCCATTCTGGCGAATCCGACGATGATAAGCGCCTACAAGGAGGGCATTCCGGGCAATGGCAAAACTTTTCCGGACGGCTCAAAGATCGTAAAGATCGAGTGGGCCAAGAAGAAAAATCCAGTGTCGCCTTATTTCGTTGAGGTGCCGGACACGCTGAAATCTCTTTCGTTCATCGAGAAAGATTCCAAGAGATTCCCGGACACGCACGGGTGGGCATATGCCAAGTGGGACTACGATCCCGCGTCCGGCACGTTCAAGCCTGACACCCTCTCCGCAAAGGGGCACGAATGCGGGTACACCTGCCACACAATCGTAAAAGCAAATGATTATATTTTCACGGCATACCCGAAGAGGTAAGCGAGGGGCGGGTTCTTAACCCACTCCGTGAGATTATTCAACCGCCGCCCACCAGTCGCTGCACGTGGCATAGACCGGCGCAGAATTCCCTCTACATAAAATGACCGTACGTGAATCCACGGGCACTTCCGGGCTCTCTAGGTCCCCTGCGCTGCTTCCGCGGCCTTTTCGAGGGGCAGGCTCACAAAAACCGAGGTTCCATTCACGTTGGACTCAATTCGGAGCGCGCCTCCGATGGCTGCCAATCGTTCGCGCATCCCGCGAAGGCCGACGCCCGACGTCTTGCCCGAAGCGATTCTGGTTTGAATCTCCGGGTCGATCCCTTCACCGTTGTCCTTGATTTGCATTGTGAGCTTTCCATCGGCGTTCGACAGCCTGACGATGGCGGACGAACTCTTGGCGTGCCTGTGGATGTTCGTCAGGCATTCCTGGGCAACGCGGAATATCACCAGCTCATAATCGCGCGGGAGTCTTACCAGATCGGCCGGGACCTCGAGTCGCGTGGCGATTTTGCTGCGCTCGGAGAATCCTTCGATGTACCACTGCAAAGCGGATCGCAACCCCATTTCGTCCAGCAGAGGCGGATGAAGAAGGTAGGAAACCGTCCGGATATCCGTTGACGCCTGGTGCAGCAAAACTTTGTTCTCTTCAACGCGCCGGGCCGCATCCGGGCTCAGCTTGTTCTTTTCTTCGGCCACCACTCCGATATTCATGCTGATCGCTGCCAACAATTGCCCGACGCCGTCGTGCAATTCGCGTGCGATGCTTCGCCTGTCCTCATCCTGCACCTTCAGAAGGCGGGCCGAAAACTCGCTCTCCTTCAGGGCTTCTTCAAAGCGGCTGCGCTCGCTGATGTCCCTCGCAATCTTGGAAGCGCCGATGATCCGTCCCTGGCTGTCGCGAACCGGGGAAATCGTCAAAGAAACATTCACGCGCCTTCCGTCTTTGCGGAAGCGCACGGTTTCGAAGTGGTCCAGACGCTCGCCATTCCGCAGGCGCTCCAGAATCTCTCGTTCTTCCTGTTGCAACTCCCTTGGGATGATCAAAGTGATCGGCTGGCCAACCGCCTCCGCCGCCGAGTATCCGAAAATTCGCTCCGCCCCGGAGTTCCAGCTCAAAATAATTCCGTTCAGGTTCTTGGAAACGATCGCGTCGTCGGATGATTCCACGATCGCCGCAAGCCGAGCTTTCGAATCGAAGAAATCGGCGGTCTGATAGGCGGCGGAGGCGAACCGCGCCAGGCTCTCAAGCTGCCGTTTGTCTTCGGAATCGAACTTACGGCTTTCGTCGTGTGCCACGGCCCAAACCGTGCCGACCGCTTGTCCTCGCACGTGAAAAGGCGCCAAGAGCGCCTCTTCCACAAGGGGCTTCACGGGTTCGAAATACGTGTAGACCCTTTCCACGTGCTTGAAGAGCAGCGTCTTGTTGTGGTCGAGCACGGTCCCGCACGGACCGAAGTCGCGCGGGGTGCCGCCGCCGATATGCCGCTTCCAGACCCCGGCAATTGCGGGCCAGTAGAATCTTTTTCCGCCATCATGAGTCGTGAGCAGGCTAACCCCGGCCGATCCGCATCGCAATGTTTCGAGAATTGCGTCTGCCAACGCCTGCAGGATCGTTTCCGGCGAGTCGGCGAGCGCTTGCATCAGGGACACGAGCGCGCAGTTTTCTCTTTGATGGTCAGGCGGACGCAACGGGCGGAGGTTCAGTTGCTCCGTGCAGAGAATCTGATCCAGTGAGGCCGGCGGAACACCGTCGAGGGCCATCTAGTCCCCTTTGGCGCTGTCCATACAGCGTCCCGATGATCGCAAAGAAGCGCAGTGCTGACGGCAACTCCGCCTTGGCATCGGTTGCCGTCTCAGGCGCTGGTTAGGGCCGAAATCATATCTGACGGCTGCGATGGCCTGCCATACAGCGATTCATGTAGGCACACTGTTAAGTTCCCGTTCGGATAATCAGACATCAGCTGAACTGCGTGCCCGGAGCAATCCCAGGGTAGGGGCGGCTCTGAAAGCCGCCCCACCCCGCACCTGACCGGCGACGTTAGCGATTTGCATCTGAAGATTCGGCCGGGAAATTGAATTTGATCCCGGAGACGAAATTCAGGCGCAGCGCCGGATAGCCGAACGACTCCTCGTAATGCTGGTTCGCGAGATTGTTCAACCGCCCGTAGATCTCGACGCCGCGCGGCAGCTGATATGCGAAGCCGGCATTCACATCGACGTAGCCGTGGCCCCAGAAGAGGCACTGCAAGCCGAGCGTGCATGCGTAGCTCCCGTAATTCGGCTCGAGATCGAGGACCGCACCGCGAATGCTGGCATTCGAATTGAGCATCAGCCGCCGGTGCGTCCACGTGACGTCGTAGCCCGCCGAGCTGCGCGGCCGCCGGATCAGCTGCTGGCCCACGGAAAACGGCAGTTGCACGTCGCTCGTGGACCCGTTGAGCGCGAGAATCGCCGTGTTGAGCCAGGTATATTCCGCGGCGATTTCGAGCGAGCGGATCGGATGCAGGCGCAGGCTGTTTTCCAGGCCGTAGGCGCGCGAGTTCGCGATGTTGGCCGATGAAAACGTGCTCAGATTCGCGAACGATCCGCCCAGCGTGACGATCTGATCCTTGTAGCGATTGTAGAAAAACGTCGTGTCGAGCGCTGCCTTGTCTCCCCAGAATCGCTGCTCGACGCCTGAATCGAAGCTGATGTTTTTTTCCGGCTTTAGCTGCGGATTATCCGTGAAGCCGAGCTCGAATCCGTCCGGCGGACGGATGCCCGTCCCGAAGCTTGCATGGATGCGCGTCGCGCCGAAAAATGCGTCGCCCGACTGGCGCGCGAGATATGCAACTGAAATCCGCGGATCGACTTGCGTGATCGAACTCGCCGGAATAAACGGCCGCCCGGCATCCGTCTCGTCAGCGGGCAAATCGCCGGTGCGGATGTTGTCCACGCGCACGCCGGTGCTGAGAAACCAGCGATTCCCGGCGTTCCAGCGATTCTCGGCAAAAAACGCGTAGGTATCGCGCGGCAGCGTAAAGGGATTTTCGCTTGAGTCAGTCACGTACGTGTCTTTGTACGTGTCGTGGTCGAATTCGAATCCAGCGACGAGCGAATCTTTCGCCGAAATCGCGATCTCGCTGCGCGTGTTGGCGACGATACGCACGTTCTTCGTGAAGGAATTGCCGTATTGCGACGGGAACGAGTATTGATCGGTGGCCGCGCTCACGGAGGTGACCTGCTGGAAGCGGCTCGAGAATTGTTCCGTGTAATTCGCCTGATAGCCGAAAAGATCCTGCTTCAGAAGTGTCGCCGCGGCGGCGAAATCCGGGCCGCCCGTCGCGGTTGTCGGATACAGCTCGTCCGGATCGGAGCCCCACGGCCCAGGATTCACGTCGCGCCGAGCGTCGCCGAAAAAGTGGATATGGAATTGCCGCCGCGGGCTGCGCGAATAGCCGAGGCTCACGAACGATGTCTGATTGCGATACGTGTCGTACGGCACGAGCCCCTCGGTGCTGAGCCGCGCGAGGCTATATGACCAGCTCAGGCCATGTGTGAGCCCCGCGCCGCTCGTTGCGATGCGCCACGTGTCGTAGCTGCCGCCCTCGCCGAGAAAGCTGAAGTGCGGCGGGCCCTCGCCGGGTTCGCTGATCACGTTGATCACGCCGGCCACCGCATTTTCGCCGTAAAGGGCGCTTTCCGGGCCGCGCATCACTTCCACACGATCCACGCCATCCACGGGCAGCGGCGCAAGATCGAAGCCGCCGCCGAAATCGTTCAAGGGAATGCCGTCGATCATCACGAGGTCGTAGTTGGAATTTCCGCCGCGGATGAATGCGCTCGTCACCGCGCCAAGCTGCCCCGTGCGGTTGATCGCGACGCCGGGAACATTGCGCAGCGCATCGGCCAGCGTGTCGACGCCCTCATCCTGAAGCTCCCGCTGCGTGACGATGGTGACGGAAGAGCCTGTCTGTGGCGCAAGCGCCCCTCCGAGCGACGCGGATACCACCACCTGATCTTGCGCCGCGGTGAGCGCAAGATGGAGGTCAGCGGTATGCGTTTCGCCGTTAGCGACTGCGATTTGCTGCGCGAGCGCCGTAAATCCCGGCGCATTCGCGGCGATCGTGAATGTCCCCGCAAGCAGCCCGTCAAATCGATATGCCCCCTTGGCGTTCGTCTGCGTCTCGCCGATGGACACCATCGATGAAAGCAGGCTGATGCTCGCGCCCGGCACGGCGCGTCCCTGCGGATCGTAGACCGTTCCCTGAATCGTGGCGGCGCGCGGCGAGCCGGATCTTTGGGCGGATGCCGAGTAAAGGAAAAGCAGCGGAGCGGCTAAGAAAAGCAGCAAGGAAAGACGAAGTCTCATGGTGTCCTCCTCTCCCTCTCGCGCGGGAGTTGAAGGTTGTCCCGATGAGCGCCTGCGCCGAACGCAAG
>DATJOL010000087.1:0-15610 GCA_035507075.1 Candidatus Aquilonibacter sp. | reverse complement strand
GCCGCCGGCCGCTTTTTCCCAGTCATCAGGAGCCGACTGTGCGCGGAGCTGCGAGCTACTGAAAACAAACAGCGCCGCGGACAAGAGCGCAAAGGCTCGCAACTGATTCCGACCTGTGGCGCAACGAGCTCCGTGACTTGTATTCGGCTGTCTCATAAATGTTCCTCCCCAAAACGAGTGGCTTCGTTGCGCCGCGGCAACGCGGCTGCCGTTGCACCTGCTAGTTGGGCGACGGTTCCTCGATGTGGTCAATGACAAGCTCGTGCGAAGGGCCGGTACCGGCGACAAGCTTGAGCCCGAGCTGATCTCTTAGGGCCTCGATGTATGACGGGCCGGAGACGTCCTGATTTGACGTCTGACCGAGCGGCGTATCTGGTGACCATACGAGTGTGAAGTCATAAATCCCCGACAAGCCTGTGCCGTCCACGAGTGGCCGATCGATTTCTGTGCCCGGCCAAAATCGCAAATTCCCCACGATCCGCTGCATCGGTAGGTCGTGCCCGGTCAATTTGCGTTCGCCATCCGGCAAGGACTTCATTCCCATAAGCGGCCTCGCACACGGCGCTCCCGTGGGATTTGCGGGCGGCTCTCGGTCAGTTGTGCTGGGGCATGGTGGCTTTGGCGAGGGCTGAAGCTGTGGACCGGTCTTTCTTGCCTTTGCCAGCATCACGAAAAATACAGGAACTTGCTTCTCTTCCCAGTGGACAGCCAGCTTGAATCGATCAGCAAGCAAGGATTGCATCATCAACCGCATTTGATCCTTTGTAGCGTTTGCGGGCCCACGCGCTTCAATATCGAAGTGTTCTGTGTGACCCCATTTGGGGATGCCTTGATATACCTGCACGCTTTCCTCGGGCGTGAGCTTATAAGCAAAGATGATGTAAGTGACGAGGGCAAGATTCTGGGCGTATAACAATCCTCCCGTAGGCGCGTATGCGTCGTCGCTCGTCAGAAGGAAATTCATGTGAGCGTAATTGCTTGGTGAGCGGTCGCTGGGGTCCCAGGGACGCGCTTTTATCGAAGCGACGTCAAACGCCATTTTGCCGCCGGCCGCTTTTTCCCAATCGTCGGGAGCCGACTGTGCGCGGAGCTGCGAGCTACGGAAGATAAGCAGCGCAGCGGCGAAGAGAATGATCGGCCGGGCGTAAGGGGCCGTGCGACTCTCAGGTGCCTGTTTCATTGGGCCTCCTCGTAGTTGAATTGCTTCTGCTGTCGCGGCCAACGTGACCGCAAGCCTTGAGTCACAACCGGCCCGGAAGGGGCTGTTCCGATGTCTTGCCTGGCCAGCGGACGCTAATTTTTCCCTTTGGTGGGGCGGCGGGATGCTCCGAGGGAGGTTCGAATGACAAATCCAGGTCTGCTCCGCTCGCTAAATGGAGAGTCGCAGTGTAGTTCCACCAGGGCGGCATCTCGAACGAACGACTTCCGCCAAACACATGAATTTTTTTGCAACAAGTCGTGGGATGGATTTTGTCCGGGACAATCGTAAGAGTCGAGCCATTCAGCCAGGGCGACACAGGCGCATAAAACAGGGCTGCCCTCTTCAAAACGACCCTGAGATCATCGGCGTTGAGTTGCAGAGGTTGCGTCGCCTCACGATTCGCACTATCTGACAGCACGCTCTGAATGGCGCGGTCAACGGCGTTAATCGAGCCAAACCACTGACTCGTTGCTTTGTTGCAAATTACGACGAAACCGTATGCGAGGACGCCGCAAAGAAGTGCGAAGACGACCAGAGCCGAAAGTTTGCGCGCGACCGAGAGGCCACTCTCCCGAATGGGCGATCGAAACAGGCGGTAACTTTGGAAGACGGCAACGATCAAACTCGGAATCCAGATAATGAGCGGACCGAGCGAGTCGGCTCTTGGATTCGCTAGCTGCTTCATGAGCCAACCACCGCTGAGATTTAAAAGAAAGACAGCGAGGCGGAAATTCGCGAACAAGTGGAGTCTCGAAACAAGCAAATCGGCGAGGTGCTGCCCCGCCCGGTCCGCTATCTGAGGCGTGAGCATAACGACGGCGAGGATCGGCACGACCCAGGCTACGGCTGATACCGTGCCGGTGACAGCGCAAGCGCACCAGAATGAGAAGAGCGTGAGGAATAATGCTGCAAGGAGCCAAACGAGTTGAAAGCTCGCGTCGTCCGAGGCGAAGGCAGCCGGAAAAAGATGCCTGCCCACCATGATGAGCAATACGGGAATCACTCCGGCGCAAATGAAACTGACGAATAACGCCGCGAATAATTTAATCGACCACTGACGAGCCGGAGAGATCGGCAATGTGCGATGCCATGCGTACGTCCCCGACGTTTTTTCTTCACCGAGCGACAGACATCCGGCCAGAATCGCGACGATGATCGCGCTCGAAAGACCGAAGGCTGTGAGCGGGAGAGACATGCTCTTGGCCGAGTTCTGCGGGCGCAACAATTCGACAAATGCGATGCACGTCCATGCGGACCCGGCCAGAATCGCGATCAGCCAGACGGGCCGCAATAAACGAAACTCCTTGCGGATTAAGTTCAAGAGAGGCCGAGTGGGACTCGACTGCGCCCGATTGGAAAATGCGCCTAGCAACAGATCGGATCCCGCCGTTAGCAGATCGTCACCGGCCATGGTTCCTGACGCCTGATAGCGCATGAGCGTTCGCTCGCCGAGCCAGAACATCAGACCCGCGTAGCAGAGAAGAATGGTGACGGAAATCGCGGTGAAGTGCGTCACCAGGAAAAGCCTGTTTGCGCCGAACCCCGCTACGAGAGTGGAGAAACCAGCGATAAGGAGAACGGTCCCTACGCTGAGAGCGATGCCGCCGATGGTCGACCGGGAGATAAGCGTCCAAAACGTTGCCGAAGCAAGGACGGCGACGATCAGCGCAACGGCGTAGGCCTGCTCTCCCCGATAGGGGACGGTCTCAGCAGCCAGCGGCGAGAACGCAAACACGAGGACCACGGAGGCGACAGCAAGGAACGCGATACAGGATTTCTCGATCCAAACCCTTACGCGCCCAACAGGTTGGGACAGCAGCAGGGAAAGCGTCCGGTTCTGGAATTCGTTGCCGAACGGGAGGGTCGCCAGCAACGGGACACCCAACACAATCCCGAGCACTCCGAGCCAATCGACAGCCTGGAGCGGACGAATCAGCGAGACGAAGCCGGTGAGCATGACGGCGCACCACGGCCAAAACAGCGGACGTCCTTCTTTGATGAACACCCTGGCGTTCATGCGTATCTCCTACGACTTCAGCGTAGCGACGAAAATTTCTTCGAGCGTCAAAGACTCAGTCGAAATCGACAGCGGATTACGCCGGCGCAAACGTTCGAGCACTTCCGAGCCGCCCCCATTGACGACAAGTTCCAGGTCGCGTCCCTCTTGGCGGACGCGCAGAGCGGCTCGCAAGTCGATGCCCTCGAGCGGCTCTGCAAAGCTGGCGCGGATTTTCTGGTAGCGCTCGCGCGCTTCGTCGGCGTTGAGAGTGAGGACGGCGCGGCCGTGGTCTACGATCGTGAATTCATCGATCAGACCTTCGAATTCGGTGATCAGATGCGTGGATACGAGGATGGTTCGCCGGCCCGGAACACCTTGCTGGTAGGCGCCGATCACCGCCTCGATGAACTCGCGTCGAACGATGGGATCGAGGCCCGAAGTGGGCTCGTCAAGCACGAGCAAATCCGTTTCCGGGCACACGGCCGCGATCAAGGCGACCTGGGTCCGCTGACCTTTGGAGAGATTTCCGGTGCGCTGCGCCGGATCGAGGTCAAAGCGGCGAAGCAATTCGCGCTCGACCCGGCGATTCCAATTTGGGCGAAACGAAGCGAGGTAATCCAAAGTCTCACGAATGCTCATCCACGGGTAAAACACGACCTGGTCCGGCACATACGAAAGGAGCCGCTTCACTTCGACTTCATGCTTTGCGGGATCGAGGCCGAATACGCGAACCTGGCCACCCTGCGGGCGCAGGAGATTGAGCAGGCATCGCATGGTGGTCGTCTTGCCCGCGCCATTGCGGCCAAAAAGGCCGTAGCAGCGCCCGGGCTCAACTGTAAGACTCAGGCCGCAGACCGCTTCGGCGGCGCCATAGGCGTAAGTGAGATTTTCGATCTGGATCGGCGGAGTGACACTCATCGGACGTCCTCCTTCTTTTGCTTTTCGTAGGAATCTTCGTGGCCGCGCCGTTCGTCATCGAGCGCGTTGAGCCGTTCATGGACCAGCTTCAGGAATTCTTCGCGGGATACTTGCAAATGGTGCGCCTGCACAATGGCTTGATCGATTTCCTGGGTCAGCAGCTTGCGGCGCACTTCCTTGCGCAGCGCCGAGTGATTCTCTTTGAGAAAACATCCGCGGCCGGGCAGCGTCTCGATCACGCCGAGGCTTTCCAGTTCGGAGTAAGCTTTGGCGACGGTGTTGCGGTTGACGCGCAGTTCTTCAGCCAAAGGCCGGATCGATGGCAGCGATTCACCGGAGCGCAGCGCTCCGGAAGCGGCGGCGGTCTTGATCTGCTCGACGATCTGGAGATAGATGGGAAGGCCCGATTTGAAGTTGATCTGGAATCGCATGGTCGTCTGTCATATGACAGTATGACAGTGTGAAATGAGGGTCAAGAAGAGTTTTGCGCGGGTTGTTGTGAGAGATAGCGGGGGCTTTGGGAGGAGAAGCTTCGCGTCCGATGCTCTCAATATGGGCACGGACGAACGCGTTCAGGGGATTACGGCGGGGACGGCTTCGATGAGGGAGACACCTTGCACGATGGCGACGTTTTGAGGCGATTTGTGTCCGTCTTCGGCGGCGATGGGAATGATGCGCCGCATCTCGAAACCGCCCGCGGAGAGCAGGGATTTCCATTGCAGCGGGCTGCGTTCGCTGCCGCCTGTGACCGCCATCATGTTTATATCGCTCATAACGGTGCGTTCGAGCTTTTTGTCGGGGCGAGAAATGACGTCAGGAAGAACGAATTCGATGACGAGAAGAAATCCATCGGAGGGGATGACGGCGCGGCAATTCTTCAATATCCGGACGGCAGAATCATCGCGATAACCGTGGAGCACGTGTTTCATGGTGTAGACGTCCGCGCCGGAGGGAACGCTTTCGGTTAGATCGGCGGCAATCAGTTTGCAGCGCGCGGCGATTCCTTCTGTTTCGAGACGCGGGGCTGCGGATTCGATCGAGGCAGGACGATCGACCAACATCCCGGAGAGGCGCGGATTGCATTTCAAAATCGCGCTGATGAGGGCGCCACCGCCGCCACCGAGATCGGCGACGACTTTTCTGCCGCCGAAATCCCAGGCGCGCGCGATCGGCATGTAATCTTCGCCGGGCGCCGTGCCCATCACGGCGCGAAAGATTGCGTTGGCGTCCGGATCTTGCGACCAGCGCGACTCGATACCGCGGGTTTCCATGATCTTGAAGGCGCTTTGGCCGGTGCGCACGCAGTCGGTGAGATAGGACCAACTGTCGGCGAGCAGGTCCGCCCAGAAGACGACCGCGGGCCAGGCCGAGTTCGGGACATCCTTGCGCAGCGGTTCGCCGAAGGAGGTGAGAACGAAGCGGCCGGGAGCGGTTTCAGCCGTGATGCCGAGGATCGCGAGCGCGCGCAGCAGGCGATAAAGGGAGTCACGGTCGGCTGCGCAGGACTTGGCCAGATCATCGGCGCTGCGTTCGCCGCCGGCGAGGGCGTCTGCAATGCCGAGCCTGGCGGCTGCGCAGACGACTCGACTGCGGGAATAGGCCATCGCCATTTCGACGAGAGTGGGGTCGCCGGGGGCATCGTCGATTCCGGCGGTTGTGGTAGCCACGGAAGTCTCCTGTAATAAGCGCGCTCTCTAAACTAAATGGCGAGGGCGTTTACCGCAAACTCAAAAACTAATTCGCGGTGGGCTCTTCGATCTGGTCGATGGTAATCGTGTCGACTGGGGCTTTTGTCGATTCCAAGCGGAGGCCGAGCTGTTCCTGGACGGCGGAGAAAAGCGATGGGGCCGTCTCGCTGCCGCTACCAAGCGCTCCCGGTGGAAGCGGCATGCCGCCAGGGCCGCTATCCACCGCGAATTGCAGATCAAAATCGTAATTTGCTTTCAGGCCGGTCTGGTCGAGGACCATGCGGCCCGTTTGCATGGAAAGCATGTCAGTTAACTGCGACAAGGGCTCCGCATTTCCTTCGATGGTGCATACGCCATTCTTGATGGACATTCTTCGCGCGCCGGGGGGAAGCGACGGCGGGCCGCTTCCTTGCGCGGGCAAGGCCCATCTTGACTTGTCAGGAGGGCCGGGCGGCGCGACTTCCGTCAGTTTCGATCCGCTCTTGGCCATGACCAGCGCGTAGACGGGAAGCTCTTTAGGTTCGCGCGTGACTTTCAGAGCGAAACGATCCGCAAGCAATGACTGGAGCATCATGCTCTTGAGCTTCTGCTGTTGATCGTAAGAGAGCGGCCGGAGTTTATTCGCGGTGGTTTCGTCGATTTTCGCGTCGATATCGAAGCGTTCGGAATCAATCCAACCGGGTCCACCGCTCAACTGGAAATCCTGAATGCCGTAGGCGAACTCGACGAGCATTTTGGCCGTGATATTCGAACTTGTGTAGCGGCCCGGATCGCCGCCATCGAGGAATACCATGCCGCCCACGCCGGTGTGGCGCTTGATTGAGGCGACTTCGAAGGATGGAGCCGCGGCGGCCGCCTGCGAGGCCTGACCAATTGCGCGTGGAATGAAGAAAATTCCAGCGATAAAAACCGCAACGACCAACGCTACAGCCCAGGCCGCGAGGCACTTCATGGGGCGATCTTTTCCGGCGGCTGAGTGCTCCGAACCCATGATTCACCTCCGCGCTTTGCGCTCAAGGATAGTCCAATTCCGCGGTAGAGGCGCCTGGAAATGTCGTTGGCAACGTCATGGATTGGACATCTTTGGCAGCCAGAGGAACGACAGGGCCAGCAACAAATTAATACGCATTTCATCTGAATGATCTATCTTTGGATCGCCTCAAGACCGGAGGAAAACGGATGGCGGCGACGAAGAAAAGCGCGAGCAATGCGCTGGGCGATCCTACGCAGAGCCTGCAGACGTTTGACCTGCTCGACCTGCAACAATATACCTATGAAAAAACGTACTCGACGAACGCCAGCAAGGACCTGCATCTTTTTTATGTGGGGCGGGACGACGTGCACGACATTCTGAAGTACATCCTCTCGCGCGTGACCGTGTCGCTTTACCTGAATATGTTCGGGTACGACGACAAGGAACTGAACGATATCCTGATGGCGAAGGCGCTCGACGCGAAGGTCACGATGCTGATCACGCTGGATAAGAGCCAGACGGGGACGAAAACCGAAGCGGCATTGATCGCGGCGGATAAGGCGCACAGCCTTTCCGCGTTCAACACGCATTTCGTGGTGGGGAATTCCTCGACGGGACAGATCAGCCACACGAAAGGGTTCGTGGCGGACGGCAGACTGGCGGCGGAGGGTTCGACGAACTGGTCGGTTTCGGGCGAGGGCGTTTTCGTGCTGACAGGGCAGCCGGGCGGGCCAGGTTTCAAGGCGCAGAACAATACGCAGTCGGTGATCACCGATCCGGATACCGTGAGCCGATTTACAGCCGAGCTGATTGCCGAGCACATGGCCGCGCAGCATGCGGCGCTGGGCGACCCGGAGAAGTCGTCGTCGCTGAAGAGCCCGCTGCCGGCGAAATTCGCGCCCGTGACGCAAGGGGAACCGGCCGCATCGGGCGGGGCGGAAAAAGCGGGTCGGCGGCGTGCGTGAAAGGTTGGGCGTGCGCCGAAGGCCCTAAGATCGGAGCGTCAAGAACGCGCCCGATCCGAACCCAAAGAACATACTTTGCCGTAAAGCGTTTCGAGGTGCGGAGGCCGCATGCGTTGCCTCGTGCTAGAATTGATTGTTTTTACTGTACGCAGGGAAGCGAACCGAGATGCCGAAGGTGGGATTTGTGAGCCTGGGATGCCCGAAGAACCTCGTCGATAGCGAGGTGATGATGGGCATTCTTGCGCGCGCGGGTTATGAGTTGACGCCGCGAGCCGACGACGCGGACGTGCTGGTGGTGAATACGTGCAGCTTCATCGCGCCGGCGCAGCAGGAATCGGTGCAATCGATATTGGAAATGGCCGAGCACAAGAAATTCGGGCGCGCGCAAAAACTGATCGTCGCCGGGTGCCTGGTGGAGCGCTACCGCGACCAGATCCGCGAGCAGATTCCGGAAGTGGACGCGGTGATCGGGACGGGCGAAGTGGAGAAGATACTTTCGGCGTGCCAGGGCGAATTGGCGGCGGGGAGCGCTGAAGAATCACCTTCGTATCTTTACCACGACCTGACGCCGCGCGTTCTTTCGACGCCGCGCCATTCGGCCTATATCAAGATCAACGAAGGCTGCGATCATCCTTGCTCGTTTTGCGTGATCCCACAGCTGCGGGGAAAATTCCGGAGCCGGCGGTTCGAGTCCGTGGTGCGCGAGGCGGAAAATCTGGCTGCGGCGGGCGTGCGCGAAATTTCGCTGATCGGGCAGGACACGACGTATTACGGCGAAGACCTCGGCATTCGCGACGGCCTGCCGCTGCTGCTCGAGCGACTGGCGCAGATTGAGGATCTCCACTGGGTCCGGTTTCTTTACTGCTATCCGAACCGCGTCACGCCGAAGCTGCTCGAGACGATCGCAGCGCATGAGCGACTGGCGAAATATCTGGATATTCCGCTGCAGCACGCGAGCCGCAGCGTGCTGGCACGGATGAAGCGCGGTTCGAATGCGGACGCGTTTTTGAAAATGCTCGAGCGAATTCGCGCGGCGATTCCGGGCGTTTCGATTCGGACGTCGTTCATCGTCGGCTTCCCCGGCGAGACGGACAAGGATTTCGAGGAGCTTTGCGAATTTGTGCGCGCGGCGGAGTTCGATTGGATGGGCGTGTTTGCATACTCGGATGAGGACGCGGCGAAAAGCTATTCGCTTGAAGATAAAGTGGGCGCATCGACGATCGCAGCGCGGCAAAAGGCGCTGATGAAGTTGCAAAAAGGAATTTCGCGGCGCAAGTTGCGCGGGAAAATCGGCGAGAGGATGCGGGTATTGCTCGAAGGGCCGTCGGAGGAGACGGAGTTTGTCTGGGAGGGGCGGCACCAGGGTATGGCGCCCGAGATCGACGGCAAAATTTACATCACGGAATTCGCCGGCGTGAATGACGCCGCGGAACTGCCTGCGCCGGGAACTCTTGCCACAATCGAAGTGACGGAGGCGAAGGACTACGATCTGATCGGCCGCGCGGTTGAATTCGCGACACCCGCGCTGAGAACTGATTCGTTGGCGGCAGCTTCGAAAGCTCCCTTTCCGATTCTGAGCCGCTGACGCCGCTGCGCCAATTGGCGCAGCGCAGAACGTTGCGGTATGCTGTGCCGCATGAAGCGGGCTTGCCCAATTTGCCGAAAGCCTACGGACTCGGAAACCGATCGAGACTTCCCTTTTTGCAGCGAACGATGCCGGCTGATCGACCTCGGGAATTGGTCCAGCGAGAAATACAAGATAAACGAGCCGGTGATCGATGAATCCACCCCGGAAGAACCGGCCCACGAAGCGGAGCGGCGGCGGAAATGAGCGCGCCCGCAGGCTCAGCGCATTCGGCGGCGTCTGAAAGGCCGGCGAAAAAGCCAGGGCTTTCCATTTTTCTCGCGACGGCTTGCGGGCTCGGCTACTTGCCCAAAGCGCCGGGGACTTGGGGCGCACTCGGCGGCCTGCTGGTTACGCTGATCCCCTTTGTGTACGTGGCGAAGCACTCGATCAAGGCTGGAGCGGGCGGGATCGTGACGATCTATGTGGACAACTACAATGTGAATCCGTACCTCGCGATGCAAATTTTCGGCGGCCTGATCATCGCGGCCGTTGGCGTGTGGACCGCGGGGCGAGCGGCGCGCTATTGGCAGCAGCACGATCCGCAAAAAGTGGTGATCGACGAAGTCTCCGGGCAGCATCTGGCTATCGTGCTCGGCTGCGCGCTGCCGATTTCGCGCGTGGTTTATGGCTCGTGGCAGACTTCCGTGTGGGGCTATCTGGCGCACGATTCGACCCTTAACTGGAAATATCTGTTGGTGGGTTTTATACTTTTTCGAGTGTTCGATATTTGGAAGCCGTTTCCCGCGCGCCAGGCGGAGTCGTTGCCGTGGGGCTGGGGAATCATGGCGGATGATTGGATGGCCGGGATTTATGCAGCGCTGGGGTTATGGATCGCGCGGGCGGCCGGTTTGTAGATTTGCGAGAATGCTCTACCGTCTTGCCGGGTGAACATGCGGAAGATCCTCGCGGCTGAAATCGCGAGCTACACGAGATGAATGCTTCACCGAAAATAGAGAGTGTGAAACCCGGAGCCGCGCTGCCGGGCGGGGAAATTTCCATCTATGGCAGCGGATTTGCGGTGAGGAATCATGCGCGCCCGCAAGTGCAATTCGGCTCGGCTGAAGGCGGCCTGATCCTGGCCGCGGACAACTATCTGGTGGCGCGCGTCCCGGAGGGCGCTTCGGGCGGGGCGGTGCGTGTGCTGATGGGAAGCGTGGAGAGTTCGCCGTTTCCAATGGCGCTGGGCGTGCAGATCGCGGACAACCTGCATCCGGTGATGAACCCGGCGGTCGATTCGAGCGGAAATATCTACGTCACGTTCAGCGGGCAGCGGGGGCAAAAGGTGCCGGTTTCGCTTTACAAAATTACGGCGAATCATGCGATCAAGCCGTACGTGACGGAGCTGACGAACCCCACCGGGCTCGCGATCGACCGCGACGGGTATCTTTTTGTCTCCTGCCGCAACGATGGCACGATCCACCGCGTTTCGCCGGACGGACGCGCGATGCAGTGGATCGAAGGGATGGGGATTGCGACCGGGCTTGCGTTCGATAAAGGCGGCAATCTCTATGTGGGCGACCGCAGCGGCACTATTTTCAAGATCGGCCCTGACCGCGAGATTTTCGTATTCGCCACGCTGGAACCATCGGTAGCGGCGTATCACTTGGCGTTCAGTCCGACGGGCGATCTCTTTGTTTCCGGGCCTACGACGTCCAGTTTCGACAGGCTTTACCGGATCACGCCCGCGGGCGAAGTAAGTGTGTTCTACCGCGGGCTCGGAAGGCCGCAGGGGCTGGCGTTCGACCGTTTCGGCAATGTCTACGTGGCTGCCTCACTCGCGGGCAAGCGCGGCATCGTGCGGCTGACGCCGAAAGCGGAGGCAGAAGTGGTGCTTGGCGGCAGCAATATTGTGGGACTCGCGCTGCTGCCGACGCATCGGGCCCTCATTGCGACGAGTTCGGCGCTCTTTTCCCTCGACTGGGACGTCGAAGGCTTTCCACTCAACGGCTGACCATCGTTCATGCGGGCGGAGATCATCGCGGTCGGTTCCGAATTGCTCACGGCGGAGCGGCTGGATACCAATTCCCTTTTTCTTACCGCGGAACTCAATCGGATCGGCGTTCGCGTGGTTCACAAGGCCGTGGTCGGCGATACACCCGAAGAGATGACATCGTCTTTCCGGCACGCGATAGAGCGCGCGGACGTGATCGTAAGTTCCGGCGGACTGGGCCCCACAGATGACGACCGGACGCGGACAACCGTCTCCGAACTCCTCGGGCGCAAGCTGCAGCTCAACCACGAGATATTGGAAAAGATTCAGGCGAGGTTTCGCCGGTATAACCGGCCAATGCCGGAAATCAATGTGCGGCAAGCGATGGTACCCGAAGGTGCAACCATTCTGCCGAATCCGCGCGGCACGGCGCCTGGTTTGTGGCTGGAAGCGAATGGCCGCATCGTTATTCTGCTGCCGGGAGTTCCATCTGAGTTGCGAGCGCTATTCGAATGCGAAGTAAAGCCCCGTCTCGCGCGAATCGCTCCCGGCGAAAGATTGTTTACGCGCGAACTGCGCGTCACAGGGCTGCCGGAATCCGAGGTGGAATCGCGCGTTTCTCCCACCTATGCGCTTTATCCGGACGTCGAAGTGACGATTCTCGCGTCACCCTCGGGCATCCAACTGCATCCGCGCTTGTGGTCGAAAGACCCCGCGCAGGCGGAAAGATTGCTCGACGAAATGGCGTCGCGCATGGCGCTGCCACTTGGCGAGCATCTGGTTTCCACATGTGGCGAGAGCATGGAAGAAGTGGTGGCGGCGCTGCTGACGGAAAATCGGGCCACAATCGCCGTCGCCGAAAGCTGCACGGGAGGAATGCTCGCGGAGCACTTGACGAATCTGGCGGGCAGTTCGAACTATTTCCTCGGCGGCGTGGTCTGCTACAGCAATGAGATGAAGACGACGCTCGCGCGCGTGCCCGCGCAATTGATCGAAGCGAGAGGAGCCGTCAGCGCGGAAGTCGCGTCGGCATTGGCGGATGGGATTCGCAAAGAATCCGGCGCGACGATCGGCATCGGCGTGACGGGAATTGCCGGGCCGGGCGGAGGCACGCCGGAAAAGCCGGTGGGGTTGGTCTACATCGGCATCGCTGACGAGCGCGGGCCGCATTCGCACGAATATCGCTTTTCGGCGGCGGACCGCGACCGGAATCGCCAGATGGCAACGCAGGCCGCGTTGGATCTGGTGCGGCGCCATTTCCTTTTCCCGCCAGCACCCAAGCCTCGCTGATCGTCTGCCGGGCGGAACACCACACTGACCATGAGACTTTTCGTTGCACTCGGGATTCCGGAAGAAACGCGCGAGGCGCTCGCGGATCTCATTGCGAGGCTCAGGAAAAAGCGCCCGTCGGCGCGGTGGGTGCAGCCGGAATCGATGCACGTCACTCTGAAATTCATCGGCCACACAGGCGACGAAAATCTCGCGGCTATCCAGGAAGCGCTGGCGCAAATTCATTCGGCCGTTCCCGTCGATCTTCGCTTTCGCGGCGTCGGATTCTTCCCCAACGAAAAGCGTCCTCGCATCTTTTGGTGCGGCGTGGAAGCCTCGCCAAACGCGTCGGAAATCGCCGGTGAAATGGATCGAGCCGTCATCCGCTTCGGCGTCGAACCGGAAAAGCGGCCGTTCACGCCGCATCTGACGCTTGCGCGTTTCAAAGAAGACGGTGCGCGCAAGCCCGCCGGAGTGGCGGAAATTGTGAGCGCGGCGCGCGAACTTGCGGCGAAAGACTTTGGCGCACTCCGAACGCGCGAGTTTCATCTTTTTGAAAGCAAGACCAAGCCATCCGGTGCAGAATATAAGCGCCTGGCAACATTCCGTTTCACTGAGGCCACTTGAACCCCCACAGCCCGCCGATCCCGGAACTGATGCCGCTGATTATCCCGCTAGCCTATCTGCTCGGATCGATCCCGTTTGGGCTGCTGATCGCCAAAGCGAGCAGCGGCAAAGACATACGAAACACCGGCAGCGGCAATATCGGCGCGGCGAATGTGGCGCGAAGCGCCGGCTACGCGGCGGGAATAGTGACGTTGATTCTCGATGCCGCGAAAGGCTTCGCGGCCGTGTGGATCGCGATGTATTGGTCGCACGGGAACCTGCGTTGGATGATGGCTGCGGCGGTTGCGGCGGTGGTGGGCCATGTTTTCCCGTTTGGGTTGGGATTCCGTGGGGGCAAGGGAGTGGCGACCGGGCTCGGAGTATTCCTTTTGATCTGTTGGCAAGCCGTTGCCGCGGCCGCCGTGCTATGGATCGTGATTGTGGCGTTCTGGCGTTATTCGTCGCTTGGCTCGGTGGTGGCAACGGCGGCTCTGCCAGCCCTCGTTTATGTGCTCTATGCGCCGGGCCATGCGCCGCCCGATTACGTAACTTTTCTTACTGTTTGCATTTCGGTGCTGGTGCTGCTGAAGCACCGCTCCAACATCCAGCGCCTGATCGCGGGCGAAGAAAACCGGCTGGGGAAGCGCAAATAAAAGGCGAAGGTTTTTCCCTGAACCTGCGGGGTCCTAAGCCTCGGGGCGGCTGTAGCTTATCAGCCAACGACCTGTACTTTAGTCCCGTTGTCCCTGCCCATTTGGTCCGTTAGCATTTTTACGGATATTCCTGTGCGCAAATTATCCAGCCGATTTTCGCCGCGGAAGCTGCGCCTGATGTGGCTCGTCCTGGGCGCTCTGCTATTGATGAGCGCGACGCCGCTGTGGCTCTACCATCGGCAAGTTTTGCGTCTGAGCGAAGAGAAACTGCAAGACACCGAACGCGTGCAGCAGACGGAGGTTACGCGTTCCCTTGCGAGCGAAACGCTCGATTTCGAGCAGGGAGTGCGACAGCAACTGCTGTCTGAACGGCAGATGCTGACGCTAACCGGCTGGATCGACGACGTAAACGATCCCACGCACTCGCCGCAGATCTCCCGATTGCTGCAGGAGTTCGCGAACGATCCGAACATTCTCTACGTAACCGCCGTCAATCGCGAAGCCAAAGGCCAATCGGCCGGCAGCTTCCATGCCGATCAGGATCCCTTCATGGACGCGGCTTTGCGGCGCGCGTTTACCTCAAGCTTTCAAGGCTTCGATTCGATCAGCGAGGCATTCGGAGTGGGGCGCGACAACAAACCGGCGCTCGTCATGTCCATTCCGCTGACCTCGGATAATGAGTTTGCGGGCATGCTTGCCGCCGTGGTTTCGCTGGGAAAGCTGGAATCGCGGCTACGCGACGCGAGCGAGCACAGCCGCACGGTTTATATTGTGGACTCGTATGGCAAGCTGGTCGCCTTCCCCGACTCGACCGATTACGTTCCGGGCCGCGACGTCAGCTCGATCTTTCCGATCGTCAAGCAAGTGATGGACCCGAAGGCAGCGCCCACGACGGTGAACATGATGTATTTCGCGCCGGGCAAGGACAAAAATCATCCCATCCAAATGATCGGCACCTATAGCCCAATTCCCGAGTTGCGCTGGACGGTGATCGCGCAGCGCAGCCTTGACGACGCGCGGGCAGATGCGGGGGTTGAAGAACTTACGGCGCAGGCGCTGAGCTTCGTGGTTGTGGTCACTATCGTGGCGCTCTCGTTTGGATACCTTTTCGCGCTTGGCATCACGCGCCCGATCCAAAGCCTGGTTCATTCCACGCGCGCGATCAGCCGCGCCGAATTTCACGAACGCGTGCCGGTGGGCGGCGCAGCGGAAAT
Source organism: Candidatus Aquilonibacter sp. (assembly GCA_035507075.1). Taxonomy (GTDB): domain Bacteria; phylum Acidobacteriota; class Terriglobia; order Acidiferrales; family UBA7541; genus Palsa-295. Next base: position 567 of record DATJOL010000087.1, on the reverse strand, counting down.
CAGCGAGTTGGCCGAGACGTTCAATCACATGGCGGGCGACATCGAGGAATACGTCGATAAACTCAAAGTCGCGGCTTCCGAAAATCGCGAACTGTTCCTGGGCTCGATCCGCATGATCGCGGCCGCGGTCGACGAAAAGGACCCTTATACGCGAGGCCATTCCGGCCGCGTCGCGAAATATTCGACCTTACTTGGCGATGCCATGGGATTGAGCGACGAGGATCTCGACACGCTGAAGATTTCCGCGCTGCTGCACGACGTGGGCAAAATCGGCGTGGATGACCGCGTGCTGAAGAAACCCGGCAAGCTTACCGACGAAGAATTCGAGCTGATGAAGCAGCACACGGTGAAGGGCGCGAATATCATGCGGCCCGTTGCGCAATTGAAAGACATGCTCCCCGGGATCGAACTGCACCACGAGCGGATGGACGGCAATGGATATCCCTATGGCCTGCAGGGCGACCAGATTCCCATGATGGCGCGCATCATCGCTGTGGCTGACACGCTCGACGCGATTACCACCAATCGTCCGTATCAATCCGCGATGGATTTGGAATATGCGCTCGA
>DATJOL010000086.1:0-24876 GCA_035507075.1 Candidatus Aquilonibacter sp. | reverse complement strand
CGTTATCAGTTCCAGCGATGAGGCGGCAACGCGGGTGTCCGCAAAACCGTAGAATCTTGAGGGTTCGTTCGAGACCCTCAACCGATACGAAGGCAGAAGCAATTCCGATTGCCTTCGGCTTAGTTTTTGATAGTGCGGCTTTGAGAGAGTCTTCATGGAAGCCGTCGCCGGCGCCGCTCGCTGATAGTTGCTGTACCATAATTAGGCGAAGGTCGATTCTCTACTTCACCGATCAGGCTGGTTTCGGACGCTCGCGTCGAGGGCGCGGAATTATATCCCAATTGGCGGTTTTGAGACACAAACCAGCCTTGTCAACCTGCCGGTGCCGTCGGCCGACTGGTCACGGGTTCCTGATGGTAACTGTTCACGTGGGGAGCGTCCAGCGAAAAACCGCGCAAGATTCGCATCGGGGGGCGAACTCAAAGGCAAAGGCGGACTTCGCGATTGCGCCCGTGGAGGGCATGGTTCGCTACGAAAGAAGGTGCGAAAGTGCCGGCCCCAAAAGCCCGCCGTTATGGGCGAGTGCAAATTTAAGGGCAGCCGTCGAGTGCCGGGCGATGCCAACTAGAGGCAAATTCAAGGGGCAAAGAGGCCGACCGAGAAGCGCGCACGCAGGCCGGGCTCAACGGTCGCGGCTAGGGCGAGTTCAAGGGCGGTCGGCAGGGTGCCGGCGTCGGCAAATAAGAGCGAATTCAAGAGGCAAAGGCAGGCACAAGGCAGCACTAAATCGAGGGGCGCTGCTGGTGCCATTGGGTGTGCTGCTGGAAGAGGCTGGCGATGGCGACGAGGACACGGTCGTAGCGGACGCGGGCGAGGAATTGCAGGCCGACGGGCAAATTGGCGGCGGCGAAGCCGCAAGGGACGCTGATGGCGGGCAAGCCGCAGAGATTGCCGATGCCGCCGAGCGGGTCGGGAAAGGCGAGATCCGTCTCGATATTCGCGTCGAGTCTTGTGGCAGGAACGGGCAGCGAAGGCGCGGCGATCACGTCAAAATCGTCGAAAAGTTTATCGACGCGCTCCTGAAAGATGGCGCGGATTTGCAGCGCGAGCATGTAATCGTCGGCGGAAACCTGCTGGTGCACGTAGCCGCCGATGCGGCCGAGCGGATCGGTGAGGTCGACAGCGCGGCCTTCTACCAGAAATTTGCGGAACGCGGCCGCGTTTTCGGCGGAGAGAATCGTGCCTGTGGCCGCTTCATACGGCCCGTCGGGGAGTTTCGCGTCGGCGAGCCTCATTCCGTTGCGCTGAAGCAGCTCGACGGCGGCGCGCGTGAGCGACGCGACTTCTGCATTTGGTTTCTGCCACGCGTTGGTGAGCCAGCCGATGCGAAGCGGAGTTGTGGGCGCGGGTTGCGCGGCGTGAGTTGTGCGGCGCGGCTTTGGTTCGGGCGGCGGATAGGCGAACGCGGCTTCGTTTTCGGGCAGGGAACTGCGGTCGAGCGGATCGTGGCCGGCAATCGCAGCCAGCACGAGCGCGCAATCTTCGGCGGAGCGCGCCATCGGGCCGATCTTATCGAGCGAATAGGCGCAGGCCATCGCGCCGTGGCGGCTGACGCGGCCGAATGTGGGACGCAGTCCTGTGACGCCGCAGAACGCGGAAGGGCAAACGATCGAGCCCCACGTTTCGGTGCCGATGGCGAACGCGGCAAGCGCAGCGGAAACGATGGCGCCGGGGCCGCTGGATGAGCCGCCGGTCCAGTAGGCGGTGTTCCAGGGATTTTTTGCCGGGCCGGTGAGCGATGCGGAGGCGTAGCGATAGCCCATTCCGCCGGCCAGTTCGATCATGGCGGCTTTGCCGATGAGGATGGCGCCCGCGGCATTGAGTTTTTCGATGACCGTGGCGTCGTAGTCGAAGGCCTGATCGTGGAAGGCGCGCGCGCCCCAGGTGGTTTTGTAGCCCTTCACGGCGAGCAAGTCTTTCGCGGCGTAGGGAATGCCGTGCAGCGGGCCGCGATAATTGCCGCCGGCGATTTCGGCTTCGGCCTGCTTCGCTTGCGCCAGCGCGAGATCGTGCGTGAGCGTGACGTAAGCGTTCAGTTGCGGGCCGACTTTCTGGCTGCGGTCCAGATAGCTTTCGGTGAGCTCGACGGGAGAGATTTGTTTTGCGCGGATGCGCTCGCCGAGTTCGCGGACGGTGAGGTAGAGGACGTCGTCGCTTAGCATGCGCGGCGCTCCGTCATTTGCGGCGGCCTTCGGGCGCGGGCGGCTCGGCGGCGGCCGCCGCTTCGGGGTAGAGCTTCAAGACGTCGGCGGGCTGGTCCCAATTTTCGGTGATGAATTGGCGCATCGCGTCGAGGGGCTTTTGGGCTTCGGTGAGGAGGCGGCGGAGGTCGAGTTTTTCTTCGTTGGTGAGCAGGGTGCCGTATTGGCGCAGGACGGCGGCGACTTTGCTGTCGACTTCGGTCTGACCTTCAGCGGAGAGCGCGGGTTCGGGCGTTTGCGCGGAGGCGTCATGGGCGAAGGCGGCTGAGGCGGCGGCGAGGGCGCCGCGTCGTGCGAATTCGCGGCGGGAAATGCGGCGCGGTTTGTGCGCGGGTTTTTTCACGGAGGCTCCGGGGCGCGTAAAGGGAATCCAAACCAACGGCAAAGTCAAAAGCTAATTCGAAGATGCCCGCCGAGAAACGCCTGCCTACCGGCAGGCAGGCGCGCTAGACCCGCGCGCAACAGTGGCCGATACGAAGGCACAACGAAGGCTATGACAGGATGGGCGTGGCGTCAACCGCGGCGTGGCGGCGTGTCCGCGTGGGCGATCGATCTTGCTTCTTTGATTACAGGCGAATGGCGCGGCGCTTGGTGGTTCGCGGGGGCGCGCTATGATCGGGCTTGCGGCGGCTTCAGGTCCAGCCGGAGGCGTCGCAAAACATTTCACGCGGCCTGGTGTTTGAGGGGTTGAAGTAAATCACGTGGGGCCCGCACGTCCACGGGCATGGAGGAAGCTCTGATGAAGAAGTGGATTCTGACAGGATCTGTACTCGCGGCAATGGTGCTTACTCTCACGTTCTCGAAGGCTGTTCCGGCTTCATTCGCAGCGCCGGCGCCGCAACCGGCTGCGGCAGCGGCTGCTCCTGCGCCGCCGCACCCGGAAATTCGCGCGGCGCTGAACTCGCTGGAAAGAGCCAAGACGCATCTGCAGGAAGCGAATCACGATTTCGGCGGGCACCGCGTTGACGCGATCAAGGCGATCGATGCGGCGATGAATCAATTGCAAATCTGCATGAGGTACGACAACTAAGCACGCCTCCCTCTTGGCCCAGCGTGCGGCGACCGACCTCGCAGCGGCGGCGCACGCTGGGCTTTCGTTTTTTGGAGCGCCCTGCGCGCGAGGACTGAAATTACTGTGCGGAAGCCGGGGATTGCAGCGCGGTCTGTGTGCCGGGCGATCCTGCCTTTACTTCCTGAATGATTTTGGCGGCGAGGGCTTTGCTGATGTCGCAATCGCTGTCGTTGACGCGGCATTCGGCGATGGTGAGGCCGCAGCCGCAGGTGCAATCTTCCGCGTTCATACGCTTGAGCGCTTCGCGCTTCTGGGCGGGCGTGAGGCCCGAGAAGTCGACGCCGGGAAGCTCGGTGGCCTTAGCGGCGTTCTGCAGGAAAATCTGGCCGGTGTCTTCGAAGGTTTCGACTTTTGCGTTTACGGGCATGTGAAGAAGGACGCGGATTTCGTTTTCGAAGTCCTCGGTGGGATAGAGGCCAGTGTGCTTTTGCACCACGCGACCGTTTGTATTGAGCACGAACGTGGTAGGCAAGGCGGGAACGCCGCCATAGGCGTCGACGAGCTTCTGGTTCGCCATGAGGACGGGATAATTGATGCCCATTTCGGTGGCGACGTCGTGGACGTGCTTTATTTCCGCGGGGGTGTCGGCGTCGTCCATGGAGATGCCGATGATTTGGAGTTGGTCTTTGTAGCGCTTCTGGAGGTCGATCAATTCGGGAATCTCAAGGTGGCAGGGCGGGCACCAGGTGGCCCAGAAACTCAAGAGCACCACTTTGCCTGAGAAATTCGCGGGCGAAATGGCCTGGCCGGCGAAATCGTCGATGGTGAAGGCCGGGGCGAGGGCGGGGTCGCTGGCGAATTGGACCACGTCTGCCGCGTCGTCAGCGGGAGCCACGCTAGCCGCCGCTTTAGCAGCGGCGCGAGAATCACCGGCGCGACGCAAGTTGCGCGCAGCCATGCCGATGGCGAACACAGCCAGAAACAGCGCCACGAATGCCGCGCCCAACAGAATGATTGAGGACTTGCGCATCGCTCTCGCTACCCTATAGATCCATTATGCGGCAGAGCGGGCGCCGAGACAACGCAGGGATAGCGAAGAGTCACGGCGCGTGCCTGAGCACGCCGGGCGCGGCCACCATGGCTCGCGCCGGCGAGGGCATCGCTTGCCGAAAGTAGCTTGCCAAGAGCGCGGCTGCTAAAGCGCCTGCGCTACGACCGGCTCATCCTGGATCAGCGAGTCCGTGAAGGGCGGGACGTACATCTGGTCGACCACGCTCTGATCGCCGACAAGAGCGATGGCCTTCGCCAGCACGGCCGCTTCTTCGTTGTTTGACCCAACGGGCCCTGCGATGAAGACTCTGCCGTTCATCGTGAGGACCTTCAGGTCTTGCGCATCGGCTGCGAGCGAGGAGTCCGACGCGATCGCAGCGCGAATCTGCTGGGAAGTGGTGTAATCCGCCGCGTCAGACGCTTTCACGATTGCCATAGCGTCAGGGTCCTGTACGTTGCGTCCATTGCCGACATAACCCTGCGCATTCTGCGCCGAAACGGCCGGCGCCCCGAGGCCGACGAAGCAAACTGCCGCGGCAGCGATAAGGGAGTACGAGAGGACTTTCATTGTGACCTTCCTGTTCGCGGGGACGAACATCTGCTCCCAAGTTCAGCGCGGAGCGCGCCTTCACTCCACCGGTGAAATTGGCGTGGCCGATTATTGAATGTCCCGAGCGTTTTGGCAATCCCTGCTTTTTCGGATATGGGGTCGAGGGGGCGATTTTCTGTGTCGCCCGCGCCAGGAGTTCTAGTAGTTCCAGTCCTTTACAGGCGAAACATTTCGAAGCCCTTTATCGTATCTACTGGCGAAGGGAGGTGACACATGGCTTCGGCCCCGATTCCACCTCGAAGATCGTTCGTCGGCCCAGTGATTCTGATCTGCATCGGCGTTTTCTTCCTGGTGGCGAACCTGGTACCGTCGTTCGATCCGTGGCTGATCCTGACGCGATATTGGCCGGTGATTCTGATCCTGATCGGTCTTGGCAAGGTCTGGGATTACTATGCTGCCCGGCGATACGACGGCGCACCGGGCGCGTCAGACGTTTCCGGCGTGCTGATCGCCATTGTGCTACTGATGCTGTTGCTCGGTCTCGGCCTTTGGCGCCACGGAGAGCACAGAAGCTACAAGGAACAACAGAGCACGCAGACCGTCGATTTACAGGGAGCGAGCGGCGTGACAGCGAATCTGGAAATCCCGGCCGGGGAACTGAATGTGAGCGGTGGCTCGGACCATTTGGTTGACGCCGATTACCATTACGACGATTCGGAGAGCGCGCCCAAGCTGAACTACGCCGTTGAGGATGGCCACGGGCAACTAACGTTTAACGGAAACGGCGACGAGCCGAGTTTCGGAGATCATGACAACAGATGGACTTTTCACTTTAACGACACAGTCCCGCTCGATATCACGCTGCAGATGGGCGCGGGTCAGAGCAATCTGGATTTTTCGAAAGTCAACGTGACGCACCTCGATGTGCACATGGGCGTGGGGCAAATGATGCTCGATCTGACCGGGCCGCGGAAGCAGGACGTTTCGGCGGATATTCAGGGCGGCATCGGGCAGGCGCGCATCCGGCTGCCCAGCGACGTCGCCGTGCGGGTGGAAGCCTCGGGCGGCATCGGCTCGATCAACGTGACCGGGCTTACGAAACAGGGCGACGAATACGTGAACGCTGCCTACGGCAAGACGACGGCGACGATTGACCTGACCGTTCACGGCGGAATTGGCGAAATCGATCTGAACGACCAATAGGAGGTGTTACAGAGGCCACGAGGGCCGCCGGAGGTTTCGTTACTACATCGCGCCGGTTGCCTTGACACTCTTGCGAGCGTCCGTTAGCGTCAAAAGTACCGCTGCGGAACCGAATCGCGAGCGAAAAAACCGGAGGAGCGGACCTTGGCGCGCCCGATCATTACACTCACCACGGACTACGGCATCAACGATCATCTTGTCGGCGCGATGAAGGGCGTGATCCTGAGCATCAACCCTGATGTGATGCTCGTGGATATCACCCATGGCGTGCTGGCGCACGATATTCTCGACGGCGCGCTCACGATTGGGGAAGCCTACAAATATTACCCCGCCAAGACGGTGCATGTGGTTGTGGTGGATCCGGGCGTGGGGACGCCGCGGCGGCCGATTCTGGTTGCGGCGGACCAGCACTATTTTGTGGCGCCGGACAATGGCGTGCTTTCTGCCGTTTACGACCGGGCGGAAGCGCTTTACGTGTGGAATCTCACTTCCGAGCATTATTTTCGCCAGCCGATCAGCAAGACGTTTCACGGGCGGGATATTTTCGCGCCTGTGGCCGCGTGGCTCACGAAATCATGGCAGAGCTCCGCCTTTGGCGAGCCCATCACGGACTTCATTCGCTTCTCGCTGCCGAAGCCGAAGGCAGACGGCAAGACTATCAAAGGCGTGATCCTGCGCGTGGATCATTTTGGCAACCTCGCGACGAACTTCACCGCCGAAAGCGCGCCTGCGCTATTCGCTCCGGACGCAAAATTCACGATCCACGCGGGCAATGGGTCGGTGAACAGATTGGGATCGACATTTGCCGACGCTGGGCCGGGCGAGGCTATCGCCATCGTGGGATCGAGCGGATATCTCGAGATTTGTGTGAATCGTGGGAGCGCGGCGCGTACATTGGGCACGATGCGCGGCGCGGAAGTGACCGTTGAATTGGGCTGAGTCGCGAAAGCCAACGCTAGCGGCGACTGGGAGTCCGGCATGGCGGCGAGGATAGCGCGTCAATCGTCGGCTGAAGAGTTCGTGAGAGTAAAACGGAACCTGTACTTCACCGGCTGAAGCCGGAGTGATTTCTCCGGCTTTATGTTGTGGAGAAAGCCACGACCCACAAAAATCTCGTCGTTGTCACACAGACTCTAAAGGCCGCGCTTCCAAAACCAGCATTTTCGCAAACGGCTAGAGGAATCGGCGTTGGATGGTTTGCAGGATCAGGTGGGCGCGCATGCGCGGATCGAGCCAGTCTCGCAGGGCGTCGCCCAGCAGGTTAAAGGCAAGCACGGCGGTCATCACCGCCAACGCGGGAAACACCACGAGATAGGGCGCTTCGAATAGGTAGTTGCGTGCGTCGTTCAGCATCGCGCCCCAGCTCGGAGTGGGAGCGAGCACGCCGAGGCCAAGGAAGCTCAACGTGGATTCCGCGAGGATGGCGCCGGCCATGCCGATCGTCGCCTGGATCAGCACAGGCTGAAGAATGTTGGGCAGCAGGTGACGAACCAGGATACGCATATCCGACGCGCCGAGGGATCGCGCCGCGAGCACATATTCCATTTCGCGCGCCTGCAGGATTTGCGCCCGAGCCAAGCGCGCATAACCCGCCCATCCCGTAATAATCAGCGCGAAGATCACTTTGTCGAGTCCTGGACCGAGAAACGCGGCGAAGGCGATTGCCAGCAAAATGCCGGGGAACGACAAAAACGCATTGATCAGCACAATGTTCAACACATGATCGAGCCAGCCGCCGAAATATCCGGCGATGGCACCGACCGCGAGCCCGAGGACACCCCCGCCGGCCACGACGCATGTGCCGACCAGCATGGAAATGCGCGTACCGTAGACGATACGCGCGAACACATCGCGGCCGAGTTCATCGGTGCCCATCCAATGCGCCCAACTCGGCGGCGAAAGCCGGATGGCAAGATGCTGCGCGGTGGGATCAGCATGCGCAATGAGCGGCGCGGTAATCGCGACGACCGTGAGCAGCACGGTGAGCCCAAAGGCCCAGCGACCAGGTCCGCTGCTTCGTAGAAAATCGCGCAAGGATTTCATTCGAGGCTCACCCGCGGGTCGACAAGCGCATAGATGAAGTCAGTGGCGAGATTCACGACCACATATGTGACGGCGATCAGCAAGATGCATCCTTGCAAGAGAGGAAAGTCGCGTGCCTCGATGGCCTGGACAGTCAATCGGCCAATACCGGGCCACGAAAAGATTGTCTCGGTTATGATCGCGCCTGCCAGCAGCGTGCCGAATTGCAAGCCAATGACCGTGAGCGTTGGGATCAGCGCGTTGCGAAACGCGTGGCGCCAAAGGACGGCCCATTCGGTGAGCCCTTTGGCGCGCGCCGTGCGCACGTAATCGCTGGCGAGTTCTTCCATGACGGAGGCTCGCACCATGCGGGCGAGAATCGCCGCCAACGCGGCGCCCAATGTGACGGCCGGCAAGACGAGATTCGCCACCGAGCCCCGACCCGAAACGGGGAGCCATCCGAGTTTGACCGAGAAAAACAACATCAGCAGCGGGCCGAGCGCAAAATTCGGGACTGAAAGTCCAAGGAGCGTGAAGACGCCGACGGCGTGATCGGCGGCGGTTGCGCGTTTGGCTGCGGCGAACATTCCGGCAGGGATTGAGATTGCGGCGCAAACGACCAGCGCGACCATCGCCAGCTCCAGTGTGGCGGGGTAGTGTTGCAATATGACTTCGGTTACGGGCTCCTGAAAGTGAAAGGACTGGCCCAGATTGCCGTGGAGCACTCCCGCGAAATATCGCTCGTATTGCACGTGAATTGGCAAATCGAGCCCGAGGGTGTGACGCAGCTGCAGAATGTCTTCGGCGCGAGCGCCTTCGCCGAGCATTTGCTGCGCGGGGTCGCCGGGAACGATGTGCGCCAGGAGAAAAACCATCGTCAGGATGAGCCAAAGCGCGGGAATAGCGAGAAGCAGGCGCACGCCGATGTAGCGGATCATTTCGCGTGACGCTCCTTCGCGCCGTGATGCACGGTCACCTGATGATGATCGAGCTGGTCCGTATGCGGCCCGCGCGCCTGGTCCGGCGTGGCAGGCGCCGAATGGGCCGAGGCTTGCGGCAGCCTCTGAATTTTCACGCGGGAAACGCGACGCCGGTCCATCTCGACAACCGTGAAGCGATAGCCGACATCTTCGAAGCTTTCGCCGCCGCGAGGAATGATTCCAAGGCGGCTGAGGACATATCCGCCTACCGTCTCGTAGGCTGGATCTTCGGGAAGCGAGATGTTGTATTGCGCGGCGAGGTCGCGCACGTTGATTCCTGCGTCAAAAATCAGGCCGCCGTCGGGCAAAAGGGTCGGTCGCTCCTCGACATCGAATTCGTCGTGAATCTCGCCGACCATCTGCTCGAGAATATCCTCGAGTGTGATGAGTCCGAGGATGCTGCCGAATTCGTCCACGACCATGGCAAGGCTCGCGCGGCGTGCGCGGAATTCGAGCAGCAATTCGCTTGCGGGCTTGGTCTCCGGCACGATGAGGACGTCGCGCAAGAGGCTGCGCAGGTGAAAGTCAGGTGCGGGCTGATTTTCCTCGGTGCGACGCGTTCGCTCGACGAGGATCCACATCGCGTCCTTGACGTGGACAAAGCCCACGATATGGTCGATGTTGCCCTCGTATACCGGCAGCCGTGAACGCTGCGTGGTTGCGAACATAAGCATTACATCGTCGAGGGATGCGTCGATCGGGAGCACGTGCATGTCCGGCCGCGGCACCATGATTTCGCGCACTTGCACGCCGCTCAATTCCATCACGTTCTGGATGAATTTCACTTCTGTCGCCGGAAGCAAGCCGCTTTCGCGCGCCTGTTGGAGAATTACCTGGAGTTCCTCGGTGGTCGGCACAACGGTGTGGCTCTGCGCGCCGGTGACGCCGAGAGGCAAGAGAACTTTGTCCGCAAGGCCATCGAGCAGGTTGATCGCCCAACTGAAGGTGTGGAGGAACCAGTGAAAGGGCCGTGCGACGAGGAGCGCGACGCGTTCAGCTCTAGCAAGGCTGAGTCCTTTTGGCACCAGTTCGCCCAACGTCACCTGAAGCGTGGTGAGCAGGCCGAACGCGAGCACGAGCGCGACGCCATGCGCAGTGACGGCGGCCCACGGCCGCGGAATCATCTGCACCAGCGGATCGAGCATTCGGGAGAGCGCAATTTCGCCTAAATAGCCGAGAGAAAGACTCGTCAGCGTAATGCCCACCTGCACTCCCGAGACGACGCGGCCCATGTCCGCCAGCAAACTTTCCACGATTCGCGCGCGCGGATTGCCCTCTTTCACCAGCTGCCGGATGCGCGATTGCCTGACGGCCACGAGCGAGAATTCGACGGCCGAAAAGTAGCCGTTGATCCCGATCAGGATCAGCACGCCGAAGATGTGCAGGGCGCTCATCGAGCAACTGTGGACGAAAGAGCCAGGGTTTTAGGAGATGCGTATGCGAAATCCATGCCTGGAAAGGCCATTTTAGCAAGATGCACGGCGCGGGACGAGAAATCCGCGGCAGGCTTTCTCATGGGAAACGTGCTCAGCGTTGAGAAGCCTTGCCTGCAGCGACACGCGCCGTGAAGTCCGCGGATTTGCCGCGCGGGATCGTGACGGCGACCCACTCGGCGCGGACCGCAGCGAAATGCTTGGCAAGAAAGACGATCTGGCCCACGTGGTACGAATAGTGCGCGATCTGGCGATTGATCGCCTGCATCACCGAGTGCGCCTCGCCGCGAATCATCACGGTGCGGGCCATATCGGCGTCCGAAAGCGGACCGAGAGCGTCAAAAACGCGCTGCCAGCCCCGTTCCCACAACGCCATGATTTCCGCGCGCGATTGCGGAGGCGCTTCGAATTCCGTATCGCGGTTGCGATCAGGCTTTTCGCCATCGGTCGTAAGAAAATCCGTGAAGCGGGAGCGCATGTTGCCAGCCATGTGTTTTACGATTACGGCGATTGAGTTGGATTCGGGGTCGGGGGATACAGTGAGGGCTTCGTCGGGCGCTTGCTTTAAAGCGCGCTCAGCGAGGCGCTTGTAATGCTTGAGGATGTCGACGGAGTCCTTTGCGTAGGAGGTGGTGAATTCCAATGGCATACGCCGATTCTGCGCTTGAAGTGCATGCCAAGCAAGAGCTGCGGCGGCGTTGCACGTGCTATTTGTCTCCGGGCAGCGAACTGCTAGAATGGCTGCGCAAATGAGCTCTCCCGCAAATAAAACAAGCGTGGAACAGGCGCGCAAAGGCGAATTCGAAAAGTCGCTGACGCGGCTGGAAGAAGTGGTGAAGAGGCTGGAAAGCGCCGACCTCTCGCTCGATGAAGCGATGAAGCTCTTCGAAGAGGGGGTGAAGCTTTCGCGCGAATGCCAGAAGCAGTTGGAAGAGGCTGAAGGCCGCGTCGAGATTCTGCTGAAAAAAGCGGACGGCAAGATCGCCGCCGAGCCATTCGAACCCGAAGATGAGTCCTGATTCCGCCGGATTCTTTCCAGAGCCGAGCGCCGCAGCGCCCGCAGCATGAAGCTCCCTCGTTTTTTCGAAGAAGATCGCGTGTTGATCGATCGCGCGCTTTTGCGTTTGCTGCCGCCTGAGACAACGCCGCCGGTTTCGCTCCATCGCGCCATGCATTACAGCGTGTCTGCGGGAGGGAAGCGGATCCGACCGATTCTTTGCGTGGAGGCAGCGCGTCTATTTTGCGCGGATATCGGCGGCGCGGTGGAAGCGGGATGCGCGATTGAGTTCATCCATACATATTCCTTGATTCACGACGATTTGCCCGCGCTTGACAATGACGATTTGCGGCGTGGGAAGCCGACGAATCACAAAGTGTTCGGCGAGGCGATCGCGATTCTTGCCGGCGATGCACTGCTGACGCTTGCGTTTCAGACGCTTGCAAATGCTCCTATCGAGCCCGCACGCCGGATGCGCGCGATTGCCGAGGTGTCGGCTGCGGCGGGCACTGTGAAGGGCATGGTCGGCGGCCAAGTGGCAGACATTGAAGCGGAACGCAGGCCGGTGGACGCGGCGGGACTCGAATATATTCATCGCTCGAAGACGGCTGCGCTGATCCGGGCCTCGATTGTGACGGGCGCGATTGCAGGTGGCGCGCCGGATGAGGACGTCGAACGGCTGCGGCGATTCGGCGAAAATATCGGGTGGGCGTTTCAGGTGGTCGATGACATTCTCGACGTGGAAGAATCGTCGGCCGCGCTGGGGAAAACGGCTGGCAAAGATCAGGCGCAGCAGAAGGCGACGTATCCTTCGCTTTACGGCCTGGAAAAATCGCGCGAAATCGCCGGCGAACTCTCCGAAAACGCGATTCGAGAACTCGACGTTTATGGCGAACGCTGTTCGAATCTTCGCGCATTGGGCGAATTCCTTGTTGCACGACGATCCTAGCGATAGCCGTGTCTGCATCAGTCCAGCGCGCAAATAAACCCAAGAAACCGGGGAAAGAGCGTCTCGACGTTCTCCTCGTAGAACGCGGCCTTGCTCCCTCGCGGGAACGCGCACGGGCGCTTCTTCTGGCCGGGCAAGTGCGCGTGGCGGGTGCTTTGGCTGGCAAGGCCGGAACGCAAATCGCGAAAGACGCGGCAATTGAGATTGTCGGAGAAACGCTTCGTTACGCGAGCCGGGCCGGGCTAAAGCTGGAGGGCGCGATCGAGGATTTCGGGGTTTTGGCTGAGCGCAAAATTTGCCTCGACGTCGGGAGTTCGACGGGGGGCTTTACCGACTGCTTGCTGCAACATGGTGCGGCGAAGGTGCACGCGGTTGATGTCACGATCGACCAGCTCGATTGGAAGCTTCGGCAGGATCCGCGCGTACGCACGATTGAGCGCAACGCACGCCATCTGCGGGCTGAGGATATTGGGGAGCCGGTCGATCTCGTGACGATGGATGTGTCGTTTATTTCCGTGGCGAAAGTTCTGCCGGCCGTGGTCGAGTCCGCCGGGGCGCACGCCGAATTCGTGATCCTGGTAAAGCCGCAATTTGAGCTGGAAAGGCGTGCAGTAGGGAAGGGCGGCATCGTTCGCGACCCCGCTGCACAGGAGCGCGCTATCGAGCAGGTGAAGGCTGCCGCAACGGCCGCCGGGCTAGAAACTCTGGGCATTCGGCCTAGCCGGGTGCGCGGCGCCGAAGGAAACCAGGAGTTTTTTCTCCACGCACGCCGCCGGACGGTAGAGTAAAATTTCTGGTCCATAGACATGATCCGCTCCGTTGGCATCATCATAAAACCAGTTCGCGACGAGCTTCCAAGGGTTGTGATCCCGACTTTGGTCGCGTGGCTGAAACAAAGGAACGTTGAGGTCTTTCTCGATATCGAAACGCGGGCCTGTTCGGACGCGCAGGCGCCGTGCGTGCCGCGCGAGGAACTCGCGGAAAAAATCGATTTGCTGATCGTGCTCGGCGGCGACGGGACTCTGCTCTCCGGCGCGCGAGCAATGGATAAGAAAAAAGTCCCAATTCTTGCCGTGAATTTGGGCGGCCTCGGTTTTCTCTCCACGGTGACGCTTGACGAGCTTTATCCAGTGCTCGAAACGGTACTTTCCGGAGGGCACAAGACGAGCGAGCGCATCATGGTCGTGGCGCAAGTGATTCGCGCGGGAGCGTGCGTCCAACAGCAGAACGCTTTGAACGATGCCGTGGTGACGAAAACGGCTCTTGCGCGCATGCTGGAATTCGATCTGTTCGTGGATGGCGATCCTGTGGCGCGCTATCGCGCCGATGGATTGATCGTAGCCACGCCTACCGGGTCGACGGCGTATTCGCTTGCTGCGGGCGGTCCCATCGTGGACCCGCACCTGAAAGCATTGGTGATAACGCCGATTTGCCCGCACATGCTGACGAACCGGCCGCTGGTGATTCCGGATACGTCTCGCGTCGAGATCGATGTGGCCGTGACGGAAGAGCCGGTTTATCTCACGCTCGACGGCCAGGTGGGTTTTCAGCTCGAATTGCGCGACCGCGTTGCCATAACGCGATCCCCCAATCGGGTCGTTCTCGTGCAGCCGCCGCGCAAGACGTATTTCGACGTGCTTCGCAGCAAATTGCGTTGGGGAGAAAGGTAAGCGTGTTGCGACCCGGCTCGGATCATCAGGATTTGCAAGGACCGGGCTTCGATGATCTTGGGCCCACGAGTAATGCTCGGTTATGGAAAATATCCGGACGCCACGCCTCTTTTCGCCAGCGCTTGCGGCCTATATTCATTGACAAAGTTCGCGGCCGTTGGCAGAATGTATCTACAAAGTAGATACGGGAGGAGAGTTATGAAATCCGTCGTAAAAAAGTGGGGGAACAGCGCCTCGATCCGCATCCCGAAGTCGGTTATGCGTGCGGCGCGCCTGAAACTCGACGACGCCGTCGAGATAAAGGAAGAGAGCGGACGGATCATCATCGAGTCTGCGGATCAGCCGGAGTATGACCTCGACGAACTGGTTAGACGCATCACCCCAAAGAACAGGCACAAAGAAGTGGATTTTGGCCGCCCGGTGGGCAAAGAGTTTCGTTGATGCCTCGACATTATGTTCCGGAGGCCGGCGACGTTGTCTGGATTAACTTTGACCCTCAGAGCGGCCGCGAGCAGGCCGGCCACAGACCAGCTCTCGTCCTCAGTTCGGCGGCTTACAACGAAAGGAGTTCCTTATTGTTGTGCTGTCCGATGACGACAAAAATAAAGAGCTATCCGTTCGAAGTCACGATTGCAGGTCCGTCAGCGAGTGTGGTTCTCGCGGACCAAGTGAAGAGCTTTGATTGGCGTGCACGAGGCGCGCGGCACAAAGGCACGGTTTCTCCTGCAGAGTTGGCAGAGGTTCGAGCGAAAGCGCGCGCCCTCATTAACAGTTAGCATCCGGAGGCGCTTCAGGCGTCTGGCCTTATTTTTAGCACGACGAGGGCTCGGTCGTCGGCCGGATGCTTGCCACCGGAAAAGTTGTCTGCCTCTTCCAGAATGCGGTCTGCAATTGCATCGGCGCCTAGTTGCTGATTTTGCACGATTAAGTCCGCGAGCCGGGCATGGCCGAAGAATTTCCCGTCGCTGGCCTGCGCATCGCCAATTCCATCCGAATGAAACACGATGATGTCGCCCGGATCAAGAATGAACACGCGCTCGTCGTAGGTCGCCTCCGGAAACATGCCTAACGGGAAGCCAACCAGCCGGATCTTTTCGCATTTTCCGCCGTGCAGAAGCAGCGGCTGTTCTTGCCCGGCATTCGCCACACGAAGCCGTCTGCGGCGCCGATGCCACGTGGCGAAACACAAAGTCATGAACCGGCCTTCGATCATGCGATCGCTCAAAAATCCGTTGATCGCGCGCAGCATGTTCGCAGGCCGAGGTTTTTGCGAGCCGAGGCTGCGCAACGTCCCTACGGCTACGGCGCCATAGAGCGCTGCTGCGCTGCCTTTTCCGCTGACGTCACCGAGGGCAAACCCCAGTTCCTGCGGCCCGTAACGGACGAAATCGTAAAGGTCACCACTCAATTCGCGCGAAGAGACCACTCGCGCCGCGATATCCAGCCCGTATTCCGGTCCCGGCGTTCGCGGCAGCAGCGCGCCCTGGATACGCCGCGCGGCGCTCAGATCGCGTTCCATGCGGCTTTCGTCGCGCGCCACCTGTTCGTAAAGCCGTGCATTCTCGATGGAAACGGCGAGATGCGACGCGAGAATCGAAAGCATTTGCACGTGATCGGGCGTGAAGTAATTGAGCTGCGGGCTTTCCAGATCCATCACGCCCATCACGCGATTCTTGTAGATCATCGGGACGGCCAGCTCAGATCGAGTCTCGAGATTCATCATCACGTAGCGCGGATCGAGCGTAACGTCCGGCACGACGACCGGCCTGCGCAAGGAAGCTGCCGCACCGACGATTGCTTCGTGTGCCGGTACGGCCGACTTTTCCTGCACGCGCTGGCCGAATTTCACAGTGACGCGCCGGCGGAACACATTGTCCGCCTCGTCGTAAAGCAGAATGCTGAAAATTTGGTAATCGATCAGCCGTTTCGCAAGCTCGGCGGCGCGGCGCAACACTTCCTCGACCTGCAGCGTCGAATTGGCTTCGCGGCTGATCTCATTGATCAGGAGCAGCGTTTCGGCCTGCTTCTGTGCGTTCTCGTAAAGACGAGCATTCTCAATGGCGGTGCCGATTCGGCTCGCCACCAGGACCAGCAAGCTTTGCTGGTCCTTCGTAAAGTAATCTGGCTGGCGGCTTTCCACATCCAGAACGCCGATCACCCGGCCGCGGACAATTAGCGGCACAACCAGTTCGGACCGGACCGCGTCCACGGCGTTCAAGTAACGCGAGTCTTTGGTCACATCGCCCACACGGATCGGCTGCCCGAGTGCGGCTGCGGCGCCGATGATTCCGTCGCCGATCGGGATCCGCCAGTGTTCCACGACCTCAAGCCGGTGGCCGATCGCAAAACGGAAATACAAGTTGTTGGTGTTTTCTTCGCGCAGCAGGACGGCAAAAATTTCGTAGTCGATCAGGCGCTTGATATGGCTCGCGGAATTCGCGAGCACTTCATCCAGATTCAGCGTGGAATTGATGTCTTCGCTGATCTCGGTCAGCACAGCCATCGTATCGGCGGAGATCTCTGGGGCGGGATTCAGTTCGATGGGATCGAGCGGATTGGAGCTGACGGTCATGTGCACCCGCGGCCGATACACGACGAGCGACTCAATCCTGCGCCGTGAAATATGCGCCGCAACGGTGGAAACAGTATAACAGGGCAGGACTCTCCTGCCCGGCAATACAGCGCAAAATGGGGAACGCGGGCTGATAGGGATTGCCCGCCCATCATCCTTATTTTGTGCAACTTACCTAGCTTGTCTGGGGGTCGAGAATACAAACATCTTTCAGATTGCGATAGCGCTCGGCATAATCGAGTCCGTACCCGATCACAAACTCGTCGGGTATCGAGAAGCCGATATAGTCGCCGGTCACGTTGACCAGCCGTCGCGAAGGCTTATCGAGCAGCGCCGCCACGTGCAAGGTCTTCGGTTTGCGCTGTCGCAGGATTCGCAGCAGATAACTGAGCGTAAGTCCTGTATCCAGAATGTCTTCGACGAGAATCACGTTCAGGCCGGCGATGTTACTGTCCAGGTCTTTCAATAGGCGGACTTGCCCGGACGAATCCTTGTTCTTCCCGTAGCTGGAGACGGCGATGAAATCGAGCGAGGTTTCAAGGTCGATCTCGCGGATCAGGTCCGAAAGGAAGATGCATCCGCCCTTCAGGACGCCGATCAGGTGCACACGTTCGCCCTTGAAATCGCGCGTGATTTCGCGCGCCACTTCCTGCACGCGTTTCTTGATTTTTGCGCTGCGAATCAACACTTTATGCTTCGATCCGGCGGAAGGCATCGTGTGGTCGTCTCCGGGAAAATCAACACTGTATCGCAAGCGGGCCAAAAATCGTCCTACGAAAATCGGCCCAGCCCGGCCGAGCATCGTAGCGAATCCGGTTATCAGGCCGAATTGGCATTTGCCCCGACCCTGCCCGGGCGGCTATCATAAGTGAGCAAGTCGTCCCGAAGACCCGAAACAAGGCGGAACAGCTTTCGTTAATTCATTGCCCGCAACAAAGCCGACCAAAACAGCGCGCCAGCTGCATTTTTTTGCCTTGAAAGACGCCGTGATCACGCCTCACCGCCGCTGCGACCTGCTTGCGCCGGAGGCCATCCAACACCTATGACCACCGCGTTCCAACTCCGTAGGATTCTGGCCAGCCGCATCGCCATCATCGATGGCGCTACCGGCACTACGATCCGCAACTACGGTATGACCGAAGCGGACGTGCGCGGCGAGCGATTCAAGGATGCACGCAAGGATCTGCTCAACAACGGCGACCTTTTCACGCTAACGCAGCCGCAAATGGTCGGGGACATTCATCGGCGTTTCCTTGAAGCAGGCGCAGATATTGTGGAGACGAACACCTTCGGCGCCACCAGCATCGCGCAGAGCGAATTTTTCGTGGAAGATCCGCGCGAACGCGGCGGCCGAAAGGATCCCGAGTTCTACCAGAGAGTGCTCGATGATTCTTTTCTAAGCAGCCTGGCGTGGGAGATCAACGAAGCGTCCACGCGCCAGTGTCGCGAATGGGCTGATCGCGTCGCGAATGCGACCGGCCGCCAGCGCTTTGTCGCAGGCGCCGTCGGTCCGCTCACCGTCTCGCTCTCGAACTCGCCTGATCCCGATGATCCCGGCTTTCGCGTCGTTACCTTCGATCAGGTGAAGACGGCTTACATGCGGCAGGTCCGCGCGCTGATCGCGGGCGGGGCGGACTTGCTTCTGGTGGAGACGATTTTCGATTCGCTCAATGCAAAAGCGGCGCTCGTAGCGATTCAGGATGTCTTTGCCCAGGGCGGCAAAGAGCTGCCGATCATGATTTCCGCGGCGGTCGGCCGTGGCGGCGAGACGATGATCTCCGCGCAGACGATCGAGGCTTTCTGGAACGCCGTCGAGCACGTGAAGCCGCTCTCCGTGGGCCTCAACTGCTCGCTGGGGCCGGACTTGATGTATCCATTTCTCGCGGAACTCGCGCAGAAATCCCGCGCGGCGATTTCCTGCTATCCGAATGCCGGCCTGCCCAACCCGCTTTCGCCTACGGGCTTCGATTTGTCGCCTTCGGACATGGCCCGTTATCTCGGCGATTTCGCGCGCTCCGGCCTTGTGAACATCGCGGGTGGGTGCTGCGGCAATACGCCCGAGCACATTGCTGCGATTGCCAAGGCGGTGGAGAATCTGCCGCCACGCCCGTTATCGGCCGACGCCGAGTCCGACAGTCCGAGCCTTGGCCCCCGCATGGGGACGCTCGCCGATGAACGAGCTTCGGCTGCTGACCGCGGTCCGGCCAACGGAGGCTGCGCTCGGCGGCCGCTGCGCCTTTCCGGCTCGCAACCATTCACGCAACAGCCCGGCGTCTTCATCATGATCGGCGAACGTACCAACGTGGCCGGCTCGCCGAAATTCGCCAAGCTCATCAAGGAAGAAAAATACGAAGAGGCCGTCAGCATCGCGCGCCAGCAGGTGGAAAACGGCGCCAACGTGATCGACATCTGCATGGACGAAGGCATGATCGACGGCGTCGCGGCAATGACCCGCTATCTGCAGCTTCTTGCAAGCGAGCCCGAGGTCGCGAAAGTCCCGTTCATGATCGACTCCTCGAAATGGGATGTAATAGAAGCAGGGCTGAAGTGTTTGCAAGGTAAGGGCATCGTCAATTCGATTTCGCTAAAGGAGGGTGAGGATAAATTTCGCCACAATGCCTCAACGGTGCAGAAGTACGGCGCCGCTGTTGTTGTGATGGCCTTTGACGAAAACGGCCAGGCAGCGACCTATGAAGACAAGACTCGTATTTGCGAGCGAGCCTATCGCATACTCGTCGATGAAGTCGGCTTCCCGCCCGAAGACATCATCTTCGATCCCAACATCCTCACCGTCGCGACGGGCATGGAGGAGCATAACAATTACGCAGTGGATTTCATCAACGCGACGCGCTGGATCAAATCGAATCTGCCGCATGCGAAAGTGAGCGGGGGCGTCTCGAATATTTCGTTCAGCTTTCGTGGGAATAACAGAGTCCGCGAAGCAATGCACGCGGCGTTTCTCTATCACGCCATCGCCGCGGGCATGGACATGGGAATCGTGAACGCCGGCATGCTCGAGGTCTATGAAGAAATCGAGCCCGACATGAAGATGCTGGTTGAGGATGTGCTGCTCAATCGGCGCCCGGATGCGACCGAGCGGCTCGTCGAATTTGGCGAGAAGCTGAAAGCCGCGGGCGCGCATGCCGGCGCGGCGGCTGAGGAAAAAACGGAAGAATGGCGCAACGGCACGGTGGAAGAGCGCCTATCGCACGCGCTCGTCAAAGGCATTGACGCTTATATTGAGCAAGATACGGAGGAGGCCCGCGCCAAACTGGGACGGCCTCTGGGTGTGATCGAGGGTCCACTGATGGCTGGGATGGGCGTCGTCGGGGATCTTTTCGGCGCAGGCAAGATGTTTTTGCCGCAAGTCGTCAAGTCGGCGCGCGTGATGAAAAAGGCCGTCGCTTACTTGACGCCGTTCATGGAAGCGGAAAAAGAGTCGCTCGCGGCGGCCGGTCAGGCGGTCAGAACGCAGGGCAAAATCGTTCTTGCTACCGTGAAAGGCGATGTGCACGATATCGGGAAAAATATCGTCGGCGTCGTGCTGGCATGCAACAACTACCAAGTGATTGACATGGGTGTGATGGTTCCGTGCGAAAAAATTCTCGAGCGCGCCAGGGAAGTGCGCGCCGATATTATCGGTTTGAGCGGGCTGATTACGCCCTCGCTCGACGAGATGGTCCACGTCGCGCGCGAAATGGAACGCCAGGACTTCAAAGTGCCACTGCTCATCGGCGGCGCTACGACGAGCCGTGCGCACACGGCGGTGAAAATCGCGCCCAATTACAGCGAGCCGGTCGTCCACGTCGTTGACGCCAGCCGGGCTGTTCCCATTGCCACGAGCCTTCTGAGCGATGAAAATCGGCCGGCCTTCGTCGCGCGGCATCGCGCCGAATACGAAGCGGTGCGCAAGAGCTTAGCGGCCCCGCAGCAAAAACTCGTATCGATCGAGGAAGCTCGCGCGCGCCGCACGCCCATCGAGTGGCGCGCAGAAGACATTCCTTCACCGTCGTTCATCGGCGTGCGCGTTCTCGATAATTTCACGCTCGCCGCTTTGCGAGATTTCATCGATTGGACGCCGTTTTTCCATACTTGGGGGCTGAAGGGCATCTATCCGCGGATTCTCGAGCACGAAATTCACGGGGCTCAGGCGCGGCAGCTCTTCACCGAAGCGAATGACTTGCTCGATAAAATCGTCAAGAAAAATCTGCTCACCGCACGTGGCGTCTACGGTTTGTTTCCGGGGAATGCAATCGGCGATGATGTCGAGCTTTACGCGGACGAGTCGCGGACCAAAGTACTGGATCGCTTTCATTTTCTTCGCCAGCAGGCGCACAAGGAGGGAAACGAACCTTGCCGTTCTCTCGCCGACTTTATCGCGCCGAAAGAGGAGGCAAATGCGGCATCGTGGCTTCCAGACCACATCGGCGCGTTCGCGGTCACCAGCGGCATTTGCCTCAAAGAACTGTGCGACCATTTCCGCGCCAAAAACGACGACTACAACGCGATCATGGCTGAAGCTGTCGCCGACCGGCTCGCCGAAGCGTTCGCGGAATATCTTCACAAACGCGTCCGCGAAGAATGGGGCTACGGGTGTGAGGACGACCTGACGCATGAAGAGCTGATCCGCGAAAAGTATCGCGGCATTCGTCCGGCGCCCGGTTATCCGGCTTGTCCGGATCACACAGAAAAGGGAACGATCTGGCGCCTTCTTGACGTGCAGAAGAACACCGGCATGCTGCTGACGGAGTCCTTCGCCATGTGGCCCGGTTCCAGCGTGAGCGGTCTCTATTTCGCGCATCCGCGGTCGCGGTATTTCAGCCTCGGCAAGATCGGTCGGGACCAGGTCGCCGATTACGCGGCCCGCAAAGGTATGTCCGTCGCCGAAGTCGAACGCTGGCTTAGCCCTAACCTCAACTACGAGCCGGCGGAATAAGCTGTCTGCGCAATAAGTGCTGAAAAATAAAACGAGCGGCGCAGACGAACGCGCCGCCCGTAACTTATTCACCGGATCTTTTACCGCTTACTTCGTTATCTCAATTTTCTGATACGAGAACGAAATCGTTTCGGCTTCGCCCTTCTTCGTATCCGACGAGATCACCACGTCCGTGAGCTTATAGTGCTCGCCCGACGCTAGATCCACGTCGACCTCCGGCAAATGCTGCCCAGACGCGCACGCCTTCGCCAGCATAGGACTAGCCTTGTCGATCTCCTTCGTAATCACCAGTGGCTGGTGCATCCGCCTTCCTGACGATATTCCTGTCGCAGCATCGCGCGGCGCACTCGCTTTTGATGCTGCCGCACTCGCAGTCAACTCAGATACGGCCGGCGCTGATGACTCCCGGTCCGCCACTGCGTCGCCGTTCAGGTCCTCTGCCACCACCGACGAAATCGTCACCCAGTTCAAGTGCGCCGCTTCCTTCGCGGTACCCTCGATCTGCCCCTGCGGTCCCACGATGCGGATGTATCCCGCGTCGGCCGCCAGCACGCGCGGCGAGAAGACCAGTGAGGCCGCAGTCGCCAGCACTAGAATCGTTGAACCCGTCACGAACCGGCCCAAACGCACCCCGAACAGTTTCTGTCTGATGAACATGAACGCCCTCCCCGAAATTGGAACGATTTGGATGTGAACTGCTATACGTCCATTCTCCTCTGGCCTGACGAGCGCGTCCTGAGTTCATCGTCAGCATGTTGCTTAAAGTGAACGGACGGGCCTGGTAGCCATTTCTTTAGAGACTGTCATACAGTAAATAAACGGCCTGAACGATGACGCATTCCGGCCAGCTGGAGACAAGCCATAATCTGTTTCTGACCGTGGCATTCTTTGCCCTAAACTAGCAGCCCGCATCCATGAAATACTTTCGAACGTCCGAACCCTGGCTCCGCGGCACTCTCACGGACGTCCCCGCTGTCCCGCGCGCCGTGCTCCACAGCCTCGAACTCGCCCAGGAAGATATTCTGCGGTGGTGTGGCAGCCTGACGGACGAGGAACTGAACGCGCGGCCCGGCAACATAGCGCCCGTTGCGTTTCACCTGCGTCACATTGCGCGCAGCATCGACCGCCTGCTCACCTATGCCGAAGGCCGCCAACTGGACGGGGGGCAACTTGTCCAGCTTGAAAGCGAACTCGATCTCGGTGCGACACACTTTACCCTATTCGACGAATTCAACAACGCCATCGATCAAGCCGCAAGGCGAATCCGCACGATTGACCCATCGCGCCTCGAAGAGCCCCGCAAAGTGGGCCGCAAAGGCTTGCCCGCTTCGCTCGGTAGCTTGCTGGTGCACATTGCCGAGCACACGCAACGCCACGTGGGCCAGGCTATCACCACGGCAAAAATCCTGCTCGCATCGCGTGCCAAACGCTGAGCGCCGATCCTGGGCTGCGGATACGCGGATAGCGGAATCTCACAGAGGCGCAAAGTCGATAGATTGATTGCGCGCCGCCAGCCATATGTGCATAATGCAACGCATACCGCGAAAGAATCCGACGCCTCGATTCACGGTTTCGCAAAGGAATCGGCGGTTGACAAAGCCTGTTTAGAACAAAATACACAAGCGCACGAAAAGCGGTCCTTCGCGGAACCACGAACGAGAGCTAATTCCGGAGGCCACATGGTTCGCCGACTCAGGGAATTGTGGAGCGTCGTTCGCCGGAGAGGTGTGGACCGCAGGCTGACCAGGCGCGTCGAGGTGCAGATTCCTCTTTCGGTTCAGGGCGAGGCCCCAATCAGGAATTCCTTCAGAGAAGACACTCGCACCATTGCCATCAATGCACACGGCGGATTGATGTCGATGCAGATGCCCGTCCTTCCGGGACAGCGTTTGCTGGTGACGAATCACGGAAACGAGAAAACGGAAGAAGCCGTAATCGTGTGGGCTCACCCCAAAAGCCCGAGCGGAATGAATATCGGCTTTCGGTTTTCCTCGGCAAAGCCGCAGTTCTGGGCGAATCTCGAAATCGGCAAGAGCACCGGCACGCCGCCAAACCGTTAGCCTGCCCGCTTGTCCTTCGTTCAGTTGGATCTGGTAGGGGCGGTGGGGATCGGACTAAAAGCGACGCTGAAAATTCGTAAGTTATTGATTCTATTAACCGCGAAAAACGCCAAAAACACCGGATTCGCCCAACCGAGGTACACGCCGGGTACACGGAGACAGAAAGCGGAAAGCAATCAAATGGTTTCACGCGGAGAGGCGATCCCAGACTGAGTCGTCCCACTCGTAGATAACCATTCCTCGGTCGTTGTCGCGAGATGGCCTGACCCCAAAAAACGACGAGGGGCTACCAGGAGCAAATGGTTGATTCCACCTCAGCTTAACGTGGTCCTTCAACGTCGCCTTATTGCAATTCCGTGCTGCGATCCGGGACTTTGAATTCAAGAATCTATCGACCGAACCCTTGGGAGCCCATTCGTTCTGGATAGCTGAGTACGTTATCTTTTCCCCCTTCGACTTACGAACCGCAAAACCTATCTGATGTTTGAAGTAGTTCTCAAAGCCCGGAAATTGATCGACCCCGCTACAGCAGCAGCCCGTATCAGAAAGATGCTGAAATTCGTTGTCAGCAGCTCCAAACGTCATTCCATATCGTCGCACTTCAGCTGCTGTTTCCATGACAGCATTCACCTTGCAAACTGAAGGAAGCACCAACTCTCTACCGTCGCGTGTGGCAGCTTCTTCCTTGTATCGTGCGTAGAAGTCAAATCCAACATCCTGTACAAACTCGCGCCACAGTGAGGGGTTCCTCTCTAGTGGGACCTTTAGGTGCTCAAAACCAATGTGAGAGCAGCCCGTCGATGACAGGCGTTTGGCAAATTCAGCAGCATTTTCGCTGCGCCCTGGGACATAGGGCTGCCATCGGCAGGTCACTGGAATTCCGTGCCGCGCTAGAGTTTCCATGCACCTCAAAATCTCGGAAGGTGGAGTTGATCTTGGCTCCAAGACCCGTCCAATTTCATCACGGGAGCTCGACATCGAAAACTGAACTACGACCGATTTCATGTTTCGGAGGAGGTCAATGTATGGCGCACACACGATAAGTCGCCCCCGAGTGCTAATCACCACAGGATAATCGTATTCTCTCAGAAGAACCAAAATAGTCTGTGTCACTCTGTATTTTGTCTCGACAGGCTGAAAGGGATCGCTCATTCCACCAAAGTGAACAGGCACGCGCCGCCTCAGAAACTGCCCAACAATTCCCAAGGAATCCTCATCTGAACGGAACGCACGTTCGAAGG
>DATJOL010000085.1:0-11815 GCA_035507075.1 Candidatus Aquilonibacter sp. | reverse complement strand
CGGGGTGGGCCGGGGTACGTCGCATCTGAGCGAGGGAGTCGTCGGGCGTGTATTCCAAGGATGGGAGGTGAGCGGCATCGCGGCCTTCCAGACGGGATTGCCGTACGACATTTTCGGCATCGTCGATACACTGCACACCAACATCGACGACCGGGCCACCGTCACCAACTTCCAAACTCTCAAGCAGGTTCCGTCTACCGGCCGCGTGATTCCGAGTTCGGCAGTTTTTACGGGCGAAAACCCCGGCTCCTTCAACCCGGATGATGCGACCATCATGCCGATTCCATTCGACATCCCGTCCAACGTCGGTCGAAATCACTGGTACGGGCCCGGCATCAACAACTGGAACGTCAACTTCGCCAAGACAACGGCGATCACGGAGCGGATTAGCTTCCAGTTGCGGTTCGAATTCTACAACCTTTTCAACCGGACGCAGTTTGCCAAGCCGGACAACGTGATCGGCGACCCGCTCTTTGGTTACTCGACTTCCGAAGTTGGCCAGAATGACGGGACCACCGGCGCTCGCCAGGTGCAAATCGGCGCAAAGCTGATCTTCTAGGCTAGGCGGAAACCGCAACAAAGGCCCCGGGGCGGAGACGCTCCGGGACCTTTTCTTTTGTGGGGCGCATTTATCGGCGGCATCGCAGTGACGGTCAAGACCATGTCACTCATCGCCGGGCGCTTGGTGCGCGGCGACGGAATCGACGCTCGCGTAGAGGGCCGATACGGCGTACTAGAAACCACTGGTACGCCCGTACCAGAGATGGTCGACTCACGGGTACCAATCGAATGAACCTTCTCCCCTACTGCGCTCCGACCGCAAATCAACGAAGATGGAGATGTTAGGTGGGGCAGCGCCACGCGCCCCGGCTTCACTGGCCGGGGGAAACGCTCCTCTTCGAAACAATCAGCGGAGCGTGGCGAGGCCCGAAAATCTGCTGAACGCTCTGAGTCTGAGAAGGGGCCCGATGTCTGACGCAACCCACATGCCGCAGTCATTGAACGAACACAATGGCCCGCTGGCCGAATCGGTTCTCGAACCGCCGCACACCCCATACAATGTCACCGTAGAGGCGGCCCCGGCAGAAACGGGCGGCAATTCCCTCACGGAACCCTCCACGAAAAATTTGGGTGAGAAATCCTCCGATCCGCAAAAGGAAGAGACCATGGCGCGCGAACGAGAAACCTCGCAAGCTGCGCCGCACGCAGAAGAAGAGTTCGCGACGGAAGTTGATATTGATTGGGAGGCCGAGGTAGACGCCTTCGTAAAAGCCGAAGCCGCAGCGCAGACGGACGCTGCCGCTGCCGAAGCGGTCACGGAAGCCGCGCTAGGATGCTCCTGCGCTGCTTCGCGCACAGAAGGCGAGGTTGCCGAGAGTTTGGACGCGGCCTGCCACTGTTTTGCAGGCGCCGTTGGCGGCGAAGAAACCGGGACAATAGAGGAAGCCGCCGCCGCTGATGGCCCCAAGACCGACGACGTGGGACAGACTGAAGAGCAGCCCATCGAGGAAACAATCGAGATTATGACGGCGGAGGCGGAAATCGATAATTTCGCCGCCGAGCAGGCGGACTCAGAGTGCGCCTCAACGCCCGAAAACCCAGCTACATCTGCCTCTCGAGAGGCCGCGAGCGAGCAACCGGCTGAGCTGCTTGCGGACCGCCGCAAGCGCCGCCGCGCGATGATTTCCGCGCCGGTACGCGTGCGCGGCGTCAACATAACGAATGGCGGGCCGGACGAAATCTCGACGACCATCGACGTGTCGCGCAACGGGATCCTGTTCAACGCGACGTCTGGCGGATATTACAAGGGCATGGAAGTCGCCGTCATTTTCCCCTACAGCCAGGCGCCGACGGCGATTCACACTGAGCAGAGCGGCCGCGTGGTGCGCATCATCGAGCAGGCGAACGGCGGCACGGCCGTGGCGATTGCACTCGGCATCGGGATCGGCGAAGATCTGGTGGACGCTGCGGGCAGAAAGCTGACGGGCTCCGCGGCGAATTCGGCGCAGGGTGCGGCGCAGTCTTCGGACGACAGGCCGCTGATTTTGACGATGGACCCGGATCCGGGCGTCCGCGCGTCACTGCGGTCGTTTTTGGAGATGGAAGGCTATCAGGTGATCGCCGTCGGCGGTATCGGCGATGCGCGGCAGGTGCTCGACATGTGTGTCCCGGCGCTAGTGATCGCGGAAATCGAAGGCGATGCGCTGGCCGAAGAGGGCCTCCCGGGCTACGACCTCTGCGCGCACATCAAAGAGACGCGACGGCTGAGAAATGTGCCCGTCGTGCTCACCACCCGCTCCGCCTATCCGAGCGATTATTCCAACGCACATTCTCTCGGCGCAATCGTGTGCATGGCAAAACCGTACAAGCAGGAGCGCGTGGGCCACGTCGTGCGGCTGCTGGCACCGCTCCAGGCGCACAAAGAGGCTCCGGCCGTGAAGAGTTGCAAGGCCGACCCAAAGCGCAAGGCCTGCGCGACACCTCATCACGGCGCGGGCCACGCCCCATTGCTGAAACAGAAATACGACGAGAACACCAACACCCGCCGCAAGTTCCGCTTCCCTACCTTCCGCTAGTTCTCTGAATGAATGACGCTGGCGCAGCCGTTGCCGCAGTGCGTGTTGCAGCGCGCTTCACCTGATCGGGACCATTGTGCGCCGTGGCGGGATGCGCGGGCACCGTGGGTGCGTTTGAAATATCAAAATCGAAAATCACGCCGACTTTGTCCGCGACTTTATTGAACGGCACGTTGTGAACCATGCCGAATTCGCGGCGGTTGAATTCGCAATCGCCGCGAAGCCTCCGGTCGCCGTTTTCGCCCGGCTGCCAGGTGAGAATCACGGAGACGGGCTTGGTGACGCCGCGTAGCGTCAGATCGCCCTCCATCAAGAAGCGGCTCGGATCAGAACCTGCCAAAACGCGCGTCGAGACAAAGCGGATCGTGGGATGATTTTCGACGTCGAAAAATTTCTGCCCCTTCACTTCCTTGTCCTTCAGCCCGCTGCCGGTCTTCACGCTCTCCGCCTGAATTTCAAGCGACAAAGACGTCTCC
This sequence comes from Candidatus Aquilonibacter sp., assembly GCA_035507075.1. GTDB lineage: Bacteria > Acidobacteriota > Terriglobia > Acidiferrales > UBA7541 > Palsa-295. The sequence goes on along the minus strand of DATJOL010000085.1, from coordinate 8,763 downwards.
TCGACGTTCCCGGAAGGCATTCTCAAATCCGCATGCCAGTCGTGAAACACGCCGACGATTTTCATGAAAGTGGCTTTAGCGTGAAAGGAGATCTGGCTGCCTGCGGGAGAAATCCGGTAGGTCGAGGCGGAGAGCGTGTCTCCGGCAGCTGTGGCGAGCGCTGTCGCCAGGAGGATTGAGATTACGGCAATCACTCGTTTTTCGGGATTCATTTCTGCGCGCTCATACCGTTGCGGATAGCATACAGCCGCCAGGCGGGAGAGAGAAGCGCGGGGCGCAGATGCGCGACGCTGGGGCGACGGAGAAGAATCTGTAGCACGGCCTGCCTGACGCCTCAAGCAGGCCGTGTTGTCTAATGCAATGGTTCTCGACGTTATTTTGACGATGGCATCACGGGCAAAATCAGCGCAGAGGGATGCTCGGCGTCATGCAGGATCGTGTTCGTGGCGGAGACGAACACTTTGCCCGTAGCCTGCACCGCACCGGTATTGAGGTTGCGGTCGAAGCGCGGGAAATTGCTGCTCGACACTTCCAGGCGTATCTCATGGCCCTTCTTGAAAACGTTGCTGGTGGCCACCAAATCCACGGTGATTTTGTAGACCTGGCCGGGATTCATCAGGTCGGGCTTTTCCATGGAATCACGATACCTCATGCGAAGAATGCCGTCGTTGAGATTCGTGGCAAAGCCGTCGGGCGCGACATCCACGAGCTTTCCTGTAAAGTCCGTATCGACAGCAGTGGATTTCACATACAACTCAAGAGTAACCGGCCCCGTAGTTTCTGTGTCCTCGGCGAGCGGCTTGGTGGAAAAGACGAGCACGTCGTCGCGATTTTCCGCGGCGCGCTGGTCTCGCGGGCCGGGTTCATAGATTTCCTGGGCGCAGCAGAGCGAGCCACCGATGGTGGGCACGGGATTTGCGGGATCGTAGGTGAATTTGTCCGCGGGCTCGTTTTTCGGCGGCGCGAGCGAAAGGCTGCCGTCGCCGCGCAGCGAATTGGCCGAGCCGCCCGAGCGCAAATAATAGCGAGTCTCCTTCGCTTCCGGCGGAGGCCAGTCGGCCTCCTGTCGATAATCGTTCGCGCCCATGACGAACAGGATCACCGGCTTCGACGTGGCGAATTCGTCCTGGATTCCCTTGAAGAGATAGTCGTAGTAATCGATCACCACCTGCGTGTAAGGATATTTCAGCGCATTCTCGCCAAAATCCACGTCGCCGATGCGCCGCCCAAATCCGGCGTGGCCGCCAATTTGGATTAACAGGCGTTGGCCGTTGCGCGCGGCATCGCTGCCGCCGTGCGCATTGATGCCCATGTAATCGGTGAGATTGCCGTGCAGGAAAATGTCGTACCAGCCAGCCACTTGTAGCGTCGGCACCTGAATATCGCCGAAATGTTCCTCGATCGACCACTGCTTCCAGTACGAGTCGTAATCCGGATGGGCCAGCCAGTCGAGATAATACGGCGCGAGCGTCTGGGAGGCGCTTGCGCCAGCGGGCAGCGAATCGTAGTTGAAGAGCGGATAGGCCGTCAGCGGCAGCGTGGGAACACCAGTGAGAGCGTTCGTATTGTCGCCGATCAGGCGGTGCAGCGTGTCGTCGGCAAGCTGCGTGGTCCAGTTCTGATCGAACCACTGCTCGAACGCGCCGCCCTGATACGTCCAGCCTTCGTGATAATTGCTGGCGGTCACACCAGGGCAGATGCCGGCGAGATGCGGCGGATGCGCGATGGCGGCCAGCATCTGCGTGGCTCCTACATACGAAGCGCCCATCATGCCGACCTTGCCATTGGAATACGGCAGCGCGGCGACCCATTCGACCGTGTCGTAGCCGTCGGCCGATTCGTGGCGGAAGGGATACCATTCGCCTTCGGAGGTGTAGCGCCCGCGGACGTCTTGAATGACCACGACATAGCCGTGCGCCGCAATCTGAAACGCCGGCGCCACCGCCCAGCCTGTGCTTTTGTCGTAGGGCGTGCGCATCAGGACGACAGGAAACTTTCCGTCGGCCTTCGGGCGGTAGATATCGGCGTACAGCGTGACGCCGTCGCGTGTCTTCATCGCCACGCCGTTGTGCACGATGACAGCGTAGGAGGGTTCCGAACTTGTTTGCTGTGATGTTGTTTGCTGCGCGGCTGTCTTCTGCGGCAGAAACGCAAGGATGGCAAGGACAAAAACGAGCGCGCTTGAACATTTCCTAGGATTCAAAACTGCCTCCCCGTGCGGCCGTGGGTGGAAGAGTTTGCCTGTGCCGCGTGTCCCGCCCGCAGGCAGGCAGCAGACGATAGGCAGGCTGGCCGCCGGAGGATTATTTGCCAGCAAACGCGAGAGCGCAAGCGTGGTTTTCGATGCGCGTGCGATTATTTTTTGTTCCTGCGCGAGATTGCCCGCACGCACACGCGGATTTCGCCCCAGGAAACGCCTAGTTGGTAAATGCGCTGGCCTAGGCCACGGGATGGGACAGTACATTCGCTAGAGCGCGAAGCCGTGACGCATCTGCCGGGTCTTTCGCCGTAGCGGCGGTCTTTTCAAGCGACGGCGCCATGTGATTCAGCTTCGCCACCTTGCTCTTGCTCATGTGCGAATTCTCCGCGTTCGCGATCGCCTTCCGCAATTCCACGATCCGCTTTGTCGGCAGGGCCTGCGAGCGCTCCAATTGGTCGAGGTACGCCTTCGCAACAACCAGCTTCGCGGGCCACACGATTTTCTGCTGGTTCTGCACATTCAGCAGATCCACCTGAACGGTCTTCGCTGCGTCGATTTCGTTCTGCGTCAGAAATTTCGTCGGCGTCAGTTCGAATACGTCCAGCCCGCGCGCAATTTCCGAGCCGTAGATGTAGCCGTTGTACCAATACGCCGACCAGTCGCCGCCGAGCACCAGCATCTTCGGATCGATCGGCCCTCGGTCGAAGTAGGCGATTTCGTAGGGGTGCTTCGAGTCGGTGAAGTCCATCACGGAGACGCCGCCCTGATACCAGGCCTGCACCTCGATATCGCGGCCCGGAACCGGGACCAGCGAGCCGTTGTGCGCCACGCAGTTTTCCGTGTCACCCTGCGCGGCTGGGAGCTTGTAATAGTGCTGGAAGGTCAGCGTGTCGTCTTGGAGATGGAAAATCGCATCCGCACCCCAGTCGTCCGGATCGTTCGGCCGGCAGCGCGCGCCCAGTCCCCCGCCCCACTCGTCGGTGAACACAACTTTCGTTCCGTCGTTCGAGAACGTAGCGGAGTGCCAGTAAGAGTAGTTCGGATCGTTCACCGCGTCGACGCGCTTCGGATGAACCGGATCTTTGATGTCCAGGATGATGCCGTTGCCGGAGCACGCGCCGGCCGCCAGGCCAATCGCGGAATACACCGTGATGTCGTGGCACTGGTTCGTCTCCTCTGGCTTCTCCAAAGGCTTCGTCGCATCCTTTCCATGGCTGCCGCCGTTCGTGAGGCCGTTGATTGCGTGCGATCGCGCATCCATGAAGACGCGCGGGCTCGATACAACCATCGCGTCCTGCGGCGAGGCGAGCGGCACTTTGATCACGTCGATGCGAAACAGCGCTGTATTCGGGTTCTTGTCCGGCTCGCCGCCCGAGCATCCGGCCAATTCTTCCGGCTGGCGAACGAACGACACGCCTGAGACGTAGATATACACGTTGTCGGGGTCGTTCGGATCCACCACCAGCGTGTGCGTATGCGATCCGCGGCAGGTCTGCACGGCCGCCACCTGCTTCGGGTTGCGAACATCCGAAATATCGAAGATGCGCACGCCGCGGAAGCGGTCCTTTTGCGCCACGGGTATGCGGCGTTGATTTTCCGCACCGGCCAGCGGTGGGGGCTCCGGCGGAAATCCCTGCGTGCCGCAGTCGATTCGTCCATTCGGCATTTCGACAGACATGAACAGTAAATTCTTGTACACCGATACGTCGCCCTGCCCGCCCGGGCACACCATCGTGGTCAGCAGCGACGTCTTTGCCGGGTCGGAGATGTCGTAAACGCTCACTCCATAAAAATTGCCTTGAAAAAGATGATTGCCCTGAAAGGCGAGATCCGAATTCGCGAAAGCGAGCTGCGCGATCACCATCTGCAGCTCTTTGGGCATCTTTGCAAGATTGCCGATGCCGAGCGTTCGGACCGTCTTCGCCACCTTCGGATCGTCCGGTTCCGAGACGCCTAATTGGAACGCATCTGGCTTCTTGAGCAGCAGCAGGTGCTTCATGCCCATGGATGCTTCGCCCGCATCATAAAGCCCCGGCGAGAGCTTGTAGCGCGGATCGTTCACGTCCGACCCCTTCATTCCGGGAGGGAGCGGCGGAGCCGGCACGGGCGCAAACGGATTCTCTTCGGCTTCGGCGGCTTTCGCTGGCGCTTGCGAGGGAGTCTGGGGCGCAGCAGCCTGAGGCGCGGAAGCTGGCGGCGCAGGAGGCGGAGACACAGGCGCCTGCGCATGAATCGCGCTCCCGCTGCAGCCCAAAACAATCGCGGCCGCGACCGCTCCGGCCAGACGCAAACCAACCCGGTGCACTCGGTTCATCATTTCTCCTTTGGAAATTCCTTGTCCAGCAAGGACTGCATGATCCTGATTTCCGCCCGCTGCGAGGTGTCCACATCGGTTGCAAAATTGAAGAGATCGGCGTCTTCCCCGGCGCCTGCCGTATCGAACAATTGTTTCACCATGATCAGCGCGCCGTTGTGATGCTGCATCATGCCGGTCAAAAACAGGCGGTCAAACTCGGCGCCTTTGGCGTTTCGCAGCGCCTCCATTTGCGCAGGAGACAACATTCCCGGCATCAGCGGCATCGCCCCGCCGGACTTGCTCATCTCCGGCATTCCCGGCATCGCCAGCGACGTGGACTGTCCGCGAACCGCCAGCCAGCGCTCCATCATTTTGATTTCGTCCGACTGCGACCGGCTGATGCGCGCTCCGAGGAGCCGCACGTCCTTGTTGTCCGTGTGCGAAGGAATCAGCGCCGTCATCACCACCGCTTGCTGATGATGCATGATCATGCCCTGCATGAACTCGATGTCCGGCTGGGACGGTGGCAATAGTGTGCCATGCGTCGACGGAGGCAGAACCTTGGTGGGCTGGCCAGGCGCACCCGGCTCAACCACCGGAGGCGGCGCGGGATTCGTTTGCTGTGCGGCAGCGTGCTTCGGCAGAAAAAGAAAAATGGCGAGGATAAGCGCGGTTCTGCTTAAAACTTCACTTCGAATCAACCTGCCTCCCTGTGCGGCCATGGGCCGAAAGGCCAGCCTGACGAAAGGCGGGCCGGTGCAAGATTATTTGCCATTAGACGCGGGAGTGCAAGAAAGGTTTTTGCCAGGCAGGCGCAATTTCCTTACCGCCTAATCCCGCAATCAGCCACGCCGGGACAGAAAACGCAGTGCCGCGTAAAATCGACAGGTTCCGGACAATGGAGCCTGAAACGAGGAACCGGAGCGGTTCAATGGCCGCAGCGAATGATATCGCTGCTGTCATTTCGAGAAGGATGCCCTCGCATTTGCGATACGCTGAATGAACAAGAGAGCCTGATTGCCCGCAATTGCTCTCTCATGGAGGAGTCTTTCATGAAGATCGTCATTCTGGACGGCCACGCGATAAATCCTGGCGACCTCAGTTGGGATCCTCTCCGGAGCCTGGGCAGCCTGGAGGTTTTTGACCGCACCCCGGAAGATGCCATCGTGCCCCGGGCGCGCGAAGCCGAGGCTGTGCTGACCACCAGAGCCCCCCTGTCGGCGCAAACCCTGATGCAGCTTAAGCAACTCCGCTATGTGGGCGCGATGTTCACCGGCTACGACGAAATCGATCTAAAAGCTGCACGGGAACTTAGGATCGTTGTCACAAACGTCCCGACCTACGGAACCGCCTCGGTGGCCCAGCTGGTTTTCGCGCTCCTGCTGGAACTCTGCCATCACGTCGGAGTTCATGACGCGGCGACTCACGCGGGCGAGTGGTCGCGATCCCCGGATTTCAGCTTCTGGAAGACACCCCTAGTCGAATTGCAGGATAAGACGATGGGCGTCGTTGGCTTCGGCCGCATAGGACGCCGCGTGGCCGAGATCGCGGTGGCCATGGGGATGCGCGTGGTCGCCGCCGACGAGCACCGAACCAACACCCCGAACTGGCCGAGCTTCCGTTGGTGCGATGTCGATGAACTGCTGTCCTCCGCCGATGTGGTTAGCCTGCACTGTCCGCTTTTGCCGCAAACTCGTGGAATGATCAATTTGGCATCGTTGCCCAAGATGAAGCCGGGCGCATTTCTCATCAACACTTCGCGCGGACCACTTGTTGTCGAGGAGGACCTCGCAGATGCGCTCAATCGTGGGCGCGTGGCGGGCGCGGCCGTGGATGTTCTTTCCAGCGAGCCCCCGTCGCTCGAAAATCCTCTGCTGCACGCAAGAAACTGTATTGTCACGCCGCACATTGCTTGGGCGACAAAGGAGGCGCGCACGCGTTTGATTGAAACAGTGGTCGCGAACCTGCGCGCCTTTCTCGAGGGCCGGCCGGTCAACATCGTGGACTAGATACGTCCTGAATCCGCGCCCCCCGACAGGCAGGGTGCCGAAGGTTTATTTGCCGGCAAATGTTGGAATGCGAGAGCGCTTTGCCGGGCAGACAAGATTCATTCCCTCGCCATACCAATGCTGGCGAATTGTTTGAACACAACCTTAGCCGAGAAACATCACGTCCGAAAGACGGCGTAGAAAGAAATATGCGCCATTGTCCGGCGGGCAGCATCAAACCCTAGAACGCCATCATTCCGCGGACGCCGCCAAGGACTTGGCGGTGATTCGGTTCTCGGCCAGGATGGCCCACCTGATAAACAAAGAAGGAGCGCCATGTCCCATCACCTCGATTCGCCAATTGCGCGTCAAGACATCCGGCTCGACATCACGGACCTCTATGTTTTCCGTGGAGAATCAGGCACCGTGTTCATCATCAACGTCTGCCACTCGATCTTCGGGCCCATCCCCGCGCCAGGCTACCATCCGGAAGGAATGTACGAATTCAAGATTGATTTGAATGGCGACGCAAACGAAGAGCTCACCTATCGCTTTACATTCAAGGAACGCGATGCGGACGGCAATCAAAAGTACGCGGTGCGCCGAGTCAGAGGCGCGGATGCGAAGAATCCAGAAGCGGCCGGCACAGTGGTCGCACAGGGAACAACGGAACAAATCCTCAACACGTCAAAGGGCTTGCGCGTCTGGGCCGGCAAAGGTGGCGACCCGTTTTGGATCGAGCCAGACGTGCTGCACGCGGTTGGACACGCATTTCAGGACGGCAAGCGAATCGACCTTTCCGGGTGGGATCCTGGTCGCGCGAAGAATCTGTTTGCCGGTCACACGGTGCATTCGATCGTGCTGGAGGTCCCGGACGAGGAGTTGCTCGCCGACGCGGGAGGCAACCGCCAAATCGGTGTTTGGGCACTGGCAACGCTTGCGACCGATGCGGGCGGTTGGCGCTCGATCAATCGCGTGGGCCTTCCGATGATCCATCCGCTGTTCACACAATTCAACGAGGACCTCGGCAATCGCCTCAACGGAGGGCGCCCCAGCGGCGACCTCACGACCCACGGGCCAACCGTTGCCAAAGCTATTGCGGGCGTCGTCGCCGCGTACGGAACAGCCGAAGATCCACAGGCGTATGGTGAGAAAATCGCGCGGCGGTTTTGCCCGAATATGCTCCCCTACGAAGTTGGCACACCCGCCTCGTTCGGGTTTGCCGAGTGGAACGGCCGCTCGCTTAGCGATAACGCGCCCGACGTCATGTTTTCCATTGCCGCGAACACTCCCGTTAGCCTGGGAATCGGCAAGGAATCGGTCACCTCGAAGCCGTCGAAGACGTTTCCATACGTCCCGGCAGCCGGAGAGAGCCGAAAGGCCGGAGCATGAACTGATTCCACGCTTCCTTTTCACCAACGGTCGCGGGAGATTCGAGCTGGCAAGCCACAGCAAGCGGCTGGAGCTCGCCATGTGTCGATGACGGTAATTTGCTGCTGGGCTTGCCTGGCGCGTCCGGCACGACAACCACAGAAAGTGTTGGACTCGTCTGTGGAGGCGTGCTTCGGTGGAAAAAATTGCGGGGACAAGTTCGGTCGAGCGTCACACTCCCCTTCCAGTGTCGCACTGGGCGGAAAAGCCTGTGTGCCCGCAGGCTAGCCACCGATGATCTTTCGCCAGCAACCGCTGAATTCCGGGCCGAGGCCTTCTCCGTTAGCAGATTCGCAGTGTTGAGGGCAGGAAAAGCCTACTTTCCGCGGAGCCAGGGCGCAGGAGAAAATTCCGCCTGACCTTTCGTATCGCTTCAGCTTGGCCTTTAGTACAGGTTCCTATTGCGCCTCATACTCCAGCGTTTATACCGGCAGGATGGCGTCCGTCTGATAGCGTGGACTTAAGAAATAAGACGGCTCTGTTGACATCCTCAAGAAAAGGTAGCGATGCCTCAGGCGATACAGATTGAAACTCAGGCCGAGCAGAAGAGCTTGACGCTTCTGCATCGGCAACGTGCGACCGGGGGCTCGCGCCGAGAGTTTGCGTTTCACCGAGGAGAAGAGAGTTTCGATCAAAGCCCGGCGCCGGTAGAGTTGGCGCGGAAACGATCGCCGCATCTCGGCGCGCACGCCGTGGATGCGCCAGGGTTTCTTCCCCCGCTTGGCCGGAATCACACTCTGCGCGCCGAGTTGCTTCCGGATGTAGGTGTGATTCCTCTCGCTGTCGAACTCGGCGTCGGCCAGCACCAGCCCGATCGGTGTTTGATGGGAAGCTGTCTCGACGACCGC
>DATJOL010000084.1:0-13732 GCA_035507075.1 Candidatus Aquilonibacter sp. | reverse complement strand
ATACCGGTGGAATTCCCGGATGCGGTCGGTGGACATCAGCGAGAGGTACTGCTTTTCAACGGACGCTTCTTCCGCCGCGCCCTGAGATGAATATCCCATCATTGCAACATCGCCCGAACGATCTCCGGCGATTGCCGCTATGCCACCCGTCAATACGAAAGCTATGAAGACTACTCCGGTGAGTCGCGTGCGTTTAGACGAGAGCAGATGCGCCTCCCATGCCGGCAAGCCGCGTTCGTTCGAGATCGGACACAGCGTGGTCCAAGGCCGAAGCGATCATCTGGATCATTCCGGAATTGATGATGTAAGGGGGAGCCAGCAGGATGTGGTCGCCGCGCTCGCCGTCCGCGCAGCCTTGAATCGGGTAGGTCATCACGCCCGCCTCAAGCGCATCATCCTGAATGCGGTACGCGACGCGCGCATCCGCGGGGTAAGGTTCGCGCGTCTTCGGATCGCGGACGAATTCGATCCCCACAAGTAGTCCGAGCCCGCGAACATCGCCAACCACCGAATACCGCTTGAGCGGCTCGAGAGCCTGGTGCAGCTCACGACCCGCTTGCTCGACGCGCGCGAACAGGTTCCCGCGCTCGATGTAGTCGAGCACCGCATTGCCCGCGGCGGCCGCGACAGGATGCGCGTTATATGTGAATCCGTGCAGCAACGTTCCGGACCCGCGCGCGATCGCCTGCACCACTTGTCCGGACGCAATCACGGCGCCGAGCGGCGCGTATCCGCTCGCGATGCCCTTCCCCACGAGGATCATGTCTGGAGCGACGCCCCAGTGTTCGATTGCAAACGGCTTTCCCGTGCGCCCCATGCCGGACATTACTTCATCCGCAATCAGCAGAATTCCATGGCGGCGGCAAATATCCGCGATGCGCTGCACGTAGCCATTCGGCGGAGGGACGGCGCCGAGAGTCGCGCCGGAAACCGGTTCGAAGATGAACGCAGCCACGTCCACCGAGCCATCTCGCATGAGAAGGCGTTCGAGCTCGTCGGCGCAGTCAACGTTGCATTCCGGATATTGCAGGCCGAGGGGGCAGCGATAGCAGAAGCACGGCACGACGTGTCCCCACTCGTTCACCATCGGCGCAAATGGCTCGCGGCGCCGGACGTTGCCCGAGACGTTGAGCGCGCCGAGCGTGGCGCCGTGGTAGCTCTGCTGCCGGCCAATCACGCGCACGCGTTTTTTCTCGCCGCGCTCGAGCCAATATTGGCGCGCGAGCTTGATCGCCGTCTCGGCGGCTTCCGATCCGCCGGACGTGAAAAACACGCGGCCTCCCTCGCGCATATCTTCCGGTGCGAGCGCGAGGATGCGCTGCGCGAGCTTATCCGCGGTCGCCGTGTGGAACTGCGAGGAATGGACGAAAGCCAGTCGCGCGGCCTGGTCCGCCATGGCGCGAGCCACTTCCTCCACCCCATGACCAATCGTGACCACCGCCGCGCCGCCCGATGCATCCAGGTAGCGGCGCCCGTCTGCCGTGAAAACAAAACAGCCTTCGCCCCGCACCGCCTGGGGATAGCTCTTCAAGAAATTTCGCGGGAAGACGGCTTCTTCCATCGAGTGTGGCCGGTAGGCGGAAACCGAATTTGCGAGGCTCGCAGTCCCAACCTCGCGCTGGGCGCCCGGCGCCGCCGATTCTAACAGAAACGGCGCCAGGGCAACGAAAGACTCAGTGCCATTTGAGTTTTTTCACGTCTATGCATGGGGGAGGGAATTTCATATCGAGATTCTCCAGCGTCTCGACGATGATGCGCGACACAGCGAGGTTGCGAAACCATTTCTTGTTCGAAGGGATCACGAACCAGGGCGCACGTTCGGTGCTGCAACGCGTGAGCGCGTCTTCGTAGGCTTTCGTGTAGTCATCCCAGAATTTGCGTTCGCTGAAATCCGACTCGGAAATCTTCCAGCGCTTGTCGGGATCGTCGATGCGCTCTTGAAAGCGCTTGCGCTGCTCCTCTTTGCTGATGTGCAGGAAGAATTTGAGAATGTGGACATTTTCTTCCGCGAGCATCTGCTCGAAGCGGTTGATCTGGTCGTAGCGTTCCGACCAGATGCGCTTCGGAACGAGATCGTGGACGCGCACAATCAGCACGTCTTCATAGTGCGAGCGGTTGAATATGCCGATGTCGCCATACTTGGGAACGGCCTTGTGGATGCGCCAGAGGAAATCGTGCGCGGCCTCTTCCGCCGAAGGCACCTTGAAGGGAGTGACGTGCGTTCCTTGCGGATTCATTCCCGTCATCACATGGCGAATCGTGCCGTCTTTTCCCGCCGCGTCGAGGCCTTGCAGAACGATGAGGAGCGCGTGCTTGTGCTCGGCGTAGAGGAGGTATTGCAGCTGATCGAGCTTCGCGATCGTCTTATCGAGTGTCTCAGTTGTGTGCTTTCCTTTCTCCCAGCCGAGAGTTTCGTCCGCGTCGTAATGTTTCAGCTTCACCTTCTTGCCGGGGTTGATTCGCAGTTCCTTGCTGAAATTGGTAGACACCGCACTCCTCTCGTAGCCGCTCTTTTGCAGCCGCGGCACACTCCGAGAGTCCAAGAATACCGCTTTCAATCGCGCGTTGGCGACTCGGAATCGTGTGCGGATTCCATCGTGCCGCGTGACTGTCACTCGGGGGTAACACATTTTTCATGTCGCATTCAATGTTCGGAAGTATGATAATTTGCTGTGTCTTAGCGTGTTCTCAATGGCCACGGTCACCCCAGACATTCTGGCGACTTCGAGTCCGGAACCTGAAAAGGCAGCTGCGCCCAAACGTGCGTATCCCGGAGCGCTGGTCGTCGTGGAAGGCATCGACGGCTCGGGGAAAAGCACGCAGCTCTACCTCTTGAAGCGCTGGCTCGAAATTCACGGCTACCGCATTCACTTCACCGAGTGGAACTCCTCGCCGCTGGTCAAGTCCGCCACGCGACGCGGCAAGCAGCGCCGCCTGCTGACTCCAACCACTTTCTCGCTGCTGCACGCCGCCGATTTCGCCGACCGCTGCGAGCGCCAGATCATGCCCTTGCTTCACGGCGGCTATCTGGTTCTGGCTGACCGCTACATTTATACGGCTTTTGCGCGCGACGCGGCGCGGGGCTGCTCGCCGCGCTGGCTGCGGAATCTCTACAGCTTCGCGCCGACGCCGGACATAACATTTTATTTCCGCGCGCCGCTCGATGTGGCAGTGAACCGCATCGTTGCGGGGCGCCCGAAGCTGAAGTATTACGAAGCGGGAATGGACCTGGGAATTTCGCTCGATCGATCGGAGAGCTTTCGCATTTTTCAGGAAAGAATCCTCGCGAACTACGACCAGATGATCGAAACCGATCACTTCGTGCTGATGGATGGCACGGTACGCGTGAACAAGTTGCAAAAGCTGATGCGGCAAATCGTGGGAGAAAAAATCCAGCTCGCGAAGTTCGCGCCGAAAAAGAGCCGAAGAAGAAATGACGCCATCGGATAAAAATCGGTCCGAACAAAGCGCAGCGACGCAGGGCGAGATAGCGGCGCCGTCAAACGGACGTCCCCGGAAAAAAGCGAAGAAGAAGAAGGGGACAGCCGCGAGCGATGTGACATCGCGGTTCTACGGGATTCCGCTGCCCGGCGTGAATCTCGAGGAACTCAGCGGATCGCTCATCGTATTGGAAGGTTCGGACGGCTCGGGGCGATCCACGCAGATCGCTTTATTGACCGAATGGCTCGAATCGGAAGGTTTCGCGGTGCAAACGATGGGGCTTCGCCGTTCCTTCCTCGTCGGCGAGGATATCGATTCGCTGATGGCGGAGAACGCGGTGACGCGCACGACGCTCGCGCTGATGTACAGCACCGATTTCTTCGATCAATTGGAGCGCCGCATTCTGCCCGCGCTGCGCTCCGGGCTTGTGGTTCTGGCGGATCGGTACATTTTTACTTTGATTGCTCGCTCGGCCGTGCGCGGCATGAGCCGCGATTATCTGCATGGCATTTACGAAATGGCGCTGCGGCCGGATCTTACTTTCTGGCTCAATGTGAAGCCAGAAATCGCCTTCGACCGCGAATTCAAAAAGGCGCACACGATCAGCTACTGGGAATCGGGCCGTGACATGTCGCTTTCAAATGATCTTTTCCAGTCGTTCATTCGTTACCAGTCCATGATGAAGAAAGAGTTCGAATATCTTTCCAAGCGGCACGGGTTTGTGGAAGTCGATGGCGAAGGCAGCGTCTCTGAGGTGAACCGCGTGATTCGCAAGCGCATTGCGGCTCACCTCGGCATTCAAAGAACGCACTACCAACCTTCGCACGCCTTAATGCAAGTCTGGCGCTGAGCGTGGCGGCCCCGGTCCAGCTGGCGGCGATTGACGCGGGCTCAAATGCTATCCGCCTCGTCATTGCTCGCGCCACATCCCCTGATCAAATTCAAATACTCGAAACCGAACGCGCCGCCGTCCGCCTGGGACACAACGCGTTCACGCGTCGGCTGATCGACGACGAGACGATTGACAGCGCCGTGGACGCCTTCCGGCAGTTCCGCGCGAAGATGGACCGGCACGGCGTCTCTGCTTACCGCGCTGTCGCCACAGCTGCCGCTCGCGAAGCCCGAAACTACCGGCGCCTGATGGAGCGAATTCGGCGCAAGACCGGCATCGAACTCGAAGTCATCAACAGCGATGAAGAAGCGCGACTCGTTTGCTCGGCCGTTCAGGTGTCGCTCGGTGAGCGGATTCAGCCACGCCTGATTTTCGATCTCGGAGGCGGCAGCCTTGAATTGAACTTTTTCGAGGAAAGGCTGCTCAGCCGGCGCGTCGCGCTTCCCCTGGGAACCATTCGTTTGATGGAAACCTATTCGATCAAGGGCGCGATTGACGAGGACAATGTGACTCGCCTGCGGCATCACGTGATTTCGCTCCTCCGTAGTGCTTTGCCCTCGCCGCCCAATCTCTCTCGCGCCATCGCGGTTGGATGCGGCGGCAATGCCGAGGCACTTGTCCGGCTCGCGGCGGGCCCCTTTGTGGGCCGCACGCCCACGATCAACGTGCCGCTGTTGCACGATCAAGCTTGGCGCCTCCTGCGACTCGATATTCCCGGCCGAATGCGCGTCTATCGCGTACGGAAAGATCGGGCAGAGGTAATGGGGATCGCTTCCATTATCATCACGACGATCGCGAAGTGGCTTGGCGTGCGTACGCTGCTCGTGCCGGGTGTGGGTGTCCGCGAAGGGATTTTGCTGGACCTGGTGGCCGCGCAGTACGTCACGGAGATTTCTTCGGAAGAGGAGAAACTGCGCGCCGCCGAAATGATTGGAGGCGCCCGCTGGTTCGCCCGCCGGCTCGACTACGATCCACAGCATGCCGAACAGGTTTCGCGACTCGCGCTTGCCCTTTTCGACCAATTGCGGCCCCTGCATCAGTTTGGGGCTGAGTTGCGCGTCGTGCTCGAAATGGCGGCCGTGCTGCACGACGTGGGACACTTCGTCAACCGCAAGTCCCACCATCGCCATGGCGAGTATCTGGTGCGCAATTCGGAAATTCCCGGGCTGCGCGGCTGGCGCTGCGATATGGTGGCCGCCTTGGTTCGCTATCACAATTGCAAATCTGAGCCGCAGCTGGAGCACGCCTCGTACGCCGCCCTCGACGGCCCTCGCCGGCGGCAGGTGCGGATGCTCGGCTCATTGCTCCGCATCGCCGAAAAGCTCGAGTCAGATCACGCCCAGCGGGTGGGCGGCGTGGACGTTTACATCGCCGGCCGAAAGGCAATTTTCCAGATTCGCGCTGCCGAGGGGACGCGTTTGGACCTGACCGGACTCGCCCGCAAGGCTGAACTCTTCGAAAAGGAGTTCCGGCTGCGGCCGGAATTCCGCCGCGCGCAAGGGAAAGAGAAGGTCGCCTGACCCATGATTGTCTACATCGTTCGCCACGGCATCGCGATTGACCGCGCAGACCCGAAAGCACCTGCCGAACCCGAGCGGCCGCTCACGGCCGAGGGAATGAAGAAGACTCGCTCGGCCGCACTCGGATTGGTCGAAATGGGCGTGAAGCCCGACGTGCTGGTCACGAGTCCTTACGTCCGCGCCGCGCAGACGGCCGAGATTTTCGCCGAGACTCTGGGTTACTCGCTCGAGAAGATTCGCTCGAGCGACGCGCTGAAACCCTCCGGAAATCCCGCGGAATTCCTGAAGGAAATCATGCGTCTGCGAGCGAAGAAAGTGATGTGTTTCGGGCACGCGCCGCATCTGGACCAGCTGATCGCCCACCTTGCCGGCAGCCGCGGAGTATTCACGGAGATCCGTAAATCCGGCGTCGCCTGTTGTGAGCGCGGAGCCGCCGATGGACGCTGGACTCTCCTCTGGTTGATGACTCCGAAGCAGCTGCGCCGATTGGCCAAATAACGGCCTCGCGTGTAGTTCGTGCGGGTGTACGCCGCTGGCCGCGTGCCCGTTCTGTGTTATCCTGAATGTTCGGGGCCGGAAGGATCGCATGTCAGAACTTCAATCGCAAAGCCGCGGCGTCGCGCTTCTCGCCATCGTGCTGGCCGCTTCGGCGCTTCTGGGCGGACTGTACGGCCCGTCGGTTCACGCCACGGCGACGGATTCCAACGACCTCCAAGCCTCGATGAAATCGTTCTCGTCGGTCCTGGCGGTGGTCGAGCGCAACTATGCCGATCCTGTAGACGTGAACCAGGCGATCTACATGGGCGCGATCCCCGGCATGCTCCGAGTTCTCGATCCCCATTCCACGTTCTTCGACCCCCAGGCGTTTGCCAAATTCCGCGAAGATCAGCAGGGAAAGTACTTTGGCGTAGGGATGCAGATCGCCCAGCGGGGCGATCAGGTCATCGTGATCGCGCCATTTGTCGGCTCTCCGGCGTTCAAGGCCGGAATCCGGCCCGCAGACGTCATTCTGAAAGTAGACGACAAGCCGTGCAACGGGCTGACCACGGATGACGTTGCCGCCATGCTAAAAGGCGCACGCGGAACCCCGGTGCGAATTTCACTCGGGCGCGTCGGCTGGGAGAAACCAATCGAGGTTTCGGTCGTCCGCGACGAGATCGCTCACCCGGCCGTGGAATATTCCACGATGATAAAGCCCGGCATCGGCTATGTTCGCTTGACCACCTTCAACAACCAGACCGCCGACAGCGACCTCGCCGCCGCCATGAATTCGCTCGACTATCCCAAGCTCGACGGCCTGATCGTCGATCTTCGCGACAACGGCGGCGGGCTCTTGAATCAGGCGGTCGGCATGGCGGACATGTTCCTCGACCGAAACGAAATCGTAGTCTCGCAGCACGGGCGTTCCTCGCCCGAGCACAGGTTCTACGCGGTTCACGGCAATCAGGGGGTCACGGTTCCGCTCGTAGTTCTGACGAACAGCGGCACGGCTTCCGCGTCCGAAATCGTCGCCGGTGCGATCCAGGATCACGATCGCGGATTGATCGTGGGTGAGACCACCTTCGGCAAGGGCCTCGTGCAGACTCCATTCCCGCTGGCCGAAGACACCATGCTGCTTCTCACTTCCGCCCGTTACTACACGCCGAGCGGCCGCTTGATTCAGCGCGATTATAAGAACGTCTCGCTCTTCGATTACCATTACAACCCGCAGCGGCCCCACGCTCCCGAAGTGAAGCTCACCGACAGCGGCCGGCAAGTCTACGGCGAGGGCGGAATCACGCCCGACGTCGTTGTCGCCGCCCCGAAGCTCGGCGATTTCGAGGAATTCCTCGAGCGACGCGGCGTCCTCTATCCCTTTTCAAACGGCGTCGGCGACTTCGTGCGTGCCTATCTCGGTACGAAGCCTGAAATCACTCGGGACTTCGTGGCGAGCGATTCGGTCATCGAGCAATTCCGGAAGTACCTCGCGGACCAGCACATCAAATTCACGGAACAGGATATTTCCCAGAATCTCGACTGGCTGAAATTGAAGATCAAGAGGGAAGTGTTCACCTCGGTGTTCGGCTTGAACGATGGTTTCCGCGTTGCCCTTGAACATGATCCGCAGTTGGAGAAGGCCGAAGCGGAGATTCCGCAGGCCCGCGCGCTCTACCAGAACGCCCGAAAGATTCTGGCCGAGCGTGAATCGGCGCCCGCCTCGCGTCCTTAAGGGGCTGTTTTCAACCTTCAATGAGGAACTAAGCGATTTGCTTCTCCGCGGGTGCGGCGGAACGCAGGACGTGTCCCCACTGGAATCCCGCCCGCCACACAATCCAAAGAGATTCCGAACCGGAGGTCCTGGCTCTGAAGTCGTCGAGTCGCTTCTTGCGCTCGTTTTCGATCCGTTCGAGCCAGGGCGCAACCGCGTTGGCGCGAAGCGATCCGGCGTGCGTGCGTATCAATCCCCGGAGCACGTCCAAGTCGTGCACCTCGCCCAGCAAATCCTGCATTCGCTTCAGGTCGTCGGCCCAGGCCTCGTATCGCTGCGGCAGGAAATTCTCGATGATATAGCGGAACCGCTTGATTCCGATGCGCAGCCGATGCCAAGCCACCTGGCTCCGCGATTTCCGCGCCTGCTGGTAGAGGCTCACGGCATCGTTCAGCCGGCTGAGCGCCAATCGTTGAAACACCACGCTTTCCACAGGGAAGAATTGCGATTTCGCCGGAAGCTTTCGAGACCATTTCCGCCAGGCTTTGCGGTCGAAGTGGTGGAGCGCCCGCAGCGACTGCTGCTGGTCTTTTCTTTCTTGGCGAGTCAGAAAGCGCAACAAACGCAGCCGCACCGGATCCCGGCTAGCGCCCAGGTGCTTCAACCAGTCGCGTTCCACTTGCGTGTCGCGCAGGTCGCCGAGCGCATCGAAAATTCCGCGGCTGGATTTCTTCAGTTTCCGCCAACCCGAATCGGGATTCACTTCAATCAGCGCGTCCGCCATCGTTCGGCAGCGGCGCAGCGCCACGCGCAGATCATGTACGTTCTCGGCATCCCAGTCTTCTCGGACTGAGTCCAGCAACTCGAGAACCCGCTCCATCCAGACTTCAAGGCCGATGCGCTTGGGGGGCGCCTGCGTGCGGATTGAAATTGCGTGTGCCATCGGAACCCTATCGGGCCGAAATGCGAACGACGAAACCCCAATGCTACTCTTCGGTAGCCGTCAAATCCACGTGCGACGCGCCGCGAATCAGACCTCCTGTGGAAATCTGCCGACGTCAAAAGTGGACACGACAAACGGCGTTCGACGATTTGAGAGCGTCGCGTTGGCGGCGGCGCCATCTTTCGTGTCCCACCGAATGAAAAACAGTATTACCACCGTGTCCGAATTCACAGATTTGCTACGCAGAATACCTCTAAATATTCGGATTACTCACTTTCAATCTCGCGCAGGCTCTTCCGCGTCTCTCCTAAATCATTCATTTCCTGGATGTTAGGACGCGTCCGCGTCAGGGGCGATTTCCGTCTATCGGAATCGCGATTGCAATGCATCACGGCAAAGTGTGTTCAGTCTCTGAGTCGACGGTCTAATCGCCGTGCCGCCCGGGCTGAGTGCGGCCGGTAAACTTTGGGGGATAGAAACATGAATTCTGAGGCGCGATTTTCTGCAGTCCGGTCGATCGTTCGTGCGTTGCTGTTGCTCGCCGTTCTGGCTTTTCTGCCGCTGCAGATTCACGCACAGGATAATTCCAGCGTTACGGGCGTGGTGACCGACCCGACCGGAGCTGTGGTTGCCGGTGCTACAGTGACGCTCACGAATCCAGGCATCGGTTATTCCGTAACGGCGACAACGAATTCCGTGGGCGTCTACGAATTCTCCAACGTTCCTCCGGCCCAAAACTATGCGCTGGTGTTTACGAAGAGCGGTTTTGAAACCATAACGCTGGATGGCATCGAGCTAAACGTCAACGCGAAGGTGACAGAGGACGCCAGGTTTTCCGTGGGAGACGTCAAAACGACGGTGGAAGTGAAGACGTCAGAAACCGAGACGCTGAATACGGTGGACGCCTCGATTGCGAGTGTAATCGACGGCGACCGGATTCAGGACTTGCCGAACTCTCTGGTCAACAGCGCTGCAAACTACTTGTCGTTGGCTCCCGCCGTAACGCCCGGGGGCGCCGTAGCAGGAACGCGCTCCGATCAGACGAACATCACGCTGGATGGCCTCGACGTCAACGATCAGCGCGGCGGCTTTGCGTTCACCACGACCGTGAACACGCCACTGGATTCGATTCAGGAATTGAGCGTGACTGTGACGGGGGATGACGCCTCGTTTGGACACAGCTCCGGCGGGCAGATGCAGTTGGTCACCAAGAGCGGCACCAATGATTTTCATGGGCAGGCATTCGAATTCAATCGCGTAAAAGCATACGCGGCTAACAATTACTTCAATAACCTGGAAGGAATTCCGCTTCCGCAGCTGATCCGCAATCAATTTGGCGGCGACGTGGGCGGGCCCATCCTCAAGAACAAGCTATTTTTCTTTTTCTCATACAATGGTCTCCGCGCATCGGAGACTACTCAGAACATCGACACGGTTCCTGATTCGACGTTTCTGACCGGTCAGCTCAACTATCTCGGTACGAGCGGCAACGTGGAGACTACGCCGCTTTCGGGCCCCAATTCACTTGCGTCGTTGGACCCGCAGGGTATCGGAGCCGACCCGAACTTATTGAATTTCCTCACGGGCCGAGGTTATGCGGGGACGGCCGCGATTCCTGCGCCCAACACGAGTGTAGGCGGCGATGGACTGAACACTGCCGGCTACTTTTTCCTGTCTCCCGTCCTGTCTCACGACAACACCTACATTGGGAAGATTGACTATCAGGCGTCGAAGAACCACCGGATGTTTGTCCGCGCGACGTTCGACCGCAGCAACGACACGCAGTTTACGCAACAATTTCCCGGCGATCCTTCCCCGGGAGGCTCCTTCTTCGATCACTCGCGTGCATGGTCTGTGGGAGACACGTGGACGATTTCGCCGAATCTGACGAACCAGGCGTCGTTCGGTGAAACGGACCAAGTGAACGCATTCACGGTAGCTTACGAACCGACCTCTCCAGATTCGCTGAACTTTTTTGACGGCTTCTTCGGAACCGTGCTTTCGCAGCCTTACCTGGGATTGAATCAACAGTTTCCAGTTGTTCCGGTTTACCAAATTCGCGACACGCTCACGTGGGTGAAGGGCAAGCACACGCTCACATTTGGAGGCGTGATCGCGCCGACAATCTTCAAGTCCGGCAACCTGACGGACACGAACGGTTTCAGCATCGGTGTGGGCGGCGATCTTTCTTCGCTCTCTCAGGCGACGGGTTGTGCGAACGCTCCCAACTTCGATTGCCTTCCTTCGGACTTCTCGCCGAACGGCGATACGAACGAATGGGCCCGCCTCTTCACGATCGCGTTGGGGCGATACTCGAACGTCTCGGCGTCATACAACTACGACGTAAACGGCAACGCGCTGCCGCAGAACCAGGTGTCTTTCCGCGACTATCACTCCACTCAGTACGAAGCGTTTGGCCAGGATACGTGGAGCGTTCGTCCGGACCTAACCCTGACCGCCGGTTTGCGCTGGTCGTTCCACAATCCGTTGTCAGAGGTGAACGGATTCGAGGCGATTCAGAATCAGACGCCGAACGGCCTCTTCGCGCTCCGCCTGCAACAGGCTGAGCAAGGAATTTCCGGGCCGGACGCGGTTCCGTTCATTACGTACAGCTTGGGAGGAAGCGCCAACAACGCTCCCGGCTATTACAAGCCGTCTTACAACAACTTAGGGCCGAAGGTGAGCTTCGCCTATTCGCCCTATCAATCGGGCGGAATGCTCGGGCGGCTCTTTGGCAACCGGCAAACGAGCATTCGCGGCGGATTTGGGATCGATTACGACAATAGCCTGATCGGGCAGGGTTTCGAACTGGACGAATCGAGCTTCCTCTTCAGCAACACCGTCCCCATCAACTACGGGAACATCGCCACTGATCCGCGTTTTGCGTGTGCAAATCCATGCACGCCGACGGCTTTGGTCGCCAGTCTTCCCGCCGTTCCTGCAGGCGGGACGACGCCGCGACCCACGTTTACGCCAAACCTGGACTCGAATGGATTCCCGATCGGGTTCTTCAACGGTGGATTCAATGGAAGCCCGCTTTTTAACTTCGACCCGAATTACAAGACGCCAAATGAAATGCATTTCGACCTGGGAATTCAGCGGGAGCTGCCCGGCGGGTGGCTGGTGGAGGCCACCTACGTGGGGAAGCTCGGCCGCAACCTCCCGGCGATCGGCGATCCCGCGCAAGCAGTCAATTTTGTGGACCAAACAGCTAATGGTCCTTCTCCAGCGGGGCAGTCGCTCTACAGCGCGTTCGGGGCCATTCAGAAGCAGGTCCAGCAGGGAGTCACCGGCGCAAACCTGACTCCGCAGCCGTGGTTTGAAAATCAGGTGAGTGCAGCGCTCGCGCAAACCGTCGGAGCGGGAGCAACCTGCATGAACACCTTCGGAATCAGCTGCGCCAACGTCGCGTACCAACTAACGCAGAACGGCTTCTATTTTTATGACGGAGACGTGACGTCTACGATCCAGAGCCTCGCAGACTTTCACAACATCAGCGGCATCGTCGAGCAGGGCCTGCTCCTGCCGAACGTCGGCCTTCTGGCCCAGGACGGCGGAGCGGGTTATGTCGGCAATTACAGTTCTTCCGATTACCACGCGCTGGTGGTGCGAGTAAGCCATAGACTCTCGCACGACTTGACGATGGAGCTGAATTACACCTATTCGCATTCCATCGACAACGATTCGGGTGTCCAGAACAACTTAATCGAATACCAGGCGAGCGGTGCGTCTGAAATTTGCGACCTGCGCAACCTCCGAGCGTGCCGCGGCAGTTCCGACTTCGATCACCGCCACCTTTTCAACTCCAACTTCCTTTATGCATTGCCCTTAGGGCGCGGAAAGTGGATCGGCGGCAACTCTTCGAAGGGATTGAACGAGCTGATCGGCGGTTGGAATGTGTCGGGAATCTTCACGGCGTTCACCGGCGACCCGTTCAAGATTGACTCCGGCGCGTTTACGATCGACTTCACGCAGACGCAGCCCGGAGTCTTCATTGGGACGAAATCGGATGTTGCGGGCGGGATCCATCAGGTGCCGTCAAGCGTCCCGGGCATACCTAACACGGTTCAGTATTTCTCAAACGTTTCCAACGCGGAGTCAGCTTTCACGTTCCCGATCGCGGGGGGCCCCGGCAATCGCAACATCCTAAACGGTCCGGGTTTGTGGAACCTCGACTTGGCAGTTTTGAAGGACTTTGCAATGCCATGGTCCGAAACGCAGAAACTGCAGTTCCGGACCGATGCGCTCAACGTTTTCAACCACACGAACTTCGCAAACCCAGGTGCCTCGCTCATTAATCCCAACACGTTTGGCGACATCACGGGCACAGCAAACGCGTCGCGTGAACTGCAATTGGGCTTGCGCTTCATGTTCTGAGGTTTTATTCAGCCCTCGTAGCACAAGCAGGCCCGCAGTACGCGGCCTGTCTGTGTTTCTGGGGGTTATTTTCAGGGCAGATGCTGCGAGCGAACGGAGGGGAGCAGTACACGCAATCGCTGCCGCCCTAATTTTGGCGGGAAGGCGGCGCGTCGTGCGCTTCAAACGCCGGCCCCTCTTCGTTCCATGAATATTGCGATGCCTGCAGAAGCCTCACGCAGCGGTTCCACCGCAGGATGGAGTCGTCGTTTCCCTTGGGACGAATCTTCTCGGCTTCGGCAAAGCACTGCAGCGCGCGCTCGAAGAGCGGCAGAAGTGAATGCGCTGGCTGCCCGGCCGTGAGTTGCGCCTTGGCTCTACGCTCGTAGAGG
>DATJOL010000083.1:0-23192 GCA_035507075.1 Candidatus Aquilonibacter sp. | reverse complement strand
GAGTGATTTCAATTCGCGTTCCTCATCTGCAGTCAATTTCAGCGTCGCCTTCGGTCGTCCCGTGCGCATGCTCCCTCCTTATAGAGCAATACGCACAGCCCGCGCTATTTCTTTCACTTATTTCAGTTACATAACACTAGACCGTTGATGTGAATCGAATGATCGGGGCGCTGCCCCTCGTCTTGCACGTCGCTCGCGAAGTCGCGGTTGCGAAAAGGGTGCGAGGCATAGATGTCGGGAATTTTTGTGGGCACCTGACCCGGCGTTTGCGGCCACCAGGAAATATAGGTGCGATCCAATTCAAGGGATGCATGGCCCCACGCCTGATTCGATCCGCGGAAATTCCAGATGTGAACGGTGACCACGGAAGCCTCCGTAGCTTTGTAATTTCGAGTCCCAGCGTTAGGGAGAACATTGCTACAGAAACGCGGCGGATGCAACCGCGACGGTAGTTGCGCGAGGTTAGTGACGGCCGTAGACGCCCATGGCGTCATTTTCTTCGTCGGCGTGAAGCGGCGCGACACAGAGGGCTGTGCCGCTTTTCGTGCATTGATAGACCTGGTAGACGGGCAAGTCCTCGGGCTGAACCATGTAACGACCCTCTTCCATCTCGACCGCCAGCGCGTAGTCGCCCAGATTGTAAGCGCCGTCTCGGTCGCCGCGAACGCGAAAAAGGCCCGTGCCGGGCTCATAATTTCCGTAGCTGAAGCAATAGCCGATGCAGGCGCGGTCGATCATATGCTGGATCAGCACGCGGGAGTGCGGCAGAGGAAAGATGGTGGCCATGACGCGCGAATCTTTCGGCAGCGTGCGCACCAGTTGCTCGGCTTGCACCTCCATGCGATTGATCACGCCGGTGTCCTGATAGACGTAGACGAAAAAGACGGCGGCGATTGCCCCGGTGATCACGAGATGCCACCGGCTGGGCAGCATCGCGCCCAGCAGGCAAAGCGCAAGGATCGCGGCGACGGACGTGAGGCGTTCGGTGAGAATTGCCACGGCAGCAAGCTGCGGCGAAATCGTTACGCCGCTCGGCAGCATCTGCACGGCAAATTCGATTATGAGATAGAGCTGCAGCGGGATGAGGTAAGGCTTCAGCGATTCGTTGCGGCGCGAGCGGCGCAATAGGTCGAAGGCGAGCATGGCGAGCGTTGCGACGATCACGGCGGTCTTCAGTGCATTGTAGCGATCACCAAAAAGGACGACTTGGTCCGCGCCATTGAAGGTTCGAATTGAGCCCAGGCTGGCTTGCACGCCGAAGTGATGCAAAATGTAAAAGCGCATCGCGTAAACGACCGCTGCCGAAACGAGAAACAGCAGCCACTGAAAGGCTGCGGGAATCTTCTCTGCAATGCCGACGTACGCGCAGGCAGCGACCATCCATAAGAGACCGAGCGGGTGCGCCAGCACGATCAACGGTACGAGTGCGAGCGGTAAGGCGCGTTCCCAGCCTTTGCCGCGCCAGAAAATCGCGATGCCGAAGAATGCGAGCCCAAGCGATAAATAGTAATTGAAGAGACCGAGGCGAAACGTCCAGCCGTAGGTTACCACCGCGAGGAAAGGCGTCAAAAACCAAGGCGCGCGTTTCGTGGCCGCGGATATCAGTGCGAATCCGCCCCAAAAGAACACGAGGACGCAGATCGGGACCACGATTCGCTCGGCGGTGTGCAGGTTGACGAACGCTCCCGCAGCACTGAGCATGTAATCAAACAGGACGTTCGTCCATTGATACGCGAGGTGCATGTCCGTCACATCATCGTGGTTGATCAGCTGTGCGAGCCACGCGTTGTAGAGATGGCTGCCCAGGTCAGACGAAACAATGCGCCGGTGCCAAAAACACGGGATCAGCAACACGCCGGAAATCACCGTGACCTGTACCCAAAGTCTTCTCAGAAACGCGGCTACTTGCGGAAGCGCACGGCCGTCCTCGCGAATTTCGCTTTGCCTCGTCGAGAGATCGCCGCTTGCGGTGAGTTTTTCGGATGCCGTGGCCAAATGCGTCCAGTTCCTTCCAAATTTGCTGGAATT
This sequence comes from Candidatus Aquilonibacter sp., assembly GCA_035507075.1. Classification (GTDB taxonomy): domain Bacteria; phylum Acidobacteriota; class Terriglobia; order Acidiferrales; family UBA7541; genus Palsa-295. The sequence goes on along the minus strand of DATJOL010000083.1, from coordinate 21,164 downwards.
CAACGATAACACGAGTGGGACGGGCGGCAGCTTGGGGGCGGCCGCGGATCCGCTCTGGGGACCGGCTGCGCCAACCATCACGGCGTCGGCCGGGTTAGGATGTTAAACACTGGGAGCCATGCCGGAAAAGAAAAACGCAACCATCGACGTCGAGGGCCGCAAGATCGCACTCTCCAACCTTGAGAAGATTCTCTACCCCGCCAACGGACTTACCAAGGGGCAGGTGATCGATTATTACGTCCGCGTTTCGCGCTACATCCTGCCGCATCTGAAAGACCGTCCCATCACGTTCGTCCGCTATCCGGACGGCGTTCGCGGCAAATTCTTTTTCGAGAAAAATGCGCCGCCTTTCACGCCCGGGTGGATCAAACGCTTTTCCGTCCCGCACAGGCGGCATGAAGGCGACATTCACTACATCCTGATCGACGACTTGCCCACACTCGTCTGGGCGGCAAATCTCGCCAGCCTCGAACTGCATCCTTTTTTGCATCGCGTGCCGAATATCAGCTCGCCCACGGAGATCGTGTTCGATCTCGATCCCGGCGAAGCCTCGGACATTCTCACGTGCGTTCGTGTCGCGTTGCTCGTGCGGGAAGTGCTCACGGAACTGAAACTTCAATCGTTCGCGAAAGTCTCCGGCTCGAAGGGTTTGCAGCTCTATGTCCCGCTCAATTCCGGGCTCACCTACGACGTGGTGAAACCCTTCGCGAAGACTTTTGCGGAATTCATGGAGCAGCGGCATCCCGAGCTCGTCGTTTCAAAAATGCCCAGGCATTTGCGCGCGGGCAAAGTGTTCATCGATTGGAGCCAGAACGCCGAATCGAAGACGACGATCGGCGTTTACTCGCTGCGCGCGAAGTCGGATCGGCCATACGTCTCGATGCCGGTGACGTGGGACGAACTGATCGAGGCGCAACGCACGCAGCGCACGCAGACCCTTTATTTCGAGCCCGAAGCCGCCCTGGTGCGACTGGAGAAGATCGGGGATCTTTTCGCGGCAGTGGAAACACTGAAGCAAACATTGCCGCGCGAGATCGCGGCGAGCGCCGCCCATTCCCCCAAATCGCTCGAAATCTATCGCCAGAAGCGCGATTTTTCGCGCACGCCCGAGCCGCCGCCGGCCGTCTCGGTCCGAGCCGGTTCGGCTGGGGCGGCAACTTTGCCTGAACCCAGCGCACAGGAAAGCCAGCGCCGGTTCGTGATTCAGAAGCACGCCTCAAGTCATTTGCACTACGATTTCCGGCTCGAAATGCACGGCGTGCTGAAATCGTGGGCCGTGCCGAAGGGGCCGCCGCTCGAGGCCGCCGAAAAGCGCCTGGCGATGCCGACGGAGGATCATCCGCTCGATTATCTGAGTTTCGAAGGGATTATTCCGCAGGGGCAGTATGGCGGCGGCACGGTGATGGTGTGGGACATCGGGACGTATGAAGTGATTGAAGGGAATTTCTTCAAGGGCTACCTGAAGATTCATCTGCAAGGGAAAAAGCTCGATGGCGAATGGCTGTTGACGCGATCGCACGGCAATGGTGACCGGCCGAGATGGTATCTGATCAAGGGCGGCCGCAAGACTCTGCGCGTTTCCAAGTCAGACGCGGACCGCTCCGCGCTGAGCGGGCGCACGATGGCCCAAATCACGAGCGCTCCCGCGGCGACCTGGAACAGCAACCGCGGGCTTGCCGCCGATGAGCGCGCTAAAAAAGCGGCGCGCCAAGCCAACGTTCGCGAGTCTGCCCCGAAGCCGCACGCGGACGCTACAAAACCGGCGCCCGAATCGGTCATCGATCTCAATTCACTGCCGAAGGCCGCGATTGAATTTATCGAGCCGATGCTGGCGAAAGCCGCCGACCGCGTGCCGGAAGGCCCGCAGTGGCAATACGAAATCAAGCTCGACGGTTATCGCGGGCTTGTGGTGAAACGAGGCGGCAGGGTCGGCATATTTTCACGCCGCAACAATCGCTTGAACGCGAAATACCCCGTGATCGCGGGCGCCTTCGCAAAATTGGCCGGCGACACGATCCTCGACGGCGAAATTGTCGCCCTCGATAAAGATGGGCGGCCGAATTTCAGCGCCCTGCAAAACTGGAGGCCGTCGCGGCCCGTCTTCTATTACGCGTTCGACATTCTCGCGTATAAAGGGCGCGACCTAACCAAGCTTCCGCTTTCCTCGCGCCGACCCTTCCTGGAAGAAGCGGTGAACGTCCTCGATGATCCGGTCCGGCTTTCGCCCGTCTTCCACTTTCCTGCCGAGGACGTGGTCCGCGCCGCACGCGAACAGGGCCTCGAAGGAATTGTGGCGAAGCGCGTCGATAGCCGCTACGAATCCGGCTTGCGCAGTGGCGCTTGGCTCAAATACAAAACCCATCAGGGCCAGGAACTCGTGATTGGCGGCTATACGCCCGGCCGGCATGTGTTCGATGCGCTGCTCGTCGGCTACTACCAAGGCCCCCAGCTGATTTTCGTGGCAAAAGTGCGCAATGGTTTCAGGCCGCGGTCGCGGCTCGACGTCGCCAAACATTTCAAGGGGCTTGCAGCGACGAAGTGCCCGTTCGTCAATTTGCCGGAGCGTGCGGGCGCGCGGCGCGGGTTCGCTGTGACCGAAGAGGCGATGCGCGAATGCCACTGGCTCAAGCCGAAACTGGTCGCGCAGATCGAATTCGCGGAATGGACCGAAGCGAATCATCTGCGCCAGGCGCATTTCGTCGCGCTGCGCGACGATAAGAACCCGCGCCAGGTGACCGCCCGCGAGTCCTAGTTCATCCGGCGCTTCAAGACGACCGTTACGCCCCGGCTCGCCGTTAGCCGGTGGCGCTCCCTTTGTGAGCTTGTTTTAGGAGGAATGCGAACTCGCCGCAGTGCTCGCGGCAATTGGCCGCGCCCGGACGCGCAGGACCTTGCGCTGGTTCGCTTCGAGTACCTCGAAACGGATTCCGTCGAAATCAATCGCTTCGCCGGTGCGCGGAACGTGGCCTGCAACGGAATTCAGCAAGCCGGCGACGGTCGCCGCATTCGAATGCTCCTCGGCAAGCGGCATCTCAACGCCGAAGATCTCGCCGAGGCGACTGACGGCGACGCTGCCTCGCAAAACAGCCGAGCCGCTCGCCTCGCGAATGACTTCGGGAGCGGGGCGGCGATCCTCTTCCCCGATCTCCCCGACGATCTCCTCGACCAGATCCTCGACCGTGACGACGCCCGCCAGCAGGCCGTACTCGTCTATGACGATCGCCATTTGCTGGCTCTTCTGCTGCATCTCTTTCAGCAGCTCCGAACCAAATTTGCTTTCCGGCACGAAAAGCGCGGGACGCATCAGCGCCCGGACTGTGCGGTGCACGGCTTCGCGCTCGGAAACTTCCAGCACGTCGCGGCTCATGGCGATGCCGACAACTTCATCAAGCGATTTCTCATACGCAGGGACACGCGAATATTTTGTGTGGACCATTAGTTTGCGCAGTTCTTCCAGCGTGGCCGAAGCGGGAATCGCCACCACATCCGGACGAGGCGTCATCACGTCTCGCACACGCGTCTCGGCAAATTCCACCACTTGCTCGATCAGGCGAGCGTCTTCCTGCTCGATGATTCCCTCTTCCGTTGCGGCGTCCACAAACGCTTCAATCGCCTGCTGCTCGGCCTCCGGCTCTTCCACGTCGGGCTCTGACAAATGAAGGACGGAAACGAGCAGATTGAGAATGCTCTGCACCGGCCAGACAATCCACATCATGAGCCGCACAAGCGGAATGAACGGGCGAAGCCAGTTTCCTGGCGCGCCCGCGAGCAGAAGCGACGGAACGAACTGCATCAATACGACCACTTCCGCGCCCAGAAAAATCACCATCTGCGCGGCCGCTTGCCAAGTTGTCGCCGAGAACGTGATCACGCCATGCGCTGTCATGGCCGCAATCAAAACGAGCCAAAGGCGGGCCAGAAGATTGAATGTGGATGCGGCCCGGTCGCGGTCCATGTGAAAACGCGGCTCGATCGTTGCCTCGAACGTTTCCAGATGTTCGCGGATGCGGCCCACCGTGACGCGGCCGAGTTCGCGGTAAACGCGGTCGAGGTAAGCAAACACAGGCAGACCGCCCGTCAGCACCAGTACACCGATCGTGTAGAGAAACGCGCGCATCGCTACGAAATCCCCAGAATTAGGCGCAGGCGCTTTTCGCGTCGATCCATTTGGCCCGTGTCCGTCTCGTGATCGTACCCCATCAGGTGCAGAAGTCCATGCAGGATCAGGACGCGCAGTTCATCGTGAAAAGTTCGGCCGTAAAGGATCGCGTTGCGCCGCGCGACTGCGGGCGCGATGGCGATATCCCCGAGATAGCAGATTGACGAAGGGAAGGAGATAGCCGAAGTTGAAAAATTGTCGCGTACCCGGCGGCCTCTTCCTCGCAAGGTGTCTTTCGGGCCCGAGTCATCGCCGCCGCGAAACGACAAGACATCCGTCGGCTTGTTTTTGCCGCGATATGCTTTGTTCCATTTTGTGATTTGAGAGTTGGTCACGAAGCACACGGCCGCTGCATCCGGCGGCAGGCGCAGCGCCTTCGCAGCGCGGGCGAGGAATTTTTCCAGAGTGCGGATCGGCACGCGAATCGCTCGTTGGCGATTAATGATCATTCGAAAGAACAAGCGAAGCCGGATTCAGGCATGAAAGCTCGCGGCGTCTGTTGCTGGCGCTGCTATTCCCGCACTCGGCTCTCGCGCGCAGCCGCGGTGGCCGCGGCGCTGGTCGGCCGCTTGGCCGCGCCCGGATATTCATCGTAAGCCTTGATGATCCGCTGCACCAGGCTATGACGGACCACGTCGCGCTCGTCGAAATAGACCATCGCGATGCCTTCGATGTTGCCGACCACATCCATCGCTTCGACAAGGCCCGAGCGGCGCTCGTTTGGCAAATCGATCTGCGTGATGTCGCCGGTGATCACGGCCTTCGAGTTGAAACCGAGGCGCGTGAGGAACATTTTCATCTGCTCGCTGGTCGTGTTCTGCGCTTCATCGAGAATCACGAACGAATCATTGAGCGTGCGCCCGCGCATGAACGCGAGCGGCGCGATCTCGATGATGTCCTTTTCGAGAAATCGCTCGAGTTTATCGGCCTCAAGCAGATCGTGCAGTCCGTCGTAGAGCGGCCGCATGTACGGATCGACTTTTTCCTGCAGCGTGCCGGGCAGAAACCCAAGCCGCTCACCCGCTTCCACGGCAGGCCGCGCCAGGATGATCCGATTTACGTCTTTCGAGAGCAAAGCCGAAACGGCCATCGCGACCGCCAGATAAGTTTTCCCCGTGCCACCCGGGCCGATGGCAAACACCATGTCATGCGTTTCGATCGCTTCGATATACTTCTTCTGCGTAGGACTCTTCGGCGCGACCACTTTTTTCCCGAAGAGCTTCGTGCGGGTGGGCGAAAACGCACCGCGAAGTGCCGGAGTCGGCTCGCCTGCAGCGGCGCGCAATAGGTCCCGCACTTCCCCGCTATCGGGCGTATTGCCCTCGCGAACCCGCTGATTGTAGGCGCCGACTAGCCGGGCCGCGCGCTCTACTTGCTCGGGATCGCCTTCGATTTCCAGGTCATGATCCCCGCGCAGGTGCGTGGTGACGTGCAAAGCTGACTCGAAAAATTTCAGGTTTTCGTCAAGCGTGCCGAAGAATTCATGAACTCCTCCGGCGATTCGAACGGTCTGCTTCATCAAATGGTGTGGGGCGCGGATGGCGCGGCGCTTGGCTTTCCTCTTCCCGATTAGCCTATCGCGCGAGTATGCGGTGGTCAAGCGCGGCGCAATATTGGCTCGGCACTTCACGCCGGGTCAAAAAGCGTCCGTTGATTCGCCTCACATTCCTATCGATATCGAAGCCATCGAAGGCGTACATTTCGAATCCATATGACTCGCGATGAGGCGTGCCATTTGCTGATCGAAAGCATCAACTATGCCGCGTACCACGAAACTGACTTCTCTCTCCAAGACTCGGATCGGAATCGGCTCTTCGGCCGCGAATATTACAAATCTGACCGACCTGTCTACGAACCCAGCCCTTGGGCGGAAGGCGATTTCGAAGCGAAGATGGCAATGCTGCTCGTCTGGGCGAACTTCCTGAATCGCGCTGCTCCCGCGTTCCAGGAGGCTCAGAAGGTTCTCGAAAATGAAGATTCGCTGTTGGGTCGCGTTATTCGCGACTCGAAAACACGAAAACCGACGGACATTGTTCCCGGCACAAAGTTCGGGCGTTCTTAGCTATCCACCGCAACGTCGACCCAGGGCCAGTTGACGACACCAATACATCGTAATAATGTGGGATTACACCGGAAAGGAGGTGGTCTGATGGCAAGTTCTGATTTATGCGGCATAGATTTACGTAGTCAAAGACCAGGTGAGGTGGCTGAGACTTAGAGCTGGTTGCTCTAAGCGGGGTTTCGAAGCCGCGGCAGTTTTGCTTCTACGCACGGCTCGAAGCTACAGCCCGCACACTAACCGGTGAGTCAGATCGAACCCGTCGGCGTAAGGTCGCGCTGGCCGCTTTGATCGCAATGCCCGGAGTTGCCCAACGGCCACGCAGAATCGGCCGACATGAGAGGCCACGTAGAGTGACCACCTCTTTGGTCAATCCCAGACAGTCCACCGGACGGCCCGCGCGCTTAATATTCAAACTATCGCGCGGGCCGTTCTGTTTTTTAGCCTCGGATTTTTTAAGCAGCGGCACGGGATTCATTTTTCGCCCCGCGCCGGCGGCTCCTCGCATCATCACCGCAGAAACGGGTTGGACTCCCGCTCTTCGCCAATCGTCGTGGTCTCCCCGTGTCCCGGATAGACAATCGTTTGCTCCGGCAACACCAACAGCTTTTCCCGAATTGACCGGATGATGTCCGGGAACGAACCACCCCAAAGATCGGTCCGGCCGATGCTCGATTGAAAAAGAGTGTCGCCCGAGAGAAGCGTCGGCGCGGGCTCATGCACATGAGAGTGTGCCTCGGGAGCCTCGCCGCCTTTTGCGGCGTCCTCAATGAAGAGGCTGATGCTGCCCGGCGTGTGCCCCGGAGTGTGCAGGACGCTCGCGGCGTAATTTCCCCACCGCACAGCGTCACCCTCCCGCACGAAGCTTTCAATCGGCGCGATCGCCGGAGTAGGAACACCCAGCCACTGCGCCTGTATTTCCAAGCCTTGATACAGAGGCAAGTCGGCCTCGTGGATCAGCACGGGCGCGCCGGTGGCCTGATGCAGCGCGGCGAGTCCGCCTACGTGATCGATATGCGTGTGCGTGCTCACGATGGCGCGCGGCTTCAGATGATGCCGGCGCAAAATCTGCTGGATTCGTTCAACTTCGTCGCCAGGATCGACGACAATCGCTTCCCCCGTTTCGGGGTCGCCCAGGATCGAGCAATTGCATTGCAGCAGGCCTACGGGAATCACTTCATGGATCAGTTTCGTCGCGGGCATCGCCGAAAAGTATAGCGCGGCCGTCATCATGCCAGCGCGCCATCGGCTAAGCCATCCGCTAAGCCATCTGCTAAGATTGACCCGCGAGAAAACAATGGAAACGCGAGCCTCTCTATTTGAAACTCCCCTTCTTCCGCTACACCGGGCGGCCAACGCGCGCATCGGCGAATTCACGGGCGGCATGCTGCCCGAAGGCTTTTCCGATTTTGAGACGGAATATCGCGCGGCGCGCGAAGCGGTTGCGCTGATCGATACGAATTGGCGCCTGACGGCGAATTTCACCGGACGCGACCGCGTGAAATACCTGCACGCGATCACCTCCGGAAATGTCAACGATCTTGCGGAGGATCGTGGCACGCTGGCGCTGCTGCTGAATCCGCAAGGGCGAATTCTCGCGGAATTGGAAATGTACGCGCTTCCCGAAAGCGTGCTGGTGCGCTCACACGTCTCCTTGCGCGAACAAACCATTGCGACGCTGCGGAAATATATTCTCGGCTCGCAGGTCAAGCTGGAAGACGCCACCGATTCCTTCGGCAGCTTTGCCGTCGAAGGCCCGCGCGCGAACGCCGTCCTGAAGGCTATCGCCGCCGTCGAGATCGCCGGGATATCCGATATGGCTGCCATGGAAATCAGCATCGACCACATCCGCTGCCGCCTGCTGCACCGCTCGCATTTCGGCGAACCGGGGGCGGAGATCATCGCCAGCACGGACTCATTGGCACAGCTATGGCGCGCGGCGGAAGCCGCAGTTCGCGGGCAGGGTGGTGGACCCGTCGGGATGGTCGCGCTGAATTCGTTGCGGCTCGAGGCCGGCGTGCCGTGGTTCCCTGCCGATTTCAACGATACGGTGATTCCGCACGAGGCCGCGGTGGAAACCACGCACATCGCGTACAACAAGGGCTGCTACACGGGACAAGAAATTGTCGAGCGCGTGCGCTCGCAAGGTCGCGTGAATCGCAAGCGCGTGCGGCTGAAATTCTCGTCCGCCCAGCCGCCTCTGGCTGGAACAAAGCTCCGCGCTGGGGCAAGCGAAGTTGGGGCGGTCACCAGCGCCGCCTATTCGCCGGAGTATAGTAGCGCGATTGGGATGGGCTATCTGCGGCGCGAACACCACGCGCCCGGCAGCACCGTCGAGTACGACGGCGGCACAGCTTCAGTCCTTGAATAGACGTCATTTCGCCGCGCGCCTTTTGCAGCGCCGGCTCGGTTACTCTGGCAGCACTTCTATTGCGCTCACCGATGGATAATTCACGTTGGGCGTGAAGTAGATTTCGATCTTGTCCTGTGGGGTCGGCTCGACGTGCGAAAACGTCTTCACCAGCGGAGCGTTTTGCGCTTCCCGCATGATGTCGAAATTCTTCAGCAGCATCACGCCGTTGCAGGAGACATCGTAAACGCGGCTGCCCGGGCCGCCCACATTTTGATTCTGTATCCCAAACCAACGCTCGATGAAGTGCAGCTTAAGCGTGTAGTCATCACCGGGCGCAACCGGAATTGAGTAGTGGAAATGACCGAGCCGCTGCCCATCATAAATGCCGCTATCCGGTAATCCGCGGACTTCGCTTCCATGGCTGCTTTCGCGGCCGCCGAAAAAGTAGCGATCGGGCAGCCAGAGCCGCCCTTCTTCGTCGCGGTAGGCTTGGTCGCGGCCCGCGAGAATACGGATCGGGAGCGCGTGCGGCGATGCATCGGGCAAGATCTCAACAGCGTTCAGAAACGAATGCGCGTTTGTGAAATCCAGGTGGATTGTGCCGTCGGGTTCGGGCCGGACATCCGTGAATATTTTTGTCGTAGCCGTATCGTCGGCGCCGGAATCGTCCACAACGTCCAGATTGTTCGTCGCTCCGCCGTCGATCGTGTACGTGATCGTTCGCGCGTTTTCCTGCAGGCCGGACGTTTCTGCGAACAGCAAGTGCATTTCGTATGTGCCGGGCGGGACCGGAAATTTACATCCGAAAGAGCCCGATCTGCCGGCCTCGTAAAGACCGGGATCGCTAGTGCCCAGAATGTTCGGCTGTGACACCGAAAACGAATCGCCGCCCGAGCAATAGTCGTCCGCTGACCAAAGATATCCGGCGTGGTCCGTGTACGCCATACGATTCGTACCGATCACTGCACGCAGAGTGGGAGAAATTCCAATGGGTGCGGCGGCATCCGCGTGTGCGGCCCCATAGGATGCACGGCCGATTCGCGGCCACAAATAAAATGCGACCGCGGCGACGCATACGAGCGCGGCAAGCGAGCCGATAACACCCAGCACACGCCGGGGCGCCGGAACCGTGCCCGTAGGCGCAACGCCATTGACGTCGTTCGCGCCATTTGCAGCTTCATGCGGCGCCGGCGTCAGCTTTTCGGATAGAGTAGCGCTCTCATCCGCTCGCACCGCGCCAGAGGACTCACAACCCGCGGTGTCGTTCCTCACAAAATCGGGCACGTAATGGCCGGCAGGGATGCGGATATGGATCGCATGGTCTGCGCCGTCGGTTCGGTAATATTCTTCCAGGCGCTTGCGCAGGTTGTGCGCCGTGACCCGGACGATTGTGTCCGCCTGCGGATCGAAGTCCGCCGACCGCCCGAGAGCTTGGACCGCTATGCTGTACTCCTTGACGTCTTCTGTCCTTCCTTCGAAATACTTCTCGCAGACAAACGTCAATAGGCGCACAACGTAGTTGCTGCGCCCTAAACATCCGGATGCCAGGACGGCATCCAATTCGGCTCGTTTTTCAGCGAGCCGGTGTTCTGGCGGTTGCAAGGCTCACCCCTGGGACCAATCTGAAAAGCCCCTACTCCTTGCGTCGAAGTATACCCCAGGACGCAAGAGAGGGTGCCCTCAATTCGTTCCGCCCCTGAAGTGAATCCCTGTAGGCATCTCAGGCGGCCTTTCCACGGCCTCATCGCGGCCGCCTCTTTGCAATCAAGGTACTCAGCCGCCCGACTACTTCACCGTGAATTAACTGTTAGCTAACTTCCGAAATCCGCCCCCGAGAGATTCAATGCGCGGCCATAGATGGTTGTGTCGCCTCGTCGGCCCCGCACAGTGGCACGCGTGTACCGCACTGAGGATTGAGCAGCCAGGAAAAGGGTGGGCCAATGAACGTTATTTGGTTGTGGACAAAAGCTGCGGTGGGGCCGTTCGATCCGGCAGTCGAGGGATTTTCTCTGACGAAACGAAGGGAGACCTCCTGGCAGAAGCCCATGAGTCCAGGGAACTTGCCAGGTCGCTTTTTTTCGGGCCAAGCCGCGCGTCTCGTGGCGCTATTCGCCCTCATTTTGGCGGCAGCGGTAGCCCTTTACGGCCAACAGATCACCGGTTCGATTGTGGGAACCGTGAAAGACCCTCAGGGTGCCGTAGTGAGCATTGCGACGGTTAAAGCCACCAACACCGACACTGGCTATTCGCGCACCGCATCGACAAACGAGTACGGCGAGGTGCGTATCGACGACCTTCCCGTTGGCAACTACACCGTGGAAGCGGCGGCTCCGGGCTTCAAAACCTATGTCCAGCCCAACGTGGTCCTCAGTGTGGACCAAACCCAGACGCTCAATATCACGCTTGAAGTAGGCGCGCAAACTCAAACGGTGACGGTCACCGCCGCGCCCCCGCTCGTTAATACGAGTGACGCCGAGTTGGGAACCACGATCGAACAAAATCAGGTGGTCGGCCTACCGCTGGTCAACCGCAACGCCTATGCGGAGTTGAGCCTCATACCGGGCGTTATGGCCAATAGCGCCAGCCAATTGGGTAACCCAAATGGCACGCCCAATTTCGTGATCGGCTTACCCTCGACGGACGTCCAGATCAATGGCTCGATCGATGGCGGAAATCCCGAGGTCAGCTTTTATCTCGACGGCGGGCTGAACACCAACGGCATCCGCAACTATGGCAACCAGTTGCCTAACCCTGACGCGCTCCAGGAGTTCCGCGTAGAGACGAGCGACTTCTCTGCTCAATATGGACACATGTCAGCCGCCGTCGTGACAGCGGTAACCAAGTCCGGCACAAACGAGTTCCATGGCACGCTTTTTGAGTTCAACCGCAACACCGATTTCAATGCGACGAACTGGAATGCGAGTTCAAAGGCTCCTTATCACCGCAATCAGTTCGGAGGCGTGATCGGCGGCCCCGTTAAGAGGGACAAAGCATTCTTTTTCTTCAGCTATGGCGGACTACGGCAGGTAGTAGGGCAGTTTCTAAGCGGCGGCGTGATGCCGACGGCGAATGAACGTCTCGGCGACTTCACCGCAGATTCGTTTACGGTTTACATGCCAGGCACTAAGACGCAGGTGGATGGGACGAACACTTCCCCGAATTGTCAGACTCCCACGCCAAACTGTATTCCCCAGAGCCTGCTGGATAAGACCGCAGCCTCGATGTTGAACGGCTCCAACAAGAACGCGTACATTCCATTGCCAACGGGCGCTGGGAACACGTGGACCGGATTCTTCACTGGACCTACGAGTGAGAACGAGTACTTAGGCAAATACGACGAGGCGATTGGCGACAGAGATCACGTCGCTGTCACCTACTTCTTCGTAAAGACAACGCAAAACGCCTTCGGCAACGGCAATTTTCCCTGGGACATTAACCAGTCATATACGGACCAGACCAATGCTGACGTCAGCGACGTCCACACCTTTAGCGCCACCACCATCAACCAAACGTGGCTCACGTTCACTAGGGCCGCGGGCGGACGCGTGAACCTTCCCACGACGAACATCGGCCAGCTCGGCTCAAGCTTCACCATTCAGGGGCCCTCGGCGCTTCCCGAACTCAGCGTGAGCGGATACTTCAGTGTGGGCGGCGCATTGGCCGGTCCTGTCACGACTTCGGACTTCTATTCGATTCGTGACATGGTGAGCACGACAAAGGGAAAACACAGCCTCTACTACGGCGGCGAGCTTGCGCTCGACAAGGGCATGTTCGCGGCCAATCTTTACAACTTCGGTGTATTCAGCTTTTCAAGTTCAGCCCCGACCACCACAGGAAATGCTTTGTCTGACTTCGTCACTGGACAGGTGAGCACGATGGAGCAGGATACGCCCTATCACACGCTCATGAGCGCCTGGCATACGGCCGTTTTCCTGCAGGATAACTACCGCGTTACGCCGCGCTTCACGGCCAACCTCGGTGTCCGCTGGGACATTGACACGCCGCCGGTCGAATCGTCCAACCTTACTGACGCTTTTGTTCCCGGCCAGCAATCGACCGTCGTCCCGTCCGCGCCGCTTGGGATGGTCTTCCCCGGCGACAAGGGCGTTGCGCGCGGCATTGTCACCACCAAGTTTCACCATGTCGCGCCGCGTATCGGCTTTGCCTGGGATCCATTTGGCGACGGCAAGACGGCCGTTCGCGCCGGCGCGGGCCTCTTTTACGGCACCACCAGCGGCAACGAGTGGAATCAGCCCGGCAATGCTCAGCCATACGCCATTCGGCAGACCTTCAACTCCATCGCGTCGCTCAGCAACGTTTACGGAAATCCGGCGTCATTCCCGAATGGAGACCCGTTCCCGTACACGTACGACCCGAAAAATCCACGCTTCCTTGTCCCGGCCAGCATCGAGTCCATCGGGACGAACGTGCAGTGGCCCTACATCTACCAGTTTAATCTGGCGGTCCAGCGCCAGTTGCCCGACCGCGTAAGCCTCACAGCAGCTTACGTTGGCACCCTCTCGCGCGACGTCCCCACCATGATCGACGACAACTACGCGCCTTATGCTCCCGGAGCCACCACCTCGCAGGCCAGCATCAACGCGCGGCGTCCTTACGACCCAGGCGTTCTCGGCCAGAATATCTTCCTCATCACCAACCAAACTGCCTCCTACCACTCGTTGCAGGTCTCCGTAGCCCATCCCCTCACGCGCAATTTCATGATCAACGGCTTCTACGTATGGAGCCATGCCATCCAGAGCTCCAACGAGTCCGCCATAGGCCAAATGACGGCTCAGGATTTTGCCAACTTGTGGGAGGAAAAGGGACCCTTCGACGCCGACCGTCGCAGCGTCGCAAACATCTCCGCCATTTGGAACATCGACTACTACCACGGCTCGAATTTCTTCGTGAAGAACATCGTGAATGGATGGACCATCTCGCCCCTTTACAGCGCGCAAAGCGGATCGCCCTTTGAAATAACCACGGGCTCGACCAAGAACGACGACAGCAACGGCCACAATCGTCCGGATTTTACGGGAGTGAACCCAGTTTTGGATCCCCACAGAAGCCGTGCAGCCGTGGCGGCGGAGTGGTTCAACACCGGCGCTAACGGTGCGCCGCTATCATTCATTCCTAATGGGCCCGGTCAGCCGGGTGGGATCGGACCTGGCGGTGCCGACGGGAACACGCCGCGTGATTTCCTGCGTGGGCCGGGTTCGCGCGACGTCGATCTGGGTATCTTCCGGGACATCCACTTTGCCGAAGGCATCACGCTGCAGCTCCGCGGCGAAGCCACCAACGCATTCAATCTGGTGAGCCTGAACAACCCTTCGGGAACAACCCTCTCGGGGTCGACTTTTGGCAAGATCACTTCGGCTTCGAGCCCGCGCATAATTCAGCTGGGCGCGCGGCTTACCTTCTGACGTCAACACGAACCGTCATCCAGTGTCGGCCGGATATAAAAATATACCCGGCCGGCAGCCTGGGATGAAAGTGTATGCCCGCTTCGTGTCAGCGAAATCGCAAATCCAAATTTCCGTTCCGACTGCGGCGTCCCGGAAAAAATGTTTGCTTCTGGTGCGGCACAGAGGTATATAAGCGCGCATGCCAAACCTACCGTCGTACATTGAAAAAGCGGTGCCCAATCCGCCAGCGAATCGGGCGCCGTGGTACAAAAATACCGCGCCCAGTTATGCCGGTATTTTTCTTTGGGTGGTTTTTTATCAAGCACTTGCAGTCGGCACGTTGGAACATGCGGGACCGTGGTTTTGCGTAGGGTCGCTCGTTGTCGCCGGAATTCTGAGCTATGCGCTTTATTACTATGCACCGGCGATGTTTGGGATGAAGACGGGCTATCCGCTTTATGTGGTGGGCAGCTCGACTTTCGGCACGGCCGGCGGTTATTTGATGCCCGGCTTGCTCATGGGTCTGCTGCAGGTGGGATGGTTCGCAGTCGCAACGTTCTTTGCGACGCAGTACATCCTCGAAGGCGTTCAAGCCATGGGGCATAACGTCGGGACGTCTCCCCACGGGCTTTTCACTTGGTTCACGGTTGTCGCCATCGTCTGGGGCTACGCTACCGGAACCGTTGGCGCCAAGGGCGTGCAATACGTCGCCAAGGTTTCGCAGATCATGATGATTATTCCGGCGCTGATGGTGCTCTACGTATTCATCCGAACAGCCGGTGGCATATCGAGCTTCCATCCCGTGGACTCGAATCCGATGCTCTCTTTCAGCTTGATCCTCTCCAGCGTGATCGGCTTCTTTGCCACGGCTGGCGCGGCCGGCTCCGATTTCGGAATGAACGCCCGCAACGCCAGCGACGTAAGACTCGGCGGCATCTTCGGTATCGTGATCGCCACGATTTATGCAGGCGCACTGCCGGTGCTTGCCGTCGCCGGCGCAAACGGCTTGCATCCCGGCACCGGATTCACTTACGACAAAGTGATCGGGTCGATCGGTGGCTTTGGCGCGAGCGCGATGTTCTTTCTCTTCGCCATCGCGTCGATCGTGGCGTCGTGCTTCTGCTCGTTCATCGCGGGCAATAGCTTCGCCACGATGATTCCCGGCGTCCCGCGCATCGGTTCTTCGATGGTTGCGGTCACGGTCGGCATCATTCTGGCGATCACCGGCGTCGCCTCCAACCTTGTCAACGTGTTTTCGTTTGTTGGCGCCTCTTTCGGGCCGATTTGCGGGGCGATGCTTGCGGACTACCTGCTGTCCGGCGGCAAATGGTCCGGGCCGCGGCAAGGCATCAACTGGGCCGGCTATCTGGCGTGGGCCGTTGGGTTCGTGATTGGGATCATCCCGCTCGTGCCGGCGCCTGCCTCGCTGAAGGCCGTCGACCAGATCGCGCCGCTTTACAGCATGATCGCGGGCTTCATCGTCTACGCCGTGCTCGCTAAGCTCGGCGCGCAACCTAAAGCGGTCGCCGTGCCGCAGGCTCAGGCAGCCGACTAGCTCCCAAGCAGTTCGACAAAGACTTCGTTCGAGACCGCGAGCCGCCCCGGCGCAAGCCGCACGCGCGAGCCCTCGGTCTCGACGAGGCCTTCCGTTTGCAATCTCCTCAGGCTCTCCGCTAGCGCTGCCGCTCGCGACGAAAACTCGCCATTGAACTGCGTCGCGATTGCGCCCAGATCGATGCCGTCTAACTGCCGCAAGCCAAGAAAGATTTCCTCGTCGAGCGCTTGCGCCGTTGTCACCGGCTCGATTTGCTCGCGCGGCGAAATTCCCTTCCCGATCAACTCCACGTACCGCGCCGAATCGTGCGCGTTGGCCCAGCGCGTTGCGCCGTCAAATGAATGTGCGCCCGCGCCGAAGCCAAGATATGGTTCGCGCCGCCAGTATTTCAGATTGTGCCGCGAACGGCGCCCCGGCTGCGCCCAATTCGAAATTTCGTAATGCTCGTAACCTGCGCCCGCCAATCGCGCACATGCCGATTCGTAAAACTCAGCTTGCGCGTCATCGGACGGAATCGCGGCCGCGCCGTAGCGACCGCCTCCCGCGAGCGCTTCCCTGCCCAGCCGGCTGCCTTCGTCGATTTCCAGCAGATAAATCGAAATGTGCTCGGGGCGAATCGCGAGCAGTTCATCGAGTGAAGCCTCCCACGACTCGCGCGTCTGATGCGGCAGGCCCGCGATCAAATCCATGCTGATATTTTCGAAGCCCCTGCCGCCAAGCGTCTCGACCGCGCTGAAAATATCGCCGCGGCGATGCATGCGCCCCGCGGCTCGCAGTTCGTTGTCCTGAAACGATTGCGCGCCCATGCTGATACGGTTGAAACCGGCAGCTCGCCATGCCGCAGCCTTTTGCGCGTCGATCGTTTCTGGATCCGCTTCCAGGGTAATCTCGGGATCAGTGACCCGATACCTCGCCGAAAGCGCCTCGATCATTTTCTCAAGCGCCGCGGGATCAAGCAGGCTCGGCGTTCCTCCACCAACGTAAATCGTGTCGACCGTTTCACCGGCGAATTCGCGCGTCCCGGAGATTTCGCGGCACACGGCATCGGCATAAGGCTGATACCGTTCGCGCGCCACCACGCCCGTATGGAAATTGCAGTAGGTGCACTTGCTCTGGCAAAACGGCACCTGTATGTAGACGCCTAACCGCATCGTGATCCGCTTACAGTATAGCTTCGGATCGCGCGGCGTTTCGCACGCCCCCGATACCGCGATAAATCTCTCATCTATTTGCTCTCCGGCGCATCGCCATCACTCGGCGCCGCCCCATTGCCGAAACTTGCCCTCAAAGTGATCCTGCTCCCCTTCAGCACGCTCAACGTGCGCACCCACGGTTGCTCCCCCGGCGCGCGCACTTCGATCCGGTGTGTCCCCTTCGTCAGCCGGATCGTCGAAGGCGTCTGCCCCACGAAACTCCCATCGGCGTAAATTTCTGCGCCCTCCGTTTCCGATGTCACCAGCACGCTGCCCGTCTCGGACGTATCGTCGTTTGCATCATCCGGCGCATCGCTCGTCGCCGCCGCCGGAGCAAGCGGTCCCGCTCGTCCGTATCCCTCCGCGGACCGCCCCCGCGGCAAGACCGAAGCGGCCGCCAGGTTCACATCGAACTTGTTCGACCGCAGCAGAAAATACGTCCCCTCGCGCCGCCCCGTAATCGCCGTCCATTCGAACGGCCCGTCCGTCATGTTGATCTGCTCGGAGCCGTAGCCCTCCATCGAAACGCGCAGCATCATGGCATGCTCCAGCCGCGCGCCAAACACGGTATGCGTCTTATGGAAATAACCGCCGGGAACCGTCGTGCGATAGGGAGTTTTTCCGACCACGGTCCCGTCGATTTCCACGGTCGCGCCGGAAGGCGTGCTGGTGATCGTCAGCGTATCTGCTTCCGCCCGCCCCGCCGGCAACAGCCACACCAGCAGCGCGAGCGATGCCCATAGACAGTGTTGCCTCGATGGCTGCATCGGAGCCCTCCGAGGATTTAGTTTTAGGCCCCTAACCTCCCACCTTCCCCGCGCCCATGTCAAGCCAATCGTTCCCACAGCTCGCCGATGAAGGAACGATTCGCTCGGCACGTGTCCCCAATAGCGAAGTCACATGGCACTCAGCCAGCACATGCCCGCTTAGCTGACTTATCAGAAGTCGAGAGGCGCGCGCAAGCGCAGTGAAGGTGCCTTGGTATAGTATCGTTTTCTCTTGGCTTCTTTCGGAGCTAAATATGATTGGGGCCCTCGTCACTATCGCCATACTTGCGACAACGATTTTTAGTACTTGGCTGGTAGGCCGATCTGGCCGCCTCATCAGGGTGCGCACAACTCTTCCCGCGACCCAATTTCCTGAACGTGCTGATGTATACGCTTGCGATAAATGTGGCAGGGAGGTGACCAAGCACTTTCGTCCGGGGCAATCGCATAGCTGGAAGCCAATGGGGCCAACGAGTTTCGTATGCCGTTGCGGTCAACGATACCTCACAGGTGCTATCGAATGGGACCATCTGGGTCCGTGGGAACGACATCGGCGCATTCGGGACACATTTGCGCTGGGCGCACTTTTTTCAGCAATGTTTTCAGTCCTGGGGCTTCTTGCGTACCTCGTGCTGCGCTTTTTATTCGGCTCGCGGGAGGCGGGATTGATCGTGGGAGTGTTCGTCACCGCACTCCCATTCGTTGGGCTGCAACTCACATTCTGGCCGGGGGTCCTCGCGTCCATCTGGCGAACTAGAGTCGGAAGGAGCGTCGAACACGCATGACTCGGAAATAGCGTCGAAGACGCATGACAGGGACGTCAAAAAAGGCGGGTGGACATGCAATTTGCCCGCAAGAACTCTGCAGGAGCACCGGATCACCTTGCGAGTTCGCTGACCAAACGCACAGACGGCTGAAACTAGTCCGGTTCACCACTCTTCGCGAATACGCCGGCCGCATATGCGCGAGGCTGCATTTTAACAAAGCGCAATTGGGGTTCTTTAGGTCGGCTCTTCGATGAGGCCTTTGACTTCCGAAAAAATCTTCATCAGCGCGACTGCGATCTGAAGGAGCGGTAAGAATCCCGGTTTGCCGTGGCTTCGTGCGATCTCTAGGAACCCGATGAACAGGATCGACGCCCACGCCGTGATTGAGACGATGCGCGCGTTTTTCGTTATCGGCTTCTGTGGCATGCCGGGCATGCTACCTCTCTTTGGGCCATACCGCAGCACGTTTTTACCTTAGTAAGCGACTTCTTTGCTGCATCCTGCCACTTGCCGATCAGGATCGTGCGCCCGATTCTTACGCCCGCCATGGTTTTCACCGAACCCGTTGGCCAACAGAAACGCGGTTCTCGTCCATATGCAGTGCTGGCCATGCGCTTTCCCGAGAAGCTGACTTCCCGGGAGTCGCGAAACGCTAATTCGACTTGTCTTCGGTCTTCCGCCGCTTTATGAGTCGCGCAGCAACCGAGACATCCTCTGGCCAGAGGGCAACTCTATAGACATCGCGGCCTTCAGGCGCGTCAAGATTTCCGTAATAGAGACGAACCCTGTATGAACTGGGCGGAACCACAACCCGCGCTGCATCTGGGAAGTAATCGGTGCAACCGGCAACAACGATGCGGCCTGATGAAACATGGAGGGAGCATTCATCCACTTGGTCCCACCCATCGAACTGCTCCATAGTTGAGCCACGCTAGCGGTTGTGCAGGTGAAGCAGTCTATAAATTGCCTCAACCGTTTCTTCGATTGAATTGGTTGTCAACCGTGTGGCATTCTCGCTTGTTTCGACAAGGAATGGACACATGCCATCAGAAGATTCGATTTGAATTTCAACATCGCCATCATCCTTCCAGAAGAACCACAGTCCATCGTCATCAGCACCAGCATGATGAACCTTGAGCTGCTGCATGTTCACGGTCGGGCGGTTCGCTTCGACAGCATCAATAATCTGGTTGATATCCCTCATCGCGTGGGCTGCAGATCAGAGTAGTGGATGTCGGCGCCGGCTTGCAAGCCGACGTGTGGCTAGCGCCTGAGAAACGCCGTAACCGGAGATGGGAGTTCTAGTGCGGGAAATATCCGGTAAGCCGAGTTCACGGGAGTTACAGCCGAGAGTCAATTCCGGGCGGGCTCTTCAGATGGTCCGTTGTCCGAGATAGGCCAGCGAGTCGGCGCTCCCGATACTCCAGTCAAGATTGGAGGAATCTCTTCATCCTCCTGCCTGACAATGCCGCCAAGCCCCCGATTGTTGCAGCCACGGCACCGGAGATCGCAACGACCGGCAGAATGATAAAGTCCTGCATCGCGCTGTAATAATTCGCGAATGCTCTCAAGTTGTGAGAGCGGCTGCCCTGAAACGCATCGAGCGACGTCTCCCAGCCGGCACTCTGGCGGATTGTGTTGAAGAACAGATTCAGCTGAACGAGGTAAATCAAGGAAACAACCGCCGCTGCGACGAGTCCGGCGACCGTGCCCGCTTTCATGGCGTCAAACAAGTTGCCGCCCCGATGGCACGCAAGAAACCCGGACAGGCTTAACAGCAGGAGGATTACACCAGACAGCAATGCCATCCCAATGGGCCTGTCGCCACGGAGAGGAGCGATCATCAGCTTCGCCGTTGTGAATGCGCCGAGTGCGGAACCGAGCGAAAGGCCGAAACTGGCTCCTTCGATCAGGCTCAACACTTGCCGGAGATACCACAGGTCCGCGCGGATTCGTCCTTTTGTCGGAAATATATCTTCCCTAAACTCCTCAAGAAGGTCGCCACTGATCGTGTCGCGATCACGTTTCTTCAGCATCGCCCGCAGGATTCGCTCCATCCATCGGGGCGGCAACGCCTGTATGTCTGGTAACCCCGATTGGTCCGGCGTTTCGCTCATGACGCAGCTCCTCTCACGGGAAGTCGTACACCCGCCCATATGCGTTCGACGGTTGCTCTCGCCTCTTTCAGCGCCCGCAACCCGGCTGCTTCGATGTGGTAATAGCGCCGCGGACGTCCGGCACGCACGGCCGTACCGGGACCGAGCCGCGAAGAAACTAGTCCCTTAGCCTCAAGCCGTTCGAGCGTTGCGTATACGGAGCCCGCTGACACTTGTCTCTTCAGGCGCGCCCGTACTTCCTTCAGAATCGCGCGTCCGTAGGCCTGTTTACCAAGACTGGTCGCGGGCTGCAGCAGCGCCAGTAGCACCGCTTGCTCAAAAGCTCCCAGCACGTCAGCCATGATGTCTACATTGTAGACATACACTCCAGAATGTCAAGCTGTACAAGCGAAACGCACAATGGCTCACACTCAGCGCCATAGGCGCGGCACAAAACTAGCCACACCCGTAAGGGTGTGGAAAGCCCAGGAAAGGATCCGAGCCCCGTAGGGGCGGCACAAGCCCCGGACGAAGCCTTCACCCGCCCACGGCTTACCTCGTCTCGGTTTCGGCTTGACGGGCTGTCCTACAGGGCGTCTCCGACATTCACTGCTAGGAACTTTGGAGGCAGGTCGCCGTGGAAGGATTACGAGTTCTTTTGAGTCTCTGTGTCTTGCCGTCGCGCTCGAAGCTCTTTAATCCACCAGATAACTGTAACCCAGAAAACGATCAGGAAGACGAGGCGTTGACTCCCTCATCACGGCAGTTGCTTCCTCGCCCCCAGGCGATTCTGGCGGTCCAAATGCTTGC
>DATJOL010000082.1:0-2837 GCA_035507075.1 Candidatus Aquilonibacter sp. | reverse complement strand
CGGAAACCGAGCCGCCGGTGCGCGTGAAAGTCTCAAAAAATGGCGCCTCGGCGAGCCTGCCGGGATTCAGCTATACGCAGGAATCCGGCGACTTCTGAGGAAGCCGCCGGCCACTGCCGCCTGTTCCGCCTCTTAAACCCGGCTAGAATCGAAAGATCACTCCGACATTGGCCGCGCCCTGGCTCGCGTAGTTGTGGATAGCCGCGGCATAGCAACCGAAAAGGGGATCGCAATACTCGCCGACTCCCTCGGTGGTGCGCGAGGGCATGTAGCGGGCCTCGAGACGCACGCCCACGTGCGGAGTGAAGAAGTATTTCACGCCGCCGCCGACGTTAAAGGCGAGCTGGTTCCCGAGGTCGATAATCCCATTCGTGTTGTAACTGGTGAAGCCGACGCCACCCACGGCGTAGGGTTGGAATTTGGCGCCCGGCTGGAGAAACTCGTAGAGAAAGCTCCACTGGAACGTCGAGAGGCTGGCTTCGCCGACCCGGCTCGAGCCGCCGCCGGAGTAATTCTGGCTGAGGACGGTCGGTTGCTGGTCCCACATGAACTCGGCCTGCGCGTGGGGGAAGAGATCGACGTCGAGCATCGCACCGTAGTCCCAACCGCTGCGGATACCGAGGTTGTCGACGTTCGTGGGCGACGAGGAATTCAGATCGATGACGCCCCCGAAGCGGGAGCCGCCGAAAGGAGTGATTTCGAAGCCGCGGTTCCAAAAACCGGGACCGGAACTGGAGCTGGAATTCCACGCTTGCGCGTGCGCGCCGGAAGCTCCCAGCGTGAGAAGCACTGCAGACAATATGACGAGATAAATGGATCTACGTGATCTGCGTGACATGGCCCTCTTCCCTTCCCCCTGGATTTGGGCCGCTCGCGGCAGGCGAACAGCGTGACTGCGAGAACTGCTCGCCCGCGGACGCTGGTGGCCCACGGTAGTGAGATTGTTTTCGTGCAGGGACGGTTGCACTGTAAGTTGCCCGAATGTTGCGTCCCGCGCTACATCACTGGCGGGCAGACGTCTATACCTGACCTCAAACCCACAGGCAACGAGAAAGTTGCGGCACCGGGCGGTTTGGTTCTCTTTGAAACGTTGGGAGCCGAAGCATCACTATCTGGCAGCGCTCGAAGGCGCGGCGCGAGCTTCGGAACGACAGCGGCTCACCGAGCATACTCAATTTCAAGCTGGAGGATCCTAATGGACACGCGCGGATACTTGCATGGTTTGGCAGTGAGCGTAGTGTTGGCCGCCTCGCTGGCGTTCGGCGGCTGCCAGAAACAACTGGCGGTGGTCAATTACCAACAGGTTGGGGCATGCGACGGCCTCAGCAATCTCCAGGGGAACGGCCCGGGTCTGGGAGACGTGTTCTTCCGAATCATCAGCATAGACAACACGAAGACGAACGTCGATTTCACGTTCATGCCGGGCAAAATGTATCTCAACAGCACCGATAAATTCGGAGGGTTCGACTGGGAAGTCACCAACCAATACACGGCTGCTCTCGGCCTGCAACCTGTGAAGCCATCTCTGGTGGTTCCGCACGGAACCGCGACGACCGTGAACCGCTACGCAATCTTCCAGGTCGAGACCAGCGACCCCGACGGCGCGAAGGAGGCCAACGCGACCAGCTACTTCATCAATTATGCGACGGATGCGAGCGATCCGGGGGAGCTGATGGAGAAGGAAAACTCAAGCCAAACGAGCTGGCCCTACACGCAGACATGCGGCGAGATCAAATTTCCGAACCCGATCCTACAAGAACCCCCGAAGGTCAAAGAGATACCTCACTGAGGTTCGCGGGGCGGCGGCATTCTCGGGAGAGTGCGCACGACGATTGCAGGTGCACGTTCCGGCGAAGCTGGTTTAGAATGAACTTCGCATGGCATCCTCAGCTTCTCCGGATTTCGTACACCTACATCTACATACGGACTACTCTCTGCTGGATGGCGCTTGCGAAATCGGCGAGCTGACGGCGGAAGCCGCGCGCCGCGGGATGAAAGCCGTGGCAGTGACGGACCACGGCAACCTCTTCGCCGCGGCGAATTTCTACCACAAGGCGACGACGCATGGCGTGAAGCCGATCATCGGTTGCGAAGTTTATGTGGCGCCGGACAATCACAAGAATCGCGGGGCGGATGCGGAGCGCTCGAATCATCTGGTGCTGCTTTGCGAGAACGAAGAGGGCTACCGGAACCTGATCCAGCTGGTGTCGACCGGATTTCTGGACGGCTTCTACTACAAGCCGCGCGTGGATCACGATCTGCTGGCGAAGCACAGCAAGGGGCTGATCGCGCTTTCGGCGTGCCTGCGCGGCGAAGTGGCCGATGCGCTGCTGAGCGAGAAATACGATCAAGCGAAGACGAACGCGTATCGCCTGCGCGACATTTTCGGCAAGGGCAATTTCTTCCTCGAAGTGCAGGACCAGGGACTGGAAGTCGATCCGCGAATCAACCGCGATCTGGTGAAGCTGTCGAAAGAGAGCGGCATTCCGCTGGTGGCGACGAACGACTGCCACTACCTGACGAAATCGGACGCTCACGCGCAGGAAGTCCTGATGTGCATCCAGACGGGCAAGACGATGAGCGATTCGCAGCGGATGAAATTCGCGACGGATCAATTCTATTTCAAGACGGCGGAAGAAATGGCACAGGTGTTCGGCGAACTGCCGGAGGCGCTGAGCCGGACGGTGGCGATCGCCGACCGCTGCAACCTGAAGATTCAGCGGGTGACGAATCCCTTCCCCGAATTCAAGGTGCCGGACGGGCTGGAGGCTGATTCGTATTTCGAGAAGGTGGCGCGGGAGGGATTTGCATCACGGGTGCCGCAGCTGGAGCGATTG
>DATJOL010000081.1:0-21844 GCA_035507075.1 Candidatus Aquilonibacter sp. | reverse complement strand
GGATTCAAGGCGCCGACGGGAGTCTGTCCAGCAAGGCGAGTTGGCCGCAAGCTGCCATCACGTCCTGCCCGCGCGAGTAACGGATGAATGCACGCGCGCCTTTGTCAGCGAGCGCACGGCGAAACTCTTCGATCCGCTTGGCGTCGGGTTTGTGATAGGGCAGATCGCCCGGATTCCAGGGAATTAAGTTCACCTTGGCACGCAGATTCGCGACGAGTCGCGCCACCCGGCGCGCATCGTCCGCGGAGTCGTTGAAACCGCCAAGCAGCACGTACTCGAACGTGATGTGCTCCCACGGACGCAAAGGATAGCGCATGCAGGTCTCGATCAGCGTCTCAATTGGATATTTTCTGTTAATCGGCATGATCTGGCTGCGCTGCTCGTTTGTCGATGCGTTCAGCGAAATCGCCAGTTTGGGACGCACCTTTTCATGCGCCATCCGCTCGATTCCCGGCAGTATGCCGCTTGTCGAAAGCGTGGCGTGCTTGGGTGAAATCACCAGCGCCTCGGGATCGAGCAAAATGCGAATAGCCGCCATTACGGGCTCATAATTCAGCAGCGGCTCGCCTTGCCCCATCAGCACAATGTTCGTTTGCGGCTTCAAAATTACTGCGTTATCGACCAGCGCGACCAGCACCTGCCCGATGATTTCGCCCGCAGTGAGATTTCGTACCAAGCCCAGCGTCGCTGTTAAGCAAAACCGACAATCCACCGCGCAGCCTGCCTGGGATGAAATGCAAATCGTCTGCCGACTTTCTTCCGGCATGAAGACGGTCTCGACCGTCGCGGCCTTCTGACCGCGCGTGTTCGCGGTGAGACCGAGAACGTAACGAACTGTTCCATCGGTAGAGACGTGACGGCGCACAATACCCGGCAGCTCAATCGTCGCAGCCTCCGCCAGCCGCTTGCGAAATGCCGCCGGCAGACTCGTGAAATTTGCCAAGTCAAACCGGCGCTCCGAATAGATGGAATGATAGATTTGCGACCCGCGATACGCTGGTTCGCCCATCGATTGCGCAAGCGTGCGCAGTTCTTCCGACGACTGACCAAGCAAATTCAAGGAGGAGGGCACTTCGACCATGTCGTGCGATGATAACACGCGCTTGATACTGGGTTATGGAAGCAACCCCTGAATGCGCGATGACTTTCGCCGTGTGCCGTGCAAAAATAAAATAACATGGCGAGGAAAACTCAAAAGATCCACAAAGATACTTTGCCCAATGGTCTCGCGGTGATCACCGAACCAATGGAGCACGTCCACTCGGTTTCGGTCGGAATTTGGGTCCGGTCGGGTTCGCGCCGCGAGCCCTCAGAATTGAACGGCGTCTCGCATTTCATCGAACACATGGTCTTCAAAGGAACACGCCGCCGCACCGCAGAGGATATCGCGCGCGAAGTCGATAGCGTCGGCGGCATGCTGGACGCTTTTACAGCGAAAGAGATGGTTTGCTTCAACACGAAAGTGCTAGGCGAACACCTGCCGCGCGCCTTTGATATTCTGGCCGACATGGCGGTTGAGCCGAAATTCGATGAGGAAGATATTGCCCGCGAGCAATCCGTGATCCTCGAAGAAATTCGCATGACACAGGACAATCCAGAGGACTTGGTTCACGAGCTTTTCAGCCAGAATTTCTGGACGCCGCACGCACTGGGCAAACCCATACTCGGTACGCCGGAAACCGTCTCGTCCTTTACGCGCGATTTGTTGAAGGACTGGTTCCGATCGAGCTACGCGCCGAATAATCTCGTCATCACCGCCGCGGGAAATCTGAAGCACAGAGAAATGGTCGATCTGGTCAGCGAGCGGTTCGCGAAGCTCGCGCCGGTTGACGAAGGCCCGTCTGAACCAAAGCCGAGGCCCTCGCCTCATGTCACTCTGCGCAGCAAAAAGGAACTCGAACAGGTCCACATCTGCATCGGCGTGCCGGCTTTCTCCATGACCGACAGGCGCCGCTTTGCCGTTTCCGTGCTCAACAACGTACTCGGCGGCGGAATGTCGTCGCGCCTCTTCCAAAACATTCGGGAGCGGCTGGGCCTCGCCTATGCCATTTTCAGCGAGCTCAATTCGTATCGCGACGCCGGCGTGCTTTCGGTTTATGCCGGCACTTCGCTCGAGACGGCTGGTCAACTCGTCCGTTGCGTCCTGGAGGAATTTCGCCGTTTGCGCGACGAAAAACTCCCGGAGAACGAATTGCGTCGCGCGAAGGACCACCTCAAAGGCGCCACACTTCTTGCCCTGGAAAGCAGCGGCCAGCGTATGAACAGCCTCGCCCGTTATCACATCTATTTCAACCGCCATTTCACGCCGCAGGAGCTGATCGCGATGCTGGAAGCCGTCACCGCTGAAGAGATACAGGCCATTGCCCAGGAATTTTTTCAATCTAACCGGTTGGCCGCGAGCGTCGTCGGGTCGCTCGACGATTTCTCGCTTACCCGCGATGAATTGGTCATCTAACGCCCTTTGGTCATCCGACGCCTTAACGACAAGGCGCGAGCATTCCGGTGGAAACGACGGTTCACAGGTGATTCGGAACCCGGTATCATAGGGTTGTCGGCTATTGCGGTAGCCTCGCGAGAGGCTCAGCACAAACCAGAACTGGGGCGGGCATGGCGGTACCTGCGTCACAAATGTGGACGGTGGCGTCTTACGTCGTCGGCCAAAAGCTGAAGGGCAACGACAAGTATCCGCTTGTCTTGATGCTCGAGCCGCTCTTTCGCTGTAATCTCGCCTGCGCCGGTTGCGGCAAGATCCAGTATCCCGGTCACATCCTGAAGAAGAACCTCTCTCCCGAGGAGTGTTTTAAGGCCGTCGAAGAGTGCGGCGCGCCGATGGTCAGCATTCCCGGCGGCGAACCGCTGATGCACCCGCAAATCGTGGAAATCGTCAATGGTCTCATCGTCCGCAAGAAATACATCTACCTCTGCACCAACGCTCTGCTGCTGAAAGAGCGCCTGCACGAATTTACACCAAGCAAGTATTTGTCGTTTTCGGTGCATATGGATGGCCAACGCGATCATCACGACTTCGCAGTCTGCCGTGAAGGAACGTACGAAATTGCCGTCGAGGCGATCCGGCTGGCCTTGCAGCGCGGCTTCCGTGTGACGACGAATACGACGCTTTTCGATGGCGCCGAGCCGCAGAGCGTGCGTAAGTTTTTCGACGAAATGATGGAACTGGGGGTCGAAGGCATGATGCTTTCGCCAGGCTACACCTATGACAAAGCGCCGGACCAGGACCATTTCCTTAGCCGCCGCAAAACGCGCAATCTTTTCCGGCGAATTTTAAGCAACCGTTCGAACAAATGGAGATTCAACCAGAGCTTCCTCTTCCTCGAATTCCTGATGGGCAAGCGGGATTACAAATGCACTCCCTGGGGCATGCCCACCTACAACATTTTCGGCTGGCAAAAGCCCTGCTATCTTCTTCAAGACGGTTATGCGGACACATATGCTGAGCTGATTCATGACACGAACTGGGCGCAGTACGGCACCGAGAGCGGCAATCCGAAGTGCGCCAACTGCATGGTCC
Organism: Candidatus Aquilonibacter sp.; assembly: GCA_035507075.1. Classification (GTDB taxonomy): domain Bacteria; phylum Acidobacteriota; class Terriglobia; order Acidiferrales; family UBA7541; genus Palsa-295. Next base: position 18,315 of record DATJOL010000081.1, on the reverse strand, counting down.
ACTCAGGCTATGAGGCGAGCGCAGTGAATCACACGTTTGGATCGCTTGCCGGCTTTCTCGCCACGGTGAAGGCTACCCTTTTCAACAAACACCGCGATCCTGATTTGGACGACGGCGGCGCCGGCAGCCCCCGCGTCCACTCGGGCGAGCTGGTCCAAATCGCTGCGCCAAAGGCATAGCCATTCCACCTCGAGTCACACCGCGAGTCGAAGGCGCTCCGAGCGCGAGCGCCGCCCCCGAAGAGAAGCTCGGAGTTGTCCACGAGAACCTAGAAGGCTGGATTCCGTTTACCGCCACCGAACCCGAGATACGTATCGCGCTCGAAAAGGCTTTCGACTATCGCGGCGACGTAACCCTGACCCTGAAAGACGGCAGCAAACTCGAAGGGTATGTTTTCGACCGCAAATCGACCGGGCCGGCGCTTTCCGACTGTGCTGTTCGCATGATGCCCAAAGATCAGCCCGGGAAATTGAACGTCGCCTATAGCGATATTGCCGCCATCGCCTTCACCGGGCGCGACACGGCGGCCGGGAAGAGCTTTGCCGCGTGGGTCAAGAAGTACAACGAAAAAAAGGCCGCGGGGGAAAAGAACATCGGCATCGAATCCGAACCGCTCGACTAAGCTCCTTTGGGTTTTTCCTGCTTCCCTTGCCTCGTTTTTCCTTTGACGTGCGCGTCACGTCATGTAATTATTTTTCGCGTCGCACGGAGACAGCGCGCATTTCCTTTCGCATTTCCATCCTAGCCTCCGGCAGCACGGGCAATTCCACATTGCTCGAAACAGAGCACACCACTCTCCTCATTGACGCTGGTCTTGGCCGCAAGGAAATCCTTCGACGTTTTGAAGCTCTTGGCCGCTCACGCCCCGAGCGCGTAGATGCCATCCTTATCACTCACGAACATTCGGACCATTCAACCGGTCTCGCACAAATGGCGCGCCAATGGCATTGCCCGGCTTATCTCACGGAACTGACGCATCAGGCCATCCTCAAAATGTATCCGGAGGGACCGTTCCAGAAAATGGAACGCATCGAATACATCCGGCCCGGCGAACGCTTCGAAATCGGCGATATCGAAATCAACCCTTTCGTGATTCCTCACGACGCAGTCGATCCCGTCGGCTACACCTTCCGTTCAAACGGCACAAAAGTAGCCGTCGCCACTGACTTGGGCTACATGCCCGAGCATGTGAAGCAGCACCTGCGCGAAAGCGATTTCCTGATTCTAGAATCGAACCACGATCTTGAAATGCTCAAGGTCGGTCCGTATCCTTGGTACATCAAGCAGCGCGTGATGAGCCGCACCGGGCATCTCTCGAACACGGTAGTCAGCGAATTCCTGGGCGACTCAGACGTCTTCGACGGCCGCCCCCGGCACCTCGTCCTGGCGCATCTCTCCGAACAAAACAACACCCCCGACCTAGCGCAAATCACCGCCGAGCAGGCACTCGCTAGCCGCTCCGTCGATTTCGCCTATGCCGGCTCGCTCCACATCGCCTCCCAACGTGTCCCTCTGGGCCCTTTCGAATTGTAAGCTGCCGTCGTAGCAGCGATCGCGAGACAGTGACCATGGGTCAAGACGAATTGCAGATAGGTCTCTTCGCGGGGCCCGTTGACCCTTGCGTCGAATTCTTTCTGTTTTCCACAGAACGAGAGTGCGGATAGAGGGAGCTACATTCTGAACAACCCGAATTTTGTTTCCGGGATCGGTGCATTGATTGAGGCGGAAAGACCCAGGGCGAGGACAGTACGCGTGTCTGCCGGGTCGATCAGGCCGTCGTCCCAGAGGCGCGCAGTCGCATAGTAGGGATCGCCCTGTTCCTCGTACTGTTTTCGTAATGGAGCCTTGAACTGCTCTTCCTCGTCTTTGCTCCAGTGCTTACCCTGCGCCTCTAAGTTTTCCCGCTTCACCGTCGCCAGCACGGAGGCGGCCTGCTCGCCACCCATCACCGATATGCGCGCGTTGGGCCACATCCACAAAAAGCGAGGCTGGTAGGCGCGCCCGCACATCGCGTAGTTGCCCGCGCCGAAGCTGCCTCCTACTATGATGGTAAACTTAGGTACTGCCGTAGTGGCGACGGCAGTGACCATTTTCGCGCCATCCTTGGCGATGCCTCCTGCTTCATATTTGCGACCCACCATGAACCCCGAAATATTCTGCAGAAAGACCAACGGAATGCGCCGTTGCGAGCAGAGCATGATGAAGTGCGTTCCCTTCAGCGCGCTCTCGGAAAAGAGGATTCCGTTGTTCGCCACTATGCCAACCGGGTAGCCATGAATGTGTGCGAAGCCGGTGACCAAGGTGGGTCCGTAAAGCTGCTTGAATTCTTCGAACTCGCTGTCGTCGATGAGCCTCGCGATCAATTCGTGGATGTCGTATGCGCGCCGTAAATCGGGCGGCACGACACCATAAATCTCTTTCGGATCGAAGCGCGGTTCGCTCGAACGCCGCAGCTTGAGAGTGCTTTTCTTGATGTAATTAAGATTCGCGGTGATTTCCCGCGCCAGGGCCAGGGCCTGCATGTCGTCGTCGGCCATGTAATCGGTAACGCCCGAAATGCGCGAGTGTACTTCGGCGCCGCCAATTTCTTCCGCCGTGGAGATTTCGCCGGTCGCGGCCTTGACCAGCTGCGGGCCGCCGAGAAAGACCGTCCCCTGATTCTTTACGATGATCGCTTGATCGGACATTGCCGGAATATAAGCACCGCCCGCTGTACACGAACCCATAACTACCGCAATTTGGGGAATCCTGGCCAGAGACATGCGTGCCTGATTGTAAAAAATTCTTCCAAAATGATCGCGGTCTGGGAAGATTTCGTCTTGATTGGGAAGGTTGGCGCCGCCGCTATCGACCAGGTATATGCACGGGAGGCGGTTTTCCATCGCGATTTCCTGCGCGCGCAGATGCTTCTTCAAAGTGACCGGATAGTATGTGCCTCCTTTGATCGTGGCATCGTTTGCCACAATCACGCATTCGCGTCCCGACACTCGTCCGATGCCGGTAATTATTCCCGCCGATGCGATGTTTTCCGCATACATCCCGTACGCCGCAAGCGGCGAAAGTTCGAGAAAGGCCGAACCTGGATCAATGAGGTTCCGCACGCGATCGCGGGGAAGAAGTTTGCCGCGGCTGAGGTGCTTCTTGCGTGCTGCTTCGCTACCGCCGGCTTTCGCAGCCTCGATTTTTGATTTCAACTCGTCCGTGAGCGCCATCATCGCGGCGGAGTTGGTCTTGAACTTTTCCGATTTTGGGTCGAGGGAGCTCGAGAGAATCGGCATGGAATCAGCTCATGCGCGCAGCGTGCAGCCGCGACCGCAGTGTCGCATTTGACGGCGGACCTTGCAATATCGCGGGTGGGCGCACAACCGCCGCTGGGCGGAGTAAATGTTTCTTCGCTGGTTCATCAAAATTGCAGAACAGCGTAGACATGGCCGCGGCGTTTTTGGGATACTTTCGTGTTTCATGGGCGCTGCGCGCTCGATGTCAATAGTAACCAGGGAAAAATCGATGAATGCGAATCGCCGTTTGGCTCTTGGCTTGACGATCCTCTTCGCTGTAGTCAGTTGCGCGGTGTTCCTGGCACGATCCACCTCGGCACGGCCCGCGCAGGTTGCGGCGCAGAAGGCGGCGCCCCAGGGGGACGTCGCACGCGGGCAATATATCGTCGAAGACGTCGCCATGTGCGAAGAATGCCACACGCCTCGCGACGAAAACGGAAATCTGGACGAATCGCGGCAGTTGCAGGGCGCGCCGATCTGGATTCAGCCGGTCCATCGCATGGACAATTGGGCCAACCGCGCGCCCGCGCTAGCCGGTTTCGTCGGATTTACTGATGCGCAGGGCGAAGACATCCTTGAGCGTGGTATCGGCCCGAACGGACTTCCAATTCAGCCGCCGATGCACATTTATCACATGAGCCAGGCGGATGCGCTTGCCGTCATCGCATATCTACGTTCGCTGCCAGCCGTTTATTCGCGGTAACGGACCTTAAAGGTTTTGAAGGAGTTCGGTCGTAACACGCCCGTAACACTCCGTAGGTACTCTCCACGCCTCAGGGGATAGGCGTGGCTTCTCACCAATTCCAGGAATCCGAGCTCTTTTTGAATCGCCATTTCTCGTGGCTGCAGTTCAACGAGCGCGTGCTCGAGGAGGCGCGCGACACCGCCAACCCTCTACTTGAGCGCGTAAAGTTTCTCGCGATCACCGCGAGCAACCTCGACGAATTTGTCGAGGTCCGGGTCGCTGGCATGATGCAGCAGGTCGAGCATGGAAACCAGGAACCGGGGCCGGACGGCCGCTTCCCCGCGCAGGTTTTGCCTGAACTCACCGAGCGAATCCACAAGTTTGCCGACGACCAGTACAATTGCTGGCGCGACGATCTCGTCCCCGCGCTGGCGGCAGAATCGATTTCCGTGGTCGGGATGCGCGACCTTCGGCCCGAGGCGGCCGACTTCATCGAACGTTTTTATACGCGGACCGTCGATCCGCTGCTCACGCCAGTCACTATCGATCCTGCTCATCCGTTTCCACACGTTCTGAACAAGGCCTTGTGTATCGCGTTCCTTGTGAAACGCAGAAGACGGGGAGCGCAAACATATCTCGGCGTCGTGACAGTTCCCCGCGCTTTACCCCGATTGGTGCGCATTCCGTCCGAAGAGAGCAAGGTGGAATACGTCTTTCTGCACGAAATTGTCCGCGCTTTCGCAGACCGTCTCTACCACGGGTACGAAATTCTGTCGGCGGCTCCGTTTCGCGTCACGCGCAACAGCAATCTGTATCTAGAAGAGGAAGAGTCCCGCAGCATTCTCGAATCGGTCGATATGCAGCTGCACCGCCGCCGCAAAGGGCAAGCCGTGCGGCTGGAGATTGAAGCGGGTGCGGACCAGGAAATCATCGACCGTCTTGTAGCAAACTTTCGCCTATCGCCCGAGAAGGTCTTCCCGGTCAACGGTCCCATCAACTTGTCCCGGCTCTTCCACCTTTATGACGAGACGCCGCGCCCCGATCTGAAATTCCGCCCGTTCGCGCCTCGCGAAGTACCGCTAAAGCCTGGCTCCGGATCGATCTTCGAAGCCATGCGCCGGCGGAACATCCTGCTCCATCATCCCTACGATTCTTACTCGACGGTTGTGCGGTTTATAGAAAGCGCCGCTCACGATCCCCAGGTTCTTTCCCTCAAGCAAACGCTCTATCGCACGAGCGAGAACTCACCCATCGTCCGCGCCCTGATCGAAGCTGCCTCAAAGAAGGAGGTCGCCGTCGTAGTCGAGGTGAAGGCACGTTTCGATGAAGCGTCAAATATTCGCTGGGCTCGGAATTTGCAGGAAGCGGGAGTGCAAGTTTTTCACGGACTGGTCGGCCTGAAGACCCATTGTAAGCTCGCGCTCGTGGCGCGGCGCGAAGACGATGGCCAGATTCGGCGGTACGCCCATCTCGGCACCGGCAATTACAATCCTTCAACCGCGCGCTTTTATACTGATTTGAGCCTCCTAACGAGCGAGGTTCGGATGACCTCCGCAGTCCATCACGTTTTCAATTATCTGACAGCTTACGCGGAGCGCCCGCGTTACACGCCGCTTTTTGTGGCTCCGCTAAACCTGGGCAAGAACTGCGTCAGCCTGATCGAACGCGAAACGGAGAACGCCCGGGTGGGCAAGCCAGCGTGGATCGTGGCGAAAGTGAATTCGTTGCTCGAAGAAAAAATCATTCACGCTCTGTATCGCGCTTCCCAAGCCGGCGTTCAGATCGACTTGATTGTGCGGGGAGCGTGCGCCTTGAGGCCGGGCGTCCGTGGTCTGAGCAGCCGCATTCGAGTGCGCAGCGTCATAGGTCGCTTTTTGGAACACAGCCGGGTCTTCGTTTTTTCAAACGCCAGCAAGCCTGAAGTCTATCTGGGAAGCGCCGACTGGATGCAGCGTAATATCTACGAACGCGTGGAAGTGATGTTTCATCTCCGCGATTCGTGCCTGTGCGAACAGATATTTGCCGGCGTGCTCGCACCATACCTTGCAGACACTGCGAAAACGCGGCTGTTGCAGGCAAGCGGTGAATACGCGCGGACTTACCAAATGCGTATGTCGCGCTCCTCGCGAAATGGAAATCACTTTAACGCACAGGAATTCTTGATCGAGTACGTCGAAGGCCGCGAATCGCTCGAGTCCGTGCCGTTGCCACCATTTTTGGCTGCTATTACGCTCGAACTTGGCGCTGGCGCGACTGAGGAAAAATAATCGCGGGCTGAGACTGTGAGCGCTATTCCGGTCATTCCGCCATCCCGCTCACTTCGATTCCTCCCACCGCCCCATCTTTTTAGGACTGGAGCGAAAGGCGCCTTGTAATAATGCTCTACACCGTTCACTTTTACTGAGTAGTTCGTGTAGTACGCGGTGGCCATCGCGCCGATCGGAATGTCGGAAGGCTTTAGCACCTTTGGCACTGCTTGAGCTGAGCGTCCGGAAAAGCCATTTGGAAATCGGCCCGTTATAATCGCGATCATGTTCCCATACCTCGGCGAAGCGCTGAATTGGCTTCTTGGGCCGGAGACACCACGCGAAGGACGCTCGGGCCACCTCTGGGCTCGCTGGATTTTCCTCCGTGCGTTGGGACTTATCTATTTCTCCGCATTCTATGCACTGCTTTTCCAAATCAAAGGACTGATAGGACCCGATGGTTTGCTGCCCGCCGGTGAGTTCCTTGAAGCCGTGGCGCGCGCGTTTCCCCTCGCAAAATATGATCTCGCGCCCACACTGTTCTGGCTTAGTGCGAATGACCGTGCTCTCATGGTTGTCACTTGGATCGGCGTGATCGCATCTCTGCTGGTCTTTCTCAATCTTTGGCCGCGCGCATCACTCTTGGTCTGCTTCATCTGTTTCGTTTCATTTGTAAGCTCTGCGCAGGATTTTTCCGGGTACCAATCGGACGGAATGCTTCTCGCCGCCGGCTTCATTTCTCTCTTTCTTGCGCCTACGGGTCTGCGACCAGCGCTCGGACGCTCCCGCCCTGCGTCTAGAGCAAGCTTGTATCTCTTGCGCTGGGAATGGTTCCGCATCTATTTCGAATCAGGCGTGGCGAAGTGGATGGGCGGAGATCCTTCATGGCGCAACTTCACAGCGATGGACCAGTATTACCAAAACGGACCGCTGCCCACCTGGATCGGCTGGTATGCGCAGCATCTGCCGCACTGGTTTCAAGCCTTCAGCACTGGCCTGACACTCGTGATGGAACTTTTTATCGTGTGGATGGTTTTCCTGCCGAGGCGATTTCGCATCATTTGCTTTTGGATCGTGACTCCGTTTCAAATAGGCATCATCCTCACAGCCAACTATGCGTTTTTGAACTACGTCGTTTTGGCACTCGGCTTCTTACTGCTGGATGACCGTTTCGTCGAATGGATCGTACCGGCGAAATTGCGCGGCCTTATCGAACGAACAGCTGCACTGTCCGCGAGTGCCGGGGGCGCGAACTGGCGCCCGCGATGGCGAGCGCGGCTGTCTCCAGTTCGCGTGACCATCGCGGGCCTATGCTTCGCGTTTATCTTTTACGTGACGTTTGGAAAACTGCTCGAAGAAGTGTTCCCTCAAAGTGTCCAATTACCAGAGTATCCCGCCGAATGGATCGAGAACCTTCGGATCGCCAATGATTACCATCTTTTTGGCACGATGACTCCCGAACGCGAAGAGATCGAGTTTCAGGGCACCCTCGACGGGAAGACATGGGTTCCTTACAAGTTTCGCTATAAGCCGCAGGATTTAAATAAGCCGCCAGGCATTTATGCCCCTTATCAGCCCCGGTTCGATTGGAATCTTTGGTTTGCCTCGTTGGGCTCGTGGCCGGAATATCGATTTGTGATTTTCACGGAAGAGCGGCTGCTGGAAAACGATCCGGACGTTCTGGCGCTGTTTCGAGGGAATCCGTTTGGGGGAACGCCGCCGCTGGAAGTGCGTGCGATAATCTATCAGTACTGGTTCACTTCAATGAGGACGAAGCGAGCAACGGGCCTATGGTGGCGCAGGCAATTGCTCGGGCAATACGCGCCGACGTTAGAACGCGAGCCGGATGGCTCAATCCAGATGCTGCCCTTGGAAAACTTACACATTCAAAACAGCGATGAAGCTAATCCGTAGTCCGCAGCTCAGCAGGTTGTCATCGAAAACGACTGTGGCCCCCGATTTGAATAGGGCGTGACGGCGGCGCTGCGACGCGGTGGATTCCGTTCCAGCCATCCCAGGTAATTCTCTCGCATTTGGTCCACGTGATGCGGGATGTGGTGCTCCTGCAATTCTACCCATTGCTCGAGGCAAATCTCGCCCGCTTTGGAATGCACTATGGTTTGCGACCAGACCGCATCCGGCACTGTGACGAGCAGTTGATACGTCATGCGGCGCAGCCTGCGGATAATCTCCAAAGCCTCGCGCGTACTCTGATGAAAATAGCCGAGCGAATCAGCCCAACGAGCAGGGTCGAACTCCACGGGCGCAATACCCGGCTCGGCGATAAAATGCCGGCAGAGGATGTACGCGCTCGCCTCACTATCCGCTAAGTGCAGAATGATTTCGTGTATGCTCCAGCGCTCCGTCGAGGGTTTGTAAAGCCACATTTTCCTGGGAAATTGACGCAGTGCAGAGGCGAGAAGAGCCGGAGAGCGCCCAAACGACTCAAGTGTCTTTCGCCTTTCGGTGCTGCTGTTCATGGGACAGTCTCACCCCGCATGCGTTAGACGTAGTAGTCCCAATTTGGCTGCTTTCACAATGATCATCGAGGCTACCGAAGAATTCGCACACAACCAACGTGTGGGACGCTTGGTATGACAATTCGGATGCCTATTATTCGGAATTGTGGACAAAAGTTTGGGGGCTTGCGGACTTGTGATGTCGCCAGTAGGCGCGCCACTCCCCAACAAGATAAAGCGAGCCCGTCGCGAACACAGCATCTTCGGGATCAGCTAGTGCAAGCGCTCGTTCCAGGGCCTGTTGCGGATCGGGCTCGATCAGGAAAGAACGAGCTAGATGTCCGGTCATTTCTGCCAGCACCTCTGCTGAGATCGCGCGCGGCTGGCGCGGTGCCGTAAGTATCGTGCGTTCGGCACGAGGAAACAGCAGACCCGCAATTTCGTCCACCGCCTTGTCGCGAACGGTGCCGTAAACAACAAAAATGTGCTTGCCGTGAAAATTATCATCCCAAAACTTCAGCAATTCCCGCGCTCCCGCCGGGTTGTGCGTTCCATCCAGGTAAACTGCCGGGCGATCAGATATCTTTTCCAGTCGACCAGGCCAATGAACCGAGTGTATCCCGCGCTCAATCGTCTCGTCGTTAGTCCCGAATCCCCGCCTCGCAAGAATCCTCGCAGCGGCCGCGGCGGTAAGGGCGTTACGGACCTGAAACCGGCCCGGCAGCGGAGTATTGATGGAGAGTGTCGGTCCTGTGCCGCGTCGAGGCGCGGCGATTGCGGAATATCTGCCTCCCGCAGCATGTGTGAACTTTATGCGGAAAGCCGTATCGATCTCTGTAAGCCGCGCAGCCAAATCTCGGCAACGCTCGGCAATAACAGCCCGCGCCTCAGGTCTTTCGGCGGCGCTCACAACGTCAACACCCGGTTTGATGATCCCTGCCTTCTCCCGTGCGATTTCAGCGATAGAATGTCCAAGAAAACTCTCGTGATCGAAATCGATCGATGTGATTGCCGCGACTTCAGGCTTAACGACGTTCGTCGAATCGAGCCTTCCCCCGAGGCCAACTTCGTAAACCGCGAAATCTAGCTTCTTCTCGGCAAAAATCAGGAAAGCCATAGCCGTCACGCATTCGAAATAGGTGGGATGCGCCGCCAGCGCGCCGGAAGCGATCAAAGACTCGATTTCGGCGTGAACCCGCGTCCATGCCGCCGCGAAATCGTCATCCGACACATCTTCACCGTTGATCCGAATCCGCTCATTCACACGCTCGAGATGCGGCGAGGTATAAAGACCGGTCCGCAAACCTGCTGCTCGTAAAATCGATTCGAGCATCGCAGCAGTCGAGCCTTTGCCATTCGTTCCGGCAATATGTGCGCAGGGAAGGGCGCGGTGGGGATTGCCGAGTGCAGCGGAGAGCCTGGTGATGTTTTCAAGACCGAATTTCTGAACCTGGGCTCCGTTCGCAGAACTTTGCGCGGCTTGCCGAGGTGCGGCAAGCTCTTTGCCGAGCGCGAGCAACGCGCGAACGGATTCTTCGTAGTTCATCGCTAATCGAGGAAAAAGCCGAAGGCCTGCGAGAGGTAGCTTTTCAATTCTTTGCGCGGGACGACCGCATCGAGAAATCCGTGCTCTAGAAGAAACTCGGCACGCTGAAAACCTCCCGGTAATTTCTGGCGAATGGTCTGTTCTATCACGCGCGGCCCGGCAAACCCGATCAGCGCACCTGGTTCCGCAATGTTCAAATCGCCCAGCATCGCGTAGCTCGCCGTCACTCCACCAGTCGTCGGGTCGGTAAGCACCGAAACGAAGGGGACGCGCGCCTCATCGAGCCTTCCGAGAGCGGCGGAGACTTTAGCCAGCTGCATCAGGCTGACCGTGCCTTCCATCATGCGAGCTCCTCCGGAGCAGGAAACAATGACGAGCGGCGTCTTCTTCTCAATAGAGCGGTCAATCGCCCGCGCCACTTTCTCTCCGACGACGGATCCCATTGATCCGCCGATGAATCCGAATTCCATCGAGCAGCACATCACGGGACGCCCATCGATTCGCCCCTCGGCCGTCAGGATCGCATCGCTCATTCCAAGCTTTGCCTGAGCATCTTTCAAGCGGCGCCCGTAGGGTTTCGTATCGGAAAAATGGAGTGGGTCGCTCGATGCGAGTTCTCCGTCCTGCTCAATCCACGGCTCATTGTCATCAAGCAGGAGATCGATCCGATCCCTGGCACTGATTCGGAAGTGGTATTCGCATTTCGGGCAGACGTACAGATTCTGCTCGAGATCCTTCTTCCATATTGCCGCACGACATGACGGGCACTTTTCCCAGAGACCCTCCGTCCGCACGCGCCGCTCGTCGACCGGAGTGGGGTTTTCTATCGGCTTTTTATCGCGTTTAAACCAGGACATATGTCGAAATCCCTACCGTGGCTATTTCTCGACTAAGTCTTAGTAGTCGATTCCTCGCTGCGCCAGAATTCCCTTGGTGTAAGGATGCTTCACTTCGCGCATCTCCGTGACTAGGTCCGCCGCTTCCACCAGCTTGGGATGGGCGTTTCGTCCAGTGCAGATCACGTGCATGCGCTCGGGCCTCGCTGTCAAAGCCGACGCAACTTCCTCACCATCCAGCATCTTATAGCTAATCACGTAATTAATCTCATCCAGCACCACGAGGTCGTATTCCCCGCTGTAGATCTGGTCGCGCCCAAAGCGCCACGCCTCCTCGCAGAGCCGCAAATCCTCAGGGTCCGCTTCCACTCCGCCAATCTTTACGAACCCGCGGCCCATCGGTCTGATCTCAAACTTATCATCGCCGAGCATCTTGGCTGCGTCGAGCTCACCGTAGTGCCATGACCCCTTGATGAACTGGACCATTAGCACACGCAGGCCCTGCCCAACGGCCCGAAAGGCTGTGCCCAGGGCGCAGGTCGTCTTCCCTTTGCCCGGACCTGTGTAAACGATCAGCAGCCCTTTATCTTCCGGCATTCAACGCAACCCTCGCGCGACAGTGTGCCATAAGCCGGGCACACCAACAAAAGAGAAGCCTCGCCGCCTATCGGCGAATCTTAAATTACGCAGAAGCTATCCCTGGGGTTTGATCTTCTCGGTGCCCTTGGGCCAGTGCGGCTTGAATTCCGAGTCAGGAATGTTTGGATTGCGAACCATTTTCGTGTAGAGCACGGTCAAGTAGTCGCCCGAGCCTGTCTCCGTGAACTGCTGCTGATCGGGAAGCCATGTCGACTCGTCGAGCCATATCTGAATCTTCGAGAATTGCTTTAGCACCGCCTGAGACTTCGGCGTCAGATCCAATTCCGCGCATTTTCTGCCGTCGATCGTTTGTTCCCCTACGTATTTGATTTCAAATCCTTTTCCCAGCTCGCTCCCTGAGGTTCCGAACCCCAGGAGCAGGAACTCATCGGCTAAGTCCCGGTTTTTGCCAAGATTGTATTCTTCCACCTGCTTCAGGCCGGGCGTATAAACGTAAATATTGTCGCCATTTCGTAGAATCGCACGCGAATCGGGAGGATTCATCGTCAGCAGCATCTTGTCGCCCCGAACCAGCAGCGTTCCGTTTTCGGCCGAATGGTCGTTGACCACGACGGTCACTTTCGTGCGCTCTACATCGGCTGAAAGACTGTGAAAATCCTTCGCGCTCCGGTCTAAGTTTCTGAGGATACCGTCAAGCGTAAGTACGCGTCCCTGGCCGGTTGCGCAGAGAGGCGCAAAAACCGTGCCCCCGAGTGCACACACGGCAACCCATTTCCCAAATCGCGCCACCTTTTGCTTCCCTCCGACTGTGGGGTACGGCCGGACTGATACCACCATTCTCATCATAGCACAGGGGTGTAAAGCGCTTTTCCATGGCCGGAAGGTACTCTTGCGCGGATTGCGGCTGATATGCTTACGAAGGATTGATGCGTACGGTCACATCATAGTCCAGCACAGTGCCGTCGCTAGACCGCACGAAATCGATTCGCTCCACCTGGAACGTTCGGTCTTCGAGAGCCGGCACCGTGCGCACCAGAATATCGTGTGTTCCGCGCTCAAGCTCCGGAGTGCTTTTCGTGGGGCGCTTATCCGCCGGCAGGAGGCGTGCGTCCAGGCGGTAGGTGGCCTCGTTCCCGTTTGCGTCCTCCGAAAGCAGCTGCACTTGCGAACTCGCCGGAACCGTAGGTCTCGGTCCATCCTGAAACCACCGCCGCGGTGTCGCCAGTAAAAAAATCAGGATCAGCGCCACCAGCACGTCGTACGGCCAGCTACCCCGCTCGTAAGACCAGAAAACCGTATTCCCGATCCAGCGCCAGGTTTTGCGCATGTCAATGGCTGACCGAGTCGACCACCATGCCGTCCCGCATGTGCAGCACTCGATTTCCGTAGGATGCTGCGTCTGGATTGTGCGTGATCATCACAATCGTTTGACCCAGCTCTTTGTTCAGATGCCGGAGCAGCGAAAGAACCGCGTCCGAGCTCTTCGTATCGAGATTTCCGGTCGGCTCATCGGCCAGGACGATTTTGGGCTCGCTGATGATCGCCCGCGCGAGCGCCACGCGCTGCTGCTCACCGCCTGAAAGCTCTGAAGGCTTGTGACCCAGCCGCGCCCCCAGGCCAAGCAGGTTCGTCACAAGCTCGAATCGGTGCGGATCGAATCCGTTTCCATGGATGTGCTGTGCGAGCCGAATGTTGTGCCGCGCATCCAACGTCGGCAACAGATTAAATCTCTGGAATACAAACCCTACCTTATGCCGTCGCAACGAAGTACGCTCGGCATCGCTCATTGCTGAAAGGTCATTGCCGTCGAGCAGAACCCTTCCTCGAGAGGCGCGGGCCAATCCGCCGATTACATGCAGAAGTGTAGACTTTCCGCAGCCCGACGGCCCCATGATCGAAACGAACTCCCCCGGTGCGATGGCAATATTCACGCCTTGCAGCGCCGGCACCTCCAGTTTCCCGGTGCCGTAGACCTTCCACAGGTTTTCGGTCTTGAGTATAAGCTCCAACAGATACCTCTGGATGGCCTCGCCACCACGAAGCCTGAATATTCTATGCGTGTTCTTCGCTTCTGCCTAGCTGGAGAGGGGGAATTCGAATCACTCGTAGGCCAGCGCCTCCACTGGATCTTTCCGGCTGGCGATCCACGTAGGGTAGCAGGCCCCCAGCAAACCGCCAACGATTGCGATCAGCCCTGCGTAGACGCTCCACTCGAGTGTAATCAGCGCCTGTGGCAGCGTTGGGAAAAGCATGCGTATGACGACCCGAACCAGAAAACTCATCCCCATTCCGACCATGAAACCTCCTAAGCAAAGCAGGGTCGTCTCGGACAGGATGATCCGGGCTATGTACAGCTTCGACGCACCCAGCGATTTCAGCACTCCGATCTCCCGTGTCCTTTCGTTCACGGTGGTGTACATCGAAAGAAAGATCACCAGAAAACCGATGGATACCGCGATCGCGATCATCACCGTTCTCAGCGCCGCCAATCCAGGTACGTTGGATGCCGTGAACATCTGGATGTAATCTTTCATCGGCCGCACCGTATAGTTGGGAAGCAGCTGGTTGATTTCGTCCATCGCCGCCAGCGTGTGGTCGCTGCGGTCGCATTTTACGAAGAACACCGTGGCCTTGTCCGTCGCGCCCGACATTTGTTGCAGTGTCGAGAGCAGCACAAAGAGCCGAGCTCCTTTTCCGTGCTCGACGATGCCTGCAATGTGAAAATCATGGCCCAAGACGTGAACCATCTGGCCCACGTGCGCCTTATTGGCCCTGGCATAGATATCGTCGACCAGGATGTCGTCCGGGCTCTCCAGCCCGTGCCCCGCATAGTAAACAAAGCCGCCTGAGACGGCGCGGAAACTAGTCGGATCGATTCCCCACACCATCTCCAGGCTGTTCACTGAATTAAGCTGAGTCAGCACGGGCGCCACAGCCTGGACGTACTGCAATTGCTGCAGCTTCGTTCCAATTGCGACGGGCATAGGAGCGCCCGTAAACCCCAGGAACACCGAAGCTGAAGGCGGCTGGACCATGATGTCAGCCCCCACGCCTTCCGTCCGCTTGGCCGAATCGAGCAGCAAGGCGCTCGTCACGCCGATGACAATGATCACCAATGTGACTTCAAGCGCCACGGCGATCATCGTGATGAGAGTGCGCACCGGCCTATGCGTTACGTTCTGCGATATCATGTAACCGATCAATTTTGTCCGCTCCCCGTTTCTTCTCCTACTTGCACCAGTTGGGTGCCGGCCGGTTGCTTCAAGAGAAAGCGGCTCGCAGCGATTTCCTTGTCTGCCGTCAACTTCGTAACGATAATCGCCAGCGTATAGCCCTCCGCTGGACGCACGAGAGTAATCTGTGCCGGGTATTCCACTCCATCCATCAGCTGCCAGCCGGAATAACGAATATCCGAAGTGATTTCGCCCTGGGTCCCGTAAATCTGGATGCGCGCCATGGTCAGGCCCACCCGCTCGAACCATATCTTACGTGCGATCGCCCAGTTCGTTCCGGCTCCTGCCCCCTTCGCCACAACCGTCAAGATATAATCACTGTTGTTGCTTTCTGTATCTGTCGCTTGTTCCAGCAGAACAATGTCCGACGCGGAAATCGGCTCCCAAAAAATCGCCTGCATCAATTGGTGGGGCCGCAGGTTCTGCACGGTCTGTTCCGAGGGGTGCTCCAGGTTCGCGGGTCCGGTCAAAAACTCGTTTTTCGAAGGTATGTAGATCGAAAAAATCTTTCCATCGCTTACCATGTCGAAAATATTCGTGCCGATCACCGGGGCCTGTCCAATCACCCTCAGGAGATTGGGCTTTTGCGCGAGGATAAAGCCGCTGACGCGCGGATACTGCTTGATAATTCCGGTATTATTCGAACTCGAGGTCCACTGCATCGTCACGCCAGCGTTGATCGACGAGATGCTGTCAGCGAGTTCGTCATATTTTGCCACCAGGTCTGACTCGGTAGCTGTTTGCAATGGAACGGATGCCGGTACCCTTGCCATGCGGGTCTGACGTACACCGCAACCCCCGATACCGGCGCAGAGCGCGCAGGCGAGCACCGTCCGAACTAACCCACGTCTGGTCAATATTTTCGCCCCAATGCGCTCAAAACTTCATTGTGACAGTAGCATCAAACATCGTCAATGTAAGGGTCCACAACCATTCTTTGTGCGACTCGCATCCACTAAGACTGTCAAATTCGCACGGAATCCATATGCTTCTGGGGGACGTAGCGTGAGACGGCGCACCTTCTTGGCATTCGCGGTTTTGGCTGGCGGCCCCTTCGCAACTGTTTGTGCGGGACAGTCTGGCGCCAGCGCTCCCACTCCATCCAATGCCGCAGACGGCCGGGCTTCTGCGGGCGCATCGGGCTCAGAGTCCTATCAGGTCGACGTTCCGGCAGGTACGCTCTGGTTGGACACCAAGATAGACGTTCTAGCTGGAGAGCAAATTCAATTTAGCTCAACTGGCTCAGCGACCTATCCACCGGCCGACAACAACGCCAAGGATCAGACTTTCAACCCGGACGGTCTCCCCCGGAGTTGGCGCGACCTGATCCACGAATATCCTGTTGCCGATTCCGGCCATGGCGCCCTTATCGGCCGGATCGGCGCCGCAGACAGTGGAGGCCAGCCTTTTGCCATCGGCTCAAACCAAAAAACTGACATTCCCGTTCCTGGTCGCCTCTTCCTTGGGATTAACCAGGGCACTCGTGAAGCTGCCGGCGCGACCGGTTCCTTCCACGTTACCATCGCAGTTCTTCACGCAGGATTAGGCGTGCCTGGCGCGCCATTCCTGCCCGACGTCGCCCTTCCGGGCGTCACCACTGATCTGCTGGCCAAGATTCCCCGCCGGGTGTCCGATCCGGCCGGCAACCCGGGCGACATGGTCAATGTCCTGATTATCGGCACTCAAGATCAACTCACCGCCGTTTTCAAAACCTCCGGGTGGGTTCAGGTCGACCGCTCTGTCAGCGATACGATCCTTGCCGGCGCTTTGGCTACCTTCCAGAAGGATGCATATCTAACCATGCCGATGAGTACCCTGTTTCTCTTCGGCCGCGCCCAAGACTACGGATTCGCGCACGCCGAGCCTGTAAAGGTTGTCGAGTCGCGTAATCACCTGCGCGCCTGGAAGTCGCCATATGAAGTCGACGGGCGTCCCATCTGGTGCATCGCCGCCACCCATGACATAGGTTTCGAGCGCGACCAGCGCAATAATGGCCTCACGCACAAAATCGACTCTGCCATCGACGGAGAGCGTGAGTACGTGAATGACACGCTGTCCGAGACAGGCCTCGTAAGCCAGCGGGACCATGTGACGCCGCCGGACGCTCTGACCAGCGCCAAAACGGCCACCGGCGGCGAATTCCACTCCGACGGCCGCGTTCTCGTTCTCGTGCTTAAGGACACCGCGCCCGCCAAAAACTAGAGTCTGGCCCCTCTCAGATAAAGCGGGGGATGTCTTCGGGTGTTCAGGACGTTCTCTGTGCGCGCATGGCCGCCACTCGCTTCTCGATTGCGGCGAACTGTTGCTTCCCGACGCTTGAGCCCATGATTGCCTTCTCGATGTTTCCAAACATTGCGGGATTCTGCGTCTTTTCGCGCAGTTCCTTCAGGAAGGGCTTGACCTTCGCGAACATGAAATACATCTCGCCGCAAAACGAGGTGTCAAAGAAGAGGGCCTCGTTTATAGCGCCTTTGAGCACCATATGGGCCGCCATATTCCAATAGCTCGAAGCCTGGCGATACCAGTTGTTCTCCGGCGTTCCTGCCGCGGCTTGCACTTTGAGGAAGTCATCCGCTCCCGCCGGCCAGAAGGTAGCCAGCCACCACTGCCTGGCCTTGCGCATTTCTGCCTCACGCCGCAAATCGTAGAGCTCCAGGATCAGTCTCGCATCATCCACCGTGGGTTTCTTCGCCATCGATCTCCTCCGAAAGAAAAGGGCTGCGGCATTCCGTGTCGCAGCCCTCTAGACATCCCTTCTTTTCCGACGCATAACCTGCGGGAAGCCGCCGCTCAAAACCTACTTCGGCGCCTTCATCGTTGCAGGCTTGGCCGCCTTCTTCGACTTTGCCGATTTCTTTGCCATCTGGTCCTCCTTCCAGCGTTGGCCCATGGGGGGCTTGCTCACCTTATACGAAATCAAAGTAGCAATGTCCACGAGTAAGTAGCGTTTCCCGCCGCGAAGGCGCTTTTTCTCTTTCCCTCCATCCTTCTCCGCAGGCGCGCGTTTCTCCTTTGAAACTTTTTCTAAAAACACTGGCGTTATGCGATTTCGAGTGTACAATCGCCGTCGTTCAGCATGGCAGGACGCGAATCTCGGCGCGCGCCATACCGCGATAAGAGCCCTGGAACTTGATCGGGGCCGGTTTCCCGCGGCTGCGACATCTAATCGGGGGATGGATTCCAAAGGTTCGGAAATCATGGGAGGGGGAAAATGAAAGTCCGCAAGATCGGGGCCGGCAGGTATACCTGCATGGCCATCGCGGTGGTGGTGGTTGCGGCGTTGGCTTTCCTGGTGTATACCCCGCGCGCTTCTTCGCAGCAGGCGGGGCAGGGAGCGCAGCCTGGTCAGGGTGGACCGGGTGGCGCACCCGGCGGCGCTCAGGCCGGACGCGGGGGCCGCGGCGGCGGAGGCGGATTCACACATGCCGCGCC
>DATJOL010000080.1:0-2579 GCA_035507075.1 Candidatus Aquilonibacter sp. | reverse complement strand
AGGCTCATCAGCAGGTTTAGGCTGTCTTTGCCGTAAAGCGCTTCGTCGATCCGCACGGCGTGCAGCATGTACGGCTCCGCCTTGTCGTACTGCTTTTGCACCACGTAGGGGCTTGTGGCGTACACCAATGCGGTCGCCACTTGATGGCTCCCCTCTCCGTAAGTCTTCTCGTTGACTTCGATGGCCCGATCGTAAAACTTATCGGCCGTGACGTAATCCTTTTGCATCAGCGCGTTGGCGGCCAATGCCTGCAAGGGGATCGTCAAATTCGGCGAGTCTTTACCATAGAGATCGGTCCCGACTTGTAATTCCTTTTCAAACGCCGATTGCGAGTCCAGAAAATCACGTTGCGACATATAGATGTTTCCGAGGTGCCACAGGGACATCATCACTCGCATGTCGGGCGGCTGTAATTTCTCGCCGATTTCCGCCGCCTCTTTGTAATCCTTCTGGGCCTCGTCCTCCCGTCCCGCTTTTGCGGCGTCCATGCCGCGCGCCATCGCCGCATCCAACTGGTCGGAGATTCCCGTGCTGGCCATGCTCGCTTGGACGCGCTTGTCGAGATCAGCCGCCTCCGCCGCCTTTCCCGCTGTCCGCAGCTCCGCCAGGTGCTGCGTGTACCTGACTTTGGCGGCTTCGTACGCTTCGGAGGGGCTGGTCGCCAACCCACGATAGCTGGTCCCACCAATCAAGCTATTGGTTTCCACGCTCGTTTGCTCGGTCACCGCGCGCCGGTACATATCGAACGCATTCACCCAATCGCCGCTCTTTTCGTAATCCGCGGCAATCTCATCCACCACGCCCGGCTGATTTCGCTGCAGGGCAACTGACTGTTTCAATTCCTCGATGGCGGCTGGCAGGTTTCCCGCTCCCTCAAGGGCCTGTCCGTAGAGCTCATGCGCCTTTGGATTTGCTGGGCGCACTTCCACCGCCTCCTTCAGCATCTCGCACGCATCCTGATATTTTTTCTGGGTCAGCAGAACTCGGCCCGCTCCCACGCGTGCGTTGAGAGCGGTCGGGTCAATCTCCGCTCCATGTTCATAATCGCGAAGCGCGGCGTCGTACTCCTTCTTCTCCTCTTCAATGCTTCCCAGCCCCGCGTAAGCGTCCGAATCCGTGGGGTCCATTGCTATCGCTTTCTGGTATTCCTTTCCGGCTTCGTCGAATTGATAGGAATCGAACAGCGCGTTGGCAAAACACCGGTGGCACATCGCCGAATCCGGGGCGAACACTTCCAGCTCGCGATATTCATTCACCGCTTCATTGAACGACTGCGCCATGATCAGGGCGTTTGCCAGGTCCATTCTCGCCATTACGTTTTGAGGATCGAGTTCCTTGGCCGCCCGCTCTTCCTGAATGGCCCCGGCGATATCGCCCCCATCCTCCAGCGCCAATCCAAGGTTGATGTGAGCCTTTACATTGGCTGGATCCAGTGCGATCGCCTTGCGATAGGCGGGCGCCGCGTCGTTGTGGTCGCCGCGCTCCGTGTAGCTCACCCCAATGTCGTACCAGGCGATCCCATAATCCGGCTTGATCCGCAGCGCTTCGTGGAGTTCGGCGACCCCAGCGTCGCCTTTGCCCAAATCATCGAGCGCGATGCCCGCATTTCTGTGCGCTTCGGCGTCGTCGGGATACTCCGCAATCGCGGCCTTTGCCTGCACAAGCGATTCGTCGAAATCTCCCGTATGGTGAAGAACGTAGCTGTATTTCGTGTGAGCTTCCGGATAGTTCGCGTCGGAGTCGAGAATCGCTTCGTATACCTCCGCGGCATCCTCCCAATCTTCCTCTCTTTTCAGAAGTTCTCCCATCACGAATCCCGCGTCGGACTTGTCGAAGCTCCCTTTCAGGGCCGCATCCAGCTCAGCCGCCGCTTCGGTATACTTCTTTGCGTTCATCAATGTCGCCGCGGTAACGATATGATTCAGAAGTTCCGGACTCGCGTCGTGCTCCGGAGCGTTTGCTGGAATGACCTTCGCCGAATCCAGGGCCGCCAGCACGGCCGGCGTCGCGCCCGCCGTTTTCAATTGCGCTCGATACGTCTGGCCCGGATGAAAGTCCAGCCCTCTAACGGACACGAAATGCACTACGTTCTCCGGCAGCGCATTGCCCGCCACCAGCGCCAGAAGCTGCGCTTCGCGCAATGGCTGCTTGGGTTTTGCGGAATCTTGCAGAGCCTTCAGCCCGATTGCCCCTGCAAGCACGAGACAAACGACCGACGACGTCGCGATGATCTTCATGGCAGCGCCCCCTACCGACTTCGTCAATAATTCTATCGTTAGAGAATCCGGGGCTCGCCGGTACTTTAGTACTAATTTCTCCTGCTGGATTCCAAAGAGGAAATCCTTCGAAGTCTATTCGCCGCGCCCTGTGTGTGGCCTCCCCCGGCTCGCAATCCCTGCCCAAATCCGCCCATTTGCCCGCTTTGCGTCATGCGAGTATAATTTTCTGTTTACGCACATGCCGAAGAAGCTGCCTGAGAGGGCCACCCCCGATTCGCGCTCCCCGGCGCCGGTTTTGGCCGACGCGGACGCCATTCGTGTGCGCGGCGCCCGCGTCCACAACCTGAAAAACCTCGACGT
>DATJOL010000079.1:0-26992 GCA_035507075.1 Candidatus Aquilonibacter sp. | reverse complement strand
CGCGGTTTTGTCCATAGGGCGTTCCGGTGTCGGCCGCTCTCAACCGCGCGCAACGACGGTGGCGGCGGAAAGCTCCTGTTCGATTTTTTCGTTGACCCGCAGGCGGCAGAGTTCGTTGGCGACGCGAATCGCGTTCTTGACAGCGTTGGGATTCGAGCGGCCGTGGCCGATGATCGTGATGCCGCGGACGCCGAGCAGCGGGGCGCCGCCATACTCGGAATAATCGGTGCGCTTGCGGAAGGCGTCGAAAGCCTTCCTGGAAAGCGCGTAACCGATCTGCGAGGCGATGCTGCTCTTGATCGCCTTTTTCAACATGCCGCCGATGTGTTCTACCAGTCCTTCGCTCAGCTTGAGCGCGATATTGCCGATGAAGCCGTCACAGACGATGACATCGACGTTGCCGCGGAAAACGTCGCGGCCTTCCACGTTGCCCACGAAATTCAGCGGCGACTGCTTGAGCAGGGCAGCGGCTTCGCGCGTAAGATCGTTGCCCTTCACATCCTCTTCACCAATCGAAAGCAGGGCGACGCGCGGCCGTTTCACGCCCCAAAGAGCTCGATAGTAAACTTCACCCATGACGGCGAACTGCTCGATGTGGAGCGGCTTGGAATCGACATTGGCGCCGACATCGAGCATGACGGAAACGCGCTCTTTGATATTCGGGAACGCCCACGCAAGCGCAGGGCGATCGACCGAAGGCAGCGTGCCGAGCACGAAGCGAGCAACCGTCATTACGGCACCCGTGTTGCCGGCGCTGACGAGGGCATCTGCCCTGCCGTCGCGAACAAGGCGAGCCGCGACGTGGAGCGAGCTATCCTTCTTGCGGCGGAAAGCGTGGGACGGCGAATCCGTCATCGTGACCACGTCGGTGGCCGGGACGATCTCGATCGGAAGATCCCTGTGGCGCAGGCGGTCTAGCTCCAGGCGAACCTTATCCTCGATGCCGACGAGGATTACGCGGACGTCGGGATACTCGCGCGCGGCGAGGACCGCTCCTTCGACCTCAGCCCGAGGCGCATGATCGCCTCCCATGGCATCAAGAGCTACGGTAATCATGATGGACACCGGTAACGGATGGTGAGACGAGGGAGAAGTTAGGCTGTCTTTGCCGTCGTGTCAATCACTTCGCGGCCTTTATAGTAGCCACACTTTGGACACGCGCGGTGGGGCAGCTTCCGCTCGTGGCAATTCGGGCATTCGGCAAGCGAGAGCGGGTGCAGATGATCGTGTGCGCGGCGGTTCGACGTGCGTCGCTTCGAATGGCGTCGCTTTGGATTAGGCATTCGATCTCCTCTTAAAAGGGCCGCACTTCAGCGGCCGATCATTGCCCGATTTAATGGAAGGGGCAAGGGTTAGTGTAACGTCTTATTGCTTTTTGAACCAGTCCTGCTTGAGCCTGGCGAGCGGGGCAAGCCGGGGATCAGAAGCATTCTTCTCGCAGCGGCACTCTTCGTTGTTGAGATTCGAGCCGCAATGGGGGCAAAGGCCGCGGCAATCGCTGCGGCAGATGACCTTCATCGGCAAGGAGAGATTCACCTGTTCGGCGAGAATGTCCGCCAGGAAAAGGCCGTCGCCTTCGAAGAAGGCGATCTCGGTGTCGTCAAGATTGAGCTGAACTTCGTCTTCGACGGCGATGGCCGTCATGGGGCGATAGTAGAGGTCGAAGTCGCGGCTGATTTCCTCGACGACAGTGTCAAGGCAGCGTGCGCAGACGAGCTCGACGCGAGTGTGCAGGTTGCCGTAGATGCGGATCTGGCCGTCCACAAGTTCAGCCGTTGCACGGACTTCCAGAGGATCGAGCTGCCGGAACTCAGCCGAATGGAAATCGAGCGTGCCGGGAGCGTAGGTCTTGCGGATGCGCGCTTTTCTTACCGCGAGTTCGTTGACGTCAAGAAACATGGTTAATTTCAGGCTAGATTGCCCGAAATTCGATTATATGTCTGGCGCGCAACATGTCAAGGAAACCGGGTATTCGCGTTCGCGCGCTGACACTATGAGGTAATCGCCGGGTTCGCCTCGCCGGCGCGGGCAGGCAGCAATTCGCGCCACTGGCGCAAGAGGAAATGGTCGGTCATGCCGGCGATATAGTCGCAAACCACCCTGGCGGGGAGGGTGGTTTCGGTTTGCTGGGAGTAAAGGGCGGGCATGCGGTCCGGGTGGTCCAGGAAGAATTGGAACAGCTCATCGAGGGCCTGGACAGAGCGCTCGCGGTCATCGACGATGGCTTCATGCGAGTAGATTCGGGCGGCCAGGAAGCGCTTTAGGGCGGCATTTTGTTGAGCGGCCTGCGATGAGAAAGCGGCGAGGCGACTTGGCTGGTTGCGGACGTCTTCGACGGTTCGCACGCCGATGGCGTCGATTTTGGACTGCGTGTTTTCGATCAGATCCGTGGTGAGCCCGTTAAAGACGCGCTTCAGCGCCTCGTTGAATTTCAGCTTGGCAGGCCCTTGGGGATGCGTGCGAGAAACATCATCCCAGGCGGCCGCAAACATTGGAACTTCACTGCGGAGGGCCTGCAGGTCAAGAAGGCGAGCTTCGAACGCGTCGTCGAGGTCGGCCGTGTTATAGGCGATTTCGTCGACCCAGTCGATGAGCTGAGCTTCCAGCGGCGGGCGTTGATCGAGAAGATATTCCGCGAGATCGGGGAACTCGGCGGCGGAATAGTCGCGCGAGTGCTTCACGATGCCTTCGCGAACCTCGAAGGTGAGGTTGAGCCCAGGAAAGTCGAGATAGCGCTGCTCGAATTTTTCGACGATGCGCAAGGCGTGCAGGTTGTGGTTGAAGCGCTCGCCATACTCGCGCATGCGGGAGTCGAGCTTGCGTTCGCCAGCGTGGCCAAAGGGCGGATGGCCGATGTCGTGAACGAGAGCGAGGGCCTCGGCGAGGTCGGAATTGAGGCGCAAGGCGTTGGCGACGGTGCGGGCGACTTGCGCGACTTCGAGAGTGTGCGTGAGGCGATTGCGGAAGTGATCAGAAAAGCGAGAGGTGAAGACCTGCGTTTTTGCTTCGAGGCGCCTGAACGCGCGCGTATGGATGATTCGGTCGCGGTCGCGGGCATAGTCGTTGCGGTAGGGATGCGGCGCCTCGGGGAAGCGCCTGCCGCGGGAGCGCCGCACGTCCATTGCGTAAGGCGCCGACGCGCTTTGCGCCATCGGACCGGTCAGGAGTTCCCGGCGGGCAGCATGGAAAGGTCCTGATCGGCTTGATCGGCGATTGGGGTATCCGGGTAATCCGCTTTGATCTGGCCGAGGAGCTTGGCGGCCTGCGTCGGATCGCTCTTTTCATAGTGCTCGGCGAGGGCGAGCATCGCCACAGGCTTAGGGACGAGGATAGCCGGTTTATCGATCAATTCCTGATAAAGCTTGGCGGCGGCATCGCCCTGGCCGGTGCGGTCGTCGACTTGGGCGAGTTCGTAGCGAGCCATGGCGGCATAGTTCGCATTGCTGTTGCCGGCAACTTCACTGAGAAGCCGCTTGGCCTCGTCGTTTTTATCGATGTGTTCGTCGGAGACGGCTTCGAAATATTTCGCCAGGGTGCCGTTGTCAGCATGCGGGAATTCCGAGGCGACGGCGGCGAATTTCGCGGCCGCTTGCGTGTACTTCGTTTTGTCGTCCGAGAAGCTGAGCGCGCCGGGCGCGGCCGGAGGCTGACCGGCGGTGGCAACCGGCGCCTGGAAGACATCCATTGCCGCGCTGAACGCGGTACTGGATTGGGCGTCCTGGCGCTGCGAATACCAGCGCCAGCCGAAAATACCGAGAGCGACAACCAATACGGCCGCCAGCAAATACGTGGTGAGCTGCTGGTGAGAAAGTATGGCCTGCGCGCCGTGCGCGAAAGTCTCGCGCACTTCGTCAGTCTTTAGTTCCTTCCTGGAAATATGAGCCAACGCACCACCTCAAAATGGAAAGGATATAAAGACATCGTACCACAAGGCCGCGTCGGCGGGCTCGCCTTCGCAGACCTCCACGCACGCCCGTCCATGCAATGGAAAAGGCCTTGGCGCGATAACCGCGGCGGGGGCCGCAGTTTCATCCCGCTCCGCACGCCCGGAACGAGTCCTCGGCAGAAACGAAGAGAAGCTAAACCTTCGTTACGTTTTCAGCCTGAAAGCCCTTTGGTCCTTGCTTGACCTCGAACTCGACAAGCTGGCCCTCGTTCAACGACTTGTAGCCGTCCATCTGGATGGCGGAGAAGTGAACGAAGACATCCTCCCCAGACTGACGCTGAATGAACCCAAACCCCTTTGAAGCATTAAACCACTTGACCACACCCTGTTCTCGAGCCAACGGTTCTACTCCTCTTGAATGATCTCCCGATTCAGGCGCCTGCACGGGCGCGCAGAGCGTGAGAGGCAGCCCTCCTTGGAAAGGACCCAAAAGCGCCACGCGCGTGCAAGACCCCATCAGCGGCGGGATTCTGGCATAAACCCCTTTTTCTGTCCAGCTTTTGCGAGAGACGGACGTCGTCTTGCGGGGAAGCGGCCGGCTAGTTTGTGGCTGCGGCTTTTTCGTTGCGCAGCGCCTGGAAGACCTGTTCGGCGCGAGCACGCGGCACTTCGGCAGCGATTTCGTCGACCGAGAGCTTGCGCAGCTGCGCCACGCTGCCGAAGCGTTTCAGTAGCTTCCGGGCTGTGCGCTCACCGACGCCGGGGATTTCGGTGAGGGAAGTGCGAACGCGAGACTTGGTGCGACGGAGCCTGTGAAAAGTGACGGCAAAGCGATGCGTTTCGTCGCGAATCTGCTGCACGAGGTGCAGAACGGGAGAATGATTTTCGAGGACGATGGGATCGTCTTCACGGCCGAGGACGTAGATAATTTCTTCTTTCTTGGCGATGCTGGCGAGCGGCTGATTGATGATTTCCAGCTTTTCCAGCGCCGCGGCGGCGGCATGCAATTGGCCGAGCCCGCCATCGATGAGGATCAAGCTCGGCAAGGGCTTGTTCTCCTCCTGCAAGCGCCTATACCTGCGCTCGACGGCTTCGCGCATGCTGGCGAAATCATCGCGCAGGAGTCCGGAATCTTTTTCTCTGCCTTGCGGCATTGCTTCGCCGCGAATGATGAACTTGCGGTAATCGGATTTCTTCATCTTGCCGTTTTCCCAAACGACCATGGAGGCGACCGTGTCCGAACCCTGAATGTGGGAAATATCGAAGCTCTCGATGCGCTTCGGCGTTTCGGCAAGGCCGAGCGTTGACTCGAGGGCTTCGGCGACGGCCTTGGCGTTGGGCTTCAGGACGCGGAACCGCTGCATGAACGAGTGCCTGGCGTTCTCTTCGACGAGCTCGAGGAATGCGTGTTTTTTGCCGCGCTGAGGGTGGCAAATCTCCACGCGGTGGCCGGCCTTTTCGCTGAGCACTTTTTCCAGGAGTTCGCGCTCATCGAAATCCATGGGCACGTGAATGTTTCGGGGAACGTAAGCCGCATCGAGATAAAGCTGCTTGATGAGCGAGGGCAAAAATTCGGCAGGATCGAATTCGTCCAGATCTTCCCAATAGAAATCGCGGCGATCGACCACGCGGCCGCCGCGCAGGTGAAAGAGATTGGCTGCGATCTGCGGCGGCTCGGCGTACCATGCGAGCACGTCTGTATCGTCACCGGATGCAGCGGCGATTTTCTGGCGTTCGCTGATTTCTTCGAGTGTGCGAAGCAGGTCACGATAGCCGGCGGCCTCCTCGTAGCGCTGTTCTTCGGATGCGCGCTCCATTCGCGCTTCGAGGCTTTTGATGAGATCGCTGCGACGGCCCTCCAGAAAGAGCCGCACGTCGCGCGCCGCCTCGGCATAACGTTCATCGGTGACCAGGCCCTCGACGCAGGGGCCGAAGCAGCGGTGAATGTAATACTGCAGGCATGGGCGCGGATGGTGGCGCGTCAAATCCACGTTGCACGACGGAATCAGAAAATTCTTGTGGATCAGGTGAACCAGGCGATAGGCGAGGCTGGCCGGGAAATAAGGTCCGAAATAGGCCGAGCCGTCTTTTTTAAGCCGGCGCGTGACATAAACACGTGGATACTTTTCGTAAGCTGTGAATTGGATGTAGGGATAAGTTTTGTCGTCGCGCAGGAGGACGTTGAATTTAGGTTTGTGCTGCTTGATGAGGTTGTTTTCGAGTGCGAGGGCTTCCGCCTCGTTATCGACGACGATGTAATCGAGGTCGGCGATTTCGCGCACGAGCGAGCCCGTTTTTGCGTCAGCCCAGCGATTTTCGAGAAAATAAGATCTAACGCGGTTGCGGAGCGAGAGCGCCTTGCCGACGTAAAGGATGGTCCCTGCCGCGTCTTTGAAAAGGTACACACCCGGACGCAGCGGAAGTTGTGCGGCTTTTTCGCGAGGTTCCATCGAAGAGGGTTACAATATTTGATGCGCGCGGTGCGGCGAGCGCGCTTTGGTAAAGGTACAACTCCATGATAGCAAACCGAATCTCAAGGGAACGAGCGACGCAATGCCATGCAAACGCACAATCGCTGCATTGATATTTTGCGCAGTGGCCTTCGCACCCGTGGCGCTATTGGCCGATCAGCAGTCTTCCCCGGCTTCGCCGGCTGGGCAACCCTCCGCCGGCTCGTCGCCCTCCTCGTCCAATGCAGAGCCGCCGCCATTCAACCCGCTTCCGGCGGAAAAGGATGTGGAAGTTGCGACGTTCTATATGAGAAAGGGTGATCCGGACGCATCCATTCCGCGCCTGGAGGAAGCGATACAACTGGATCCAAATTACGCCAAGCCGCGGCTCTTGCTCGGCGAGATTTATGAGAAAAAGGGCGACAAGCAAGACGCGGTAAAATATTACCGGCAATACCTGCGGGTCTACCCGCACGCACCCGATGCAAAGAAGATCGAGGGCAGGATCAGCAAGCTCTCGAAATAGGCTACGGCTTTTCGTGGCCGGGATGGTGCGCCCCCGCACCATCCAATGAGAAATATCTGCGGTATTTTTCCGGCAGCGATTTCGGCCGGCCCTGACGGTCGCAGATGACGTGAACCGTTTCGCCGGTTGCAATTAGTTCGCCGGTCGCCTGATCGACGATCTCGTAGCCGAATTTCACCATGCGGCGCTTCGACTCAGTGACGCGAGTGCGCACCGTGAGCAGATCGTCAAAGCGAGCCGGCCGCTTGTAACGGCAGCGCGCCTCGGCGACAACGATGAAGCTGTCGTCTTCGATTTCCATGCGCTTATATTCGAAGCCGTGCTGACGGCACCATTCGACGCGGCCGACTTCGAACCAAGCGAAATGGTTTCCGTGGTAGACAACGCCCATTTGATCCGTTTCCGCGTAGCGGACGCGCACGGTGGTTTCAATGAAATGGTCCATATTCGAGTATTTCGTCCCGGACTTGTGAATCAGAATCTGCTAATCGCCATTGCGCCAGCGCGGCGGGCGCTTTTCGAGAAAAGATGCGACGCCCTCGCGAAAATCCTCGGTCAGGCGGATTTCCGCGTTGGCCTCAATGGCCAGCTCCAACTCTCCGCGCACCACCTTCTCATCGTGCAGGTGGAACATCTTTTTTGTTCGCAAGACACTTGTCGGGCTGCCCTCGAGAATCGAATCGGCCACTTCACGGGCCCGGTCCATGAGGTCCCCAGAGCTGACGACTTCGTTGACGAGACCGAGCCGGAAGGCTTCGCTCGCGTCGATAATTTTTCCGGTGAGCAGCAATTCGCGCGCGTGCTTTTCGCCGACCTGCCGCCGCAGAAACACGGCGACAAGCGCGGGCAGGAAGCCGATGCGGACCTCCGTATATCCGAACTTGGCTTCCGGAACGCAAAGAGTTATGTCGGCGAGCGTTGCGAGGCCGCAACCGCCGGCAATGGCTGCACCGTTCACTGCGGCGATGACCGGCTTGGGGAAACTGTAAAGCCGGTAGAACATTCTTGCGATACGCCGCGCGTCCTCGAGATGCTTTGCAAGAGAATGCGTCGCGAGCGCCTGCAACTCTTCCAAGTCCATGCCGGCGCAAAAGGCTTTGCCTGAGCCTGTGAGTATGACGACGCGCGCCGAAGATGTCTCGGCCTGATCGAGAGCCGCCATTAGATCCAGGACCATCTGCGCCGAAATGGCATTGCGCTTTTCGGGCCGCGTCAATGCGATGGTGGCGAGTTGGCCATCGGTTTGAAATGTTAGTGTGGGATAGCCCATCGTTTCGTCACTAATTTAGTTTTGCCGGTTCCGGCTGCGGTGCATATTTATCGCGCAACTGAGCGGTGATCGTGCACGCCTGCGCCAAGCCTTGCCTATCGATTCCCGTATCAATTCCCTTTGCGGCGAGTGTGGTGAGCACGATCTCTGTGGGAAGATTTCCCACCAGATGATCGCCGGCGAAAGGGCACCCGCCGAGTCCCGTGAGCGCGCCGTCAAACCGGCGGCAGCCCGCGTCATAAGCAGCGAGCACTTTGGCGGCGGCGTCTTCCGCGCGGCTATGAAGATGCACGCCGATTTCGACACCGGCGACGCAATCCTTGACAGCGAGATAGAGCGCGGCGACCTGGTGAGCAGAGGCAGTTCCCACCGTGTCCGCCAGCGAAACGGTGCGCACGCCGATGTCTTTCAGCCAAACGAGAGTGTCCTCGACGATTTCCGGGCCCCAAGGCTCGTCATAAGGGTTACCGAACGCCATGGACACGTAAACGACGAGCTTTCGTTCAGCTTTTTTCGTTTCGCGCTGCAGCAGGCCAACCAGATCGCGCGATTGGCCGCGCGACATGTTCGCGTTCGCCCGGCGAAAGTATGCCGATATGGAATAGGGATAGCCGATCGTGGTGACTCCGGCGGCGAGCGCGCGCTCAAGGCCTTTTTCATTCACCACAATTCCGATGATTTCCGGTGTTTCACCAGAGGGCAACGCGGCCAGACGCAGGCGCTCCATCACAGCTTCGCTGTCCGCCATCTGCGGCACGTTCTTGGGCGAGACGAAGCTTACCGCGTCAAGGTGACGGAATCCGAGGGACACAAGCTGTTCGAGGTAAGCGACTTTCTCGTCCGTAGGGATTATTTTTTCCAGGCCTTGCCACGCGTCTCGCGGGCACTCGACAATCGTCACGCTATCCAATCATTTCTCCGGAGGTCAGGTATTTGCGGCGGATTGAACTCGCGAGCGAATGAAATCCGCGATTGCTTGCGTCGGCGTTCCCGGTAAAAAGATCTCCGCGATGCCGGCTCTCTTCAGGTCAGGAATATCCGCTTCGGGAATGATGCCACCCACGATCACGGTTACGTCCGTCATCTTTTTGGCGCGGAGCAGATCCATCAAGCGCGCGCAGAGAGTATTATGCGCGCCCGAAAGAATCGAAAGCCCAATTACGTCGACGTCTTCCTGTTCCGCAGCGGCGACGATCATTTCCGGCGTTTGGCGCAACCCGGTGTAGATCACTTCCATGCCGGCATCGCGCAAGGCGCGCGCGATCACTTTCGCGCCGCGGTCATGGCCATCAAGCCCGGGCTTGGCAATCAGGACGCGTATTTTCTTTTCGGCCATGTATCGAGAGGCTTTGTGCGCGGCATCGGGTTCTGACGCTTCGCCGGCAAGCTCGATTTTAGGGGAAGGCAAATCATGCCGCAAGAAAATGGGGCGACAGATTTCCTGCCGCCCCGGATTTTGTCAGTTTAGAGCCGACCTTACTGGTTCGGTGTCGGCGTGGCGCTTGGAAGCGGCGTACCCGGAATGTTCGGAATTGGAGTGACATTGGTCGAGCTCACGCCCGTAATCGTGATGCTGTGCGCCTCGAGAGTGTGTCCCATCGCCTGATTGAGCGCGACTACGGCCTCAGCAAGGTTGACCTCGTCTTGCAGTTCAACGGTTTCCGCGTTGGTATAATCGCGCGACATCAAGGCGACGGTATACGCGTCCGACGAGCCGAGCTGGAATTTCTTCTGCTCATCTTCGAACGTCTGTCTGGCCAAGTCGGCGGCCGTGGATGCCGCCTGGACTGCGGCGCGGTCCTGGGTCACGTTTGTCAGAGCGGTTCTCACCGCGTAAAAAATCGTATTCTTCTCTTCCTGGAATGTCATCTGCTCTTGACGCTGATTCAACTGGGCGATGCCGTTGTTTGCCTGAGCTGCGCGGTTGCGGATCGGCAGATTCAGTTGGAGGCCGACCTGAAGGGTTGGGAATTTCGAGTGAATCAGGTCATCCCAGGAATCTGTAATTCCGCCTGGAACCGGAGTAGTCGTTGTGGTGGTCGGTATGGAGCCGACATATTCTCCCGGTACCTCAGAGCCGTTGAGGAAAATCGGCTCAGCGATATTAGGGCCGAGTGAACCCTCGGTGACCGTTGTCTCCTTGCCGATACCGCCCAGGCCAGTGGTTGAGTATTGGCCGACGAGATTCAGCGATGGCAGCAGGGCATTGGCGGTAACTTTCGCTTCGATCCGGTCATTTTTGAGGGCGAGCGCGATCTCCTGCATCTCGGGCCGGTCCTGCCATGCACGGTTCACGAGGTCGTCGATCGTCGGATTACCTACAGTGTCGGTCAATGGAATGGGAGTTGTCGGAACAACTTCTACACCCCGTAGAGGAGCGGCCAAAGGATCTTTCGTGATATCGGTCAGCAGCTTGGTCTGGTCGTTGAGTTGCAGCGTTTGCGCCGCTATCAGGGCGGACTGGTCTGAGGCGAGTTGTGATTGCGCCGTCAGCACGTCGAGTGGGGCCATCGTTCCGATGGCAAGTTCCTTTTTGTTGTTGTCGTAAAGGGTCTGGTCAACGCCTACGGTCTGCTGTTCGACGACGACGTCCTGGCGGGCGTAGACGAGATTCCAATAATCGTCTTCGGTCGTCGTAATGTCGTTGATCACGGCCAGCTTGAACTGCCACTCGCCGACTTTCACGTTGTTTTTGTCTTCGATGATGTATCGCTCGTTCGGGAGGAAGCCGAAACCGTTGAGCAGCGGCTGGGTCACCGTAAAGGCCAGAGTTGACTGCAAGCTGGGATTGAAAACGTTGGCCGATGTCGTCGAACTCGAGCGGCTATTGCTGAAGCTCATTTGGACGAGCGTGCCGGGGGCGAATCCCTGCGAGTAAGTGAAGTTACCGGTCGTTACGTGCTCGGTGAGCGAGGAAGTCGTGTTGCTGACGCCGACACCGGAAATCAACGGGTTTGCGACCGGGATGGTCGCATCGTCCTCGTTGAGGTTCATTGTCACGTTTGGATCGAAGTTGACCCTGCCGTTTGCGCCCGACCTCGCATAGAGCAGGTTCATCTCGTCGAGCCATGGCGTGTAGCGCTGTACCTGGATATCGAGATTGTTTTGAAGCGCGAGCGCAATCGCGTTCTCGAGGCTCAGGTTCAACTTGCCGTCCTGAATGAGCTGGGTGAGCAGCGGCGAATTGGTGAGCGGCGGCAGCAGAATGTGTCGCGGTATGTAAGGCGCTGCGACATCCGGAAACCAGCGGCGGCCATGCGAGTAGTCAGGCGCGATCGAAAAGCTCTCGGGCGAAAAAGATAGGGGAACGGTCGTCGTATTCGTCACCGCCGCAGGAGGCGGCACCGGCGCAATTGGCTGCGGCCCTTGATTGCTCTCCGGCGGCATGGTTTGGCCGCCGCCTGGGGCCTGCGCGTATAGCGGTGAGACGGTCATCGCGGCTATGGCCAGCAATGCCGCACACACCTGCAGTTTCCTTGCGATCATCTGTTCATCCCCTATGGAGTATCGGTGAGCGTCCTAAGGTACTTAAACGCGCGGAGGCGCGAATATGTTTCAAAGAATTGCCGATAAACGGTGCCCGAAGGCGACCGGCGCGCCTGCTACAAATGTCGGACCCACCCCACAAAGCACCACGCTACCGCGCCGCGGCTGGCCCATCGAGTCACGGTCTCGCTCGAGGCAAGCAAAAGTCGCACGAAACCGCAAATTGTGCGGCTTGACCCTCGTCCGTGGTCGTAAATGCAGCCGGCGTCGCAAAAGTGTAGCACCGCACGTTTGCCGCGACAATTGAGTTTGTGATTTCCGTGCTCTTTGCCGCGCAAGCCCTACGACAAAGCCGCGGCGGTTTCTTCGAATTGAGCGTAATTCGAGGCCGTTTAATCTCGTGCTAAACTCGCTGCACTCACATGCCCGCGCGCGGCAAATTCATCGTGCTGGAGGGAATCGACGGTTCCGGCAAGCGCACGCAGCTCGAAATGCTATCGCGCGCTCTTGGCGAGCGCGGCATCTCGTGCGAGCAAGTCAGCTTCCCTAATTATTCCGGCTTCTTCGGGAAAGTCGTGGCGCGCTTTCTGAACGGGGAGTTTGGCCCGCTGGAAGCCGTGGACCCGCATTTTTCGGCGCTTCTTTACGCGGGGGATCGCTTTGAGTCAAAATCCCAAATGAAGGCCGTCCTCGACTCGGGCAAAATATTGCTGGCCGACCGCTACGTTGGTTCCAATCTGGCGCACCAAGGGGCGCGCGTTCCCTCCGAACGACGCGGCGAATTTCTCGGATGGTTGCGTCAGCTGGAATATCAAATCTACGGCCTGCCTGCGGAAGACCTCGTCATCTACCTGCGCGTTCCCGTCGACGAAGCGCAGCGTCTGGTCGGAGAAAAGAGCGCGCGCGAATACACCAAGCGGCGCCACGACTTGCAGGAGGCGAGCGCGATGCACCTGGCGGCTGCTGCGGGGGTGTATGACGAGCTCGCCCGGCAGCCAAATTGGATGAGACTCGATTGTATCGACGCGGCGGGCTCGATGCGCACTCCCTTGTCGATTCACGACGAAATCATGTCGGTGATTGCAGGTCGCATGTC
This sequence comes from Candidatus Aquilonibacter sp., assembly GCA_035507075.1. GTDB lineage: Bacteria > Acidobacteriota > Terriglobia > Acidiferrales > UBA7541 > Palsa-295. The sequence goes on along the minus strand of DATJOL010000079.1, from coordinate 14,278 downwards.
GTTGCGATCACCGGTGGGGCGGTAAGCCATGGGATTTTCCGAGTTTCTCGGCAACGAGCGCATTATCAACGCCGTCCGCGGCATGTTTCGACGAGGCCGCGTTCCCAGCGCGATGCTTTTCACGGGCGCTGCAGGAATCGGCAAGGCGACGCTTGCCGTCATGTTTGCGGAAGCGGCAAATTGCGAGCGGCTGCAGGACGATTTCTGCGGCGAATGCGAGAACTGCCGGCGCATCGCCCGCCTGAGAGATCCCGCGCCGCTCATCGAAGCCGGGCTTGCGGAACGCGGCGAAAGCGCTGACGCCGCAACCGTCGAGCGCACGCCTCTCATTCTGGAAACACACGAAGACGTCTGGCTGATCGTTCCGGATCCCGTCCGCCTCAAGACTCCGGTGGCGCGCCCAATGATTCGCGTCGGCCAGCTCCGAGCCGTGCAACGCGCCGCCTATTTTCAGCCGGTGAGCAAAAGGCGCGTTTTCATCCTCGACGGCGCGCAAACCATGCGCAGGAACGACGCGGACCTGTTTCTGAAGATCCTCGAGGAGCCACCTCTCTCTGCGACACTGATTTTGCTGGCGCCATCGCCGGATTCCGTGCTCCCGACGATCCGGTCGCGCTGCCTGCAATTTCATTTCGCGCCTGTTCCCACGACGGCCATCGAGGAATTTCTGAAAGCGAGAAGGGAGGGGAAGCCGGCAGACATCGAGCTGGCGGCGCGCCTCGCCGACGGCAGCCCCGGAGTAGCTCTCTCGGTCGATCTTTCCGAATCGCAGCGGCTTCGACGGATGCTCTTGCACATGCTGGAGCAATGCGTAGCGGCGGAAAAATTTCAGGAAATTTTCACCGCTACCGCACAGCTCGCCAAGCAGGAGAAGGAATCGTTTGAAAATATAGTAGCCCTGCTCTATAGTCTTTTTACGGACCTGCTGGAAGTTTCCGAAGGACGGAAGAGCAGTTGCCCCCGGAATCCCGATTTGCTCCGGGAACTGGAATTCCTCGGCAAGAAAGTCGATTGGATGTGGGTCTTGAAGGCCACGCACGGTCTGGACTCTCTCGAAAGCGGTCTGCGGCGCAATGTAGGGCGCCAATTGGGTCTCGACGCGCTCGTTACTTCTCTTGGAGTCCGTTGAAACAGTGTTAATTCGTTTTTCTTATATCGTTCAGTTGAAACCTGTTTGTTTTGGCGGCAGTCAATACTGGTAGCATTAGGCATTCATCTGAAGGAGCCTTCATCGTGAACCGGAAATTGTTTCGCCCGAACCTTACCGAAATGAAAGAGCAAAATCTCGCGCCTCGACCTCAGCCGGCTCCCCAGGCTGCCCCTCCCCGCAAGAAGCCCGCCCCTCCCGAACAGACCCACGCTGAAAATTTTTACTACGTGAAGCAAATGCAGGCGCGCACGCCGGTCGCAGTGGTTCTGAACGACGGCGAAATCCTTCGGGGAATTGTCGAATGGTACGACCGCGATTGCATCAAGCTGACGCGCTTCGGCAGCCCCAATCTGATGGTCTACAAGCACTGCATCAAGTATCTTTACAAGGATGGCGAAGAATCCGCGCGCGGCGGCAATAACAACGGCCAGTAATCTCTCGTTCATCTTTTGCGGACAACTCCCGTAATGTTCTGCGCCGTTCCTCCTCGTGCGTGCGTCTAATCCCACGGGGATGACCAGGGGTGTTTGCGCGCCGTCTGCTCTGCGTGGTTGAGCCAGCCCCTCCCTGTGGAGACTATGAAAATCGGCATCACGTGTTATCCGACGTACGGCGGTTCGGGGGTGGTCGCGACGGAACTCGGTATTGAGCTGGCAGCGCGCGGGCACGAAATCCATTTCATCAGCTACGCGGTTCCAATTCGACTCACCGGCGCCTCGGAACGCATTTCCTTTCACGAAGTAGAGGTGACGAACTATCCGCTTTTCGACCATCCTCCCTACACGCTTGCGCTGGCGACCAAAATGGTCGAAGTAGCGGAAAGCGCTCAGCTCGATCTGCTCCACGTGCATTACGCGATTCCGCACTCGGTCAGCGCACTCCTTGCCCGCCTGATGGCTGAACCGCACCGGCTACCCTTTGTTACGACGCTGCACGGCACCGATATCACGCTCGTTGGCAACGATCGCAGTTATCTCCCCATCACGCGCTTCAGCATCGAGCAAAGCGACGGCGTGACCGCGATTTCGAATTATCTCCGCGATCGTACGCTCCGCGAATTCGAGATCAAGCGTCCGATCGAAGTGATCCCCAACTTCGTGAATTGCGACCTGTACAAGCGCGATGGCGAAAAACTGCGCGCGAAATGGGCTCCCAATGGTGAACCGATCCTGATGCATCTCTCGAATTTCCGCCCGGTCAAGCGGGTGACCGATGCGATCGAAACATTCGCGCTGGTGCGCGAAAAGATGCCCGCGAAACTGGTCATGATCGGAGACGGTCCTGATCGCGGCGCCGCGGAGTACATCGCGCGGAAGAAACGGCTGACAAAGGACGTGCTTTTCCTTGGTAAACAGGACCGCGTCCACGAAAAGCTTGGCGTGGCTGACGTGCTGCTGCTCCTAAGCGACGAGGAATCGTTCGGCCTGGCGGCACTCGAGGCGATGGCCTGCGAAGTCCCGGTCGTTGCGACTAAAGTCGGCGGCGTGCCGGAAGTCGTTACCAACGGAGTGGATGGCTATTTGGTGGAACCGAGGGACGTGGACGCGGCCGCGAAAGCTGTGCTGGACATTCTGACGTTGCCCGACCGCGGCCGCGCGATGGGCGAAATGGCGCGAAAAAATGCGCGGCGGCGCTACTGTTCGAACGACATCATCCCGAAATACGAAGAGTACTACGAGAAAGTGCTTGGCTCGGTTCGCGTTGGCGCTTCGGCGTGAGCGCTGACTATTTCGCGGCAGGCGCCAGCACCGACCGCAGCGATTGAATCGCCTGATTCAAGTCTGCCTGCGTGATCTGCGCTCCTGAGCCCGTGAACACTGTAAAGATGAAGCGGAATTGTTTCTCGTGATTGTCGAACACCCTCAGCGCGACAGGGCCTTGCGTCGGATCCCCGAACTGAAATCCCTTGTTCGCTCCGAGATCGAATGAATAGATTGGCTTCGCAAGATCGAATCCAAACGACAGCTTCAGCAGCAGCAGAATCCGATCGCGCTGCGCCTTCGCATAATTGGAAAATGGCGAAACCTGCGATGGCGACGCGCTGTAGACGGCATCGTACAAATCGTAGTTGGTCGCGATCGAGCCATTTGCAAAGAGCGGCTGGTAGGCCGCATATTCCGGGCCTTGCGTGTCGCGCAAAATATGAAGCGTATCCAATTGCGCGTCCGGATCGCCGAACACGACGACCTGGCCCGAATCGAATTTGAACTGCGCCCCGCCTGCGGACGGGCTCTCTTTCATGGTGCCGCCCCATGGAACGGTCATCTGATATCCATACTCCGTCAGATCGGTGGTCTTTTCACCGGCGCTTTCCTTTTTCTCTTTAGGCCGCGGGTCGGGGGCAGTATTTTCGGGGGATAGGGCGGCGTTCGGAGCCGTGGCTGCTAAGACTGGCTGAGGCACGTCGTAGAGCCATGGGTTTTGGCTGGCCCAGCGATGCGCGCTGATCCATTGCAGGGTCTGGAGGCCGTAAGAAGTGCTGTAAATAGCGACGATGATGATCAGGACCGTGAGGATTATCGCGGACAGCGGGCCTTTCTCTTTGGAATCCTCGACGTTCTTTTCCGGTTCTTCGGCCATTTCCAATCGTCTCCGAGGGAAGCGAACGCGCTATTCTACGCCCATCGCGAAAGAAAATGCGATGCGCGGCATCGCTCTCTTGATGCCGCAGCGGCGGACATGGATGTGCGGGGCGGAGGGAATCAACTGCCCGAAGCGCGCGCTTCTTTTGCGCAGTCGGCGCAGGGGCAGATCGAGCGAAGGTACTCGAAACTGTATATTCCGGTTGCGTGATTGTCGGAAAAATCGATCTGAATCGCGTAATTGCCGATGGGCTTGGCACCGCGGGCCTTCACGCGTTCTTTGAACATCGGCAGCGCGGGCAGCCCTTTCGATTTTTCCCGCTCCTTTTTCTCGCGTTCGTCGTTGCAAACCGCGCAGGGGCAGCTGTCGCGCAAAAACGGAAAATCGTAGCGGCTCACGTGGCCGTCCGCCCAATCGATTTCAACGCCTTCGCCGGTGCTGACGTAAATCTTTACTTTGGCCGGCCTACGTTTAAGTTCGGTTGCTCTTGAGTTCATGCCCTGATTCTAGCGCTTTGATCGCTCGCTTGTCGGGCGGGCGAGTGGCCGGCCGCGCCCGCCAAAAATCCGGTGTAGAATGGCCAGGCTCTGACGCGACCGACGGAGGACAGCGCCATGCCCGCCTACCTGCTAAAGACCGAGCCATCCGAATATTCATTCGCCGACCTGAAACGCGACGCTGAAACTGTATGGGACGGCGTTTCGAATCCCGTTGCGCTCAAAAATCTGCGCGAAATGAAGCCCGGCGAAAAGCTGGTTATCTACGAAACCGGCGACGTGAAAAGCGCCGTCGGCAGGGCTTCGGTCATTGCAGTCGATGCTGCAAATCCTAAAAATCCGCGCGTGACGATCAAAGCAGGCGCCGCCTTAAAAAAGCCGGTCACGCTGGCCGAGATCAAATCCAACAAGCTCTTTGCCGATTCGCCGCTCGTAAGGCAGGGACGCTTGTCCGTGGTTCCGCTTTCCGATGCTCAGTGGAAGTTTCTCTCGGCCCTTTGAAAGTGAGGCGGTGAGGGTAAGCCCGCCGCGCAGGTATCCAGCTTTTCCATTCCTCCCCATTGCTGAAAAATTTTGTTTGTTTCGGATTCGATCTCATCGGCGGAATGCGGCTGGTGATCGCCGGAGCCGGCATAGATCAAGTATAGGACACCGCCGCGCGTGCCACCCTCCCGCGCATCCGACCAGATCCCCAAATCATTGGCCAGCGCTATTGAACCCTCGCCGAGAGTACCGATGTCGGCGAAGATGGCGTCGGCTACGATGCCCCGGCGCGCATTCATCACAACGGCGAAATCGCCGAGACGGATGCCGAATCGGCGCGAGAGCACGCCTGGAAGGACGATGTAAGGGACCTTCGAGGCGTCCACGTAACGCATGGGGTCGTTGCGGCCCTTGCTCCAGTCAACCAAAGCGGTCTGGGAGATGTAGAAGCCTGGGAACGGGTCGTCGGGGCCTTGGATGATTGGATTGCCGTCGCGATCGGCTGCCAGACCGTCCCAGTGGCCGGGTCCGCCCGCGTTCGAGAGGTCGTCCAAACCCGTATTTTGCGGGTTATAGGCGTTCGGGGCGCCGTCTGCGTCAATGGTCATGCCCGACCGAAACATTACGGCCGACTTACCCACACTCCAGATGGACACATCGTGACCGAAAAGGTCGCCTTTATTGGGGTCGAAATCGGTTAAAAGCGCCCTTTCGCACGCTTCCGAAGCGCTGTTTCCTGGAGCCGCGTTGGTTGTTGGCTGGGCCGGACCAGTCGCGCCCGGCGGAGCGGGGGTGGCCGCGCTCTGGGCAATGGCCATCGCGGCCGGCAGTAGCGCCCCCGCAAATAATCCCGCGGCCCATGACCGTTTCATCTGATTCCCCCCTCGCTAGCATTCGATGCACCAGCTTAGCATCCGTATTTACCGACCGGGGGAAACAGTTCTGACCCTTCGCCTTTCATGCGCTTTAGCTTGAAGCGAAAGAGTGCTGTCCCCTCTCCTCCGACGGGGTTAACTGTCTGGGACGGGAACCCGGTGTGTTTCTTGACCGCTGCTCTGCAGCGAAGCAGACTGGACTTTCACAGGGCGAATAGGCGAATCCGAATGGCAGCGGGACAGAGCTTACCATCGACTCAGAGGCAGTGCCCATATTGCGGCGTACCCATATCAACCCTTACCACCCAATGTCCGGCTTGCCGCGAATCGCTTGGAGGGACGGCGCAGGCTGGCCCCAGCACCCGGTCAGCGGCTTACTCGTCGGAGGCCAAGGGCGGGGCGGTTCGGCGGGGCCTGCTGTGCATGCTGATGGCGGCTGTGATCCACTATTTCGCGGGCGGATACAGCCTGATGTGGGTTCCTGTTTCGATCAACCGCATTGTTACCACAGTTTTTTCGCCATTGCTTTTCCTGGCCGGGTTCGGGCTATTCATCTTCGGTCTTTTTTTTGGGTCGCGGACGCGGACGGCCGGGGCGCGGTAGACCTTCCTCGCTCATGCACGATTGACATTGTCCCTTTATTGACGCTCAAAAATTGACGCTTAAAAAGCGGCTGTTTGCACATTAAAAGCCGCCAAATGGCACGATTTGCTCGCTATTTCCAGCCACATCGCGATACGTGGGCCTTCGAATCACAGAGCGGTCATTTTTGATCAGCAGGTTGAAGCACTGGAGCCCAAGCGGTTGCTCTCTCGGCGATTTGAAATTTGGGATGCCGACTGAAAAGAAGCCGGCCGCCACATGGGCGATTCAGAACTAAAGGCAAAAGCGGCGGCCGATGATTTACGCAATGGCGCCGGACTACTCGTGGCGCTGTGACCGTTCTCCGGTCCAGGCGACCGGAGCACGACAAGCTGCTGGGGACTTGGCACGGGTAGGGTGCGAAGCAAGGTCTGATCCGTCAGTGAAAAAATCGCGGTGTTTGCGCCGATGCCGAGGGCCAGGGTGAGGATGGCGACGGCGGTGAAGGCGGGAGATTTGCGGAGCATGCGGAGGGCGAAGCGAATGTCTTGCGCGAGCGAATCGAGCCAGGGGAAGCCGCGTTGAGCGCGGACGGATTCTTTGGTTTGGTGGAGGCCGCCGAGCTGGATGAGGGCCTGGCGGCGGGCTTCTTCGGGAGACATGCCGGCGCGGAGATTGTCGTGAATGTGGAGCTGGAGATGGGAATCGAGTTCGGCGGTGAGGTCGGCCTCGTGATGATCGCGACGGAAGAAGGCGGCGAGGCGTCTCAGGGTGGTGCGGAGTTTAGTCATGGATTTGTGGGCCTCCTCATCGGCAGCGAAAAGCCGACCGGCTGGAAAGAAAGCCAGCCCGCATGGGACACAGAGGGCAGCCGAAGGCAAAAGCGCCCGCCCCAAAGGCGGCCGCGGCGAAGGCAAACGCAAAAACAACACAAAATCAACGCAGCGACGGCGGCTGCTCTATATTGGTAAGCAATATAGCAGGGCATAATTTGGCATGGGGCAGGCGGGAAAGCAAGCGGGAATGCGAACTGCGAGACGTGCGACGAAACCTCGAGATTTTTGAAGTTGTTTTCACTTGCGATTAGAAAAGGCGTGGGTAGCGAGTGGCGCTCATGGGGCCTTCCAGAGGACTTTTTGGTCGGGGTCGGTGAGGACGACGGAGGCGGCGTTGGTGCGGGCCGAGGAGCCGTTGTCGCCGCGAACGTCGGTGCTGCCGATGGCGGCTTCGTAGCCGTCGCTGTCGGTGACCTCGAGCGCTTCGCCGGGCTTGTAAAACAGGCTGCCCTTTGCGCCCTCTATGGTGAGGTCGCGTTCGGCGTCATCGTCGGCCGAGAATTTCACGTTGGCCTGACCACCGGAATTAGCGAGCGAAAGATTGCCGTTTTCAAGAACGGTCCGCACGACGCCGTTCTGCTGGAAGACCAAACCGGCATCGGAGAGCGATGCGCCTTCGTCACTGTTGGCCGTTTGCAGCCAAAGTTCGGCCGCACCGTTCTTCGGATCGACGCCGATGCGAATGCGCGCGTTGCCGTGAGCGTCCTTCACGACAAATTCGTTGGCTTCGATGGTTTTGCGCATGGGCGCCTGCGCCATGATCGCGAGCAGCGCGACGCCGGCAAGGGCGGCAAGACCGGCGCGTTTGAAAAAGCGATTTTCTTTTTCGAGTTTTGAGATGCGGATTTGCAGCGCGTCGATGCTATTCGGACGAAATTCCATGATTCCTCCCATGGGAAGCCGTACGAGTTTAGCAAGGCGGGCGCGGAGGCCAAAGCGGATTACGAGGGATGCTTTAAGGGCGCGGGACCGAGGAAGAAAAGCAGAAAGCCTCAGGGCGGCGCAAGCGGCGCACCGACCTGAGCTACATGACCGCAAAAGGGCACACGCCAGCCAAGTTATGCGCAGGCGTTGGCGTAGAGTTTGCGGAGAGTGGCAAGGCCGAGCGGCGCATCGGCTGTGAAATCGTGCGTGCCGGCTTCGATGCTGAGGCGGCCATCGTAGCCAACGGCGCGAAGGTTCGCGAAAAACGGCGCGTACTCAGGGCATTCGTTTGGATCGCGCGGAAATGCGCGGTCATTGCACGGGTTCGCAAAATGGAGATGAACCAGGCGGTCTTTTACTTTGAGCAAAACGCGCGGATCTTCGTGCTCGGAAGCGAGGTGATAAAAGTCGCAGATGATTTTAATTTTCGGGTGATTCGTATCCACGGAGAGTTGATAGGCTTCCGCCGTCGTGTTGACGATGTTGGATTCCTGATGGCGCAGCGCCTCGATACCGATCACAAAGCCGTAATTTTGGCGGACGATTTCATCGCCCATAAAACGGAGGAATTCCTGCAACTGCGTCCACGCCCGATCGCGCGAAAATCCCTCGGGGACGTTGCGCGCGGTGCCGCTGCCGAAAACCACGATCTTCGAGCCAAAGGCATTCGCCCGCGCGAAGGCCTTGCGAACGTAGGGATCAAGAGTGGAATGATCGATCGCGGGCCCAACGACTTTCATATCGCCCGGCAAAAGAACGTTCATGGATTCGACATGGCACGGCGTCGCTGCAACTTTGGCGCGGACGGCTTCGAATTCGTCGTCGCTGAGCGACATCGTCTTGGTGACGGTGGGCTCGCAATAGTCGAAACCCCAGCGCGCGAGTTGATCGGTGTTGGCAAGAATGTCGAAATTGCCCGATTGCGTGACGCCGAAGCGCAAATGGAAGCCGTTGCACGCGGCCACGCCGTCCGCATTCGCGCGAGCGCCGCGCAGGAACATTCCGCTCGCCGCACCTAACGCAGCTCCTAAAAATTCTCGCCGAACTATTCGCATATCGAAAGAATCCTCGAACCACCGAGGCGATTGCGCCACGGCTGCGGTTACGGGCACTGATTTTACACCGCATGCGCTTTGACGCCGCAATAATCCAAAGGAGATTACTGAGAATCTTTGTCGACCGTGATGAGATTCAACTGCAGCGTTTGGAAGTTTTACCGGCACTCTGACGGACCCTCGGAGCAGCCGCAATTTACGTCCAGACTAGTGGGCGTGATCGGTGGCGATCTGTCCGATTGCGTTCAACGCGTTTGAGGTGGCGAAAACGAAGCCTGGATGGTCCAGGTGCTGCGGCAGCCGGCGGCGATATACCCGACGGCCTTGTTCAGCTAATTCGGGGAGGGTTCCTCGATGTGGTCGATCACGATGGTGTCCATGGGGACTTTCGCTGATACGAGCTTGAGACCGAGGGCCTCTTTTAGTGCGGTTTGGAGGGATGGGCCAGTTGTGTCCGGAGGTGGAACCGGGATTCCAGGAGCGGCCATCTGGCCTGGGTCAGGAGTCCAATCCAGAGTGACATCATATTTTGCCGTAAGATTGGTTTGATCCAGCACAATGCTGCCCGTGAAGATCTCCAGCGAGCGGATCAACACCGTGATTGGAATACCCTTTGACTCTATGTGCCCGGGATAGGCGGTAGTGCCACCGCAGGGAGAGCCTGCCGCCGGATTCGGCGTGCAGTCATCGGCGCGCAATTTTCCGGGCTTTGCAACAACCAGCAAATAGCCGTTCGCCTGGACCGTTACGTGGTGGGCGCGCAATTTGAAGCGATCGGCAAGCAACGACTGGAACATGAGCCGGTGGTAAGCGATACGCTGGTCTGAAGGCATCGCCTGAAGCTTTGCTACAGTCGAGGTATCTGTTTTGGTCTCGATGTCGTAGTTCTTGTCCTTCGCCCATTTCGGAAGTCCTACGATTTGGAACTGCCGAAGGTCGTAGGCAGACCCTATGAGAAGGTCCGCACTGACTCGCTGCAGGAACTCATAGCCCGGATCGCCATTGAAATATGCCATTCCTGCGGAGGATTCCGGTTTGATTGACACCGCCTCGAAGGAGGGTAATCGAGTTTGCTGTGGCGTGGCTGTGGGCGATGCACTTGTATGTGTTGTCTGCGCGCGAAGCAGCGGCGCGTTTAAGTAACACGCAATGGCAGTTGCCATGACCGCTGCGAGCCAGAAGGACACGCGAAACAAGAGCGGCGATTTTATCGAGCCTTTTTTGCGCATTGGTGAGGAGCGTGCAACCTGCCTCGCAATGGGGTAGGGCAGCGTTAACAGCTAGCAGATTTTACACCGATATGCGCGGAAGGTTCCCCTTGGACGATGCGTGAGTGAAGAAAATATCAAGGTTTCTTGATCGGTTCCGATGGTTGCGGGGGTCTGCAACGTACCGAATTTATTAAGCTTGGCATTCCGAGTTGAACTCGCACGCGGTTGGAACGAGCGGGATACGAAGAGAAACATGGCACGCGTCCGCGGCGGCGGAATAAGTGCGCAGAGGCCCCTCTACGGTTCTGCCCTTCTTATGCCCCTTGATGCGTTGATCTTTGTCCAGCACCAAGGAGCGTCACTAATCGTATGGCTACGTTCTATTGTCTATTACCCTAAAGGGGAGTAAAATCAAAAAGTCTCGTCTAGCACCCTTCCGCCGCGCCAACAGGCGACGGTTTCTTGCGAAATCAGACAGCAGCAAACGCTGAGCGCAAGGGGCCGCCATGGCAAAACGTGCAGAAAAGTAAGCGCTGTTTGAGTCCATAAGCCCTTTCGGATCAGAACTATCAGAAGTTCTCAAATACTCGATTTCGGGGAACGAGCTCTCGCAAGGTGCCGCGAAGTGAACGACACGTCTTTTGGCCTGCGTTGGCGACGCGGTGCAATTCAAATATTAAGCTGCAATCGACTGGGGGTTCTAAGCTCGATCCGAAGGGCCTCCAGGCGGCAAACGTTAAGCGTTTGATTCCGTGGATCATAAAAGTTGGCGGAGCACACATGGGCAGAATCAGTTCCCAGAAGCTGCAACGCGAAAGAAAGCGGAGAGAAAAGCAAGAAATGAAAGCGCACAAGCGAGCCGCGAGAAAGCTTGCAAGGGTAGAGCCTTCCATCCGATCGAAAGTGATCGCCGAGAGCATTCAATTTCCGCCGGAAGCGGATAAGGCGACGGCATCTTGAAGGCGGATAAACACGATGCGATTTGAAAAACCTAAGAGATCATCGGGGCGCCCAGACTTTGTCTCTGGACGAATAGCGGAATTGGAGCGAAGGCTTTCATTGGAAACGAATGAAACGCGCAAAAATGAAATCCAGACGGAGCTTGACGAGTGGCGGCGTACTGCATCAAGAGGAAGGGAAAACGATAGTCGAGGCAGACGAGGCTAAATGAGCGACGCCGTCTTCATGGAATACATGGGCTTCATATCCACGACACAGGGCCGTGAGTATGCGTTCCATGTGCGCTTTTCCGCGCAAGACTCGCGCGATTACACCGTTACGATCGCCAGAGAGGCCTTCAGCTCGCGCCGTGTGAGTTATCAGGATGGCCCCGGCGTTTGTTCCTCAAGATTGAAGCAAGAACTTACAGCGAATCCCGACGCTCTCACGGGAACCTCCTTCCTGGTTGATGAGAGGGAGATCGACGATCATAAAGCAAGAGACACATCGGAAACTCCCAAACGCCGGCATGGGCCAAAGCTCCCGACGGCTGATTGACGCATGGACAAGCGACAAAAACCCGTGGCCTATTGTCACAGTTGTGGGAAACGCTCATTTGACATCAGTTTAAGCAACAAACGATGCGTTCAGCGGGTTAACGATGAACGGTGCTTTGGAACGACGACGAGCGCCCTCGGCGTTGACGATTGGGTGGAGTGCGCGGCCTGCTCGGGATCAGGATGGATCAACGGAAAACGATGTGGTCAATGCGGCAATTCTGGTTGGCTCTTCATTCGCAAAATGCGTTGATCTGAACGCCTTATGGCACGAATGCCAGAGCAGTTGTTATGCTCCGGTTGCGTATCCCGAGCGAGTCGTCTGAAAATTCCGGTTTCCCACAAACAAGTTTTCATTCTTTTCCGCCTGATCCCACATCCTCTTTTTCACGGATCGTCAGATCGCCAACTCCATCCTTTCCCCACGGATGGAGTCAGCCATCTGCATCTTTGAGCTACATCGAATCTACCGGAGCTAGGCGTTCATCTGTGCCTGGAGGAACTCCCCCGGCAGGCATACCAGACGGCCCGTGCGTCGAGATTCCTGCGAGTTGCCGCGTCCCTTGTAATTGTCCTTCTGTTTTTCGAGAAAACTAGAATCAACCGGCATACGCTCGATCTGAATGCGTAGAGTGCGCTCCAACTGGAGCAGTTCCGTCCGTTGCTCTCTCAGAAAGAAAGTAGAAGCGATACCGCGCGCGCCTGCCCGGCCGGTACGTCCCACACGGTGAATAAAGTTTTCTGCCAGGTCCGGCAAGTCATAATTGATAACGTGCGCGACGTTCTCAACGTGAATCCCGCGTGAGGCCACGTCGGTTGCCACCAGAACCCGGCAGCGACCGTGTTGGAACTCAGCAAGCGCAGAGGTTCTTTGGGATTGTGAGCGATCTCCATGGATCACGCCCGCTTCGATCCCCCTCCAGTTGAGGAACTTAGCGATTCGTTCTGCTCCGCGCTTGGTCCGCGAGAATATCAGGCAGCGGCCCTTTTCCTTCGCCAACAAATGACACAACATTTGCTGTCTCTCCTCTACGGAGACTTCGAACGCCTGAAGACGCACGTTCTCAGAAGGCTTTCGCGTCGAACCGAATGCCAGCCGCACTGGGTTCTTCATGTAGCTCTTTATGAGATTCTCCACAGGTGCCTCCAAAGTTGCGGAGAAACACAGGGTTTGCCTGTCCTTTGGAAGGCACGCGATGATCCTGCGAATAGCCGGAAGAAATCCCATATCCAACATACGGTCAGCTTCATCGAGAACAAGGGTCTGCACCATTCCCAAGGATATGAGCTGTCGGCCGATGAAATCTTCCAATCGGCCGGGAGTCGCGATCATGATGCGAGCTCCCTTGCGAATTGCGCCCAGTTGGGGCCCTTCCGGCAGGCCTCCCACGGCAAGCGCTGCAGGTGCGAGTTCTGTTCCTTTCAAGCCATCGAATTGCCGGGCCACTTGCATCGCCAGTTCGCGCGTGGGAACCAGCACGAGCACCGCAATTCCGCGTGCGTCCCTTCGCATCAGCCTGTCGATCACAGGGATGAGAAAGGCGAGTGTCTTGCCGGTGCCGGTTTGAGCGGTCGCAAGCACGTCTTTGCCGTCTGTCGCCTGTGGGATAGTCGCAGCCTGTACATCTGTGGGAATCGAAAAACGTGCTTCTTCTAGTCTCTTCTTTAGGGAAGAAGAGATGGGTAACTCTGAAAAATTCTGCATTTTGCTTTCTTGCTGGCAGGCGAGTTGGCAGCCGCGTCAATAAGCATCGGCAGCACAGCCTCTTGGCCAGTCTTAATTTGGATTACGCTGAAAACGGACGGAGGAAACTGAAGGCGGATGTTCTCAGATCAGGTCTTAAACCAGAGGGGCCGCGCAACACAGCCGAAAGTGATAAGCGCAAAACCACTTTAGCACACCTTTGCTTAAAGCGATATGGGGTTCTTATCAGCCACCTTCCTCATCAAAGATTCCGGTGGCCACGAATCGAAGATGCTACGATGGATTATGAGTTTAGCCTATCGAATCGTTTTTGAATGTCCTCTTGGTCGTCACAATATTAACCTGCAAAAAAGATGCACGAACGTATCGCTCTCGGAAGACGAGGCGATGAGAATATTTGGGGACGAGGATCTCTCCTGCACGAACCCCAACTGCGGCTGGCATGGGAAGGCGTCCAAGACGAGACTGCTTCGAATCCTGCCGTTCAACTGGATACTCTCTCCCCGCGGTGTCGGCGGTTGAGCCTCGGAAGATCGCTTGAAGCAGATTAGATGCCCACTAATTCAGGTATTTGGCAACTGTCGAAGCGTTAGCGCTTAGCTCTTGGCTTCTGTTTCCGGGCCGTCTTACCTCTATTCCCGCTCCAACGACGTATCGCTCCGCGTCTGGCATGGACTTGCATCTGTTTCTCAATAGAATTCGCATCCCCGTACTTGTGCAGTGGAGCGACTGAAGCTTGATAAAAATTGAGCGGATCGCGAAGATTTTGCAATTCGCGATAATAATAGAGCGCGGTGGGTCGAGGACCTTGGAACGTCAATTTCTTCAGGAAATCGACTTCCGCGTCAGTAGCATCACCGCTCAAGGAGGGATTGCGGAGA
>DATJOL010000078.1:0-3142 GCA_035507075.1 Candidatus Aquilonibacter sp. | reverse complement strand
CACTTTGACCCCGCATCCCACCGACCGGGCGCACAGCATTACGCTCGTAATGCGCATCGACAAAAGATACCAGAAGGATATTCGGACCGACTCGAGCGCGAGCCTCGTGACCCAGGGATTGCTCGGCAACCGCTACGTGACCATCACGCGGGGCCTCAACGGCTCGATGATTCCCACCAACGGCGTCGTCCAGGCGTCCGAATCGGCGGATATCAAGCAAGTCGTCGAGCGCGGCGCCGACGTGGCCGAGAACCTCAGCGTGCTCTCCGACCAACTCAACGAAATCGTCGGCAAGGTCAGGCGCGGCGAAGGCACCATCGGGAAAATACTCAACGATCCGTCGCTCTACAATCATCTCGATAGCCTCGCGGCGAAGGCCGACGCCATGGCGGCGTCCATCCAGCAGGGCCAGGGAAGCGTCGGCAAGCTCATTTACAGCGACGATCTCTACAACAAGGCCGACTCGGCGGTCTCCAAAGTCGACACCGCGATGACCGCGATCAACGACCAGAAGGGCACCGTCGGCAAGCTGATCTACGACCCTGCCGCCTATAACGACATCAACGGCCTGGCCGAAAAGGGCAACGCGCTGCTCGGTGACGTCCGCGCAGGCAAAGGCACGCTCGGCAAGCTCGCCACCGACGACACGCTCTATGCGAACCTCCGCGACGCCTCCGCCAACCTTCGCGACGCGACCGGCAAGCTCAATTCCAATCAGGGCTCGATCGGCAAATTCTTCAACGATCCCGCCCTTTACGACAACTTGACCGGGCTCTCGGGCGATCTGCGCCTGATGATCGCCGATTTCCGGCGCGACCCGAAAAAATTCCTGCACATCAAGCTCGGTATTTTCTGAAATTCCTGCTCCTGCGTAAAACTTGGAGCGCCTCTTTGCATGCCGAGGCGCTCCACTTATTTTCAATGTGACGCGTTTCAGGTCTCCACGGCCTCGCTGAGCGCCATGGGCGACTCGCGCTCGGCTCGGAAGTCCGTGCACTCCCGCACCGCGAAAAGGATTTCCCGCGGAGGAAAAGCATAGCCGCAGGCGACCAGTTCTTGGCCCTTCTCGTAACCGCGCACGACGTGCGAGAACCGGCACGCGGTGCATAGCGTCTTCCGCTCGACGACAGGCGTCGCGGTCAGCTTCAGCGTGATCATCTGCGATCCTCCTTCCTCAGCGGTAGTCCGCCGAAAGTGGCGCCGCGCAGCCGCCCGGCCCAATATCCGAGCGTGGAAAAAAGAAATCCCATTTTCGTGCGTCTTTCCTGCTCGAGTGACTGGCCGAGGCAGGCCGCTCCGCGCGACTGGCTAGCATTATTGCGTCGCGCCGCGAGCCTTCGCCGCAAGGCGCCTCGACCAGGTCATTCGAGATCGTTCGCCGCCTTTTTGTGGCGGTTTTGGGTCGTATAAGGCCCCGCTAGGGGCATCAACGATGCCCGTCTTAGTGCAGCTTTTTTTCGGGTTCGAGTCGAGGTCTAGCCCTTCACGCATACCACCTGCCGCAGCGTGTGGACCACCTCGACCAAATCGGCCTGCACCGCCATGGCCGCAACCTTCTCCGCCTTCACCTTGGGAACCAGTTCGCGGATGCGCCCGGCGATTTCCACGCCGTCCTCGTAAAACTGGTTCTCCCAGAGCAGGCACGCCATCACGGAGCGCCGCAGCTGCAGCTCCGGAGAAATGGTCCGCGCCGGAGCGCCCTCGTGCGTGCGCAGCCCCCACGGAATCTTCAGGATGTTCAGTCGAGCCATTGCGGCCTCCTTTCTTTTGCCTTGCGGAAAAATTCGCCGGGGAATCATCGACGGCGGTTGTGGCTTGCGCCTCCGGATGCTCTATCCAATTGAGCTACGAGGCGGCACGCCGTGCCGCCAGGGCAGGATTCGAACCTGCAACCGTCCGATCAGAAGTAACCGCTGTCCTCGCCACCGGCGAGATCTGCCACTGCATTCGACATTTTTCGCCGGGGAACAAGCGGCTGCGCTTATGGCTTGCGCCGTTTTTTTGAGCTATCCCGATTACTCGGGAGCGGAATTTGAATCCGCAGCCTCCCGCCGCTCTCGCGACGGGCGCTCTACCGAAGTAAGCGCTTCCTACGCCACCGGCGAAACTCTCGCATTATTCCTTGCCATCAAGAGTCAGTTCGATTTCTCTTTCGGTCCCCGTAGCCGATTCCGCAGGCTCGAAGCCGGCTTTGCGCCTCGTTCCACCCGCGTCGATTATCCACGCGACTTTTTCCATCTCCTCGACGTCGCGTCTATTCTTATCGAGGTAGTGCGTGCATTTGCGCACGGGAAACGGCACCAGGTGTGAGCGGCACAGCGCGTCGCAGATCACCAGCATCTCGGTCGCCCGGTAGCCTGCCGCGACGTATCCTTGCGAACAGGATTCGCATAACGAGGGACCGTGCATCGGCGTTCCGTCTTTCACGTTCACGCACATAGCGTCCTCCTTTCTAAGAAGCGCCCTCCGCACTTCGGATGTGCGCAGCTCCGCCCTTCAGCCGCGCCCAAGAAGAACATTCGCCGGGGAACAAGCGCCCAGGGTCGTCGCCCGAATTGGTATCCGCAGGGTGCTTTTTGCTTCGGGACTTCGCCCCGGCCCCCTTCGTTCCTCTCTTCGGTGAGGCCGCCAGCCTCTGCGACTTGGTAGCGGAGGAAGTAACCCTTGACTACGCCACCGGCGAAACTTATGGCCAGGGAACAAGCAGAAACGGTCTTGGGGATTCGAACCCCGCTGCACGCCGCTTTCGCGACGCCAGTCTTACCAGAAGAAGTATCCGTTTCTTACGCCACTGGCCGATCGAAACCGGGGGAACAAGCGCATGCGGCTTGGTTCATTCACAGTGAAGTAGCCGCAAGCTACGCCACCCGGCGAAAAAACTTCAATTGGTCAAGCGATTGAGCTGCAAGGAGATGCTTTAATACGCGGGACTGAAGCCCGTTCGGCCACAATCCCGGCGCAGCGCCAGCGCTTGCCTTGGTAACGAATTGTGTTTGTCACGTATGTTCATGCCGAATGTTCTCCAGCGTCGCGCAGTGTAGGGCAAAGCGCGTGTTGATGCAAGCGTAAATTTGCGAACTGCGAAAACCCGCCGCCAAACGGCTTCGCCGCCGGACCGAACCGCGCCCACGGCCCATCGAAT
>DATJOL010000077.1:0-28678 GCA_035507075.1 Candidatus Aquilonibacter sp. | reverse complement strand
TGAGGAGAGCGGAACCGTACCAATCCGTTCGCCGGTCGCTGGATTTATCACCGGCAGCTGATCTGACGCCGGCGAAACTCGCCACTTCCCATCGACATAATTGCGAACCAGTTCCTCTTTCGCCGTTGCTCTCACGCTCATCGCTCTTCCTACCTTCCCGCTCCCGGCGACCGGAGCGCACGAATCATATTTCCGCTATCGGGGCAGCGTATTGCCCCAACGTCACTGAACCTGTGCTTCCCTGACCTCGGGAAGGTCTTTGCCGCCGAGCGCGCTGTGACGGCGCCCGTAAAACTTGTAAACAAATAGACCTATGATCAGCCAGACGAAAAATCGAATCCAGTTTTCCACCGTCAGACTGGCCATGAGGACGAAACAAAACACCACCGAAGCGATTGGTATCCACGGGCTCCAGGGAACTCGAAAAGCTCGCGGGCGATCCGGTTGTCTTTTGCGCAGGATCAGCACCGCCAGCGACACAAGGATGAACGCAAATAGCGTCCCGATGTTGGAAAGATCGGCCAGCGTTCCGATATCGAAGATGCCGGCGGGAATCGCGACAACGATGCCCGCCACCCACGTCGCTACGTGCGGCGTGCGAAAACTCTTATGGACTCGCGAAAACGCTTTGGGAAGCAGGCCGTCACGAGACATTGCGAACCATACCCGTGCTTGCCCGAGCTGGAAGACGAGAATCGACGAGATCATTCCCATTAGGGCACCGGCGGTTACCCAGCGATTTACGCCGTTCAGCCCGATCGCCTCAAGCGCATGTGCCACCGGAGCTGCATTATCGAGCGTATTCCAATGCTGGATGCCGGTGAGCACCAGTGCCACTGCGATATAGAAAAACGCGCACACAAAAAGGGAAATCAGAATGCCGAGGGGAAGATCGCGCTTAGGATCCTTGCATTCCTCAGCGGCTGTCGAGACGGAATCGAATCCGATGTAAGTGAAAAATACAATCGCGCCGCCAGTAAGCACGCCTTGAAACCCATAAGGCGCAAACGGATGCCAATTCGAAGGCTGAATGTATTTGCTGGCAGCGACGCAAAAAACCACGATCGCGAGTAGTTTGATGGCCACCATCAGATTGTTTGCCCCGGACGATTCGCGGATGCCCACGACCAGCAGCACCGTGAGCAACATAACGATCACGAACCCCATGATGTTGAAATGCCATGCCCAGCCGGTGTCCGGTGAGTATGCGGGAGTGCTTAGTACGTCCGGCAGGTGAAATCCAAAAGAATCGAGCAAGCTGTTGATGTAGGCCGAGAAGCCGACGGCGACGGCCATGTTGGACACCGCATACTCAAGAATTAGGTCCCAGCCGATGATCCAGGCTATCAGTTCACCAAGTGTTGCATACGTGTAGGTGTAGGCGCTGCCCGCGATGGGAATCATGGAAGCGAGCTCCGCGTAGCAGAGTCCGGCTAGGCCACAGATCACAGCCACAATGAAAAACGAAACTGCGATAGCCGGTCCCGCGCCGGGCCGCCCGCTCACGCCTAACGCATGCCGGCCGTGCATCAGCACTTCGAGCAAAGGCGCTTTTAGGATAGAAGGAAATTCCACTGATTCGCCGGCTGCGGCCGTGCCCGTGAGCACGAAAATGCCGCTGCCGATAATTGCGCCGATTCCGAGAGCCGTGAGGCTTACCCATCCGAGCGACTTGTTGAGCCGCTTATCCGGCTGATCGGCGTCCGAGACGAGCTGGTCGATACTTTTGGTACGAAAGAGCTGTGGATCCACTCAGTCTCGCCTCATAGGATCATAGACTTGCGCTGCGCGACTCGATCGTTTTCGTTGGCTCAGCCGCCGACCCGCAACATAGCAGGATCTCACCAAGTCAACGATATTTTGAACGTTGCGCCCAGTCTACGGGGTCTCTGAGTGGAAGCAACCTCTCGTGCGATGGGAATTACCCAATGATTATTTCTCGCCGCGGAGCAGACCCGGTGCTTTGCGCTTTGCTGCTGTTGCCTGTAGATAGTCTCCAAAAATGGGGTTCCCTTTGCTAACTCTTAGAACAAGTAACTGCCGACCGCCACCGATGTGTCGAAGAGGCGTCGATCGCCGACTCGCGACTACCTCAAGTTTCACGGACACCCTACTATAAAGTCGAAAGCGTGTCAAACAACCGCGGTTCGTTAGGAGATGGCGACAGGCAGTAATAGAAGGACGGATCGAATGAAGAAAAGACCAGGGAGACTCGATTTGTCCGTTCGTCTCCGAAGAACCAGTCGAGTCGGCTCTCACTCGAAAAGAACGTCTTTGGCGTGCTACATTTTTGGTAGCCGTGCTACATTTTTCGAGCGAATTAGCCTTCAGAATAAGTCGAGAGAATCCGTGAGGGAGCGGAATTCCGATAAGTGCTTTGTTTGCTGCATGCAAACAAGGCCCCGCAAGATCGTGCAAGGCCCAGCAATCAACGTTTCGAATCCCACCCTCTCCGCCATTTTGGACGCTTTGCAAAATCCCGGTCGAGAATTATCTGCACAAACGGCGATTCCGCTGGGAGAAGAATGCAAGTTGAATTCGAATCGCGAGGCTAGCGAATTCCTATCTCTTTGCGGGGACCGCTTACGAATCGGCTCCCCGCTTCAAAGAAACGCAGAGGCCGGTGCGCCTCATGGGTGATGCCGATGCGCACAGCCGTGCCTATGGCCCCAGGTTCTCGCACAGCTTTCCCGAGCCAAAGCGGGCCGTCGGCACACAGATCAACTCCGTCCAGTTGCCGATCGATGTCCAATGCGACGGCGAGCCGGCCCGGCCCTCTCGCCAAATCGGCGAGCTTTTCGGTCTTGCGGAGCCGTTTCATCCACTCGATTCCTTCAAGAGGCTCGATGGCGCGCAAGAGCACTCCTGCGCCGACGCCGGGTTCTTCAGCTGTGACGTTGAGCATGTACGAGACGCCGTAGATGAAGTAAACGTAAGCGAATCCCTTGCCGAGGAACAGAGATTGGTTCCTCGGAGTTCTTCCGCGGTAGGCATGCCCACTCCGGTCGCCCGGTGGATAGGCTTCCGTCTCGACAATGCGACCACTGAGCCGGCTTCGTCCGATCTTGCGCACAATGGTTTTTCCAATCAGATAGCGGGCCAGCTCGGTCGTGTCGCTCGGCAAGCTGGCCCGCGATAGCCGACCGACTTCGAGAGCGAGATTAGACGCAGTTTGCAACGAAGCGACCTGCTCCCCTCCGGCAAGCTCCAACGTCATGCGCCTTCGCTCCCGCGAAACCTGGAAGCTGCCGCGCAAGAGCGCAAATCTTGCCACTCGGATTATCTCAGGCAATGGTATGCTGCGCGACTGGCTGCACTTCCCCGCAGCAGGCCAGTTTCCGACGTCGACACGTTTGCTTTGCCCCGTGGAATCAAATGCGCACGACTCCGTTGCCTTATGCTATCCGTGTGCCAAGCGGCGCGGCCGTGCCTTTTCAAGGCAAAGCGCAGTATCTAGCGAACGCCATCCATCGTGAGCGCGATTTTTCCTCTTTTGTGCGGCGCACCGGCCAGCATTTCGTGCGCCCTCCGAACGTCTTCTAGTGGGAGCACGGTGCCTACGTCTGCCGTCAGCTTTCCGCCATCAAGCAAGGCCGCGAGTGTGCTTAGCCGTGCCGCGGTCACGTCTACCAGGAAGAACACTGAACGGAAGCCTGCGTGCTGTAGCGGTGGCGAAATCACGGACACGAGGATACCGCCCGGCTTTAAAACACGAAAGGAACGCTGCTGTGTCTCTCCACCGACCGTGTCGAGCACCGCATCGACGAAAGGCACGGCATCTTCGAATTTCGTAGTTTTGTAATTCACAACCATCCCGGCCCCGAGGCTGCGGACATAGTCCAGATCAGCAGGCCCAGCGGTTGCGAAAACCTGGAGTTCCGCTTGCTTCGCCAGTTGCACCGCATACGCGCCGACATTTCCAGCCGCTCCCTGGATTAACACCGATTGGCCTGCCTTCATCTGCGCGTAGTCGAACAGCATCTGATACGCGGTCACCGCCACCACCGGCACAGACGCCGCCTCGACGAAGCTCGACGACGTCGGCCTTGCGGCTACCATCTGTGCAGATGCGACGGCATATTCGGCATAGGCGCCACAGAATTGTTTGTTTGTGACGCCGAAAACCTCGTCACCGGACTTGAACTGGGTGACTCTCTTCCCCACAGAGTCGACAATCCCCGCCAAATCGGACCCGAGAATGGTCGGAAGGGACAGTCGCAACACACTCTTCCCCTCTCGAATGAGCGCGTCCCATGGGCCAACGCCTGCTGCGGCGACCCGTACAACGAGTTCGCCTTCTTTCGGCGTCGGATGTGGTATCTCGTCA
This sequence comes from Candidatus Aquilonibacter sp., assembly GCA_035507075.1. Lineage (GTDB taxonomy): Bacteria > Acidobacteriota > Terriglobia > Acidiferrales > UBA7541 > Palsa-295. The sequence continues at coordinate 24,351 of DATJOL010000077.1, read as the reverse complement.
ATCACGATCGCGTTCGGCGGGCCAAAACGATGGATTCTGGCGGCTTTCATTTTTCCTCTCAAGGATGAACCGATGGCGCCGAGCTGATGTTGGTTGAATCGGTTTTATGCTGGAAGAAATGACGTCAAGCCAAGAGCAAGATCTTCCCGATGCTCCCCTTTTCCGCCGCTGCTTGAGCCTCGGCTGCTTGACTGAGTGGCAGCTCTCGGCTGACCGGGATCACCAGCTTGCCATCTCGCGCAGCTTCGCCCATGAACTCGAGCGTTCTCCTGTCGGGTTTCGTAATCACCGACACCACTTTTACAAACGGGTACTTCGCAGCGTTCTGCGGCGCGCCGAGGACCGAGGCAAAAACTCCTCCTTGCCTGATCTTGGCGATTAGCTTTTCCGCGGTTCTTCCGTCGACTGTATCCGCGACTGCATCGAGCGCCGGAAGGTTCGCAATCGCGTCATCGTCGTCGGTCGCAACCGCCTGATCCGCGCCGATGTTCTTCGCCTCATCTTTCTGACTCCGCAGCACCCCTGCGATCACGAATGCTCCCCTCTGCTTCGCAGCGAATACCGCCGAACGCCCCACGCTCCCCACAGCGCCCACAACGAGGACCGTCTGGTCCGCTTTCGTTTCCGTAGCGGCAATCAGTTGGTTGCCGGCGGTCGTTACTTGCGGCAGCGCTGCCGCCTTAATTAAATCAAGCCCCTTAGGAACATTCGCCAGATTCGCGGCTTTCACAACACAGAGTTCAGCGTAAGTATCGGCGGCCATAGCGAAGACCTGCTCGCCGACAGAAAAACCTTCCACACCCGCCCCAATCTTGGCCACAGTCCCTGCGACATCGACTCCTATCAGCCCCGGGAACTGGATGGGATAGTAATCGTTCATCAGTCCCGCACGCCGCTTGTAGTCGATCGGATTCACGCTTGTGGCCGCGACCCGCACCAGCACTTCGCCGGGTCCCGGAACCGGGTCAGGGTACTCCTCAAACTTCAGCTCTTCCGGGCCACCGTATTCGTGGACGACGATTGCCTTCATAATTTGGCTCCTCACATGGACGTAGTGCCTAACGGGCTGCTATTGCCTAGTCGCTTTGGATGTCAATCGGCCATTGAACAGTTTCAGGCGGGAACTCACGACTTGCTTAACGGACTCTACCACCGGCGGCAGAATCTTGTACGGCGCTACTTCGTTCGGCTCACTCGCGAGACTGCCTTCCAACGACCGGCGCCAAGCGACCCTCAGTTCGGTACTAATGTGGATGATGTTAATGCCAGCAGCAATTGCGCGTACAAAATCTTCATCATCCGTTCCCGACCCTCCGTGCAGAGTAAGAAAGACTCCAGTTGCTTTCTTGATCTCGCCAATTCTCCCGATATTCAGGTGTTTTTTATTTTTCTCTTCAACCATGCTTTGCAGCATGCCATGCATGTTGCCGACGGCAGGAGCGAGTGCGTCGATTCCAGTGGCATCGACGAATTGACGGGATTCCTCGGGGGTGCTGAGAGTCCGAAGCTCGTTCGGAAAGGCATCGTGGATTTCAGAGCCGGTTCCGATGTTGCCTATTTCTCCCTCCGTAAAGATTACGGGATTGATCGCTTTAATAGCCACCGCAGTTTCCTTCGTACGAGAAACGTTATCCTCAAACGGTAGAGCGGAAAAATCGATTGCTACTGAATCGAACCCCGCCCGCGCGGCCTCCACTGCTTTACCGAGCGAATGGGTATGATCTGCGTTGAGGAAAAGCGGGATGTCATGCTCCTCGCGCATAGCTTTCACGAGCGCGGCGAGTTCGTATGTCCCCAGAAAGTCTCGCTCGCCTTCTGACGCACCAACCATTACCGGAGTTCCGACCTCATCGCCGGCCGCCACAACTGCCTTCAGCATCGCCAGATCGGCAACATTGAAGTGGCCCAGCGCCGCGCCTTGCTGCCGCAAACGAGCCAAAACGCCTCGTAACGCATCCATGATCGTGTGGCCCTCGGTGATGACCGTTCTTCGGGGGGACGGTTCCCGGCTTGTCCTCGCCCCGACCCGATGGCCCGTCATGAGCGATTCAACTCCACGCGCCCCCGTGAATCAATTGGACGATGGTATCGGCGATGCATTTGCGGGGGCCGGCAGATCAGTCTTTGCCCACATGTCCCGTCCGGCTTTTGGCGGCAGTCGATACGTTCGTCCAATAGACTTGGCGTCGCGCTTCTGCCAGTCTCGCGCTTAAGGGCACTCGTTCTTGAGGCCGAAAGGGTTGCCGGGGCGGACAGTACAAGTTGGCTGGGACAGAGCATGCGTGCGAACCCACACATGACCTCGAACACAGTTGATGTGGCGTTTTTGCGCCCCGGCAAGGGGTGATGGTGGGCGAGCGGGCAAGCTCTTCGGCGACGCACTCCGCATTGACTCGACGATGTCGAGTCCAATCCTGGGCGAGAGCGACGCGGTCTTGGCAGGCGAATTGACGGGGCGGCTGGGGGCCAAGCCTCTCGCAAATTGGGTTGCTCCGCACAAGCTTAGATCTCGGGAAACAGATTTGATTTTAGAGAGGAGAACAGAATGACAGCAAAAGGGAAAGTCTTGGTACTAGTTTCGAGCGGTCGCGGCTTGCCATTGAAAGACGGCAAGGTGTATGCGGGCGCCGGCTACTATCTCAACGAATTGACGGTTCCGGTCCGCGCCCTGATGAAGGAAGGCTACGAAATCACTTTCGCCAACCCTAAAGGCAACACGCCACAAATGGACGTCCATTCTGCCGTCGCCGATTTCTTCGGCGGAGACGAGGCCAGGCTTCAGGACTATCTAAAATTCCGCGACAGCCTGACCGGGCTAAAAAATCCAACTCGCATATCGGATGTGGTCGCATCGGGTTTGGATCAATATGACGCCGTTTTCGTCCCCGGCGGCCATGGCCCGATGATGGATCTTCTCGATGACCCTGACGCCGGCACGGTGATGAGACACTTTCACGAAACATCCAAGCCTACGGCGGTGCTTTGCCATGGCCCGATTTCACTTCTCTCAGCTCTTCCGAATTCGACGGAGGTGGTCGCAGGGCTGGCGGCGGGCGATGCCGCTGGAGCCCGGGCCAAGGCTCAAGGATGGATTTATTCCGGATATAAGATGACCATCTTTTCGACGGCGGAAGAGCAGCAGCGGGAGCCGCTTGAGATTGGTGGTAAGGTTCTCTTCTATCCGGACTTCGCCTTGCGTACGGCGGGCGGTGAGGTAAGTGTGCTCGCTCCATGGAAGAGCTACGTCCTTCAGGACCGCGAGTTGATCTCAGGTCAAAATCCGTTCTCGGACGAAGCGCTTGTGAGACTTCTTCTCCCGGCGCTCAGCTGGAAGAAAAGTGAGGGGGCTCGCGCATCCTCCGCTGGATCGAGTCTTCGCTAATAAACGAGTGAGGCTGCCCCAGCTAGTGTGCTTTTCGGGTGGGGCAGCCTCTGGACTAGGCGTCAGGAGGACCCTTCGATGAACTGCCCCACCACTTATCGCACACTGCAGGTCGACGGCCTGTCGATTTTCTACCGGGAGGCTGGACCTAAAAATGCGCCAGCCCTTCTCCTACTGCACGGACTTCCTTCTTCGTCGCGGATGTTTGAACCGCTCTTCGCAAGGCTTTCCGATCGCTATCGCCTGATAGCCCCTGATTACCCCGGTTTCGGACACAGTGACTGGCCGGATCCGAAGGAATTCGCATACACGTTCGATAATTACGCCCGGATCATGAACCGATTTGTTGAGGCGCTCGGCCTCTCGCGCTATACGCTCTACATGCAGGATTACGGTGGCCCGGTGGGCTTTCGCATGATCCTGGCCCACCCACAGCGCGTGGAAGCTCTCATCGTTCAAGACGCGGTCGCGCACAACGAGGGCCTGGGCGCGAATTGGAAGACACGGCGGGCTTTTTGGGCCGATCGTGCGACCAATGAAAGCGCGCTGCGCGCGAATTTGCTCTCGCTGCCCGCGACACGCACTCGTCATATCGGCAACGATCCGAACGTGGAACGCTACGACCCCGATCTCTGGACGGATGAATTTCATTTTCTCAATCAAGCCGGACAGGCCGAAATTCAGAGCGATTTGTTCTACGACTATCGAACCAACGTAGACGCCTACCCGAAGTGGCAAGCGTGGATGCGCGAAAACCAGCCGCGCCTGCTGGTGATCTGGGGCAAATATGAGCTTTCATTCGACCCGAGCGAGCCGGAACACTATCGCACAGACGTGCCGAATGCCGAGGTTCACATCGTCGATGGAGGCCATTTCGCATTAGACACGGCCGCGGACGAAATCGCTGCGTTCGTCCGGGGATTTGTCCGCTCTTCACGCGAGGCGCAAGATACCTGCCGAATGTCCTCGGCAAGCTAGCGCCGTCCCGCGTAATCGGGAGGAACCCGACTCTCTGAAAATTCCATGTCGGCGTATTCCCAATACCATTGTCCAATTGTCTCGTTTTAACGGCTCTGTTCTTATGCATTGGCACGGAAATCGAAGCGCCTTAACGAGAGTAATGTAAATGAGAAACAAGTTCGCGTTCTGCGCACCATCGAAAGGAGTCATCAATGAATGCGGTACAGGTTGAACAGAAGAGCTATGAGATGCCGCCGCTCGAGGGGTTCAGCGTCGCGCATTTTCTCACCGTCGCCGATACCGAGAGATCGGCTCGCTACTACGAGAAGGTCTTCGGCGCTCGCATCCTCAGCATGGGCGACGGTAACGCGCCTCCGTACCTTCAGCTTGCCAATATCTGGATGATTCTGAACGTGGGTGGTGGCCCGACCCCGGACAAGCCGACGGTAACGCTCAGCGTCCCCGACCCCAATCATATCAACAGCTTTATGAATTTCCGCGTCGCGGATATTCAAGCGTGCTATGAATTATGGAAAAGTCGGGGAGCGGAGTTCATCACTCCCCCAATACCGAAGTATGGCGAGATCCGCTGCTATATCCGCGATCCTGACGGCTATATTATCGAGGTCGGACAAAGCACCTCCCTTAAGTACGGTTAACGCCGGTGCTGAGAAGATCCTGGCTTGGAGCCTCGTCGTCGCGCTTCAGCAATCTCCGCCTTGACGATTGACGCGATGCGCTAACTCCGAAGCCCTGATTGGGCCCAGAAAACCGCGAAGTGCGGCAGACCTGCTGGAACTAGCGGGCCTCGTCGAACGCGGCGATGTGAAGCCGCCGATGGGCGAAATGTTTCCGTTGGAGCAGGCGCGCGAGGCGCAGGATACGAGCCAGCAAGGCAAGATCCTGCTAAAGATCGGGTAAGCAGGAGACGTCGCAACTGGGTCTTTTCCCCATCGGGCGATCCGCGGTTCAATCATTTCCTGGTGAACCACTCCTGGTGAACCACGACGACCTTTTGCTCTTCCACGTCGTTCCTTCATTCAAAGGTGCGAAACATGAACGCGAAACCTCAGCCAGAACAGTCCAGGCGAGATGAAGAAATCCGGAAGGCACTGAATCAGCACTGGGCGGCGTCCGATGCCGACGATTTTGAAACGGAGCACCGAATCTACCTTAACGACGCCGTGCTGGAATATCCCCAGTCAGGCGAGCGAACTCGAGGTCGATCCAACATACAGAATCAGCGTGCCAGTCAGCCGAACAAAAAGCGGTTTTCCATCCGGAGAATCATCGGTGTCGGTGAGCTTTGGGTCACCGAATTCATCCTGACGTACGACGGCAAGCCGTCCTACTCAGTGAGCATCATGGAATTCCAGGGTGACAAAGTCGCGCGCGAAACCCAATACTTTGCCGATCCGTTCGTGGCTCCTGCATTCCGGGGTCGTTGGGTCGAAAAGATGGGCACATAATTCCGGCGTCACAAGATTCGCAGACGATCCCGGCCAGCCCACGGTTTAGTCAGAAGTGGTGAACGCGCTTGTAGCAGAATCGGGTGTCAGGTAGCAACTTCCTTGGATGGAGGGACAAGAGGTGGATTGGAAACGGCTGGCCCAGTTCTCGCTCCTCGGTAGCACTGGTCTGGAACAATATGCCATCCTGCTGGTCCGCGTTTCGCTCGGGTTGTTCTTCGCCGTCTCCGGGGCTAACAAATTATTTGTCGCCGGCAGAAGACAAACGATGTACGAAACGCTCGTTAAGGCTAAAGTCCCGTTTCCCCATGCGATGGCTTATTTCGTATCGGGTGTCGAGTTCATCGCTGGATTCTTCCTGGCCCTGGGATTTCTTTCGACCCTGGACTGCCTGGTTTTATCGGTCGATATGCTCGTCGCCATCCTAACGACAAATCTTTCCACCATCCCTAAAGGGCTTTCGCCTCTCGATTGGCTCGACGATCTTCTTTACCTTCCGGAGGTCCTCTACGTGCTTTTCTTTATCTGGTTGGTCTGCTCTGGTCCGGGCGCGTTCAGCGTCGATCACTGGCTCCTGGCCGAACGCTGGGCCTTGATGAGATAGAAATGGCTCGATTGCTTTCACTAAATGTGGGCCTTCCACGCGATGTGCCGTGGAACGGCGGTTCCCAGACAAACGCGGGTGTCACACTCGATCTTTGAGACAAAGGAAAGGAATCCAATCATGCGCTCTGACATTGTGCCGGGGGGCAAGTTCCCCGACTACGAGTTGCCGGATCATACCAACACGCCTCGCAAGCTCAGCGAAATCCAGGGCGGCGACCCACTGATCCTCACCCTCGCACGCGGCCACTACTGCCCGAAGGAGCACCAGCAGCATCTGGAGCTTGCCGCTTTCTACCCGAAGATCGCAGTGGCATACACTCAGATCGCCACGATCGCCACAGACGACCATCACACAATTCAGGAGTTTCGTGCCTCGGTAGGAGCGCAGTGGCCTTTCCTCTCGGACCCTGAGCGAAAGGTTCCGAAGGATCTCGACATCCAGGAGTACACCGACCCTGAGCACAATCCGATGATCCCACATACCTTGGTGCTCAAGCCCGGCCTCGTGATTCACAGTCTTTACAACGGTTATTGGTTCTGGGGCCGCCCTTCGGTCGTCGATCTTTGGCACGATCTGCGTATCGTCACCAGCGAAATCCGTCCAGACTGGGACTTGAGCACGCCCGGACTTCGCGAGGCATGGAACGCGGGCGATCTGTCGCATTTCCACGGCTGGAATAAGCCTGGCGCTGCAAGGGCCCGCTCTGCCGTGCAAAAGGAATAGCTGTTGTGACTCTCACCAATGAGCCAAACTCCGCAGACATGACTCAATATTGTGGATACCAGGAAGCATGAGAACAGCAACTTCGTCCGCCCGCAGCGCTCAGCAGTACGTCGAGGTGTAAGCAGCTAAGGACCGCGTCGGGCCGCCCGCTTTTAGTGCCGGTTGAACTATTCCCTATACCGCGATAGTCTGGAATCCCACGACCGTTGCACTCTCTTGGGAAGGAGCCTCGATGAGTACCCCGGCCCCTATTTCTTTCGCTGGTTCTCAGCTCGCCGAAACCCGCCACGTTTGCGCGTTTTTTAACAATGACGACGAAGAATATCGCGTGCTACTTCCCTTTATTAAGGATGGATTCGTTTGCGGCCACAAAGCGGTTCATGTCGTCAACCCTGACCAGCGCAGCGAGCACGTGCAACGGTTGGTTGCGGCAGGCATCGATCCCGCGCGAGCCGAGCGCAGTGGTCAATTAGAGCTTCGGACCAATAACGAGACGTACCTCCGCCATGGCCGGTTTGATAAAGACCGAATGCTGAGCGCGTTCGAACAAATCGCCAGCGGCAATGCTCCTGGAGGATTTCCGCTAAGCCGCATTATCTGTCGAATGGACTGGGCGGCTGAGGGGAAATCTTATGTCAACGATCTTATCGAGTTCGAATCACGAGTGAATCAGGTGTGGGAGCACCACGACGACGCGGTGATTTGCACCTACCATCTTGCGAAATTTGGAGGAGACACCGTGATCGACATCATGCGCACCCATCCTATGGTCATCATCGGCGAAACTCTCCACCGAAATCCATTCTACTTACCCCCGACTCAATTCCTTCAGGAGTTCCGCGAAAGACGTAGCCGGCGGAGCACATCAGCCTCAGCAGGAAGTTAGCATGGCACTCCAACCCGAAGGTTCCACTGAAGAGGTGCGGCGCCTTCGGCGTTGCATGAACGATTTGGTAAGCGTCCTTGCTCTCCCTGCCGCTTGGACGGGAGCCGCGCCTTCGCAGATTATCGGCAATCTGCTCGATGCCCTCGTGCGCATGCTGAGCCTGGATTTCATTTATGCTCGGTTAAAAAGCTCAGCTGATACATCGTTTATCGAAATGGTGCGGGTTGCTTCAGGCTGGGAGCCGAAGCCGCGAGCGGAAGATGTCGGTCGGCAACTCTACGCATGGTTGGAAAACGATCCCCCAAAACGGCCGGCAGTCGTGAAGAGTTTTTTCGGAAGGCCCTCGATTACGCTAGTACCGCTCCATCTGGGGTTGCATGCGGAAATCGGTGTCATAGTGGCAGGTTCTGAGAGATCCGATTTTCCTGAACAAACCGAGAGCGTCGTTTTGAATATCGCGGTGAATCAGGCTTCAATCGGGGTGCGGGAATCGAACCTCCTGACGACGCAAAGGAGACTCGCCGGCGCTCTCGATCAGCAAGTCGCGCAACGAACCGCAGACCTCGCCGCTGCCAATGAGGAACTAAGGAAGGAAATCGCTGAACGCATGTCGGCGGAGCATAGACTTCGTCAAGAGGAGGCCGAACTTAAGCGCAGTGAAGCTTATAAAACGGCGATCCTGGACTCCTCGCTTGATTGCATTGTAGGCATCGACCACGAAGGCCGCATTACCGAGTTCAACCCGGCGGCTGAGCGAACGCTCGGCTACGTCCGGGAGAACGTCTTGGGAAAGCGACTGGTCGACGTCATCGTGCCGCCGGCGCTCCGTGAAAAGCACCTTGCCGGGTTTGCCCGTCACCTATCCACAGGCGAGTCGCGAGTCCTCGGGCGGCGCATCGAGATGAGCGCGCTATGTGCTGATGGCAGAGAAATCGCGGTCGAGATCGCCATCACGCGCGTCGAGCAAGACGGACCTCCGTCTTTTACCGGGTATTTACGCGACATCACCGAACGCAAGCGCAACGAAAACGCTTTGCTTGAGACGCATGCGGAACTCGCGCGAAGCGAGGAGCGCTGGCGCTCTATGTTTGAAAACTCGGCAATCGGCGTCGTTTTGACCGATGTGAATGGGCGCTTTGTTGCGGCGAATCCCGTCTTCCAGAAGATGGTGGGATACACCGAAGATGACCTTAAACAGCTTAGTTTCGTCGAGATTACCGTTGACGGCGACCGCAACCTCCACACGGTGCTCGTCCAGGAGCTCTTGCAGGGAAAGCGCACGCAATTTCAGATCGAGAAGCAATACCGGCGAAAAAATGGTCGCGCGCTGTGGGTGCGTAACAGCGTTTCCGTCGTCCCGGGCACCGAGCGAGAGCCGCGATTTCTGATGGCTCTCTCTGAAGATGTCACGGAGCGCCGTCTAGCCGAGGAAGCTCTCAACCAGACGCGATCGGAGCTCGCACACATGGCGCGTGTTACCGCATTAGGCGCATTGACGGCGTCGATCGCGCACGAGGTCAATCAGCCGCTGTCCGGCATCGTCACTAACGCCAGCACGTGCCTTCGGATGCTGGATGCCAACCCTCCCAATCTGGAGGGCGCTCGCGAAACCGTGCGGCGTACGATTCGCGACGGTAACCGCGCTTCGGACGTCGTAACGCGGTTGCGGACTCTTTACAGCAAAAGAGAACTGGCTCCTGAGCCCATCGACTTGAACGAGGCCACAGAAGAAGTGATCTCGCTGTCGTTGAGCGAACTCGAGAGAAACCGGGTGATTCTCAGGCAGGATCTTGCCGGGGACCTTCCCCCGGTCATGGCTGATCGGATTCAGATTCAACAGGTGATTCTGAATCTCGTCCGCAATGGTTCGGACGCCATGAGCGCCGTAGAGGACCGTCCGCGAGAACTAACCGTAAAAACGGAATTGGACGCAACGCGGGGTGTGTGCCTCAGCGTGAAAGATTCGGGCGTCGGCATCGACCCCGAAATTCAGAACAAACTATTTGAGCCGTTCTACACAACGAAGAGCGAAGGCATGGGAATCGGCCTTTCCGTCAGCCGATCGATTATGGAAAGTCATCGAGGGCAGCTGTGGGCGGTCCGGAACCAAGGTCCGGGAGCAACATTTTCGTTTTCCATTCCGTGTAGTAGCTCCGCTCAGGCCTAATACGCGCCCCTCTCTTTCAGAATCCGGGACCGATGCCATACCAAGGTACAATGGACTCCCTCCCTTCGGGTGCTCGACTATAGAAAGCACTGCGGCTTCGGCGGAAAAAAGACGGCCCGTGTCAATTTTCATTCTCTATTCCTTGCAGTCCGGAGGGGGCGCTTTTGTCAAGCGGTGAGGCGCGTCTCGCCGGGGCTGCCGAAAGGGAGGCCCCATGATCTCGGTGGAGCGCCAATACCAAAGTACAATGGACGCGCCCCAAGCTGAGGGGCATGCTCCGGCGGTAGGATCTAGGGACGAAAGGATCGCCATCGAACATCATCTTGTGTCCATCGTTGATGACGACGAATCTGTGCGCGAGTCGCTGCCAGACCTGCTGAGGGAGTTTGGGTTTTCATCCCGCGCATTCTCGTCGGCCGAAGCGTTTCTTTCATCCGGCTGTGTTGACGAGTCCAGTTGTTTGATCCTCGACATCGCCATGCCCGGCATGAGTGGACCGGAGCTTCAGCGGGAGTTGGCGCGCCGCGGCGAGGCGGTCCCGATCATATTCATCACTGGCCACAGAGATGACGGAGTCCGTGCTCGGCTGCTCAAGGAAGGCGCGGCGGGGTTTCTCCTCAAGCCGTTCAGTGACTCCGAACTTCTCGCGGCGGTCCGGACCGCACTGCAATCTACTTGATTTTTTCGCGGTCCGCTTTTCCAGGGGAATACAATGAATTCAGCAAGCGCTTCCGGCTCTGCGCCAGCAAGGGCGTTATCCGTCTCGAGTGCCGTTCCCATCGTGTTCATTGTCGATGATGACGTTTCGGTGCGCGAGTCATTGGAGCTCTTGGTCCGGAATGAAAACTGGACGCCTGAGACGTTCTCCTCCGCGCAGGAATTCCTCACTCATCCGAGAACGCTGGTTCCGAGCTGTCTGGTGCTTGACCTCTCACTCCCCGGCCTTAACGGCCTTGAACTGCAGGAGCGCCTCGCCATTGAACATGTCAACGTGCCCATCGTCTTTATCAGCGCCCACGGCGACGTGCCCAAGTCTGTGCAGGCCATGAAAGCCGGCGCTCTCGAATTTTTGACGAAGCCGCTCGATAATGACGCTCTGGTGAGCGCTATCCGAAAGGCTCTGGAGCAAAGTCGTCTCGCTCTTGCCCAGGATGCGGAGATGCAGAAACTTCGAGCGCGTTACGCCTCACTTACTTCTCGAGAGCGGCAGGTGATGGCGCTGGTCGTCACCGGTCTGCTGAACAAACAAGTTGGCGGCGAGCTCGGCATCAGCGAAATTACGGTGAAAGCGCATCGGGGCCAGGTGATGCAAAAGATGAAAGCCGGTTCCCTCGCTGACCTGGTGAAGATGGCTGCCAAGCTAGGCCCCTCGTCTCCCGCAGGCTAGGTTGCCTGACAGCTTCCCCCTGATTCCTATCCGCAGCCTGCGCCCTCGAAAAACATACCCTGACCTTTGGCACTCGCCGTTGCTTACTATCGTAAGAAAATGCGCCGTCGCCGCGCGGTCAAATGCGCTTCGCAGTAAAATAACACTGGAAGGTTATCATCTTTTCTAAGGAGGCTAAGGCGAAGAAAACTCTAATCGAGAAGGGGCGATTAGAAATGCCCGTAACTTATTGGAAAGATTGGGCCCGTCGTTTTTCTAATCGAGAAAAACGGCACTTTTTGCGGTGCAGAACGGAGCCTTGGGGGCCTTCCCTTTCAATGAGCGCCCGGCAAGGTGCATGGGCTAAGCATCACTGAAGAGCTGTTTGTGCAGCCCGCCTTTCACCGGCGGAGGCGGTTCGGCTGGTTCGGTGAAATCCGGGGTCCATCGCCAGTTTCTGATCTCGGGCATGTCCTGAAGATTCTCTCGGATGTACGTGTGGTGTTCGGAGAGCTTGCGATTGAACATGTCAATTACATCGGAAACCTGAGAGCGAAACCGAGCAATATATTTCAACGCGTCCATCGCCAGGTGAAAGCGGCTCATCTTGTTGAGCACGACCATGTCGAATGGAGTCGTCGTCGTCCCTCGGTCCCTAAATCCACGGACATGAAAGCGGTCCTCGCGGGAGCGGCCGTGAACCATGGGATGAATCACCCAGGGGTATCCATGGAACGCGAAGATGACGGGCGCGGTTTCAGTGAAGAGATCGTTAAAAGAAATGTCGTCCATTCCGTGAGGATGATTATCGGGCGACATCAAAATGCTGAGGTCCACAACGTTCACGAGTCTCACCCTGATTCCCGGCACATATTTTTGCAATAGCCACGAGCACGCACACGTCTCGAGCGTGGGCACATCTCCCGCACACGCGAGCACAACGTCTGGGTTCTGACCGCCGTCGTTGCTCGCGAACTTCCACACCGATGCCCCGCGCGAACAATGTTCTCGCGCTTCGTCCATATTCAGCCACTGAAGTTCCGGTTGTTTGCCGCACGTGACCACGTTTACGTAATCGCGGCTGCGAAGGCAATGGTCGACCACGCTCAGCAAACAATTGCTGTCCGGAGGGTAGTAAACGCGAATGACCTCGGTCCGTCGCGCGAGAGCATTGTCAACGAACCCAGGGGCCTGATGGCTGAAGCCGTTATGGTCATTGCGCCATGCATGGCTCGTGAGGAAAACGTTTAACGATGCGATAGGCCTTCGCCATGGGAACTTCTTCGATTCTTCGAGCCACTTCGCGTGTTGGGTAAGCATAGAGTCAACAACCTGCGCGAATGCCTCATAGGACGCCCATAGCCCGTGGCGGCCGGTGAGCAGGTAGCCCTCGAGCCAACCTTGGCAACAGTGCTCACTCAGTACCTCCATCACCCTCCCGTCGGGGCCGATCCTGTCGTCGATTGAAACCGTCTCCTCCACGTTGCAGCGCGTCGTGGCTTCAAAGACGGCATTCAGGCGGTTGGAGTTCGTCTCGTCGGGACAAAAAAATCGGAAGTTTCTAGGGTTCAGCTTGATCACGTCGCGAAGAAACTCGCCCAGCTTGCGCGGCGCTTCAGCGGTGGCCTGCCCCGATTCGGGGACTTCGACCGAGTAGTCCGTGTAGTCCGGAAGTTCAAGTGCGTCGAGCACGCGCCCTCCGTTCACGCTGGGATTGGCTCCCATACGGCTGTCCCCGAAAGGCGCGAGTTCCTGAAGCTCCGGGATGAACTTTCCAGTTGTGTCGAAAAGTGTTTCGGGCTTGTAGCTTCGAAACCAGGCCTCCAGAAGCCGGAGGTGATCGGGATTCTCGCGGACATTTGCAAGTGGCACCTGATGCGCTCGAAATGTACCCTCGATCGGAACGCCTTCGACTTCTTTCGGGCCGGTCCATCCTTTGGGAGTACGGAGCACGATCATCGGCCAGGTCGGACGCCCTTTAAATCCGTTCTTGCGTGCCTCAGCCTGGATCGAACGTATCTCGTCGTAGCATTTGTCCAGCGCCGCAGAAAATAGTTGGTGCATTGCCGCCGGGTCGTCGCCTTCCACAAAATGGGCTTCGTACCCGTACCCACGATACAGGGAAACGAGCTCATCATCGGCAGTGCGACCTTGAACCGTGGGCCCCGATATTTTGTATCCGTTCAGGTGCAGGATGGGCAGAACCGCACCGTCACGTACCGGATTCAAAAATTTCACTCCTTTCCAGCTGCCGGCCAGAGGACCCGTTTCAGCCTCGCCATCTCCAATGATGCACGCAACCAGGAGATCGGGATTGTCGAATGCAGCGCCAAACGCGTGCAGGAGCGAATAACCCAATTCACCGCCTTCGTGGATTGAATTCGGAACATGAGGGCCGCAATGGCTCGGAACACCGCCCGGAGTCGAGAATTGCCTAAAAAGCAGACGCATCCCATTCATGTCCTGGGTCACATCATGATGGACTTCCGAGTAGGTTCCTTCCAAGTACGAATGGGCGTTTAATGACGGCCCGCCATGACCCGGGCCTGCAATGTAAATCACACTCGCGCCACGTTCCTTGATCAGTCGGTTCAAGTGCGTATAAATGAAGTTCTGACCAGCCGATGTGCCCCAGTGACCCAGCAATCTTGGCTTGATATCGTCCGCTGCCAGAGAACGCTTCGGAAGTGGATTATCCGACAGATAGATCTGCCCCACCGTTAGGAAGTTTGCCGCCATCCAATAACGGTTCATTCGATCGAGCAAATCAGGAGGCAAGGGGCCTTTCGGAAGCTGCTGGGGGGCGTGTGGCCTTCCGTTTCTCTTGATTGCCGTGGAGAGAGCAGCGTCAAACTCAAATTGGCTCTGCTCAACAGCCGGAGGAGCCGAGCTCGCCTCTGACTCGGAAGCCATGTTCGCTGGGGCTTTCTTTGGTCCTTGACCGTCCATGATGTCGACTCCTTTCTTATCAGGCCGAATACGGTGGATTATCGTGGATAGGAGGCTCTTGCCTGTCACTACTCTTAATTCGTAATCAAAACCAGTCGCGGCGAGCGTGAGAATTTCTCTGGGAAGCGATGAGGCCGTCGAGAGCATTCATAAACTGGCTTGGTCGAAGGGCTGAAAGACGCGTAGCGCTTGGAATGGCCTGGAACCACAAACAACCATCTTCCACGGGAAACCAATAAAAAACAGATCGTTCCGGAGCTTGCAGCAAGTCCATGAGTGGCCCTCCTTCTGTCACAGGGTGGGCGCTAAAAACCAAATGAAACGGCCGCTGACCGAGAACAATCCGAAGTTCTTCGTTTGTTGAAACAAACCAGCAACTGCAGCCTCGCCGTTGCAGATGTATGGCGAGATGCCACCAGCTGCGTTGACTCTGTCCGATAAAGAGCGCGTTCATTCGGCTCGCCCCTGTGCCCGACATCTACCGCTTCGACGACAAACGTAACTCACGGCCAAGGCCTCAGCTTAAGCTGCTTTTGCTCGGAGCCGCGAACCGCTTCGTCGCGTCTACGCCTAGGATTGGGCCAGAAGCGCGCCGAGGAAGCAATCAGACGATGGTATTGGCCCGCCTGGGAAAGAACGCGGGAATCGGCCGAAATGAATGCCTCCGGATACCGGGGGATTTACTGTGCGTGACGGACCGTATGCAAGAACGAACAAATGAGTTCACAGCTCTGCACGCGAAGGTATCTCCGATACTGGCACTGAGTCGGTTTGCAACTGATCCAGTGCCCCGATACTTTCGTCCAATTGTGCCGCTTCCTTTCCTCTGGTTTGATGGCAATGTTCCCGTCGGCGCAGTCTCGATCGCGGGCCAAGAAACCGCACCGCGCTACGCGAACTGAGTTAAAGCGGATAAACAAAATCGAAGGCGAGAAGGTCCCCGCGGCAGCCAACGCGAAGGAAGGGCGAAAAAAGATGGATATGCTACAACCAACTTGGGAGGCGTACGAGGAACACGGCCACCTCACAACCCGCAGCAACTTGCCTGACACGGTTTTCGCTTTTCCTAAGCAGAGAAAAGAGCCGCTGACGGATGCCCAGCACGTGCGAAACGCGATTGCGCGATTCGACCAGGTGTTGGGCGTCTCGGACGAGGATCGAGCTTTGGCGTTCGCGAATATCGAAAAAGCCGCGCGGCATTACCACGTCGACCTTTCTGAAACGAACTGGCATCAGCTCGGGGTTCATCCGCAGCAGCACCGCAAAGAGAGCGCCGCCAAAGCCGTCGAGACCAAACGCGAGCGGGGCGAGTTGAGCGAGCTCGCCGCGAAGACGCTTCAGACGAAACGCCGAACTGGCGTGTGAAAAGAAACTGCCGGCAAAGCAGCCGCGGCTGGGCGCGCCGAGTACCACGAACCCGAGGAATTCGAGGAATTCTAGAACAGGTGGAGTGCGACGGCTTGGGCTCAAGTCGGCTGCGGAAGAGCCGTCCTTTGCTGGCGGCCAGTTGAGTCTCCGCTTTACGATTTCTTTTTCGGTCATGGAAACAGCGGTCGTCGTTCCGGTTTTCACGATCGGAGCAAACTAGCAATAAAAAGGAGAACATGTATGGCAGACACGAATGCGGTAATCGCTGTTTATGAGACACACTCCGCGGCTGAAAACGCCGTGAAGGAACTTCAGAGATCCGGGTTCGATATGAAGAAGCTATCGGTTGTCGGCAAGGACTTCCACTCGGATGAACAGGTGGTCGGGTACTACAACGCCGGGGATCGCATGAAATATTGGGGCAAATTGGGCGCGTTTTGGGGCGGTCTTTGGGGAATGTTGTTTGGCGCGGCGTTTTTTTGGGTGCCCGGTGTTGGCCCACTTTTGGTAGGGGGGCCGCTCGTGGCATGGATTGTCACCGCGCTGGAGGGTGCGGTGGTCGTAGGAGGGCTCAGCGCGCTTGGCGCGGGCCTTTACAGCATCGGCATACCGAAGGACAGCGTCTTGAAATATGAGACGGCTATAAAGGCGGACAAGTTTCTTCTGCTCGCCCACGGGACGGCCGCAGAGGTTGCAAAGGCAAGGGATATCCTGAGCACTACGGCGCCATCCGAGTTGAATCAGCACACGCTCCAGGCCGCCAAGCAAGCGGCAAAAGTCTAGGGCCACCGGCTCGGTGCGTTGCGCTGCTGAAGCGCTACTGCCTGGCGTTGATCCTCAAGTTGACTCAGCCACCAAAAATGCGTGCCGATGATTTCCCGGAAGGGCCTATGCTCGATTGAACAGGGAGTTCCACGGCGGCTCCTTGTGACGGCTCGCAGGAAACTGCTTGCCACGTCGATGCGCGCGCCGGCCTCAGTGCATTCGACGCCGCCTAGCTGAGTGATTAGCGGTCATTGCGAAAGCGCAGACTCTCCTCATAGGCCCTTCCCCGCAGCTTCCAGGAGGTCGAGCATCACTGAGAGAGCATGTCGGCTGTTCTCACTTCTGAGCCTATTTAGCAGTTGCAGCAAACCCGGAGCCCGCACGGCCTTCTGTTTCTCGGCGCCCGCAATAGCGGTTTGAGTCAAGCTGCCCAAAACGTCCGAATTGAGGTTCGCGAAGAATTTCGTCAAGAGAATAAAGTTCCGGATCGCTCGGACAACCGGAGGAGCATCAACGGCCACGGCCAGCGTATCCGTCAAGCGATCCCGAGCGCCCACCATTCCCCGCAAAAGATCCAGGGCGCCGTGATCATGCAATGCCTGCAGGGTCTCGTATGCTTCCAAAATGGCTTCGGCATGCTCTCCCGGAGCACGCTCCAGCTGTTTGCGCAACTGTTCGCGAGCGTCGCGGACGGGGGCTTCCAGAGGTATCGGTTGGGCCATGTTGTGCTCCACTCTTGTTGAAAGCCGACTGAACTTAAACGGTGCCGTTGCCGGGCATCCGGTAGTCGCTCCGTTTCCACTTGCGCTCGACTTCGACGCCATGCTGAGGCGTGGGATGGCCGAAGCGCGGATTGATGCGTGGGAGCGGGCTCTCACCCACTTCATCCAAGACCTTCAGCCGAACACTAGCCTCTTTATAAGCCGGCGTGTCCGTGATGGGATCAGTATGGCTGCCAGTCAGGCGATTTACCGGGCTCTCGACCGAGTTCATCGGCATATAAAGTTCGTTTCCGCTTACTCGATCCGTGACGAGCGCGCGAACACGCACCTGACCGTAGGGAGAGACTAGTTGCACCCACGTTCCGCTCTGGATCCCGCGCGCTTCAGCCAATTCAGGCGAGACTTCGACAAAGACGTCAGGGCTTTTCTGTCGGATACCCTCGGTGCGATACGTGAGATTGCCTTCATGGAAGTGTTCCAGTAGTCGGCCGTTGTTTAGATGCAAATCATACTCGGCGTCGAACTGCTCCACGGGGCCCGTCCACGACACCGGAAACAACCTTGCCTTGCCGTCCGGGAAGTTGAATTTCTCCTTGTAGAGTAACGGCTGGTCCGTTCCTTCCGCTGCCACCGGCCATTGCAAGGAGTTGTAGCCTTCGAGCCGCGCATAATTCACGCCGGCGAACAAAGGAGTGAGAGAGGCAACTTCGTCCATAACCTCTGAGGGGTGCTCGTAGCGCCATTTCGCACCCATTTGATTGGCAAGGTCTCGAATAATTCTCCAATCTGCCCGGCAGTCACCGAGTGGCTCAAGCACCTGATAAAGTCTCTGGATGCGACGCTCGGTGTTGGTGAACGTCCCTTCCTTTTCCATGCTGGGTGCGCCCGGTAGAACCACATCCGCATAGCGGCACGTATGGCTGAAAAAAATGTCCTGGACCACGAAGAAATCGAGCTTTTCGAATGCTGCCTCAACGTAATTGGCGTTCGAGTCGACGATGGCCATCTCTTCGCCCACGATGTACATCGCTTTGAGCTTTCCCTGATGAATGGCTTCCACCATCTGGTGATTGTCGAGACCTTTGGTGGAGGGAAGTTTGACCTTCCATGCAGCTTCGTGGCGTGCACGCACCTCGGGATCGTCGACGGGTTGATATCCGGGGAGATTCGTGGGCTGCGAGCCATTGTCGCTTGCACCCTGCACATTGTTATGACCACGCATCGGGTAAGCGCCAGTTCCATGCCGCATGTAGTTGCCAGTGACCAGCAAGAGGTTCGAGATGGCCGTTGAAGTGTCCGAACCCATGCTGTGCTGCGTCACCCCCATCGCCCACGCGATGCATACGCGCCTCGCTTCTGAGATCATTCGCGCAACCTTCGTGAGCGTTTCGACCGATAGGCCGGTAATCCGCGCGGCGGCTTCCATCGTGAACGGCTCAAGGCCTTTGCGGAAGGCCTCGAGCCCGTTCACGTGTTCGCGAAGGAACGCTTTGTTCGCAAGGTCATTGTCGAGGAGATAGCGGCTGACGGCGCTGAGCCATACCAAGTCCGTGCTTGGCTTGGGATGTAGGAAGACATCGGCGCGCCGAGCCATTTCGTGCTCGCGAATGTCAGAGACGATTAGCCTCTGCCCCTTCCGTTTGTGAGCGCGCTTGATACGAGTGGCGATGACCGGATGGCTTTCCGCCGTGTTGCTGCCGATGAGGATTACGAGATCCGCCTCTTCGAGATCCTTGATGGATCCGGAGTCACCTCCGTAGCCTACGGTGCGGAAAAGGCCCACTGTCGCCGGGTTCTGGCAGTATCGGGAGCAGTTGTCGACGTTGTTGGTGCCGACCACGGCTCTTGCCAGCTTCTGCATGAGGAAGCTTTCCTCGTTTGTACATTTGGAGGACGTGATGAAAGCCATCGAATCCGGTCCTGACTGGCTTTTGATTTCTGTCAGCCGCCGCGCGACGAGGGAGAGAGCCTCGTCCCAAGTGGCGTTGCGGAATTTTCCATTTTCACGAATTAAAGGCGACGTGAGGCGGTCTGGACTGCTGATGTGCCCCCAGCCGAACTTTCCTTTAATGCATGTGGAGATTCCGTTCGCCGGGCCGTGCTCTGGCACAATTTTCAGGATATGCCGGTCCTTGGTCCAGACGTCGAAGCTGCAGCCGACTCCGCAATACGTACACACCGTTTTCGTTTTGCGGATCCGTTGCTCCCGCATGGCTTCTTCGGCTTCGGAAAGTGCGAGAATCGCTGCATAACCGGTCTCTGGCTCAATACCCTTCACCACCTCGATCATGCGGTTAAGCGTCGACTTTCGTAGACTCGTGAAAAATCCTGCGTGAGTGAGCATGGACTTTTCCATCAGAGCATTACAGGGACAGACAGTCACACAATGGCCGCACGAGACACAACTGGACTCTCCAATAGTCGAACCTCCGTCCCACAGCACTCGCGGGTTAGGATCCTCCCAGTTGATAGAAAGCGTTTCATTCACCTCAACGTTCTGACAGGCTTCGACGCACCGTCCGCAGAGGATGCATTGGTTCGGATCGTAGCGATAGAAGGGGCTTGTTTCGTCCACCTCGTAAGGCTTGGAACGGAATGGGATACGCTGGTGTTCAATGGCGAGAAGTTTCGTTGTGTTGTGGACAACGCAGTTCCCATTGTTGTTGTCGCACACAGTGCAGTAAAGCAGGTGATTGCCCAGAATGCGGTCAAAGGCCTCGACTTGCGCCGCTTTCGCCTTCGCGGATCGCGTGGAGACTGACATTCCATCGACGACGGCCGTCGCGCATGCCCGGACCAGCTTTCCCTCAGTCTCGACCATGCAGGTATCGCATGTCTGAATGCTTCCTAGTTGCGGGTGATAGCACACATGGGGAATCTCGGTGCCCACTCCTTGGATGGCATCAATCAGAAGTTCGCCCCGTTGAGCTTCGCGCGAAACGCCGTCGATGACTACGCTAACCACGGGTCCTCCTTACCGGAGCTCTCTCGCTTTGCTTGGCCTCGCCTGGCCCCACGTTTTGACGCCCGTCGTATCCACTGTCATAGCACAAACACCGCACACGAGCCAAATGTCGGTCGAGCGTAGAATTCGGCTAGTTCCACAGAAAAAGGAGGCTGCCGATCAGCGCGAGGGGCATCACGATAGCGCCCACTTTGAGGAATTCCCACGCAGTGATTTCCACGCCTTCGCGCCTCAATGCGACCAGCCACAGAATTGTTGCAAGAGAGCCGGTCACGGAAAGATTCGGCCCGAGATCGACGCCGAGGAGCAGGGCGTGCGCGAGCGTGCCTGTCTGGTGGGTGTAGCGAATCGCTCCGCCGGCCATGAGGCCCACGGGCAAATTATTCATTCCATTGGAAAGCAGTGCAACTGTGAAAGCCGCGGCGCTCTTACCGCCCCATGTGGATGATCCTGCGAGCGCGTTCAAACCCGCCCGCCCCAGATGTTGAAGACCCGCGTTCAGCATCCCTTCCACGATGATGAAAAGCCCCGCGACCAGCGGCAGGATCGACCATGAGACTCCCTTCGCGACGCGAACTGGAATCGCGCGATTACGGAAGGTTACGACCAACACCGCAAACACCGCGGCGCAACACGTCGGCAGACCCAGCGGAAGCCCGCGCGTCGACGCCACAACAAGCGCGATCGCGGCGATGATAAGGCCGCCGAAAGCGAGCTTGCCCTCCGTTGTAAGCGAAACGCGCCCCTCTTCAGGCGACAATTTGCCATGCAGCTGCCCGCGCGACAGCCAGCGAAGGCAAAAGAAAGTAATCAGGACCGAGGCTGATGACGGCAGCAGAAAAATGCGAAACCAAGCCGCAAGAGGCGGGATATTTTGGTCGAACACCACGAGATTTGCCGGGTTCGAGATCGGCAGCATGAAGCTGGCCGCATTGGCGATGAGCGCGCACGCAAGGAGATAAGGCTTCGGCTCTACTTTCACGCGGCGTATGGCGGCCAATACTGCCGGCGTGAGAACCACGGCTGTCGCGTCGTTGGAGAGTACCGCCGTAACAGTTGTTCCTACAACATAAATGAGCAACAGAAGCCGGGTGGGCGAATTTTTCGCGTGCCGGGCGGCTGCGTCAGCCACCCATTCAAAAACGCCCTCTTCGCGCGCCAACTCCGCCAGGATCATCATCCCCGCGAGGAAGAGGTAGACATCGACGCCTTCGTAAGCTGCATGCGCTGCTTGTTGGAGCGGAAGCAGGCGCGCGGCAACCAGGATCAACGCGCCGCCGCAGATCCAATACGCCTCTGCGATCCGTCGAGGCCGAATCAGCATGAGCGAAATGCTCGCGAGTGAAATGATCCAGATCAGGATCGCGGAGAAATGAGCAGTGTGCATCAATGGAGTATCATCGCGTGGAAGAAGCCGATTTGCATCGGGCTATTTGCCATCGCCACAGCCGACCAGGCATAAGCTCAATTTATATTGCCGCCGATGAGTATAAATTGGACAGGAAGCCGCGGTATAATGTAAAAAACTGCTTGCGAGACGAATATGAATAATTCCCACACGCTCTACGACAAGATTTGGAACGCGCACGTGGTTCGCGAAGATCCTGGCCGGCCGACGCTGCTCTATATCGACCGCCATCTGATCCACGAAGTCACGTCGCCACAAGCGTTTGCCGGCCTAAGGGCCGCTAAGCGCGTCGTGCGCCGACCGGATCTGACGTTTGCGGTAATGGACCATTCCGTTGCGACCAAGAATCGCGAACTTCCCATCACCGACGCGAATGCGGCGAGGCAGTTCGATCTCCTCGCGCAAAACTGCAAGGAATTTGCCATCAACCTCTTCGATATGAAGAGCCGCAATCAGGGCATCGTGCACGTGATTGGCCCGGAGATGGGGATTACTCAGCCGGGACAGACGATCGTTTGCGGCGACAGCCACACCTCGACGCACGGCGCATTCGGTACTCTCGCATTCGGCATCGGCACAAGCGAAGTGGAACACGTGCTCGCGACGCAGTGCCTCACGCAGTATAAGTCGAAGACCATGCGCATCGAGGTTCGCGGCAGGCGGCCGCACGGCGTAACTGCCAAAGACATGATCCTGGCGATTATCGGCAAGATCGGCATCGGCGGCGGCACGGGCTATGTAGTCGAGTATGCCGGAGAGGCTGTACGGGGGCTTTCGATGGAAGGCCGCATGACCATGTGCAATATGTCCATCGAAGGCGGGGCGCGGGCGGGAATGGTAGCGCCGGATGAGAAGACGTTTGCCTATATGGAAGGTCGGCCGTTTGTCCCGCGGGGCAAGGAGTTTCAGATTGCGGTGGACTATTGGAAGACGCTGGTGACGGATCCCGGTGCGAAATATGACGCGAGCGTGACGCTCGAATCGCAGGAGCTTGCGCCCATGGTTACGTGGGGCACGAACCCGGGCATGGTGACGCAGGTGACGAGCCGGGTGCCCGACCCCTCAGCGCTGTCGAGCGCGGCCGAACGCGAAGCCGCGGAGCGGGCGCTCGCGTACATGGCTTTGAAGCCGGGCACGCCGATGGAAGACATTCCTGTCGATCGCGTGTTCATCGGTTCGTGCACGAATTCGCGCATCGAGGATTTGCGCGCGGCGGCGAAAGTGGTTGTGGGCAAGCACATTGCGAAGAATCTGAAGCAGGCGCTGGTGGTGCCGGGTTCGATGCAGGTGAAGGCTGCGGCGGAAAAAGAAGGTCTCGACCGCATTTTCCGCGGGGCGGGATTCGAGTGGCGCGACGCAGGGTGCAGCATGTGCATTGCGATGAACGACGACGTCTTGCCGAGCGGCGAGCGCGCGGCGAGCACGTCCAATCGCAATTTCGAAGGACGCCAGGGCAAAGGCGGACGCACACACCTGGTGAGTCCGATTATGGCCGCCGCCGCCGCAATCGAAGGGCATTTCGTCGACATTCGCAAGTGGAACGGCGCCGATCTCGATTCCACGGAATAAACCGATAACTTACAGGTAAACATAAACATGGAAAAATTTACAAAACATACGGGCCTGGCGGCGCCGGTCGATCGCGTGAACGTCGACACCGACCAAATGGTGCCGAAACAATTCCTCAAGCTGCCGTCGCGCGAAGGCTACGGCAAATTTCTTTTTTACGACTGGCGCTACCTCCCCGGCGAACAGCCGAATCCGGAATTCGTGCTTAACCTGCCGCGCTATAAAGGCGCGAGCGTTTTGCTGGCCCGCGAGAATTTCGGCTGCGGATCCAGCCGCGAGCACGCGCCCTGGGCGATTCAGGATTACGGCTTCCGCGCGATCATTGCGCCCAGCTACGCCGATATTTTCTACAACAACTGCTTCAAAAACGGCCTTCTGCCCGTGACGCTAAAGCCGGAAGAGGTCGATGAACTTTTCCGCCGGGCCGAATCGCAAGAGGGCTATCGCGTTACGGTGGACCTCGAGCAGCAATCGGTGACCGACGCCGCCGGCCTACGCTATTCGTTCCAGGTGGATCCTTTCCGCCGCGAGTCCCTGCTGAAGGGTCTCGACGAAATCGGGCTGACGCTGGTGCACGAACCCGAGATCAGCGCTTTCGAGGCCAGGCACGTTCGCCTGCCGGTGATGCGCGACCCGGTCGATGTGAAGTTCCACCACGAAGCCTGACAGGCCTAATCGCGGCGCTCGTTTACCCCCCGTCCTGACCGCGATTAGAAATTTTTCCGGCCTTTGTTTTCAGCGAGTTGGGCCGAATTTTAATTATTTTCATTTGCGGTTAGAATTTCGCGAATTTTATGCATTTTTTCCGCGCCTCCGCGAGCCTCGCTACGGCGTGGCAAGCCCGCCTCCGCCAGAACTGGCTTTGGCGCGGCACGCCGTCGTCATCGCGGGGTTCTCGCTTCGCTTTTTATGCGCTTTTGCTCCTTTCAGAGGGGCTGTTTTTCTATCGATTAGAAATTTTCAAGTTGCTCGAAATACGGGAGTTGCGGCGATTTCTAATCGTAATTACTATCGATTAGAAATTAGCCGCCCGCAGCGTCGTTGC
>DATJOL010000076.1:0-29096 GCA_035507075.1 Candidatus Aquilonibacter sp. | reverse complement strand
TGAGTTTGCACCCCAGTTATTCCAGTAGCGCGGAGCCGCGGCGTGAGAGTCCCGGTTCAAAAAGCCAGAACTCCGATGCTTGACCTGATCGGTCTTTTTTGTATCAGCCGGATGGTGAGTATCTGTAGTGATGTAGTGACCAGTTGTCTGTCCGTAGCAAGTTAAAATGTCCGCTTTTTAGAGCACACGATATGTCCGGTTTGAGGTTGAGAGAGTGTGCCGCGCGCGAAAAACTACCGAAATGTGTAAGCGGTTTTCGTCTATGGAGTAACGGCGAAGTAACAAGGTTCTCGAGTAGCACAGGCTCACAAGAATCATTGAGGTTATTCGTTCAAGGCGATCACAACTGCTTTTGCCGTGGCGATTTTGGGCTCAGTGCAGCAAGTACGCTGCAACTACGTTGGGTGTCCCTGGAACTTCGTTGACCACCTGCGTCTGTATAATAAATTGAACGTTCGCATGCGCCCAATCGCCTGGCGCGAGCTTTTCCGCTTGCGCAAAGCATGCCGGATCGGAGAGACATTCTCCCGCCGCTTCCGTCCCCGTGCGGTGAACGCCTGCGGCGATCACCACCGGCTGTCCGGCCGTCGTATTAAAAACGCGCGAGACTATCGCGTAATCGGTCGTTGGATTCTGCCACGTTATTGCCCACTGCCGTGACGCAGGACTTTGCCTGTCGCTGATGTAATCGAGGGGACCGTCTTTCGCAAGCGAGAATCGCAGCGTGGAACTCACCTGATTGATCCAGGGGTTATTCGTGCCACCTATCAGGACCGCTGGGCCTTGCTTGAGATCGTCTAGAGTGGCATCTTCCGTGTGGAATAGCCTAAAGTTGCGGCCGCGCCTGGTCAGTGCGCTAGCGACGCTCATCACCGTATACGCATCGACGAAGGAGACTTCGTCTCGTTGAAATCCAATGGGCAACCGCGACAACGCGTCTCCAAAAATAGTGCCCGTCGGGTTCTGCGGCCGCGCCTTCTCGGCATCCCGCACCATGATCGACATGTCTGGAATGCAGAGCAGCACGGTTGCTTTTGAATCGAAAATGGGAGCCCAAAAGCGGTCAAGCGCATTTTGGCGTCTCGCAATCGCTGCCCACAAAACTGAGCCTGCCACAACACACGCGAGCACCACATATAGTAATTCCTGACGTGGAGGGCCGTGCTTCGACGCTACTTCAATCTGGAGCGGCGGCAATTCGGCGGGAGGAGCCGGGCGGGGCCAAACAAACTCCGGTACGTAAGACCCCCGAGGATATTCGATTCTGATTTCATGTTCGTGGCCGCGGACTCGGTAATATTGATCGAGCCGCTTGCGCACCTCAGCTGCTGTCATGCGAACGACAGGGTCCGAGTTCGTATCGTAATCAGGATCGCGCCTGAAGATTTCTATCCCGAGAACGCGCTCCTTAATGTTCTCGGTCTCTCCGGTCAACGTGTGCTCGACCGTATAGCGAAGAAAATCAGGATATCTTTTGCTGTTTCGAAACGCGGCGCTGGCTGTGACCCGTTCTAGTTGCTCGCGGACAGCTAAAGCCTCCGGGTCCGGTAGGGGCGCCGGGGCCAGAACGGAATTATCGGAATCCTTCTTCACCAAAAACCACCCCGTGAACAGGGATTGTAGTAAGGCCCTGCGCATTTCGCAAGTTAAAACAAAATTACCGGCCGCTCACTTGCGCTCGCGGATTGATTTTTGAACTGGCAGAGGTAATGTTACGTTCGGTTTCACAACTCTTTACGTTGACCCAACCTCCCTCCGTATCAGTCGGATAGCGCCTGTACAGGCCATTTACTACCGTAGCCCTGTTGTTATTACGTTTACGCGGATAGTAGAACGCCGTCCATCGGGGCGCCAACCGGGGGAGGCGAAATCGCTCCGTCCGGCCGTGCGATCGGGGATCCTCTCGTCGTGTCTCGAGACGTGTGGGGTGAGAGAGATGGTTCCTGCCAAAACTTCAAATGGGTGGAGGACACTATGTTGACGCAGGAAATGAGTCGGAAGGTCGATATGGCGGCGCCGCAGAAAAGATCAACAAAGGCGCCACAAGGTCCATACGGGATTGCGCTATCCATCGTCACACTCGTTTGTGTGCTGATCCTTAGCACGCCAATTTTCGCTCAGGTGCAGACTGCGGACGTTGTGGGAACCGCCGCGGACACGACCGGTGCGATACTGCCTGGGGCAAAAGTAACAATCACCAACGTCGCGACAAATATCAGCCAAACGACCACAACCAATGCCACTGGCGACTACATCTTTACGCTGCTCCAACCTGGGACGTACTTGGTTAAATTCGAAGATAAAGGGTTTAAGACCTTTACGGCGTCAAACGTCACCTTGGCCGCGGGGGACCGCGCTCGCGTCGATGCCAAAATGGAAGTGGGCGAGGTCTCGCAGACTGTCGAGGTATCCGGAAATGTGGCGCCCGCGTTGCAAACGGACAGCTCGGATCTGGGGACGCTGGTGACATCACAAGCTGTGCAAGACATCCCTCTCAACGGCCGCAACTTCGTGAAACTGGTCCAGCTCTCCGCCGGCGTGACCATTGGCTCTCAGAGCGATACGAGCAGTGGCAATCGGCCCGATGACCGCCGCCTTACCTCCGAATACACCGTCAATGCCCAGAATACAGACGTGAATGAAAACCTGATCGACGGCATGGACAACAATGAGCGGTTCATTGGCACGCTCGGCGTGCGCCCATCCGTCGATGCGATTGAGGAAGTAAATGTTGAAACAAATCTTTACGACGCATCCATCGGCCGAACGGCGGGCGGAGTGGCAAACGTCATCACAAAGTCTGGAACCAACGATTTCCACGGGACTCTGTACGAGTTTTTCCGCAATAAAGTCCTGAACACAAACTCGAACTACGCTTTTCCGGCCGGCTACTGCTCCGCGACCTCGACCACGTGCACTCCGGGGGCGGAACTGCTTACCTCGGTACCCTCGAAGCCCGCGTTCCGCCAGAATCAGTATGGCGGGAGCATTGGCGGGCCGATCAGGAAAGATAAAACGTTCTTCTTCGGCGACTTCGAGGAGTTCAGCCAGGCATACGGCGATCCACTAACGGGCACCGTTCCGACTCTCTGCCAGCGCGGGAGCTTGATGGCAGCCAAGCAAGGCTATAAGGGCGGCACCATCAGCTGCCCCGATGGCACGACTCCCACCGACCCAGGAGATATGTCGGAGCTTCCCAACGTGAGTGCTGCTGGCGGATCGAGCACTCTCGGAGCAGCAAACTCCGGCAATACGATTCCTCTTACATCTGAAACACCGGTGGGTCTTGCTGCCTTTTCGCTCTACCCACTACCCACCAATTCGGCTCTGGCTAGCAATTACAGTTCCGATCCGCTGCGAACTCAGAACGCGAAGACGTTTGATATTCGCATCGACGAGCATATTTCGGATAAGGACAGTTTTTTCGGCCGCTATTCGTTCAACAACGTCAATACAGTCACTCCGACAGTATTGCCAGCGGTCAATGTGGCGAACGTCGATCCGTTCTTCAGCGGCACTGGTGCAGTGATCAACCCCGGAGGAACGGCGGCGGGATTTCCCGGTCCGGCGAGACAGCGGCAACAAGGGCTAACCTTGAATTACGTGCACGTTTATAGGCCTACGCTGTTGTTGAACCTTAAGGCAGGGTATCTGCGCAGTTCGACGCAGTCTTTGCCGCCCAACCAGGGAACCGACGCGAGTAACGCGCTGGGGATTGCTTGTAGTACGAGCGTCGGCAATTGCATCAACTTCACGCCCAGCGTCTTTTCAGGCTTGGCTGATTTTAACTTCAGCAGCCCCAACGGAGGGTATCCCCAACTCACCACGAGCTTGGGCGATGAAGGGTTTATACCCCTGCAGACCTTCGATAACAGCTACATTTATGATGCGATCTTGAACTGGAACAAAGGCAACCACAGTATCAAATTTGGCCTCGGTTTGATTAGACGCCAGCTGACCGAATATCAAAGCAGCAACGGCATCGGAAGTTTTGCCTTTAGCGGTACGTACACGGGTACCCCGCTGGGAGATTTACTGGAAGGATTGAGTCAAACGGGCGCCCGGAACACTTATCTCGTATCTCCAGGTTATCGTTCTTGGGAGCCGAGCGGTTACATTCAAGACGACTGGCGCACAACTCGTTGGCTTACGTTGAATCTTGGTGTTCGGTACGACATCTTTACGCCGTTCACCGAAAAGCGCGGGCGCATCTCCAACTGGAACCCTGCAACCGGGGTCGTCGATGGCCCATCGATTGCGGGCGCGCAAAGCAGTGGACCTACAGCGCTTGTCCCAACGCCGTACCGGGACGTCGCTCCGCGATTTGGCTTCGCAATGACATTGCCTCATGAAACAGTCGTGCGTGGCGGTTTTGGGCTAAGCTATTACCCGCAGGGCTACGGGACCCCGCAGGCCTTGCGCAACCAGCCGTTCAATGTGACGTTCTCCTGCACCAATCAGGTCGTGTCGCAAGCAAGCATCACGTGCCCGGCTTCCCTGGCGAGCAGCGTGGTTGCCGATTACGGCCTACCGGTAACGAGTTCCGGCAGCACCGTTGGTTTCTCAGGAGGTAATCTGCTTGCGAACGGACTACCGATTCCGGCCCTGAATCCGAACAGCGTCTACGCTCCGCCATCGAGTGTTTGCACCTTCACAACAAACGCCGCGTATTCTCCGACTCCCACAACTGGGACTTGTCCATCCGCGACAAATCCTTACAATGCGGGCGTAAGCGACGCTTATTGGCCCAAGTACCTTGACGGAATGGTTGAACAATTCAACGTGACGGTGCAGAAGCTGTTTGGGGCCAATGTGGTTTCGATCGGGTATGTCGGCGAACTTGGCCGCAATCAGATCGTCACCTATAGTGCCAACCACAACTCAAATTACACGCAGGTTGCGGCCACTGGCTCGGATCCGCTTGCGCAGCAATTTCCGTGGCTGGCCAAAGCCAGTGTTAGTGAGAACAACGTGCCGTGGGGCACAACCTCCTACAACTCGCTTCAGGCCACGTTCGTGCGGCGCTTCAGCCACGGCCTGACTGCACAGGTGAATTACACTTGGGCTCACTCGCTGGAGAATTCCGGCGCCGTCTGCACCCCTACGTTTTCGCCTTCGGTGCTGGGATTTGGAAACGGTCCGGCCTACACAAATCCGTGCTACTACGATAACGTCGCGAATCCCAGCGCACCCATCGTGGTCAGTGCCGGAGAGGGCGGCATCTTTGGGGTGGGCAATACGGGTCTGGATGCTCCGGACCGTGTATCGGGCACGGTGAACTACCAAATTCCCGTTGATAAGGCGCTGACTGGCTTTGTCGGGCAGGTCGTGAACGGTTGGAGCGTAAACGATGCGTTCTCGTGGCAAACCGGCGTGCCGTACACCATCAGCACGTCTGTTCCATCGGGCTCACTGGGCGGCGGGCGCCCGGACCAAATCTGTTCGGCTAATAATGCTCCAAAGACGCTGCAGGACTGGGGCATTAATCCCACTTGTTTCCAACAAGCGACTGCAAACACCTACGGGACTGAACATCCGAATCAATTTTTCGGCCCCAGCAATAAAGACATGGATTTCTCTCTCCTGAAGGAGTTCCCGTTGAAATGGGAATCCATGCGTTTGCAGTTCCGCACCGAGGTATTCAACCTCTTTAACACGCCGAACTTCACCTCGCCGAGTGTTACATCTGTGCCTGCATTCGGTTCAAACGGAAAAGGCCTGCTTCAGAGCAACGCCACCGCTTTGCAGTTGGGGGCTATTACTGGGCTCAACACCAGCTACAACTCCCGAGAAATTCAGTTCGCTCTGAAACTGATTTTCTAGGAGCGAGGCACCTGACAGGCACTCGGCTGATTTCGACATAATTCTCGAAATCGGCCGAGTGATTTTTCGCTCGCATTGACTTGGGCGCTCCGCCTATTCTTCGTTGCCGGGAAGCGCTTCGAAACTGGATCCGGGAATCGCTTAGGAAAGGGCCACTAAGATAAATGGATCGTCGAATCGCAATCCTCTCTGCAGCAGCGGTAGGCGTCATGATTTTCACGTTTGCTCGTACCCATACCGCGAGCAGCGCGACAAAGCAGCGCACGGATTGGCCCATCTACGGCGGCGACTCCCTCGATGACCATTATTCCACGCTCAGCCAGATCAATCGGGGGAATGTGAGCAAGCTGCAAGTGGCGTGGACGTACGACACGGGCGAGGCGGGCGGAATGGAGACGAGCCCGATTGTGGTGGGGAAGGTGATGTACACCTACACGCCGACGAAGGCTGTGGTGGCGCTCGACGCGGCAAGCGGAAAGGTTTTGTGGAAATTCGATTCGGGGCTTACGGGCGGGCAAGCGGTTCGCAGCTTGACGTATTGGACGGACGGCAAGGACAGCCGCATTTTTGCGGGCGTTTTGAGTTACGTCTACGCGCTGGATGCGGAAACCGGGCAGCCGGTGAAAAGTTTTGGCGAGGATGGGCGAATCGATCTACGCGAAGGGCTGGGGCGCGAACCTGCGGATCGGCAGTCGGTTTATCTGACGAGCCCGGCGATCATATACAAGGATTTGCTCATTACCGGCGGACGAAATCCGGAAGCGCTGCCGGCACCGCCGGGAGACATTCGGGCGTACGACGTTCGTACCGGGAAGGTGCGCTGGCAATTTCACACGATTCCGCATCCGGGCGAGCCGGGTTACGACACTTGGCCGAAAGATGCGTGGACCTACGAAGGCGCCGCGAATAATTGGGCGGGGATGGCAATCGATCAGAAGCGCGGGATTCTTTTCGTTCCCACGGGATCGGCGGCAACGGATTTTCTGGGAATGAACCGGATCGGCGACGATCTTTATGCGAATTGCGAGTTGGCGCTGGATGCGGCGACGGGGGAGCTGCTGTGGTATTTCCAGGCGGTCCACCACGATCTTTGGGACCGCGATTTTCCGTCGCCGCCGACGCTGATGACGGTGAAGCACGACGGGAAGATGGTGGACGCGATAGCGCAGACGACGAAGCACGGCGTGGTTTATGTGTTCAACCGGGTGACGGGCGAGCCGCTCTTTCCGATCGTGAACAAGAGCTATCCGCCCAGCACGGTGCCGGGGGAAGTTGCGTCGCCGGTGCAGCCGATGCCGACGAAGCCAGCGCCGTTTGCGCGGCAACTGCTGACGGAGGACATGCTGACGAATCGGACGCCGGAAGCGCACGCGTGGGCTTTGGCGCAATTCGAGACGTTTCGGAGCGAAGGGCAGTTCGTGCCGCTGAGCGTGGGGAAAGCAACCGTGGTTTTTCCCGGTTTTGACGGCGGCGCGGAATGGGGTGGGTCGGCGGCGGATCCGCAGGGGATTCTTTACGTCAATGCAAACGATATCGCGTGGACCGGCGCGCTGGCCGACAACGTGGCGGCGAGGACTTCGGCGACGCGCGCGGGTTCGAGCGATCCGAATGATGCGCGGAACATGCCGTACCGCTTCACCGGCTACAAAAGATTTTACGACCCGGATGGCTATCCGGCGGTCGCGCCGCCGTGGGGCACATTGAACGCGATCAATTTGAATACGGGCGAGTATGTGTGGAAGATTCCGCTGGGGGAGTATCCGGCGCTGGCGGCGCAAGGCATGAAGAATACGGGCTCGGAAAATTATGGAGGACCGATCGTCACGGCGGGCGGCCTTGTGTTTATCGCGGCTACGAATTTCGACAAGAAAATCCGCGCGTTCGATAAGGATACGGGGAAGCTGCTGTGGGAGGCGACGCTGCCGTATTCGGGGAATGCGACGCCCGTCACTTATATGGTGAACGGCCGCCAATACGTGGTGATCGCGGCGACAGGAGCGAAGGGCTTTCCTGCGGATGGGACGCGAGGAGTTTATGTGGCGTTTGCGCTGCCGAAGTGAGGCGATGCGAGAGCGTTGCGTCACGACCCTATAGTGAAACAGCAAAGTGCCCTGATGGGCGGCGAGTTTTGGCACCTTAGTCCTTCCTACACAATTTCCGTGAGTTCCCTTTGAGCGAATCGAAACGCCCCGATGCGAAATTGGGGTGTTTCCCGTATTCAAGGTGGGGGTGCGTCATGGTTCACTTTACGCAGTTGGCGCGCGGCACCGGCAGACGAGGCTGCGCGGGTCAACGTGAGTGACGAACGAAAAAGCTTATTGGCGCCAGGCACTCAGTTTGTAAGGCGACGGCTTGGTGCGCAAAGCAGTTCCATCGAGATTTGGGGCAGGCGGGATCTGGGGTAAGTACGGGGATTTGATGTCCTGTTGCGGATAGGGGCAAAGGGGAGCCGATCATGGAAGAACTGCTGTCGAAAGTACGAAGTGCGTTCCAAGGCGCATTCGATATCGATCCACAAACAATCACCATGGACACGGCGCCGACGGACATTCCCGCCTGGGACTCTATGGGCCACGTGACGCTGGCGAGCAATCTGGAGCAAACGTTTGGGCTGAATTTCGATGTAGACGACTTGATGGAAATGGAAAACGTGAAGGAGATTTGCAGGGTGGTGCAGACGAAACTCTGCAGCTTCAAAGGTGCACAAGTCGCGTGAGTACAACTTCGCGGGTCGACTGGTCCAGCGTTTGAGCGGAAATTCCTGCCTCATCGACGCCTCGACGGGAGAAACGATTTCCGGGCGAGACGCTCGTGGTTCGATCGTCGACTTCGCGGGAAAATTTATTTCGTCGGGGATGCAGGCGGGCGACCGGATCGTGATCGGTTGCGCGCTGAAACCGGCCACGGCGTTGGCCTATCTCGGCGCGATGTATGCGGGGCTGACGCCGGTGCTGGCGGATGAGCAGAAGCTGGCGAATTCCGGCGCGAAGCTGATAGAGAAATCGCGTGCGAAGGCGGTCTGGACGCGGAAAGGGATGGATTGCGGCGACGGCGTGCAGAGCTTTTGCGGAGAACGGTGCGAGCACCATGGCGATAAGTTTGAGCCGGCGGCTGTGGCGAAAGACGACGTTGCGGCGCTGATGCCGACGTCAGGATCGACGGGCGAGCCGCGGCTGGTGATGGTGACGCACGAGAATTTGATTGCGAATACGGAAGCGATCATCCGCAGCCAGGATCTGGGCGCGGACGAGCGAGCAATGCTGATCATGCCGGTGAGCTATTGCTTCGGCGCGAGCGTGATGCATACGCACTTGTATCAGGGCGGCGGCGTGGTGTTCGATTCGCGGTTTATGTTTCCGGATAAGGTGCTGCGCGCGGTGGATGCGTATGAATGCACTTCGTTTGCGGGCGTGCCGACGGTTTACAACATTTTGCTGCGGCGGTCGAATGTGAGGGCGCTGCCGCTTGGAGGCTTGCGGCGTTTGCTGCAGGCGGGAGGATCGCTCGCGCCGGAGAGCATTCGCGAAATGCGGGAGATTCTGCCGCGGGCGGAGTTTTTTGCAATGTACGGGCAGACGGAGGCGACGGCAAGGATTGCTTGTCTGGCGGCGGGACGCTTTCCCGAGCGGGTCGGGAGCGTGGGCGCGCCGCTGGATAATTTAAAGGTTCGGATCGCGGGCGAGAACGGGCAAGAAGTGGCGAACGGGTGCACGGGGCAGATTCAGGTGCGAGGGCCGTCGATTTGCGCGGGGTATGCGGACGACACTGATGCGACCACGGCGAAATTTCGCGGCGAGTGGCTTTGTACCGGCGATTTCGGCTGCCTGGATGATGCGGGATTCCTGTGGATCAAAGGGCGCGGCGACGATTTCGTGAAGATGCGCGGGGTACGAGTGAGCATGGGCGAAGTGGAAGCGCGAGTGGCGGACGTTGCGGGAGTCTGCGAGTGCGCGGCAAAGCGCGTGCAGCATCCGGAGGCCGGCGAAGCACTGGCACTTTTTATCGTGGCAGAGGAAGCCGCGGATGGAGTTCTGCAACGAGTGCGGCGCGCGCTGCCTGCGCATTGGACCT
The DNA here is from genome assembly GCA_035507075.1 of Candidatus Aquilonibacter sp. Taxonomy (GTDB): domain Bacteria; phylum Acidobacteriota; class Terriglobia; order Acidiferrales; family UBA7541; genus Palsa-295. The sequence goes on along the minus strand of DATJOL010000076.1, from coordinate 19,202 downwards.
GCGCTTCGATTGATTTGGTGCCGGAACTGCCGAAGGCCGGGAACGGCAAGGTCGCGCGTTCGCGATTGGGAGCGCCAGCGTGAGCGCTTTGGCGCAGATCGAGCGGGGCATCGAGCGGCTGCTGGCGGCGCAGCCGTATGGGGTGGCGCCGGAAGATCGGCAGCGCGAATTGCTTTGGCTCTTGAAGGAAGAAATTGAGTATGCGTGCGAGGCGAATGCGGGGTTTCGAAATTACGCGCGCCATTGGCCAATCGATTTCAGGCGTGCGGAGACAATTGCCGATCTGCCGTTTTTGCCAGTGGGAATCTTCAAGCGGAACCCGCCATTGAGCCTTGTTGCGGCGAGCGAAATCAAGCGTACGCTGCACTCGAGTTCGACGAGCGGGCAGGCGCCGAGCGCCGTGGCGCTGGATACGGCGACCTCACGGCGGATGACGAAGGGCGTGATTCGAATTATTCGGGATTATATCGGTCCTGCGCGCAGACCTTATCTGGTGATCGACACGCCGGAGAACCTTGCGTCCGGCGGGGAATTGAGCGCGCGCGGCGCGGCGATCCAGAGCCTGGAATCGTTTGCGACGGCGATCGTCTGCTGTTTGCGCGATGAGAACGGCAAGGTGAGCGTCGATGTGGCAAAACTGCTTGCGTGCGCTGAAGAGTGGAAGAACGCGAGCGTGCTGGTTTACGGATTCACGTACGTGATTTGGACGCAATTCGTGCAGGCGCTGAAGCGTGAAGGCATCAGGCTGAACCTGCCGAACGTTCACGTGCTGCACAGCGGCGGGTGGAAACGCTTGCAGGAGCAGGCGGTGACGAAGGAAGCGTTTTCGAGCGAGGTGGCCGAGGTGTTTCGGTGTGCGCCGGAACGAGTGATCGACTATTACGGAATGGTTGAGAACGTGGGCGTCGTTTATCCGGATTGCGAATCGGGCAACAAACACGTGCCGGCGTTCGGAGAAGTGATCGTGAGGGATCCGTTGACCCTGACGCCTGTGCGAGCGGGGCAGCAGGGGCTGGTGCAGATTTGCAGCGTTTTGCCGACGAGCTTCCCGGGGTTTCTCGTGCTGACCGACGATATCGCGGAGATCGTCGGTTATGACGGGTGCAGATGCGGGCGGCGCGGAACGCATTTTCGGTTCATGCGGCGCGCACCGAAAGCTGAGGCGCGCGGATGCGGGAATTTGCAGACGACGCGTTACCAGGCAGAAATGGAGCCGACAATTCATGGGTGATCCGATCCAGGCGGTTACTTCGGCCGAGCAGATTATGCGCACGGCACAGGCGCTGCGAGAAGCGGCGCGAGAGGCGACGATTACACCTCAAACCGTCCTGGAAGTGCTGGAGCAGTGGTCGGGTGCGCTCGGCAGCGGCGAACTGCGCGAAATTCCCGGCGTAACATTTTTGCGGCTATGGCTACGCCGCGGAACGCTGGAACCGATCCTGACGCGGGAACTAGGATCGGAAGCGCTTGACGGCGGCTGGCGGGAAGAAGGACGCGCTAAGTTGCGTGCATTTCCGGTTGGAGTGGTGGGGCATTGGCCGGCGGGGAACGTCGAAATTCAGCCGATTTTATCGCTCACGTGCGCGCTGCTTGGGGGAAACAGTTGCATCGTGCGCGTGCCGACGGGATTGGTGGACGCGACGCGGACTTTGATGGGGAAGCTTCAGGAAGTGGACCGCGGCGGAATGCTGACGGAGCGTATATCGATGGTGAGCTTCGATCATTCGCGGAGTGATTTGCACGAGGCGATGGCGCGAGCCGTGGATGGGGCGATGATCTGGGGCGGCGCCGAGGCCGTGAGGTACGTTCGGGCGCTGCCTTTTCCGGATTGGGCGCGGGTGCTTGCGTTTGGGCCGCGTGTTTCCGTCGCGGCGATGGAGGCGGGCGCGTGGGGCGGCCGCGCGGAACGGGCGGCATGGTGCCGGCGAATTGCGCGCGACGTGTGGCAGTTCGAACAGCAAGCATGCTCATCGCCGCAAGCGCTGTTCATCGAGCGCAGCGCGATGAGCGACCCCAAGGAATTCGTGGAAGATTTGGCGCAGACGTTTCGAGAAGAGAATCGTATTCACTCGCGAAGGGAAATCGAGCCCGCGACGACGGCGGCGATTTGCCGCGCGCGGGCGTCGTGGCTTCTGAATGATGTTGCGAATACGGCGCGGTTTCCCGTTTCCCCGGACTGGACAATTCTGCTGGGTGAAGGCTCGGAAATGCCGAAGCCGACGCAAGGGCGAACACTGAGCGTGCTGGTGACGGACGATCTTTTCGAGGTGGTGGGCAGATTCGACGGAGGAGTGCAAACTCTTGGCCTGGCAATGGAGGACGCACAAAAAGAGGAAGCAATCGCGCAGGCCGCGGCACGGCAGGGCGTCGACCGAATCGTGAAGCTTGGGCAGATGCACGTGTTTTGCTCACCGTGGGACGGAACAGATTTGGCGCGGCCGATGATGCGCATGGTTCGCCATGTGCCTTCATGCGAAGCGAAGGCGGAGCTACAAAATGGAAGATGCGCAGCTGTTTCTGGAAGCGCTGGAGCGAAAGGCTAAATTCTTCGCGCCAGCGGCACGAGCGACATACGAGGCGAATCGCGACCTGTGCTCATGGTTGCTGAATCCTCTGGCGCGCTGGGCCGGATCGGCCTACGGAAGCGACGCATTTGACGAAGCGGCGCACGGCTATGCGGAATACTGCGTCGGAGTGGCGAAGGCGAAACGGGTTTACGAGCGCGCTGGGAAGTATACGCCGGAAGAAATGCCGGAGATTATGTCGCGCGTTTACGAAGAAGAAGGCTACATGGTGCCGTACATGTGGGCCGCGATTCTGATTTATCCCTTCTGGCCCTCGATGGTGAACCACATCGCGATGTATCGCGATGACTTCGTGAGGCGCCTGCCGCCGGACGCGAGCGTGCTGGAGCTGGCTACAGGCCACGGTGTGCTCAGTTTGCTTGCGGCGGAAGAACGGCCGGATATTCGAGTGAAGGGCGTGGACATCAGCCCGCCTGCGATCGCCGTGGCGGAACGGCTGCTCGCAGCCTCAGGGCACGGCGATCGCGTGTGTTTTGCGGTGAACGATGCACTGAAAACGAGCGCTCCGGTCAATGGAGACAGATGCGACGGGGTGCTCTCCGCGATGCTGGCGGAGCACTTGATCGATCCGAAACCACTATTCAAGACGATGTCGCAGTGGGTGGCGAAGGACGGGATCGTTTTCTTCAGCACCGCGCTGGAATCGCCACAGCGCGATCATGTATTCGAGTACAACTGGGAAAGCGAGCCATTGCGGATGGCCGAAACCGAGCGTCTGCGGGTGACGCGGCTTGTCTCCGATGCGAGCGCAACACGGAACGGCTTTCGATTCGTGCCGCGGGCGACGGCGATGATCCTGCGTCCGCACTGAGAGTTGAGTATGCAAACCGTCGCGCCAAAAAACGGCGATTCGGAAACGACGAAGGCGGTGATGACGTTCGAGGAGGTGCGGGCTTCGCTGAAGCAGCGGTTCCCCATGATCATGGTGGACCGCGTGGTTTCCATCGAGCCCGGAAAGAGCATTCGGACGGTCAAGAATGTGACGGGAAACGAGATTCAGTTTCTGGGGCATTTTCCGGAACTTGCCGTAATGCCCGGAACTTTGATCGTTGAGGCAATCGGGCAATCGGCTTCCATTCTGTTTTCGAAAACGGTGGGAACGGGAATGGGGCCGGGCGAGTTTCTCGTGCTGGGATCGATTAACGATATGAGGTTCCTGGCGCCGGTGGTCCCGGGCGACCGGATGGAAATGCAGATACAGGTGCTGAAGTTCATAAGGGATTTTGCCGTGATCGAAGGAGTGGCGGAAGTGGACGGCACAATCGTAGCGAAAGGGAAATTGGGGTTCGCGCGCCGCAGGCTGGGCACGCCGCAAGTTGAATGAGTTCGTTTGGCCGGGTGCGATATGAAAGCAGTACTTCGTCCAACTACGGAAAATGATGCTCCCGAGGTTGTTTCCTTCCTGACTCCGCTGCTGCAGCGGGAATCGCTGCGGCCGGACCTGCTTCGCTGGAAGCTGTGGGCGCCGCGCGACGATTACGCGGAGCCGCGCAGCTATGTACTCGAGCGAAACGGCAGAATTATCGCGCATGCGGGAATTTGGCCGACGACCGTGCGAACGGTGGCGGGAACGGTGCGCGGTTGCCATTTGTTTGATTGGGCGGCGGACGCGCGCGCCCTGGGCGCGGGTGTGGCGATCGTGCAGCGAATCTGCGAAATGTTTGACTTCATCTACGCAATCGGCGGAGCGCAGATCACGCAGAAAATTATTCCGGCGATCGGTTTCAAACAGGCGGGCGACGCGTGGTCGGGAGCGCGCCCGCTTCGTCCGCTGCGGCAGGCGCTGTCACATCAATATAAGGACTGGCGGATGCCCGCACGGTTGGTACGGAATGCGATGTGGTCTGTGATTCCAACGGGCATGCGTCCGGAAGGGTGGGAGATACAAGAGGGGTTGGATGGAGGCGATGGCCGGTCGTTGTCTCTCGATAATCTTCGATCGAGCGGTTTTTTGAAATACCTGCAGAGCTGCCCGACGGCGCAGATCCGAGTGTTTGAGATACGAAAAGACGATCACAATGCGGGACGGTTTGCACTGAGCCTGCTGCACAACCAAGTGAGAATCGCGGGCTTGTGGCTGAATAATCCATCGCCGGAGAATTTGTGCGTGGGCTATGCGCTGGCCCAGCAAGTGGCGCGGACGATGAGCGACGCATTTGAAATTACCTCAACAGGTTCGACGCCGGAAAGCGAGCGCGCCGCGGTAGCGGCAGGTTTCCGAATCCGCAAGCACACGCCGATTTACCTGCTCTCATTCAAGACGGGCCCGCTGCCTGCGGCGTTTGATTTTCAGATGGCGGATACGGATGCCGTGTTTCAATCGGCGGGCGAGCCTTGCTACTGGACGTGAAGTACTTTGTCTGCGGTGAAGGGTGGCGGCGTTTCTCGAGCAGGAGCGGATTTCACAATTTCCGAGATTGCTTTTCGAACGACCGTGATAAGACGCTCCTGATCGGCGAGGGAGCTGAATGTATGGTCGGAGCGCGGGACGACGACAAGCTTCATCTTATTTTGTGAGCAAAACTCGGCCATCTCTGGGCCGCCTGCGTCGCGCAATTCGTCGAGAGAAGAATCGCCTTCGGAACAGACGAATACCGGCTTGACGCCGCGGGCGATCACGCGCCGCAGCTCATCTCTGAAAGTTGCCCATTGTGGAGGCTCGGCGCTGGTGTTTTGCGACGCGATGCGGCGGCGCAACGCCGAAGCGAGCGCGGCGGAAAGCTTCCGGTAGTCCGCCTGCCCGGTGAAGAGTCTGACCCAGCTGTGAGAATTGCGGACGGCGAGCTTCAGGTAATAGCGCTCGTCCCTGCGCGCACTCGAGGCGGCGCCCGCGTCGCGCTCGTGGTCAGGCGTGACCTGGAAGTTGATAAGAATGCAGCCAGCGACGCGCGGATCGCACGCGGCAGTCGCGAACGAAACACGCGCGCCCGAGCATCCCCCCAACAGAATGAAAGCATCTGTTGCGCATTTGCCCTGCACGAACGTGAGGGCACTCTGCGTTTCATCGATGGAGCTTTTTTCAAACGGAAGATTATCTTTCCGCGGCTTGCTATCGCCGATGCCCGAAAAATCGAACCGAAATGACGTGAATCCGAGGAGCGCCAGCTCGCGAGCAATTTTCACGTAAAGGCGGCCCGGGCCAACGCGATGGAGAATGCCAGCATTGAGCAGGAGGACTCCGATTTCCTCGGGGCGTGAGTTCCCGGCAACAGGCTGCGTCAGGATTCCCACGAGCGACTTTGCCGGGCCGAAGACGGCGGGTTCTTCTCTCATGTGCAAGTCCGATCCAGCCATGCAGAGACAGGCTGCAACACGTTCATGGGCACTTGCAATCCACCATTGACGGTAGGGATCCAGATGGGTGACGCTTTGACTCGCTCCAGAGCAACCGAAGAGCCTGAACGTTCGAGAACCTCTTTCAATCCGACGCAATGGGAGCTTTCTTCGGTGTCAACGATCAATATATTGGCGGCGGGCCGATTGCGGACCGAGAGCAAGTCGATGTGGGCGATTTCCTCATAGAGTTCGCGAGACAGCGGGAAGCCGATGATGTCTTTGGGCCAATCGGGGCGCCGCTGCTTCCCGGGCCTCGGGCGAAAGCGAAGAAGCTGCTCGTTCAGCGCGGTTATCGATTCGAGATATGCGGATCCCTTTACGACCGGATCCCACAAAACGAGCGCGGAGACCGGGCTGTGTTGCGCACCAAGAAGCGCGATGGAAGCGCCGAGGCGCAAGCCAACCAAGCAAATGTTTGTGACCTGCGAGCGGCGGCTGATTTCAGAAATCGCCTCGGCGAGATTTGCGATCCATTCAACCGTGCGACCTTCGGCATCGTCTCCCGATGAATCGCCGCAGCCGAAATAATCGAAACGCAGGACGGGAAAACCGATTGCAGCGAGGCGCAGAGCCAGTTGGCGCAAAGCGCGGTGCGAATTGACATACTCGTGGCCAATGGGCTGGCAAATGACGACTCCGCTCGACCGGCTGCGCTCCGCGCGCGGACCATTGAAACAGCCGAAGAGAGGCTTTTCGGCGGGCCCAAAGTAGGAGGCGACCAATTCGCTGGATGACATCGTCAGGCTCCTGGGCGTTCTTTGCAGAGCGCCGCGAGCTGGCCGAGGGTCTGGAAGGCTGCTTCGCTGGGCTTGATGCGCACGCCGGTTGTCTGCTGCAACCGTGCGAGCACGCGGATTGCCGAGAGCGAGTTGCCGCCGAGATCGAAGAAATTATCGTAGATGCTGATTCGGTCGATCTTCAGAGCTTCCTGCCAGAGCTGCGCCAGCAATTTCTCCGTTTCGTTCGAAGGCTCCGCGAATTCTTCCTCTTCCTCACGGTCGTGGTTCGGCGCTGGAAGCGAGTTGCGATCGAGCTTGCCGTTGGGGGTGAGAGGGAAGCGATCGATGCCGACGAGTTCGGGAACCATATAGGGCGGTAACTTCTGCCTGAGAGAATCGTGAACCGATCGAAGCGAGGCGCGGTGGTCCGCGAGGATGATATATCCGACCAAAGCGGGATTCGCGGGGATATCTTCCCGAACGGTCACGACCGCGTCGCGGACGCTTACGTCTGCGCGTAGTGCGTTTTCTATTTCGTCCAGCTCGATTCGGTAGCCGCGTATCTTCACCTGGCGATCGGCGCGGCCGAGGCATTCGATTGCGCCATCCGCGTGGAATCGAGCGAGGTCGCCCGTCTTATAAAGGCGCGAGCCGGGCGCGAAAGGATTTGGCAAAAAGCGCGCGCTCGTTAATTCGGTGCGGTTCAAGTAACCGCGCGCGAGCCCATCGCCCGCAATGTAAAGTTCGCCGACGGCGCCGATGGGAAGTTCGCGCAGATTGGCGTCCAGAATGTAGGCTTGTGTATTTGCAATCGGGCGTCCTATGAGAACCGGCGTCGTGCCGGCAGTGACGCGACACCCAGTCGACCAGACAGTGGTTTCCGTGGGGCCGTACATATTCCAAACAGAAGCGGCGCGCGGGAGCAGCTGATCGGCGAGAGAGCGCGGGAGGGCTTCGCCTGTACAAACGATTGTGAGATCTTTTTTCCCCTGCCAGCCGGAGTCGATGAGCATATGCCAAGTGACCGGCGTAGCCTGCAATGTGGTGACGTTACGTTCCTCGATGCACTTTGCGATGGCGTCCGGGTCAACGGCCGTATTTCTGTTTGCGATGACGATTTGTGCTCCGACGGTGAGCGGAATGAAGAGTTCGGCGGCGGCGATGTCAAAGGAGATCGTGGTGAGCGCCAGCACCGTGTCACTGTTGCTGATTCCGGGCTCGCGCTGAACAGATGCGGCGAGATTCACGAATGCGCGGTGGCAAATCTGCACGCCCTTTGGCTTGCCTGTCGAGCCGGAGGTGTAAATCACATACAAAAGATTTTCCGGGCCGGCCACAGGCGCCGGATTCTCCTTGCTGTGCCGAGAGATAACAGGCGAATCGCGATCGAGACACACGAGCTGAACTGGCAGGTTGGAAAAGTGCTCCTGGAAGGATTGCTCCGTGACGATCACTCGCACAGCCGAATCCTCAACCATAAAGGCCAGGCGATCTTTTGGATAGTTTGGATCGAGCGGCAGATATGCGGCGCCGGCTTTCAGAACGCCCAGAAGCGCGACGACCATTCCGACGGAGCGATCCATGCAGACGCCGACGAGTGCGTCCGCACCCACGCCCAGATTTCGCAGATGGTGGGCGAGCTGGTTTGCGCGCGCGTTGAGATCGCGATAGCGAATTTCCGCGCCTTCGAAGATCAGCGCGACGCTGCCGGGAGTGCGTTCGGCTTGCGCTTCAATCAGTTGGTGCACAGATGATTCGCGAGCGTAATCGAGGTGAGTGCGATTCCAGTGCGAGAGCTTCGCCGTCTCCGCAGACGTGAGAAGCGGAAGATCGGAGAGCCTGCTTTCAGGATTTGCGAGGGCGGCGGCCAGGAGGATTTGCCAGTGTTCGACCATGCGCGTAATCGTCGAATGGTCGAATAAGCCCGAGTTGTAAGTGATAGGGCCTGAGATCGAGTCGGGACGCTCGTCGAGAACCGCGACGATGTCCATCTTTGCGCCACCGTTCGAGACTTCCTCGGTGACGAGTTCCCATCCCGGGGGAACCGGGGGCAGCAGCGGCTGTTGAGAAAGTGCGATTTGGAAGATGGGATTTCGTCCCCGCTCTGGGCGCAACTGCAGGTCTTCGACGATTTTCTGGAAGGGGACGTCCTGGTTCGCGAGAGCGTCAAGCACGGTGCGTTTGGCGCTGGCGGCAAGCTCGCGAAAAGTCGGATTGCCGGAAAGGTTGAAGCGCAGCGCGAACGGATTAACGAAGTAACCTGCGAGAGACTCGAGCTCAGGCTGTTTTCTTCCCGCGGAAAATCCGCCGATCAGGATATCGTGCTGGCCGGTGTAGCGGCTGAGCAGAGCGGCGAACGAGGCGACAAACGTCATGTAAGACGAGACGGATTCAGCCCGGCAAAACTCTCTGAGAGGCGCAAGCACGTCTGCGCTAAATGCGAATCGCTGTGTCTCTCCGCGATGGTTTGCGGCTGCGCCTTTCTCTCGATCGTAGGGCCAGCGAAGCACAGGGAGTTCGCCGGAAAGCTTGCTGCGCCAAAACGTGAGCTGATCGGCCCAGGCGCCATTGCTGGTTCTTTGCCTTTGCCACGACGAGAAATCGCCGTACTGCAGCGGCAGAGGAGCAAGGGGAGAAGCTTGGCCGGAGGAGAACGCGGCATAGAGAGCGGACAACTCCGGGACGAGAATGCGATATGCGGTGAACGCGTCGAATACGATCTGGTGAAACGTCATGTAGACGCGGAAATCCGATTCGTCCAGTTGCACGACAGTGGCGCGCAAGAGCGGAGCCGTTTCGAGGTCAAAAGGGCGCCGGGCGTGTTCGGCAGCGAGGCGAAGCGGCGCGGTTTCGCGCCCGAGAAAGGAGAGATGGCGCAAGTCCACGCGCTCAATGGGGAAGCGACCCGGCGCGGGTTGGACAATCTGAGTGGGAGTTCCTTCGACCAAGGGAAAGGAGGTTCGCCAAATCTCGTGGCGGCAAACGAGCGCAGCCATGCAGCGTTCGAGAAGCGCGACGTCCAGCGGAAACGAGCAACGGATCGTGATCGCTTCGTTGTAAATCGGAACTTCGCCCACCAGTTGCGCGTGAACCCAAACCTGCTGCTGAGGAAAAGAAAGGGGAACCGTTGCGCCGAGGGGCCGGGCCGGAATCGGCACTCGCGTATTCAGTTTTGTGTTGATCCGCGCCTTCAGCAGGTTTTCAAGTAATTGTCGTTTCGTTTCCGACAGATGTGTCTTTTCCCCGAGCAATGGAGTCTTTCCTGTGGCGTTAACCGGGCGCTAATTGGGAGATGCGTTCTTGAGGGTGCGCGGCGGCGAGTGCCAGCAAAGCCTGAAAATCGTGGATCATTCGCTGCATCTCCTGGAATTCAAAAATATCGGGATTGTATTGCACGCGCGCGTGCAATCCTTCCGGGCGATCGATGAATGCGACGTAGAGATCGAGCGCGGAGCCACCGCTTTCAGCGTCCATCGACGTGACGCTCCATGCACCGCCGGAATCCGGCATGCAGGGCTGCAAAGAAAGCGCGAAGTCGAAATACGGGTTGCGGCCGTGGTCCGGTCCCGGATTTAAAGCGTTCACGATATATTCGAACGGCACAGCGTCGTTGGAAATTGCTTCGGAGATGGTCATCTGCACGCGGCGCAGAAGCTCGCAAAACGATGGATCGTCGCTCAAATCCACGCGGATCGCGACGGGATTCAAAAAGTATCCGAGCAGACCCTGTACTTCGGAGCGCTTTCGGCCAGAGGGAGACAGCGTACCGATCACGAGATCGTCGTGGCCCGAATAGCAGCGAAGGAGCGTGAAGTACGTTGTCATTAAAACGGCAAACATCGTAACGCCATTGGATCGGCCGAGCGCGCTTGCGGAGTCCGCGACGCCGCGCGCAAGCGTAAATTCGCGAATGTAACCGCGGAATGCTCTTTCGGCGGCCCTGGACTTCCGGGCGGGCCAACTCCTAATTGGGATAGCATCCGCCAACTTCGCGCGCCAATAGGCAATTTGCTTGAGCTTCTCTGGCGCGCTCAGGTATTCGCGCTGCCAAAAAGCAAAATCAGCGAACTGGAGCGGCAACTCCGGAAGCGGGCAGGGAAATCCGGCAGCGAACGCCTGATAGATCGCAAAGAGTTCCTTTGGGAAAATCTGGTAGACGGAGACGCCGTCAACGACGCTTTGATGCGCGGTCATCACGAGCCAATATTCGGAATCGCTCATGGCAACAAGCGTGGCACGCACCAAGGGGTCCTTACGTAGGTCGAACGGGCGAGCGGTCTGTGCGAGGCTAAGTTTACGGACACCCGCTTTCCGCTGCCACTCAGGACTGCGGCGCAAGTCGACGAAGGGCAGTTCGAAGCGATCAGGTACGGGATTGACGATCTGCACGAGTTCGCCGGAGACCGTGTCGTAATTCGTACGCCAGATTTCGTGACGGCGAACGATCTCCACCATGCTCCATTGAAGCATTCGAGGGTCCATCGGGCGCGTGAACTTCAAAGTAATGGATTCATTGTAGAGCGGAATTTCGGGCGCGTTTCGCTCGCGAATCAGGATTTGCTCTTGAGACAAGGCCAGGGGCGCAGGCTGAGTGGATTGCCGCCTGGGAATCGCGCCGGCTTCCACAGGCTTTGCGATCTTTTGCCGTATGAATGACTCGAGCAGTTTGCGTTTGGCTGCCGATAGCGATGCGATGGATGACATTTTTCGTGCTCTATTCAGTTGCGAACGACCGCATGCGTAAAGACGAAGTCGGCGTGATGTTGGCAGCCAATCGTGAGGCAATAGCCCGGCGGAAAATCGGCTGCAAGCTCCTCACGGAGCGTTCCGATGAAAATGCAGCGTTCCGGGAGCCATAAAAGTTCGATAGCATGAAAAGCAAAAAACTTGTGGCAGATGGGGAAAAGAGCCTTGTAAGCCGCTTCCTTTGCGGAAAACACCGCGGCAAGCTCTTGCTTGGGGCTGCGCGTGCCGAACATCAGTGTGCGCTCGGCTTCGGTACAGACCAAATCGATCATCTCATCGACGAGAATGGCGGAAGAGTCTTCCAGATCGATGCCGATTGAGTGGACCGAATCAGCTTTTGCCGCGGCGGCTATCGCCCATTTGCCGCAATGAGTGATGGAGCCCACGAAACCGGTGGGCCACGCTGGCTCGCGCCCTACTTTCTGAAGTAGGGGCGAAAACGTCTTATAACCGGAGTTCTGCAGCGCAAGGCGTGCGGCGCACCGGCCTAGCGAGAATTCATTGCGGCGCTTCGAAACTACATTACCGCGCAGCAGAGCGAGCTCGTCAGGATGGCAGAGAGACGGCTCGAACTGCGTTTCGTAAAGCGCCACTACCGAAACGCCATCGCCAACGGGCGCAAACGCCAACGGCGAAATGGGGGTCGCGCGAGATTTCGACGGATCATTCGGAGCTGGTTCCGTTGCGGGGCTGGGTAGTCCGATTGTCAAATGTGGTTGCCTCCTAGCTGCGGATTTCGGGCCTGCCGCAGCGAACGGCGCACAAATTCAAAATGTGACACGCAGTGCCGTCAAGCCGCGCAGGCCGAGATTGGTCCTCCAGATCAACGGCTCAGGCGCAAGCTGCAGATTCGGCATGCGGCTCAGCAGCATCTCAAATGCCGCCTGACCCTCAATACGCGCCAGCGCAGCCCCGAAGCAAAAATGAGCGGCCCAGCCGAAGGAAAGATGGCGATTATCGGCGCGCGAGATGTCGAATTTATCCGGCTCGGGAAAGCGCTCGGGGTCGCGGTTGCCTGCCGCCATGACCGCGACCGCGGCTTGGCCCTTGCGAATTCGCTTGCCACCGAGTTCGACGTCGCGTGGCGCGATGCGAGCTGTCTGCTGGCTCGGCGGTTCATAGCGAAGCATTTCTTCCACCGCTGACGGGACAAACGATAGATCCGATTTCAGGCTTTCGAATTGCGGTCGATTGCGCAGCAACGTCAGGACTCCATTGCCGATGAGATTCGTGGTCGTTTCCTGGCCGCCGACCATGGTTACGATGGTGTTCGCGATGACTTCTTCTTCCGTGAAACGGTTGCCATCAATCTCAGCATTGAGGAATGACTGAATCAGTCCCTCTCGCGGATATCTCCTGATTTCATGAATCGCGTTCTGGAAATAGGCTGTCATTCCGTCAACGGCGCAGCGCACCTTGGCCGTGCGCTCAGGATTGTGCTGGAAATTGCCGAGCATCTCCGCAAAATCCTGCGACCATACTTTGAGCTGAGGGGCGTCTTCGATCGGAACGCCAAGCATTTCCGCAGTGACGGTGTACGGAAGCGGCCCCGCAAGATCGCCGATCACGTCCATCGTGCCTTTCGCTTGCACGCGATCGAGCAATCCGCTGACGATCCCGCGAATGTGCTGGCGCAGTACAGCGACGCGCTGGGGAGTAAAGGCAAAGGATGCGAGGCTACGAATCCGTGTGTGCGCGGGCGGATCGAGGAAAAGCATCTGCTTAACCATGACGCTTGCGATGGGCGAAAGCTCTTCCAGGCCCATCTGGGCGAGGCGCTCGGGCGTAGGCGTCCGCTCGGCTGAAAATTCGAGCAGTACCTTGACCACATCCGCATAACGCGTGACGACCCATGCGTGCAGGTATGGATCCCAGTGGACAGGATCCTCTTCACGAAGCCGGCGGAACAGCGGATACGGATTGGCGAGAATTTCCGGGTCGAGCAGATGGTAGAGGCTCAAGACGGGCGAACGCTTTCCCGCGGTAATCACGCCGGCGCTCATGCTTCAAGCCCACCTTGTTTGATTGGCGGCCGCTCGTGCTGCGCCGTTTCGAGAATCTTCCGGGCTTCCTCATCCGAAAGCTCTTCAAACTGCGCCAGCAGCAGACTTTCGATTTCCGATGAGAGCTGCGCGACAGTGGAAGCTTCGAACACTGTGCGCAGTGAAAGCTCGACTCCAAATGCGTCACGGACTCTTCCGATCAGCTGCGTGCCCAGCAGCGAATGGCCGCCCAGCATAAAGAAGTTGTCTTCCACGCTCACGCGATCGAGCACGAGCAGCCCGGCGAGAATGTCCGCGAGACACTCCTCAACGGGATTTCGCGGCGCGACAAAGATCGCGTCCGTCAGCAGATTCGTGGAATCGGGGTGTGGCAGAGCGGCGCGATCGACCTTACCATTCGGCAACGTCGGCAGGTGATCGATGCGAACAAATTCAGCGGGGACCATGTAAACCGGGAGCCGTTCCTGCAAAAACGACCGCAGTTCGGCGCTCGTAAGAGTGCCGTGCGATTTGGGGACGACGTACGCAACCAGTTTTTTGCCGCCAGACGCGTCCTGGCGCCCGACAACAAAGCTTGACTCGATTGCGGCGTGCTTCGTGAGCGCATGCGTGATTTCGTTTGGCTCGATGCGGTAGCCGGCGATTTTCACTTGTTCATCCGTTCGGCCAATGAAGTGAAGCTGCCCATCGGGCAAAACCCGGACCATATCCCCGGTCCTGTAGAGGCGATCGTGACCGCCCATGGCTAGCGTGTTTGGGATGAAGCGCTCCGCCGTCAGGTCGGGGCGATTACGATAGCCGCGCGCGACGCCAGCGCCGCCGATGAAGAGTTCGCCGGGATCGCCCACCGCGACGCGCCGAAGCTTTTCATCGAGCACATGCACCTGCACGTTGGGTATCGGAGAACCGATTGCGGGCGGTTCGGCGGCGTTCGTTGCACTGGGCACGATGCCCGAGGTTGTGACGACCGTGCACTCAGTTGGCCCGTAATTATTGACGAGCTGAAAGGGCAAGCGTGACGGCGGGTAGCGATGAAGCGTGTCCGCGCCAGTCAGCATTAAACGAAGCGCCGCCGTTTGCGGCCAATCGAGCGTGACAAGAGATTCCGCGAGCATCGTCGGTACAAACCCAATTGTGATCGCGTTTCTCACGAACCAGTCGCGGAGCTTGTCAGGCAGCGTACGAACGTCCTCGGGAACAAAATGGACGCTCGCGCCCGCAGTGAGATAAGGCCAGATCTCCCAGACCGCCGCGTCAAAGCTCAGGCTGGCGAGCTGAGTCGCACGGTCGGACGAAGTGACGCGAAACGCTTCTTGGTGCCATTGGATCAGGTTCAGGAGATTGCGATGAGCTATCTCAACGCCTTTCGGCCTGCCAGTCGAGCCTGATGTGTAAATCACATAAGCAAGTTCGTCGGCCTGCCTTATACAGTCGTCCGACAACGCCCGCGGCATGGCATTCAGCGCGTGCGATTCGCAGTCGAGAAACATCACGTAGCGGTTTTCCTCGAACTCGTCTTTCGAGAATTTCTTTTCGGTGAGCAGGATGGGGACGCCGGCGTCGTTCAAAAGAGCGAGCATCCTGGCCGAAGGAAGATCCGGATCCAAAGGCAGGTATGCTCCGCCCGCTTTCCAGACGGCGAGCGCGGCGACAACGAAGTTGAGAGAGTGTCCCGTGCAGATAGCCACCACCGTCTCCGATTGCACGCCGCTGGCGCGAAGCCAATGCGCCAGTTGATTCGACCTGGTCTCCAGTTCGCCATACGTGAGCCGGGAGTCGCCCCTGGCGATTGCGAGTTGGGACGGAGTCCTCAGAGCCTGCGAAGAAAACCAGCATGAAACGTTGTGGTAGCAATCTGATAGAGGCGAATCCAGCGCTTCGCAAAATCCAATTCCAGGTACGCGGGTTTTCTGCGGGCACACCTTACCACTACCGGCGGACGACATAGATGTCTATCTCCTGCAACTCCTGAGGTTTGTAGACGGTTAGGCCGGAGAAACCACCGGTCCGCTGCGGTTTCCCAAGAAACCTCGATCCCATCGACCAAGAGTACTCGGCACTCTGGTTGATCCCATAGGGACACGTCCCTTCTGAACCGGAACCAGATTATGAGGGTGGAACAGGGGTGACAACCGGGTAAACTCCTCAATCTGGCTTAGGAAAATCGCCCAGGTGATCGGGGAGTCGCCCGTTGGCGCGGCTGCGCCTTAATCTTCGAAGCTTCGCGCACCGCCGTTCATGCGGTTCTTCACGACGTTGGTCCAGACGAACTTCATCACGCGCGCGTCGCTATTGCAGAATGCGAGATTGTGGTTGAGCGTCGAGAAGCCGGTCTGTGCTGCCGATTCGCCGTGGTATGATCCGCGCTCGTTCGAATCGGGAACTGCGCCGGACGAAGGCGCAGCTCTCCATCCGCGCAGCTCTCATCAAGTATACTGGGTTGATTGAACTGGCGGCGTTCGCGTCCCAGTCGCTTCGAGGCTGTCCAACCGGAGCCCGGATGAAAAAGGTTTTATCGGTCGCAAAGCTCGGAGTTTCGTTCGGCGAGCGAATCGTGATTCGTGACCTGAGTTTCAACGTCAACGAAGGCGACTGCGTCGCGGTGATCGGGCCAAACGGCGCTGGCAAAACGGCCTTGCTGCGCGCTTTGATGGGTCTTGTTCCTTACCAAGGCACTATTCAGTGGGCTTCAGGTGCGCGCCTCGGATATGTCCCGCAACAGATTGCCGCCGATAGACAGTTGCCTCTCAGCGCGATGGATTTGCTCGCCGCCAAAATGGGGCGGCTGAAGCTGGAACGCAACGATTTCGAGGGCGTCGCCAGCGAGGTGGGCCTGACGCAGGACATCTTGAACACGAGCGTAGGAACTCTTTCCGGCGGCCAATTTCAAAAGGTCCTGGTAGCGTTTGCCCTGCTCGGCAAACCCAACGCGCTGCTCTTCGATGAACCGACAGCCAGCCTGGACGAGTTGGCCGAAGAGCATATCTACGAACTTCTGCAAAAGTTGCAAAAAGAGAAGGGGATGACGACCTTGCTAGTCTCGCACGATCTCAGCGTGGTTTATCGCAACGCGAACGTGGTGCTCTGCCTGGGTAGCCGACGGCCGTGCATGGGAACTCCGCGCGAGGTTTTGACACCGGAGACGCTCGCGGAAATTTACGGCGCGCCGGCCCACTATTACCAGCACGCCCATGGGCACGCAGGGGGCGAAAGCTTTCGCCGGGAACAGCCATGATGTTGCGAGACCAAGGTCTCACGCTGCTGCTCGCGATGTTTTTTTCGATCGCGGCGGGCTTGGTCGGATGCATCGCGTTGATGCGGAGAATGCTGCTGGCCGGAGACGTGATGTCGCATCTCGCCTTGCCCGGTCTGGGTATTGCCTTCCTTTATAAGATAAATCCCCTTATCGGGGGAGCGGCGACGCTGTTTTTCGGAACGCTCCTGGTGTGGCAGTTGCAGCGAAAGAGCGGACTTGCGCCCGAAGCCGCGATCGGCGTGATCTTCGCAGGCGCGCTGGCCATCGGCGCGGCAGTCACGCCCAACGAGGATCTGGCGGAGTCCCTCTTCGGGGAATTGCCAAAGATTTCGTTCGGTGAATTCTTGATCGCGGCCGCGGGGGTTTTGCTCGTGATCTTCTCGGTCTATCTTTTGCGGGACGAACTAACGCTGAGCATCTTTTCTCCCGATCTCGCCGCCGCCACCGGGGTAAACGTATCGCGTCTCGACTTGTACTACTTGCTGCTTTTCAGCGTAACGATCCTCGTCGGACTGCGATTTATGGGCGCGCTGCTGGCTAGCGCGCTGATCATCGTCCCTGCGGCGACGGCGCGCCAATTGACGGACAAACTCTCGCATTTTCTATTGATTGCATCGGCGCTCAGTCTTTTTGCGGTGACTTCGGGATTTCTGGCAAGCGTCGTCGTATTCAAGTTCTCGACGGCGGGCCCGACGATCACGATTTTTTCAGCCGCCCTTTTCGGTCTCGCCCTGCTGGTGAAGCGCCGGACGAAACTACGCCTGTGAGGGTTCGGGCAATCACCGGAAATTTGCAATTTCGAGCGCCAGAGCGCAAAATAAGTTTGTCTCCAGGAGCCAGCCAACATGGCCGTAGAACTCGCACGAGGGGTCACGCTCGAGAAGCCCCAGGATGTCCAGAACTTCTTGAAGGACGAGGGCATTCTCTTCGCCCAGCTCGATAAAGTGGTCAATTGGGCGCGCCGCAGTTCGATTTGGCCCATGACTTTCGGGCTTGCCTGCTGCGCGATCGAGATGATGTCGATGGCCGCGTCCCGCTACGACATCGCACGCTTCGGCGCCGAGACTTTTCGGGGATCGCCGCGCCAGGCCGACCTGATGATCATCGCGGGCCGCGTTTCGCAAAAAATGGCGCCGGTGATCCAGCAGCTTTACGCGCAAATGCCTGAACCTAAATGGGTTATCTCGATGGGCGCCTGCGCAACGTCGGGCGGCGTCTTCAACAATTATGCGATCGTGCAGGGCGTTAACCAAGCGATCCCGGTGGATGTATATGTCCCCGGCTGCCCGCCGCGGCCCGAAGCGCTGGTCTACGCGATCATGCAGCTTCAAAAGAAGATCGACAATACTCGGGGCAGCTTCCTGCGCTCCCTCAACTTCTCAAAAAGCTAGCCCCGCAATTCAACCAGCCCCTACTGCTGGCTGGCAGCGGAGCTTTGCATTCCCCGCGAACCTGGCGCTGGCGCGCCGCCCGAACCCTGCTGGGTCATTTCAATATCCAGCGTGATCGAAACGTCATCCCCTACGATCCCGGGATCAGCCGTAATACCAAAATCGCGCCGGTCGATCGTCGCAGTTGCCTCCGCGCCGCGCCTCATGAGGCCGTTCTGATTGATCGTGGGCGTGGGGCCAGTTACGTCAAACACGACTTCTTTCGTTACGCCGTGGAGCGTCAAGTTGCCCGCCATCTTTTCCGTTCCCTGGCCGGTGGACCATATTTTGGTCGATTGGAAGGTCATGGTCGGGAACTGGGCCACGTCGAAGAACTTCTCGCTTTTCAAGTCGTTATCACGCATCGTCACTCGCGTATCCACCGAGCTCATATCGACCGAGGCTGTTACGCTCGATTTCGAGATGTCGCTGTCGTCGAGGTTCACGGTGCCGCTGATCTTGGTGAAGTCACCCTCCACGTTGGAGATGCCGAGGTGCCGCACGGTGAACTGGACGGCTGAATTGTTAGGGTCGACTTTCCATGCGTTGTCCGCCATGGCCGGCCCAGCCAGAAAGATCACTGCGACACCCGCCGCGAGCCACCGATTCATGCATCCCTCCCGGTTTCGAGTTGAGATTTTTATTTTAGCCTTAAAGCGCGTCGCAAGTTAGACGTATGGTGGCGCGATTCCGATACCTCCCTTCCTGACTGCGGCCAGAGAAGCCGATGATTTCCAGGCCGCTGTCGGCTGCCGCTAATCGCAACTAAGGGTTAGAAAGTAAACTTCGCGATTTGCGAGTACCCCTTTACGCGTCGATTAGAAATCCAACTTTTGATGCAGGAGCGAGACTTGCGGCCATTTCTAATCGACACGCGTCGATTAGAAAATTGGCCTCCGAAGCGGTGACTCGCTCCGCTTCGCCTTTTGTGCGCTTTTGCCCCTCCAAAACAGCTGATTTACTATCGATTAGAAATGTGGATCTGTTGCAAATACGGGAGTTGCGGCGTTTTCTAATCGCAGCGATATCGATTAGAAATGGCCGGTTTTGGTTTGTTTTGGGGTGGCCCCGGGCGGGCAGGGTGGTGCCTCTGGATCGGCGATTAGCACCTGCGGCCACGGCTGGCA
>DATJOL010000075.1:0-2215 GCA_035507075.1 Candidatus Aquilonibacter sp. | reverse complement strand
CTGCCTCGTGCCCAGTCGCATTCACCACGGCCAGTTCTACGCGCTGCCGCAATCGCCGCAAATCTTCAAACAAATCCTGATGATTTCGGGCATGGACCGCTATTTCCAGATCTGCCGCTGTTTCCGCGACGAAGATTTCCGTGCGGACCGGCAGCTCGAGTTCACTCAACTCGACCTGGAAATGTCGTTCCCGCGGCAGCAGGATATTTTTGACGTGATCGAGCGCGTGATGGAGGCGGCTTGCGGCGTGATCGGCGTAAAGATTCAGCGGCCGTTTCGTCATCTCGATTACAAGGAAGCGCTGCGACGTTTCGGTTCCGATAAGCCGGATATGCGCTTCGGCATGGAGCTGCATAATGTGACGGAGCATTTCGAGCCCGCGCGCGCTGCATTGCATTTCGAAGGCAACGTGCAGGCTATCGTGGCGCCCGGAGCCGCGGCCTGGTCGCGCAAGCAGCTCGATGAGCTTTCGGAGTTCGCGAAATCGGCGGGAGCGCGCGGCGTTTACATCGTGAAAGTGACGTCGGAAACGGTTTCGTCGCCGCTCGAGAAAAACCTCGGCGCAGACGGGTTGAAAAAGCTGGTCGCCGCGGTGGGCGCGAAGCCGGGCGACCTGATCGTCGCGGTGGCGGCGAAAGAACAGATTCCGCATACCGACACTTCCCTTTTCGCGGCCTGCCAGGTTCGGCTCTATCTGGGCGACAAGTTGAATCAGATCGATCGCACGAAATGGGAGTTTGCGTGGCTCACTGGCTTCGCGCTTTTCGAGTGGAGCGAAACCGAAAAGCGCTGGGTGAGCGCGCAGCATCCTTTTACGGGCGTCTACGAAGAAGACCTCGACAAGCTCGAAACAGCGCCCTGGGAATGCCGCTCGAAAGGCTACGATCTTGTGCTCAACGGAAACGAGCTCGGCTCGGGCAGCATTCGAATCCACCGCCAGGACGTGCAGGCGCGCATGTTCAAAGCGCTCGGACTTAGCGATGAGCAAGCCAAGCGCCGCTTCGGATTTTTCCTGGACGCACTCACCTATGGCACCCCGCCACACGGCGGCATCGCGCTGGGCCTCGACCGCGTTGCGATGATTCTCGCGGGCGAAAAATCGATTCGCGAAGTCATCGCGTTCCCCAAAACAACGGCAGCCGTCGATTTGATGGCCGAATCGCCCAGCGAGGTTGATCCCGAGCAACTTGATGAGCTGGGGATCGCGATTAAAACGTAGCCGCCGAAGGCGTAGACTGGCGTTGGGGGGTCGAATAATCCCAGACATCCTGCATCGCAGATCGCACCTGCGCCGCGATCTTCGTGGGCGGACCCTTTCCACGGCGCTCAGCTTACCCGTCGTGCTCGTTGCCGCAACTGTCCTGCTCGTTGGCTTCTGGGCTCTGCTCACGCTCTCGATGGTCGTCGCCTTGCTCGCGTGCGCCGCGTTGATCTGCGTTCTCCTTGCCAAGCGCAATTGGCGGCGTCGCCCAGATCATCAAAGCGTTGACTTATGAGCAGCGTTCGGCCCTTCAAGCGCCGTTGCCCGTTCTGCAGAGGCGTATATGCGATCACATATTCATCTTTGCTCCTCGGAACCGGGGCAAGAAAATGCAGGCATTGTCATCACGAATTCGCGGACGGCTCCGTAGAGTGGGCGCAGGCGACACCCAAGCAGCGACGGGAATATTTAGTGCCAGAGAAGCTCATCATCCACGTCGTCCTGGCTTGCCTTACGGGACTTCTTTTGGCAATACCGGAACTCAAATATCATGGCGCAATCTTAGCGCTCATTGTATTTGAGATTTTTGTTGCACTTTTCCCGACCCTAGTTCATTCGATGTCGTGCGTCGTCCAGATTCGCCGTTCCAATTCTCGTTATGAACGACGACATTTGATCAGGGCGGGATACACGGGAAACAGAGGGTTGGAGTGACTTCTACGTCGCGTTCTTTTTTTGCTTTTATCAGTGTTAATCTGTCACGTTCGATAGTCACAAGAGGTGAGTAGTAGCGTGTCTAAGATTCGCATCCTCCCGGAAAACGTCGCCAACAAAATCGCTGCGGGCGAAGTTGTCGAACGGCCGGCGTCAGTGGTCAAAGAGCTTCTCGAAAATGCGCTCGATGCCGGCGCGCGCTCGATCCGCATCGAAGCGGAGTCCGGCGGCAAGCGGCTGATCCGCATCACGGACGATGGCTGCGGCATGAATCACGATGACGCGCTGCTCTGCTTCGAG
>DATJOL010000074.1:0-2853 GCA_035507075.1 Candidatus Aquilonibacter sp. | reverse complement strand
CGCCAATGAGAGCCAGATTAATGGTGTGCAAAGGGCCAAAGAGAGGAGGAGGCCGAATGGGCGCCAAAATGCCGTGGAAATCAATAAGGCATCCGGTGCAACGACGATCAAGAGTAATAGGTGGGAAGCTATGATCCTTGTCCAAAACCCTTCTCGGCCGGTTCGTCCTTCGAGAGACCATAGGCTTCCCCCGCGCGAGGCACCTGTTAGGTCCCTTTGAATTCGCACTTCTCCACGCGTAAATGGCCACTGTTGTGACCATTGGGCGCGAATACAGTAAATCAGCGTTCCCGAGACTGCAATGCCGGCGGCCACTCCGACTTCAACGAATGCGTGGGCGCGGTAGACCAACAGAAACCCGAATCCGGCCATGGCAACCAGCGGCGGCAGCGGAAAGAGCGGCATGCGGAAGGGACGGGAAAGATTGGGCTGTTTCACCCGCAGATAGATCACACCAATTTGCTGCAGGAAGAACTGCAGCAGAATGCGCGTGATGACCAGCATGGTGATGACCTGAGCGAGGGTGAAAAAGCAGAAGAGTGCTCCTACCAGGCCGAGCGCGACCAGGGAGCGGTGGGGAATTCCGTGCCTAGGATGGACAGCCGCGAGAAACCGGAAGTAGTTGCCGTCGCGAGCTGCCGCGTACGGGACGCGGGAATAGCCGAGAAGCAGAGAGAATACCGAGGCGAATGCCGTCCATATGATGAGCGCGGCGATTGCGTAGCCGGCCCATGAGCCGAATGCCGAGCGAGCGATGTCAGCGACAAGCTGAACGCGCGTGGCTACGGATGCAGCAGCCGGAGCTGCGTTTTTGAATGCGGGCAGCGCGGCCAGGTTCATGGAAATGTAGAAACCCGAGACGAGGAGCACGGAAATGAGAATCGCGCGCGGAATGGTGCGCTCAGGGCGCTGGACTTCTCCACCGAGAAAGCAGATGTTGTAGTAGCCCCAGTAGCAATAGGTGGCGAGCAACGTTCCCTGCGCCAAGCCTCCGAAGGCAAGCGACGTGGAGAGAGGAGGCGAAGCAGGCATGTGCCAGCCGCCCGCGGCGTGGGCGTGGACAAAGCCAGAGGCAATCGCTCCGGCGATCGCCACCATCACTCCGCCAAACAGGACCCATGCCAGGCGGGCCACTGAGCTGATATTCCGATAAAGGAGCATGGTGACGAGAAGGCATGTGGCCGCAGCAGCGAAGTTTGCATAGCGCAGATTAGGGAGCGCAGCGATTGGTGCAGTCTGAAGCCCGGGCCAGAAAACAGCAAGAAAACCGGAGAGCCCGATGCATCCCGATGCGACAGAGAGAGGCGCAGTGAACGAGACTTGCCAGACGTAAAGAAAACTGAGCCAGTTGCCCTGGCGCCGAGGACCGTAGATCTCGCGCAAAAACGCATAGGAACCACCGGCCAGAGGAAACGCGGCGCCGAGTTCAGCCCAGACGAGGCCGTCGGCAACAGCGATGAGCGCGCCGAGCACCCACGCCCAAATGGAAAGCCGGTAGCCCGCCGCTGCGATGACGAGGGGTAAAGTGATGAACGGACCGACCCCGATCATTTCGAGCAAATTGAAGAGCACGGCGGAACGCAGGCCGATGCGGCGCTCGAGCGAGGCGGAGTTTTGGGTGGTCTGAAGCACTGTTGAACAGATTAACGTGCATGGGTGCGAATGCCCGGAAAGAGATTGACTTTGAGGCGTAGATTGCTGGAGACTGAGGGCGGCCGTACACGTGTGCAATCAGGAGTTTTACGCATGATTGATAAGGACGGCAAGTCGGCGGGTACGGGCCAGATGGCCGGCGCGAAACGGATGCGCCGACAGCCGTCGATCAAGGATATCGCCCGCCTGGCGAAGGTGTCGCATCCCACGGTCTCGCGCGCGCTGCAAAACAGTCCACTGGTGAATGCAAAGACCGCGGCGAAGATTCGAAAGATCGCCGAGGACTCCGGCTACCGCGCCAGCGCAGTAGCTCGCGGCCTGGTTACGCGCAAGACGCGGACGATCGGCTTGGTGGTGACAACCGTCAACGATCCTTTTGCGGGCGAGGTGGCGCTGGGCATCGAGCAGGCAGCGAACGACTACGGCTACAGTGTTTTCCTGGCCAACTCCAACGCCGAGCCTGAGCGCGAGCGCAAGATGGTGCAGACGTTTGCCGAGCAGCGCGTGGACGGAATCGTCGTTACCTCGTCACGCGTCGGCGCGGCATATCTGCCGCTGCTTGCGGAGATGATGGTTCCGATTGTGCTGGTGAACGATCAGTATCCAGGCGAATATATGCATTCCGTGATGATCGAGAATGTCGAGGGCAGCCGGGCGGCGACAGAACACCTGATTGCGCTTGGGCATCGGCGCATCGCGTACATCGGCGACCGGTCAGGCTACCAGTCGGACATCGAGCGGCTGGAGGGCTACAAGCAGGCACTGGCAAAGGCGGAGATCGCGTTTGACCCCGCACTGAGCGTGAAGGGAGACAGCACTGCCGAAGCAGCGATTGAGGCAGTGAACGGGCTGCTCGCGCTCGACCGGCCGCCAACGGCGATCTGCTGCTATAACGACATCACTGCGTTGGGCGCAATGCGCGCGATCCATGCTCGAGGCCTGCGCGCACCCGAAGATATTTCGATCACCGGGTTTGACGATTTGTTCTTTGCCTCGTATTTGCAGCCCCCGCTGACGACCGTGCGCCAGCCTATGCGGCGCATGGGGCAGATGGCAATGGAAAACCTGATGAAGCTGATGTCGGGTGAAGAATCGGTGGCGCAAGTCAGGGTGAAGACCGAGTTAATTGTGAGAGGGTCGACAGGAAAGGCAAGAGCGGATGGCCGGCGAAGCAATTAATCTCGCGCACAATGGCGGAAA
>DATJOL010000073.1:0-16233 GCA_035507075.1 Candidatus Aquilonibacter sp. | reverse complement strand
TTCCTAAACTGCGTGTCGGGAGTTCGACTCTCCCCAGCCCCACTTTTCGGCGGTTGAAGCGGCGGAGCTCGAGGGCGTTGTGAAGCTGAAAATCGTACAGATGGGCGATCCGGTACTGCGGCAGACTGCGCGGCCGCTGACGATGAAGGAAGTCGTCAGCGAGGAGATTCAACGGCTGATCGTCGATATGCGGGAGACGATGCACGATGCGCCGGGCGTCGGGCTCGCGGCGCCGCAGGTGGGGTTGCCGATTCAGCTCGCGGTGGTGGAGGATCGCGAAGAGCTTTTGAAAGATGCTCCGCCAGACCTGCTTGCCGAACGCGAGCGGAAGCCGGTGCCGTTTCACGTGCTGATCAACCCGCGGATCCTGCTGGCTCCCGACCCTACCGTCGTGTTTTTCGAAGGATGCCTTAGCTTGCCGGGATTCACGGCGCTGGTGCCGCGGACGCGCACGGTTCGGCTGGAGTGCCTGGACGAGCGCGGGGCCAAGCGCATCATCGACGCGAGCGGCTGGTACGCCCGCATTTTGCAGCATGAGGTGGACCATTTGGCCGGATGCCTTTATGTGGACCGGATGCGCAGCCGGACCTTCGGGACGCTCGACAATTTCAACCGGCACTGGAAGAACAAGACGGTCGATGAGGTCCGTAACGCGCTGGAATTCTTGCCCTCCTGAAGACCACCCCAAAGTGTATCGATTAGAACTTTTCTTCACCTTTGTTTTCAGTGAGATGCGTGGTTTTTTAATCGTTTGCTGTATCGATTAGAAATCGGCGCTTCCTTGCGTCCCCGGACGGACACGATTTTATGCATTTCTAATCGCAACGCTCGTTTACCCCCCTTCCTGACCGCGATTAGAATTTTTTTCGTCCTTTATTTTCAGCGACTTAGGTTGATTTTTAATTTTATTCATTTGCGATTAGAATTTCGGTTTTTTTATGCATTTTCAATTCTGAGGTTGCCGCCGCTTCGGCGCGCCCGGCCTGCTCACGGTTCCGCGGATTAGGTCGACCCGTTGCCTCCTGCAAGAGAGTCTTCCCTATTTTGAAATCTCCAGGGGGAGTTTATCACGCCGTGTACTTACTTGTCAACAGTTATTCGGGTACTAGAACCACTTTTCCCGATTTGGGAATTTCGGGCGCCCTACGTTTCGTGAGCGAGCTGCAGAGGCGGCTGCGCGGGCTGGGCTGTGGGGCGTGACTCTTCGGCGACATGGCGTGGCGAGGTGTTCTGTGGAGCGTAAGATGAAAGCATGGGGGTCTTACGGAGGTTCGGCGGCGAGCGCGACGTGGCGCGTGTGCCCGGCTGGCTGGCGGTGCTGGCGCTGCTGGTGATTTGCGCGGGATGCCAGCGGCTGAAGCCCGTGGATACGCACGCTTTGGACATGGCCGGCATGGGTTATGACGCGGTGAGCCAACTGAAAGCGCTCAAGATTTCACAAGATGAGGTCGCCCAAGTTGCCGAGGCGCGGCAGGCGGGGCTTTCGGATGCGGGCTGCGTTCAGGTGATGCAGATTTACCGTTCGCGGAAGCAGGCGTTCGACGGGGGGGACTCGATTGCGGGATTGCTGGGCGCGGGCGCGGATGAAGATCTAGTACTGAAGCTGGCGCGGCTCAATCAGCTGGGGCTTGGAGCGGGGGAGCTGGAGGCGATGCGCCTTGCCGGACTTTCAGATGACGTTTTGTTGGCAGTGGCGCAGCACCATGCCGCGGGACAGCCTGTGCTTTCCGGGGCGTCGCTGGCGAGCATGAAGAATCTGGGGATGGGATCGAACACGCTGCTGCAACTGGCCGAGCATGGGGTGCCGGATTCGAAGGCGGGAGAGATCATGGCGCTGCGGCGGCGGGGCGTGCGAGATTCGGAGATTTTGCGGCAGTTCGCGGGGTCGTAGGGTTGGCCACGGTTGGTTTTGGTTTCGATGGCTTTGAACCTTTTTTTTGCGGCCTCCGGCCGGCTGCGAATCTCGCGAGAGAATTGGCTAATGGGACGGTCCTCCATCGCCAAGAGCGAGAGATCGGCCGACTCCAAGCAAACAGCTGCTCGTGGGCGTCGTAAAGGATCGCGTAGCGCCCGATGCGACCGTCTCTACACCGATCAATAGCCCGCGTACAAGCACATCCCGCAGAAGCGTGACACCGTGAACCACATAGCACTCGAATACGTACGGGGCGACGTTCACACCAACACGATTGAGAATTTTTGGTCGCTGCTCAAGCGCGGCATCATGGGGAGCTATCGCCAAGTTTCCATAAAGCACTCGACCGCTATATCGCGGAGTTCACCTATCGATTCAATCGGCGGAGTCAACAGGAACAGCTATTTGGGCAGACCACAAAGAACCTGCTAAACGGGAAGACTCTTTACTATCGCAATCTGACGGCTTGGCCAGAATCGCAGTCTTAGGGCCGCGCTTGCCGCGCGATTTTATCTTTTCGCGCGGCAGAGGTTTCGACTTTAGAATTTGGTTAAGTGCCGCATCGAGTGGATTTTTCTCCACTTTCACTTTTCCACAGATCCGAAGACGACCCAACATTTTCTTGTTTGACAACTCTTTAAAAGAGGAATCAAATATTGTGCGCCGAGGGAACGGCGACTAAGAGGCGAAGCCTTCTACGAGCCCTCGCGGTCAACCCACAAAGGGCAATGACCGACTGGCGTCTTTGCAGACAACTCAGGGCCTAAAACGAACAGTGCCTGAAGCCGTTTCCAGCGGCTCAGGCACAGGATGCTTCAAAGATTCCAAAGCCATCCTAGTTTGTTCTCCCCGAGAGTGTCAAGTCAGAACGAACGCTATTGGTGTGCGTTGTGGAACGGTTTTGTGGGGCGGTTGGGCATGCGGTAGGCCCAGCGATCTTATAAATCGCGATCCCTGACCGGATTTGCGGGTCCGACTCCCGCCCGCCCCGCTCATAACTAGTATCATGCAGGGGAGGTACCATGCAAACCCTTCGGCATTTCGTCTGGGAAACTCAACTGATCCATGCGTTGCGGATGAATCTTACGATTGTCATTCCAGTTACAACGCTGATAGCCAAAATCTTCATACAGATATTCTCCCGTGATTCCTTCGAGGAAGTCAGTAAGAGCCTTGCGAATTTTCCGCTCGAATTGATGCTAATTGCTATGAGTTTTATGCTGAGTGCGCTCTCGGGGTTAAGCGCTGCCTATACGAACGGATTCGAAAATCAGGGTGACGCAGACTTGTTTGCGGTCGTCACCATGATTGTAATTTTCGCTTTGTCCTTAATCATCAATCGTATGACCAGGTGGTTATATGTTCTTTCGACCAAGTTACAGGTAGCGTATGCTCAATATTCAAAACTATCTTCTCAGCCCGCGATACCTAACACCGTTCCCGATGTTGCAATAATGGGTCGAGTCGTTTGGGCCATGTTCTATTGCAGTATGATGACCCTAGTGCTAGTATGCACCTTCGGGGTTTCAGTGCTCACATTGTCATTCGTTTTGCATCTAATCGAGTAGGGAAGGAGTGCGGCCATGTGGTACACCCTGCTGATGTCTGTCGTGACGGTTTTAATTCTAACTTTTATAACAAGTTACGCGATTCTTCGCCGCGCTGTACGCGAGCGTGAGCTTCGGCGGTTGCTGCTCTTTTTCGTCATTATTACGCCATTTGTGTCTGCTATTGCTTTGATGCGAGCACTGGTCCGTGGATCAAAGCCAGTGCGATACAGCGAACAGCTTGGAGAAATCGAAGACCAGATCGAGAGCGAACGGGCAGTTGTTTTTAAGGATCGGCCCATTCATCCTTCGTTTTCCTATATGTGGCGGGTTTCATATCTTTATGCTCTCGAAAAGAGTGCGGCCAGCGTAGTGCGTCTAGATCGGCGATCCGTAAGCCCCTCCCTGTGCGGCGTGGCCAGTCTCCGGCGGTAGTCATTTAACACTTAACATCGATCCTTGTCCTGTCACGGCCCCTCGGCTTTCCCAGCTTTCCGTGTGAAATGCATAATCACCGAAGTTCTGGCGTGGCTTCTGGAATGATCGGGTAAAATCCTTGTGGGTTGAAAGCTTCGAATCGATGCGCCTTTTCGGAGGTAGCGCTGGGGGATGAGGGTTCGGGTCGATTGATCCGAACCGCCTGCCTGATTGCTGCGGCTGTCTCCATGCTGGCTCTTTGCAATTGTGCAGTGTCGCTGGCGCCCGGATACAAAATCACGAAAGAAACGCGCGAGATAGAGTTCGTTTCCGGACCACCGGCCGCGATTCAAATCCGAGACAACTACGAACTGCTGAATTACGGAACGGACGCGCTCGACTACATCGACGTCACTCTGCCGGACCCTGCGACTTACGGGCGCGGTGAAACAAAGGCGGAGCTCGACGGGCACGCAACGGAATTCCGGCCGCTTCCGGCGGACTTACAGGCTGACCATCCGGACCGATTGAGAATCGCGCTTGCCTCGCCCTGGAAGCCGAAAGAAAAACGCCAGGTGGAGATCGAATTCACGCTGCACGCTCCCGAACATCCCGGCGCATGGATGACTTTGAGCGACGACAATTTTCATCTCGAGCCGGGCGCATTTGCCGTGCTGCAGCCGCCGAATTCCATACTGGCTCCTTTCCCGAACCGGCCCGGCAAGATGAGCTACTCCGTGCGCGTGCCAGGCGATTTCCGAGTCCTGGCGCGCGGCAGGTTGGATGGAAAACCCCGGCACGCCGGAAATGAATCGGAATATCGCTATGCGCTCAATTCGAAGGATCTGGGAATTTTCGTGGTGGCGGGCAGGTATGCGGAGTCGGCGCCGCTGGGCCAAACAGGCGCGATCTTTTGGACGCTGCAGCCCACGAATATAGATTTGAAAGGCGCGCGGGCGATTACGGACGCATGGACAACGCTGCAAAAGGATTTCGGGCCGCTCGGCCGTCCGGGTGTTGTGTGGCCGCACATTGTGGAAGCGACGGACCTGCGCGAGCACATCAGCGGCGGGCAGACGATTGCAGCCGCAGCATTTCCCGGCGGCGCGCTGGTGAATGATTCGGCGCTCGAGCAAGGGACGGGGAGCGATGCTTTCATCGAGGCTGTGTCGCACGCGCTGGCGCATAATTGGTTTGGGCAAGAGATTTATCCCGCGCCGGATGCAGACCTGGTGATCGGCGAGGGGCTGCCGGAATACGCGATGCTGGCGATCGATGAAGCGCACGGAGGCGAGGCGGCGAGGAGACGAAGAATTGCGCGATATCTTAATGCTTACGACAACGCGGTGCAGCAGGGCCCCGAGTTGACGCTCGCCGCCTCACGATTGTCCGATCCTCCGGCGGAGCGGCGAATCGCACTGGCCAAAGCGCCACTCTTTTTCGCCGCTCTCGAGGACGAATGCGGCAGCGACGCGATGCAGAGCGGGCTGAAGGAGATGATGACGCTTATGCGAGGGCAATCCATCGGTTATCCGGTGTTGCGCTCGGCGCTGGAGCAGGCGAGCGGAAAGGATCTGGCGGCGACGTTTCGGTTGTGGCTGGATCACAAGGGGATTCCGGAGGAATTCCGGCAAAGATACCGAGGAGGTTGAGGAGGCAAAGGAGAAAGACGAAAAGCCGCTGCGCTGAAATGTGCGTAATTTTTGACGTTGGTCGATGAATTCAATTCAGGAGGGGGCGTGAAGGAAATTATCGCGACGGCGAATGCGCCAAAGGCAATTGGGCCATATTCACAGGCGGTGAAGGCGAATGGCTTCGTATTTGTTTCGGGGCAGATCCCGATCGATCCGGCGAGCGGCGACGTGCTGGTAGGAGACGTGGGGCAGCAGACTGCGCGCGTGCTGGATAATCTGAAGGCAATTTTAGAAGCGGCAGGTTCCTCGTTGGAACGGGCGGTAAAGGTGTCGGTATTTTTAAAGGATATGGGCGAATTCACGTTGATGAATGAAGTCTACACAAAATATTTCCCGCAGAACCCGCCAGCGCGGGCGACGATCGAAGTGGCGCGGCTGCCGAAAGACGTTGGGATCGAGATGGATCTGATCGCGTTGGTCTAGTTGGTTGCTGCGTTGGTTGGATTGGGCTGGGTTGGGGTTGGTCTGGATTGGGTTTGGGAAATTTTGCTGTTGTTTGATGTTATGAAGCATTTTTTGCGGCCTCCGGCCGGGTGCTAACTTTGGTGCGGGAATTGGCTATTGTGCTGGTCCGATGTGGCACGTGCGGGGAAGAACGCGGGGAATTTGCCACCAAGACACAGAGGAGAGCCTTTGGTTCTTTGTGGGGGCAGCAATGACGGCAGCCGTCGCAAGGCAAGAGGCCGCGCCCGCCTGCGGCGGGGCGGGTTGAAGGCCGCGGCGATACGTTTCAACCTTTTGCGCCACGCAGGACTATTCGGAGCGCCGGTTCCCGGGCCGAGCTTAGCGCCCGGCCGGAGGCTGCAAAAAAAGAACGCTGGACAATCTACTTAGACACAGAGGAACCCGCAACCGTGATGCGGATCACGAACCGAAGGAACTGCTTCAGGTACAATTTTCGCGATTTCGGCTTATCGTGGATCGGGATTTGCGCGGCTGGAGACGTGGGACAGCGATTGGTTTTAAGGAATCATGGCTGAGAACAAATTCGATCTGGTGGTGATCGGGAGCGGCCCGGCGGGGCAAAAGGCCGCAATCTGCGCGGCGAAACACGGGAAGCGAGTGGCCGTGGTCGACCGGCGGATGATGCTGGGCGGCGTGTGCGTTCATACCGGGACGATTCCAAGCAAAAGCGTGCGCGAAGCCATTTTTCAGCTGACGAGCCTGGCGGTCCGGAATTTTTACCGGCGTGGCCCTGGCGCCGACGGCGACGGCAGCGTGACCGTGGAGGAGTTGGCGTTTCGCGTGACGAGCATCGTCTCGCGCGAGACGGAAGTGATTCGCGCGCAACTGAAGCGAAATGGGGTGGCGATCTTTCAGGGCGCGGCGCAATTTGCGGACCCGCACACGATCAAGGTGCAGAACGACGACGGCGAAACGGTGTTGCGCGGCGATTACATGCTGATCGCCTGCGGCACGCGGCCCGCGCATAGCGCCGATATTCCATTTGACGGGAACCGCGTGCTCGATACGGACCAAATCACCTCGATCGGCAGCTTGCCGCACGAAATTATCGTGGTGGGCGCAGGAGTGGTGGGGCTGGAGTATGCGTCGTTCATGGCGGCGCTGGGCGCGGAAGTAACGCTGATCGACCAGCGGCCGCAGATTCTGGATTTTGTCGACCGCGAAATTACGGACGCACTGATGTATCACCTGCGGCAGATGGGCACCACGTTTCGCCTGGGCGATAAAGTGACAAGCGTGGGGATCGACGCGGCGAAAAGCCGCGTTTATGCGGAACTGGCAAGCGGGAAAAGAGTGCATGGGGATCTGCTGCTCTACGCCGTGGGGCGACAGGCAAACGGGGATCAACTGAATCTGGAAGCGGCAGGGTTGAGCCCTGACGAGCGCGGGCGCCTGCGGGTGAATGCGTTTTTCCAAACCGGCGTGCCGCACATTTATGCCGCCGGCGACGTGATCGGTTTTCCGGCGCTGGCGAGCACGTCGATGGAACAGGGCCGGCTTGCAAGTTGCCACATTGCGGGCGTGCCCGCGTCAAATTTCCCGGACCTTTTTCCTTATGGGATTTACACGATTCCGGAAATTTCGATGGTGGGACAGACGGAAGAGCGATTGACGGCAGCACGCGTGCCATACGAAGTGGGCGTGGCGAAATATGCGGAGTTGGCAAAGAGCATGATGCTGGGGGACGAAAACGGGATGCTGAAAGTGCTCTTCGACCGGAACACGCTGAAGCTGTTGGGCGTGCACGCGATCGGGCAGCGCGCGACGGAAATCATTCACATCGGGCAGGCTGTGCTGGCGTTTGGCGGGACCGTGGAATATTTCCGGGATACGGTTTTCAATTATCCTACGCTGGCCGAGGCTTATAAGGTTGCGGCGCTCGATGGCTTGAATAAGTTGTAGGGCTTTGTTTTCGTTCTTGTTTTTGTTTTGCTTTTGGCGCTGGAGCGGCGGCCTGCGGGCTCCTGGTATTTGAGCGTCACGTGTCGTTCAATCTGTTCCTTTTTTTTGCGGCCTCCGGCCGGGCGCTAATTTTGGCCCGGGATTTGGCTATTTCATGGTCCTTCGTGCGGCGATTTCATGTTCCCTCGTACGCGAGAGTGATCGCCGCTACGAAAGCCAGAATCCGATCCGGTATCAAACCCGAACCAAAACAAAAGCTACAAAAGCAAGACCAAGGCAAGATCAAAGGCGAAGGCGCACGCCACCAAGGACAATTCGGAGCGCCAAATCGCGGGCCGAAATTAGCATCCGGCCCGAGGCTGCAAAAAAACAGCAGGCAAACCGCAAGAGGAAAAGCAAAAACCCAGGCTAAACGTTATAAACGCGCTCGATGTCAAAGACGCCGGGGATACGCTTGATGCCGCTGAGGATGCGTTCGAGCTGCTTGCGGTCCTGCACGTCGAGGCCAACTTCGATGCGCGCTCGGGTGTTGTCTTCGCCGCCGCTTTCGAAGGTGCGGATGTTGGCGGAATTTTCGCTGATGATGCCGGTAATGCCCGCGAGCATGCCGGGACGGTCTTCGGTGAAGATGCGGAGACGAACGGGGAAAGTGGCGTGGGTGCCGTCACCCCATTCGACGGGGATGCGGCGCTC
The DNA here is from genome assembly GCA_035507075.1 of Candidatus Aquilonibacter sp. Lineage (GTDB taxonomy): Bacteria > Acidobacteriota > Terriglobia > Acidiferrales > UBA7541 > Palsa-295. The sequence goes on along the minus strand of DATJOL010000073.1, from coordinate 7,600 downwards.
GGATTCATAGAGCAGATTTTCCACGTTGGGACAATTCTTGCTGTGGACGGCGATGCCGCGGCCGCGCGTGACGTAGCCGACAATTTCGTCGCCGGGAATCGGATTGCAGCACTTCGAGCGGTAAACCATCAAGTCGCCGTGGCCGCGAACGAGGATAGTGGCGTCGTCGACGCCCATCATGCGCTTGACGGTGGCGTCAGGCTTGGCGTGGCGTTCTTCGGCGGATTCGCCGAGTGGCTTACCGGCGAGTTTTGAAAGCACTTGGCGGGCGGACCATTTGCCGTAACCGAGCTCAGCGTAGAGGTCCTCCTGGCGCGTGCAGCCGTATTCGGAGGCGACGCGATGCCAATCGTCGCTGGAAATGCGGCTGAGACTTACGCCGGCGTGGCGCGCCTCTTTTTCGAGCAGTTTTTTGCCGACGTCGGTGGCCTGGACGCGTTCGTGGAGGTGAATCCACTGGCGAATTTTGCTGCGGGCGCGCGATGTGTGGACGAACGAGAGCCAGTCGCGCGAAGGTTCGTGGCCCTTTTGCGTGATGATTTCGACCACGTCGCCATTGGCGAGCGCGTGGCGCAGCGGGACCATTTCGCCGTTGACCTTGGCGCCGGCGCACTGGTGGCCAACTTCCGTGTGGACGGCGTACGCGAAGTCGACGGGCGTGGCGCCGCGCGGAAGGACGACGACGCGCCCTTTGGGCGTGAACGTGTAGACTTCTTCGGGATAAAGATCGACGCGGAGCGTGGAGAGAAATTCACTGGGCTCCTGCATCTCCTGCACCCATTCGATCAGGTGGCGCATCCAGACGATGCGTTGATCGTCGGCGGTGGAGGCGATGGGGCCATCTTTGTATTTCCAGTGCGCGGCGACGCCCTGATCGGCGATGCGATGCATTTCCTGTGTGCGGATTTGAACTTCAAAAGGCTGGCCGGCGTGAATCACGGTGGTGTGAAGCGATTGGTAAAGATTGGGGCGCGGCATAGCGATGTAGTCTTTGAAACGGCCGGGGACGGGGCGCCACATCTGATGGACGACGCCGAGCGCGGCGTAGCAATTTTTTACGGTGTCGGTGACGACGCGGACGGCGAGCAGGTCGTACACCTGGTCGAGGACGCGCTGCTGCTTTTGAATTTTCACGTGCAGCGAGTAGAGGCGCTTGGTGCGACCCTGGACGTCTGCGGGGATTCCGGCTTCGATCATTTTGGCGCGGATGGCGTCCTGCACTTCGGTGAGGAATTTGTCAAAGGCGCTGCGCTTCGAGGCGACTTTTTTTTGCAGTTCGGCGAAGGCTTCGGGCTCGAGATACTGGAAAGCGAGATCCTCGAGTTCGCCGCGGATCAAGCCCATGCCGAGGCGATTGGCGACGGGCGCGTAAATATCGAGCGTTTCGCGGGCGATGCGGCTCTGGCGTTCGGGATCGAGGAAGCCGAGCGTGCGCATGTTGTGGAGGCGGTCGGCGAGCTTGACCATGACGACGCGGACGTCATTGACCATGGCGAGCAGCATCTTGCGGACGTTTTCGGCCTGGCGCGCTTCGGGAGCGAGCAGATCGAGGCGGCTGATTTTCGTGACGCCTTCGACGAGGCGCGCGACATCGGCGCCGAATTTCTCGGCGATCAGATCGAGGGGAACTTTCGTGTCTTCAACCACGTCGTGCATGAGCGCGGCGCAGATCGAGGTGACGTCGAGCTTCATGTCCGCGAGGAGGTGGGCGACTTCGACGGGGTGGGAGAGATAAGGCTCGCCGGAGCGGCGGGTTTGAGCCTGGTGATGCTCGGCGGCGAAATCGTAGGCGCGGCGCAGGATTTCCAGGTCGTCGCCGGGCCGATTGCGGTGGACCTTTTCGAGGAGTTCGGCAAAGCGCAGGTCGACGGCGTGCCGGGCGGCGAGACTAATCGCAGGATTGCCCGCGGTTGCCATGATTTATTGTAAACCCTACGGCAAAAACGAGCGAATTGAGGCCGCAGCGAGCGGCTTAAGAAGCAAACGCGGGCTGCGCGCGGCCTCGAACAGGGCTATTTGCCGCCTTTTTCAAGCGCCGCGTGCCAATCGGGAGCGTCCTTTTGGAATGTGGAGGAAGCAAGGCCGTTTTCCGGCGCGACGGGCACCCAGCCCGAGCCGGTGGCCAGATAAGCGACGCTGGTAACGCTGCCATCCGGAGCGACGCGAAAGAAGTAGGTGTCGCCAGCGGTCTGGTGCTCGAAGATGACTGCCTCGGGCTGCTTCGGGTCACTGATCTTCACGAGATAGACGGCGCGCGCGGTGCGATGGCCGCCAATCGTCGCGGTAGGCAGTATGAACACTTTGGGCGCGCCGCCAGCGGAGCAGGCGTCGAGCAGATTGCAAGCGTCGTCCGGATAGTTTGTGGCGGGAGCGTCGCGCCAGGCGATATCGGCCTTGTGGCTCATCACGTCCTGATAGAGATTAGGGCCCGCAGCGACCGCAGGATTGCTGAGCAAGAAGCAGAGCGAGATGAGCGCCACGGCCGAAATGAGAGCCGACACACACTTGCTGAAGCGATTTGTAAGCATAAAATCCCCCCTGAATTTGGCGAAAACGCGAGCCGCACCATCCCCTCCCGGCTCGTTTTGCGGGACGCGGCGAATTATATGCCGCAGAACGCGATGGTGCAATGATTCCGTGCCCAGCAATCCCGGTATGTTGCAAGAAAAAAAGCCGGCGGACCTGTGAAGATCCGCCGGCAAGGGTATGCGCAGAAAAATCGCGCGCGTGTTTCTAAGAGCTGGTCCCTGAGTTGGCGGCGCTTGCTTCGCGCTGCTGCTTGATGGCCTTCGCCTTGTCCATCAGAGCGTCTGCGGCCTTGTTATCGGCCTCGCGAGCATCCGCGGTCTCTTCCATGTCTCCCTTTTGCCGGTCAAGCAGGCTCAGGTAGCCCATGGCGTCGTCGTAGTTCGGATTGAGCTCGATAGCCTTGTTGAGAGCCGCGATTCCGTCGTCAACGGTCTGGCCGTAATCCTGCGCGAATTTAGCCGCCTCTTCCTTGGGAAGCGGATCTGTGTCCTTGATCGGCTTCTTGCCGGAGCGGTTATATTCGTCGCGGAGCTCCTGGTTGGCGTGATGGGAAATCCAGAAGTCGATCACGCCGACCCAGTAATAGGGCTGCGCATCATTCGGGCTGAGCTCAATGTGCTTTTCGTGAAACGAGCGAGCCTTGATCATGCCCTGCTCATCGAAGGGCGTCTGGGCCATGTTGTAATAGAGCGAGCCGAGGTTATCGATGGCCGACAGATTATTCGGATCCTTCGCGAGAATGGCCTGGTTGATTTTTTCGGCTTCCTCGCCGTTGCGAAGGTTATCCGGGGAAGGGGCGCCAGGAATATATTGCGCCTGGTAAGCCGCCGCCAGATAAAGCTGAGCGTTGGTGAGCGTGGGATCGTATTCTTCGGCGCTCTTGAAATGCTCGATGGCCTGGTCGTACTGGCCGCTGCTATATGCCTCCACGCCCTTGTTAAGCTGGTCGCGGGCGCGGAGCTTGTTGCAGCCACCGCCTGCAACAGCCACGGCCAGAACGGCCAAAGAGAGCGTGATAGTCGATTTGCGCTGCATCCTAAAATCTCCTTAGATTAGTGCCGGATGTCGGCCAGCGCGAGGTCCACAGACACCGCGCCAGCCGAAAATACAATTCCGCCCCTGTCGATAGAATGCTACTGACCCGCCTCGACCTTCGCGGTGATGAGGCCAACGTGATCGATGCCGGAGCCACGCATGATATCGATTGCACGGGCCACTTGGGCAAAGTCCACATTGTCATCCGCTTTCACGAATGCGATTTTCGTCGCACGAATCTCGAAGATCTTCGTGAGCTGCGGGCCGAGGGTATCCCAGGTGTAGGGGTCCTGGTTGATCAGCACCTTTCCCCCGTCCTGCACCTGGACCACGATCGTATCGTCCGACGACTGCTGCTGCTTCTGATTAGGCGGCGCGGGCTGCGGAACGATCGTGCTCAATCCTACCGGCGTCCGCGGCGTGATGACCATGAAGATGATGATCAGCACGAGCAGAACGTCGATAAGGGGAACGATGTTCGGCTCCGACATCGCTCCTTTATTCTCGCCAACTGACATTCCCATAGTAGTGCTCCTTGATCCGAAAAACCGCTAGTCTGAACCACTTGACGCCGAAGCCGCTGTCGCCTGCCCATTCTTTGGAGGAAGCTGCTCGGTTAAAAGGCCAAGATTCTCGACACCGGCCGAACGGATCTCGTCAACAGCCTTGACGACATCGCCGTAATGCGCGCGCTCGTCCGCGCGAACGTAAACGGTCTTGTCGGCACGATCCGTCAACAGATCCTTCACGTCGTCGGTCATTTGGTCCAGGCCGATTTCCTTATTGCCCGGGCTGAGGAAGTAATTGCCGTCGCGGGTGACGGCGATGATGACGGCATCTTCCTTTTCCGCGTCGGGAAACTTATCCACGTTTTGTGCCTTGGCCATATTCACAGGCGTCCCGTGCTGCAGCATGGGAATGATGACCATGAAGATGATAAGCAGCACCAGCATGATGTCCGCCATGGGAATCACGTTTGGCGCCGCCATCACCGGTGCTGCTTTAACCTTGAGAGCCATGTTGTTACTTCTTTCCGCCTGCGCGGCGCGTAATGAAATAGTTGATCAGCTCCATCGAGCTGTTGTCCATCTCGACGTCGAAGGCTTCGACGCGATTGGTGAAGTAGTTGAAGGTCCACACGGCCGGTACGGCAACGAGCAAACCAAGAGCGGTGGTAACGAGAGCTTCGGAAATACCGCCGGCGACCGCCGACAACCCGGTAACCTTCGAGTTCGCAATGCCCTTGAACGCGCCGATGATGCCCATAACCGTTCCGAAGAGTCCGACGAACGGCGCCGTGGCGCCGATGGTGGCGAGGCCGGAAAGACCGCGCTTCATTTCGGCGTGAACGATGGCGATGGAGCGTTCGAGACCGCGCTTGGCCGCTTCGATCACTTCCTCGTCGTTGACTTGGGAAGAAGCCGCCTGAAATTCGGAAAGGCCGGTGGCGACAACCTTGGCGATGTGGCTCTTCTTGTTGCGCTCAGCGATAGAGATGGCTTCGTCAAGCTTGTTGTCCTTAAGCGCGCCGGCAACCTGCTGCACGAACACGCGAGACTGTTTCCGGGCAGCGCTGTACATCAGCGCCCGGTCAATCATGATGGCTACCGACCACGCAGACATGATGAACAACAAGATAACGACGGCCTTGGCCGGGATGTCCATGTTGTGCCACATGCTGACCAGGTCCCAGCCGCCGGAACTGCTAGCACCCTCGTCCTGCAAGAACAGGATGACGGTGGCCCACAATGATGTTGCGAACATAATGATTTGCTCCTCCTCGATTCCTCGCCCAAGATTTTCGGCAGGACTTTCGTCTGCCGTCAAAGCCATTGCCAACCCCACCGGCCACGCGGCCGCAGCCGCAGGGTCTGTGTCCTGCCTAATCGTTCAACGTAAACTGGACCTGAATTTCGGTATCGACTTCGGTTGCTTCGCCGTTGAGCATGAGCGGTCTGTAGCGCCACTGAGCCACCGCGTCCATCGCCGCCTTCATCAACAGCGTGGGCCCGGAAACGTACTCGAGAGACTGCACCGATCCATCCTTGCCAATGATCGCGTGCAGCACGACTGTGCCCTGCACGTGCGCCGTCTTGGCGATCGCCGGATAGATCGGCATGATTTGGCGAATCAGTGACGCCTGTTCGACGTTGCCGCCGACGCGTACGCGCGTGGGAGCCTTCGGCGGAGGCGGCGGCGCAGGGCCGTTCGAGCCCAACAGGCCACCCAGCATGCCGGCGGAATCGCCGGTTCCACCCGCCACGCCACCACCGGAAAAGTCGACGGTGGGCGCCGCTTCCTTCACCATCTCGATATGCTTCGGCACCACAGTCGGCGCCTCGACTCTATTGATCGGTATCAGCTTGGGAGGCTGCTTCAATTCCTTCACGGGCGGTGGAGGCGGTGGGGGCGGCGGAGGCGGCGGGGGCGCCGCGAGATACGTGGCGTTGAAACCCTTCGGTAACGCTTCCGTGTAAATCAAGGGGATCAGGATCAGGATGCCGAGCAACAACCCCTGGACGACTACGGAAAACCAGAACGCCCAGGTCTTGTTGGTCTTTTTCGTCCGACCCGAGACAACCATATCGTCAAACATGAACTACCTCCTGGCCACTGCGGGCACGCGCTGCTTTTCGGCTGCGGATCCGGCGCGTATAGGTGCTGCTGCCACTTCCCCACCACCACCTCGAAACTTATTCCAGGCGACTACGATCGGCGCGGCTATCCCAAAGCTGGAGTACGTACCTACCACAACTCCCACGACCATTGCAAAGGAGAAAGCACGGAGGACGGGTCCGCCCAGAAAGTAAAGCACCGCAACCGTGAGAAACGTCAAGCCGCTCGTCAGAATCGTCCGCGAGAGCGTCTGATTGATCGACTTGTTTACAATCTCCGGGAAGGACTCCCGCCGCATGAGCCGCAGGTTTTCCCGGACGCGGTCAAAGATCACGATCGTATCGTTCATGGAATAGCCGACGAGCGTGAGCAAGGCCGCGATTACCGTGAGAGAGATCTCGTAATGAGTGAGAGAGAAAAATCCAAGTGTAATCAGAACATCGTGGAAAACAGCGATGACGGCGGCAAGGCCGAAGATGCCGTAATCGATCCACTTCCACAGAAAGAAAGGATGCTTGCCGGCAACGTTGAGCCGAAGCAGGCCACCGCCGGAAAACCGAATCGCGACGTAGACCAGCATACCGGCCAAGGCGTAAAGAGTGGCGTCAATCGCCTGCGTGCGCAGCTGGCTGCCGACGGTGGGGCCTACGGTCTGCGCGTCGCGAATCACAAATCCCGTGAGCGAGTATTGGCTGGAAAGGGCGCTGATCACGGCGGGCGTGACGCCCGAAACGTTATCGAGATCGCTAAAGTCCGTTACGATGCCGCCGTGCTGGCTATCGCGCGCCGAAATAAGAGCGGAGGCCAACTGCTTATAACGGTCGCCCGCACTGGCGCCGAGCACCAGGGGGTCCTTCTGGGTCAAATACGCGGCAAGATCGGGGGCCGTAACCGTATTGAAATCGGGCTTATCGGAGGGCGTCTCGCCCAGGACTTTATAGAGCGCGCTCACGACGGTCTGACGGTCGGCGTCCAAGCTGCCGGCTTCCGCGTTTTTCTTTTCGCCGATCGCGATCAAGAGGTCGTTTTTGGAGCGGGGGTCGGCAGAATCGACGATCGCGGTGATCGTGAAGTTGGCAAGGCCCTCTTGCGACACCGCGCTGCGAAGCTGATTGAGAGGCGGGGTCTTGGCGAAGCGCACGGTAATCTCCGTGCCGCCGCGGAAGTCGATCCCGTAGGTGAGGCCCTGCTTCAGCTCCGAAGCGAAGCCGATCCCCAGCAGAATCAAGGACAGGGCGATGAAATACTTCGCCTTCCCCATCCAGTCGATATTCGGTGCGTGGAAAAATTCCATTAAAGAGTCCGATCCGTCTTAGTTGGACACCGAAGTGCCAAGATTTGTGCCCGGCTCAAATGTGAACCGGGCGACCGCGTACCATTACTCCTACTCCTAGACGCTCAACGGCTCATCGCGCTTCAT
>DATJOL010000072.1:0-7618 GCA_035507075.1 Candidatus Aquilonibacter sp. | reverse complement strand
GCCACCTTAGCCAGCAAGCCTCCGGTGGGCCACGACGCGAAGTGCGGCGCCACGTGCCACCTGCTGGCAGCGTCGAAGGATTACATTTTCACGGCCTACGCCAAAAGGTGAACCCCGTTTAGGCGCTCTCCGCGGCTCCATCGAGTGGGATTATCCGGCATTTGTGAGCAAATGTCCGGTTTCTGGCTTGATCGAACGCAAATTAACGCCCCATGTCACGATTAAGCACCGATTTGATGCAGTAGATGCGGGCCTGCGATTTCGGCGTCGTTGTTTGGCAATTTTGGCCGTGCTAGCATGCGCCCCGGACCCAGCCGGTCACGCGAAGCTCGCGGGTGCTCTAGAAGGAGAACCCTATGAATATGAAATGGATCGCTTTCGTACTTATTGCAGTTGCAACGGGCACCGGCGTTTTCGTCTTAACAGCACCCGTCTCAGGACAAGGGGGCGGAGAGGCCGTCCCGATCTTCGGAATCAAAATTCCACCTGGATACCGCGACTGGAGATTGATCTCCGTGGCTCATGAGGAAGGCAACCTGCACAGTTTCGCCGCCATGTTGGGCAATGATGTCGCGATCAAGGCCTACCGCGACGGAAAGCTTCCGTTTCCGGACGGCACCATCATCGCCGCCCTGCACTTCAGTCACGTCGCGTCCGAGGAAAATGACAAAGTCTTTGGCGATCCCCAGTCCTTCGTTCCAGGACCACCCACCAACGTTCAGTTTATGGTCAAGGATTCAAAAAAATGGCCTACGACGGGCGGCTGGGGATTCGCTCACTTCAACAACGACGGTTCGCCTGGCACCGAGGCACAGCTCAAAACCTGCGCCCCCTGCCACGCGAAAGCTTCGCGCGACTTCGTCTTCACTCGATACGCGCCCTGATTCCGGCTGCAAGACCCGGCGCCTGACCCGGCGGCTGGCCGATCGACTCTTTATCCGCTGGGCGTCCGAGATTCGAGCCGGATTTTGAGCGTGCCCCATGCTCGGGGTTCGAGCGTGGGGTTTGGCGTTTTGCTCGTCCCAAAAATCGAGAGGCACTCGGGCTTCGTGCAAGCGTGGGATTGTTCTCGGCGTTGACACACGCTGCCAGCCCAATCAACTTCGACGCGATCTACCGCGGCGGTGCGATCGCTTTCTCGCACCCGTTCAGTGGTTGCGAATGCTCCCAAAGCCTCCGCCGGCTGCCCACCCGCGCAGGTTCACGCCGGCAGCGCCAGGCGAAGGCACCGCGGTGGTCAGCTCTGGTTCCCGCCGTTCTTGCGTGGCGTGAGCTTCCCGTTCTGGTAGTGGACTCCAACAATTAGGAGCGGAGTGGTCTTTTGGAGCTTCTTTGGCTTTCTCAACGTAGCTTTCTTTTCTTGTGGCATTCGCTTGCCTCCCAATGAGGAATGCGCCACGATTCGGCGGGCAATATCTAGACTGCACGTGCTGTGCCAACTCATAAGCTGGCGTGTCTGACTCTGTCAACCCGTTTGAAATCTGCGTCGTGCGTCCGTGGGGAATGCAACTGGATTCGAGTCTTCGCCGTTCTCTCGTGTTGAATTCTTCAACCGTCGTTGAATTATTCAGGCCTTGCGGCGGCTTGTCATTGAGGTTCGTCGCCTCGATTCCGGGCCACGGCTATCCTCTTTCTGGCGGGCGGGGAGTCCAAGTTGGAGTCTGGTCTTGAGGTGCCCATTCTCGATGTTCGAGCGTGGGGCCTTTCGCTTTCAGTCTCTGGAGACCACGGACTGCGGCGCCCGTGAATTTGCGCCCGCTTCTGGTCAACTGAGGTGCTATGGCGCGCGCACACTGCGATGCCGCCGCGAGGCTTGACGAGCGATTAATCCATGCGTCCCCCGCCATGATACCGGGCGCAGTTCCTCGGCCCCTTCGCGACTTCCACGTCATCCGGAGATCGCGTCAATTGTGATCTGATCGCTCGCGTCCCAGCCCGCGTAATAGAGATCCACACTCAGCCCAGGAAAATCCTTCTTGAGCGTTTTCTGTATCCGCTCGAGGTCCTGCTCCTGGCGCTGGCGCAGCTCGGAGGAATCGTGCAAGTGAGCCGGCATCGTCTGATACCAGGCGCAGTCCTGATGTTGAATTAAGATAAGTCGCCGAATCCGATGTTTTTCCACGAAGAAGCGGAACCATTTCCAACTCGCCCAGGAAAACTTCGGCAAATACTCAAAGAGCGTCAAGCTGAGTGGGCCGCCCGGAATCACCATGAGATCGTAATTTCCATTCAGGTTCAATGTCTGGTTCAGGAATTCGTAGAAGCCCGCTTGAAATCGATAATCTCCGCAGTGGATCACCAATACTTCAGGGTCGGCGCGCTTAATCCTGGAAGCAAGCTGAACGGTAGCCATTGAGAGACTCGCGAAGTGCCGCGGCATCAAGACGGAAACTTCACCGCTCCTTACGTCAGAGGTTTGCCAGCCTTGCCTTCCGCCGGCTTCACTGTTGCTTCTGTCACTTTCCCGCCATTTACTCCCAGCTGTGCAAGCACGGTGGGGAGATCGAGCCCCATAGCCTGCAATTGTTGAAGCAGGCCGAAAACGAGGGCTGGCCCGGTACGCGCGATCCGTCCGATGCCGCCGGATCCGTTTCCATCTCCGCCGTCCCCCTGTTCGATCACAACCACTTTGTCGATGTTTCCCAGCGGAGCCGCCACCGCCCCGAAGATTCCCGCAGATGCTTGCAAGACGCTCGGAAGCCTCTCAAGAATCGTTTGCAGCTTCGCTGCATCGTTGAACTGTTTCCAGGCCTCCGCCTTCTTGAGGATGGCCTGCGCTTCGGCAACACCTTGAGCCTCGATCGCACGTGCTTGCGCAAGACCCATGGCTTCGATCTTCGCCGCTTCCGCGCGTCCCTCGGCTTCCACGGCCGCGGCGCGTCCCAATCCTTCCTGCTTTAATTTTTCCTGCTGCGCCTCGGCAAGAGCGATCTGGGCGGACTTGGATCCCTCCGCTTCCAGAATTGCCGATTGCTTGGCGGCTTCGGCGCGCAAAATGGCCGCCTGTCGATCCGCTTCGGCGGCCTTGATCACGGTCGCCTCGAGTTCCTTCTGCTTGCGCTGCACCTCTTGCTCTTGGACGGCGATTTGTTCCTGCGTGCGCATCCTCTCGACGCGCACTTCCTCAACCACCACTTGCTGCCTGGCCTTGGCCTCTGCGAGTGGCCCTGCTTGTGCAGCCATGGCTTTCTGCGTCTCCACTTCTGCAAGGAACTGCGCCTGCTTGATGTTAAATTCGCGTTGCGCCCCGGCGATGTTGGCGTCGGAGTCGAATTTGGCCTTCTCGCCTTCCTGCATGGCCATTGCGGATTTGATCTTCGAGTCGCGCGTCGCGTCGGCCTCGCCGATCGTGCCGTCGCGCTTCACCTCCGCGGTGCGTTTCTTGCCCAGGGCGTCGAGGTATCCTTCTTCGTCGCTGATCTCCTGCACCGTAAGCACGTCCACTTCGATCCCCATTCGCTCCAAATCCTGAGCGGCTTCCGACGACCGAGCCAAACTGGAATTTCCCTCTTCCGCTTCCTCGTCGCTCGAAAGCCTAGCCCTCGCGTCCCGTAGTGTCAACCGCGAGTCGCCGTCGTTTCGCCGTCGGTTCTGACTCCCTGGCGCACACTAAAGCAGTGGGCAAAGGCCCGGTTAGCTTGAATGCATAGGTCAAAAGGAGGAGCGCTTGCTGTGGAAGAGTTGAGCGGAGCATCCATTTGATTCACAACATCTGGAAACACCCGCATGCAAACCATGTTTTGTATCGCACTGGAAGCTCGCAAGAGGACGGTCTGCCGCTGCGTGAAGGACGCGCGCTTCGGCCAATGCCGTGGATCCAGGATGCGCGAGCCTCACCGACCGGGCCCATTCTCGCGATAGAATCCATCGAAGGACCTCGCGTCGCCCCGGCAGATCCGTTGCCGGGGCTGCCGTTCGTCAGCCAACCTGCATCTCCATCTTGTTGTTATTTTGCTGTCCCCACGAAAAAACGTTCACTCAATTCCGCGAATTCTAGTCATCCGCCGCTCGATGCGACCCCCGGACTTTCAACTTTTGACTCTCAACTTTGGTAATGCACTATTCCGGACCTCAATTTCGCCCGGTACCCGAGAACGCTCCCCAGCTGACCGCGAAACCCTCATTTCTAATCGATACAAAATACGATTAGAAAATAGTGTAACTCTTTATGCTACAGCTACATACGAAATTCCTAATCGATACAAAATCATCGTTTTCAAAGTCTCGCTTTTTCGGCGTGTTTCACCGCCTCTCGCGCCATTTTCCGCCCTCGCGTTACGAATTCACCGCCTCTTCCGCCTCGTCTCGCAAAGCCCGCTCGTTGTTCGATCGTCTCGCCGCCAAAAATCACCGCGGCTAGCGCGCGCCACCCGACGGAGGTGTATCCTTGTCACTCTCGCCGTGCGCGAATCGAATTTTCTTCGCGCCGGACGGCGAGGAATCGTGGAGGTCCGTCCAGAATGACCGGCGCGCCGTTCGAAAAAAATTCCCGCAGCCTGCGAGTCTGCTCGTTGCTGCCAAGCGCGACCGAAATGATCTGCGCTCTCGGCGCCCAGGATTCGCTCATCGGCGTCACGCATGAGTGCGATTTCCCCGCAGGCGTCGGCCGCATCCGCAAAGTCACGCGCAGCCGCATCCCATCCGGCCTCCCGAGCGGCGAAATTGACGCGGCCGTCCGCGCCAGCCTCCACGACGGCGGCGCGCTCTACGAACTCGATATGGAAGCGCTCGAAAAATTGCAGCCCGATCTCGTCGTCACGCAGCGGCTCTGCGACGTCTGCGCCGTCCCGTTCGACAACGTGCAGGAAGCCGTCAAATCCTTGAAGTCGCGCCCGCAGGTGATCAATCTCGAGCCGAGCTGCGTTTCGGAGATTCTCGATTGCATCCGCCAGGTCGCCCGCGCGATGAACCGCGAATCTGACGCCGATCCCGTGATCGGATCGCTCGAGCGCCGAATCAACGCGGTTCGCGAAAAAACCGCGAACGTCGCCGATCGCCCGCGCACCTTCTGCATGGAGTGGGTGGATCCGCCGTTCTGCGGTGGCCACTGGATGAAGGAACTCGTTGATTTCGCCGGCGGCCGAGACGACCTCGCAAAAGATCGCTGGCCGTCCCGGTGCATCGATTGGAGCCGCGTCGTCGAGTTCTCGCCCGAAGTGATCGTACTCACCTGCTGCGGCTTCGAGCTGCATCGCTGCAAGGAGGAAGGCGAGATTCTGGCCCGCTACGAAGGCGCGCTCGATCTTCCCGCCGCAAAGAACGGTCGCGTCTATGCCACGAACGGCTCGGCGTACTTCAGCCGCCCCGGGCCCCGCATCGTCGAGAGCCTCGAAATCCTGGCGCACCTCGTGCATCCCGAAATCTTCGCGGTGCCTCGACTCCAGGAAGCATTCTCGCGAATTGATCTCGCCCGCATGGCGGCGGTGCGCTCGTGAAGTACGCGCTCTTCTGGAGCGGCGGCAAGGACTCGCTGCTCGCGCCCGACCGCGCGCGCCGCTCGAGCTAACGGCTCCGCGCGAATTTGAAATGGAACGTCACCAGATTCTCGACGTCGAACTCCCCGGAGATTCGCGCACCGAACTCATTGCACCGGCGCACCTCTCGCGCTCCGCCTGACCGCGGCAATCGAAACAAACCCCGCGCTAATTCCGTGGCGATTGATGCTGCTGTGGTTGCTGCGGAGTCTGCGGCTGCGATGGCGGTTGGCCGGGCGGCTTTGCCGGCGACTGGGGAGTCTGCGCTTTTGCAGCTGCCTCCGCGAGCGCCTTGGTCAATTGCGCGCGTGTGGCGCGCATCTGATCGCTGGTCGGGCTGCTGGCGTCGAGCTTCAGGTAGCCGTCAATGTCGTCCACGGCCTCCGAGTATTGCCGCGTCGCGATATGGATGTTCGTGAGGATCACGTAGGTCAGGGAGAGCTTGTTGTTCAGCTCGAGCGCCTTTTTCGCGTTGCGTTCGGCTTCCGGGAATTGCTTGAGGCCCACCAGAGCGCGCGCAAGCTGGAAATATCCGCGCCACGAGGTGTCTTCCAGCGCCACGTCTTGCCGCGAGAGTTGCTCGGCCTTCGCGAAGTCGCCGGTGTCGTTCGAAATATCTGCCAGATCGAACATCGCATCCGGATACTTTGCATCGCTTAAATCAATCGACTGCTGCAGCGATGCGCGCGCTTCCGTCGCATGGCCCATCATGTATTGCGCGTATCCAAGATCCGCATACGCTTCGTAGTACGACGGGAACCCCTTGATCGCTTTTTCGAACGAAGCCACGGCTCCGGCGTAATCGTTCTTGCCGAGCTGCTGTTTCCCTTTGAGATAGTCCTGGCGCGGTTTCTCGGGAACCGTCAATTGATGTGCGGAAATCGCTTCTGCCGGCGGCTCGGGCGCCGAGTTGTCCGACGCGGTGCTGCGCAGATCGACATCGAGCCGCGACTGGTGCGACGCCACGACGGACACCGACTCCTGATCGTCGTGATATCCAAGCTTTTTAATGATGACGTGATAGTCGCCGTCAGGCACCCCGCCGATCGAAAACTCGCCGTTCGAATTCGTGTAGCGGGTCGGCGCCGCCAGGCCGTTGGGCGACATCAGGTCCACCCGCGCGCCGACCACCGGTTCGCGGTTTCCGGCGTCCCGGACGTATCCCAGAATCGAGGCCCCTTCGTTGACCCCCTGGGAATAAGCCGCTCCCGGCCCCCCGAAACACGCAAAAACGAGGGAAATTCCAATAAGAACACGCTGACTTGGCTTCACTGGGCGTCCTCCCCCAGCGGAAAAGTAGCGGCATTCTAGCACGCGAACTGAGAGCCGGAAGTCGCAATCAGGAAATTCTATGCAATTGATAAAAAATCTTCTTGACAGGATTTGGGAAGCAGGGTAAAAGCGCACACAGCGTAGTGCCAAATCGATATTCTTTGGGGTGGGGTCAAAGTCTGATGAATCTGGCTGGCGCGGCGGGCGTTGTCCTTTCCCTGTCCATTCCCGTGTAAGAGACCGGGCTCTGCCTGGTGATGATGGAGGAGACGAATGAAAGGTCACACGAACCTACGGACTAAAGTTAACGTTGACTGTAGCTCAGGGTGGAAGTACTTCACCCGGGCTCTTTTGCTTTTCGCCGCGTTCCTGCTGCTGATTCCGGCCGCTCACGCCCAAATCACGGGTACGGTCACAGGAACAGTATCTGACACGTCGGGCGCCATTATTCCAGGCGCCAGCATCTCGCTGATGAACGAAGCCTCGAAAGACATTCGCGGCACGGTCAGCGACAGCGCGGGATATTTCGCATTCGCCTCCGTCTCGCCCGGCACCTACACGATCCGCATCCAGATGAAGGGGTTCAAGGCGTTCGAGCAGAACGGCTTCGTCCTTCAAGCGAGCGACAAGCGCAACATCAACGCCACGCTGACGGTGGGCCAATCGACGGAAACCGTCACGGTGGAAGCGCACACGGACTTGACACCGGTTGATTCCGGCGCGCACAGCTTGGACCTGACGGCTACCGATTACAATCGGTTGCCCATGATCACCCGCAACGCTTCGGAACTGCTCCGGACGCTGCCGGGCGTTATCACCGTCGGAAACGGCGCTTCGAACGGCTCGAACAGCAGCATGGACTTCTCGGGCGT
>DATJOL010000071.1:0-50794 GCA_035507075.1 Candidatus Aquilonibacter sp. | reverse complement strand
CATCGAGAGCTTCAACGGAAAGTTCCGGGATGAATGCTTGAATCAGAACTGGTTCGTGGATCTCCGGCACGCACAGAAGGTAATCGAAGAGTGGCGGGTGGATTACAACACGGTGCGTCCGCACAGCTCGCTAGGGTATCGGACGCCGGAAGAGTTCGCCGCCGAAATCGGCGGGGGAAAAGGCTGTGGAAAAGCCGCTCCGTGGAAAACCAAAGGCAGGTTTTCCACTCCGCTTGGAAATCCCGCAAACGACGCGGGATTCCCACTTTCCCCCAGCCACGACGGCGGCGATCCGTCCTCCGTCGTCCTGGAGGTTGAAAGCCAAACCCCGAGTGCTAACTTATGACTGGACCAAAAACGGGGGGCAGGTCATGGGTATTGGATCGTGGGACCACCGCCTTACTTATTGACAACCGGAAGACGAAAACGGACATTCACATTCGCTGCGATTTGGTTCTTTGGGTTTTTGTTGTTGAGATTTCTTTCAGAAACGTATCTGTTACCTCGAATTACAGACTGGCTGCACTAGCATTTCTGTTCTATGGCAATGGTTTTGCTTGGTTGAATCTCGCTCCGGCAGACGGTTGCCTACCCAAAGAGCGAAACCGCATTCCCGGCCCGATTGTTTCGCTTGACGCAGCCAAATCGGGTTAACGCTGGCTATCGTCCATGTAGCACACCAGCCTGTACATCTCCGAGAACGCGACCTGTCAGGCCCTAGCTATTTTGAAAAATACTTCTACAGGCTTATGATTTAGCCCATGCGCCCTTCGACGTGTGACGAATGTCGCGCAATTGAGAACGAACTCACAACACTCTTGCAGTCCGCTCGGACGGCGTACGAACGAGGTTTGCTTGACACAAGTAGGGGCCAAGAGCTGCTCGATTCCCTTGGAGCAGGTGACGAAGCAGAGCTCGCTCGGCTGAGAGAAACCTCACCCTTCTCAAAGATTTGGCAAAGAGCGCGAGAACACCGGATTCTTACTGGGCACTTGAAGTACTGGCCTTGGCTGCGGGAGTCGCCGAATACGGGTCCTTGCCCCAACTGACTTCTCCTGACAATCCGGGCCGTGAAAATAGCCATGAAACTTTCGAGATGTTCATCGGGCTTGCTCCTAGTCGTGAGTGCAGCCAGCGCGCTGGCTGTCCCGATCTTCGCAGGGAAGCAGTCACCGACCACGCTGCCGTCTTTCGACGTAGCTAGCGTTAAGCCCGATGACCCAAATGATCCGATCAGAGGTTATCGCCAGCTCGACGCGGGCGGAAGGATAGTGTATCGGGCATACACGCTGCGGCAGTTGGTCATGGAAGCCTATAGGCTGCAGTCGTACCAGCTGTCGGGCGGTCCCTCGTGGGTAGACAGCGAGATGTTTAACATTGAAGCCAAACCTCCAGAGGCTTCTGACGCTGCCAAGATTAATCCGAGCGATCCAAAAACGGCGCCTCCCTCTGACGAACTTCTGATGCTTCGTTCGCTTCTGGAAACCCGCTTTCAACTCCTGCTTTCCAAGGAGCAACGTGATGGCACCGTGTACAGTCTTGAACCGGTGAGCAGCGGAATTAAGTGGGATCAATTTCGTACCCCCGAACATCCCGAAGAGCGCCCGCTGGTTACGTCGGGCCGCGAGGAAGAGACCACGCAAGAAGGCGTCAATTACGACTTCACAGGCCGCAACGCGACAATGGCTCTCCTGGTTGAGCAACTTGAGCGACGCCTCAACGCGCCGGTCAAGGACGACACTGGCCTCACGGGAAATTTCGACTTTGTATTGCACTACACGTACGATGATTCCTTGGCCGGCGCCAAGTACCCCGCCATCCCGTCAGCCCTGCAAGAGCAATTCGGCCTGCGACTAAAAGCAGAAAAAGGTCCGGTCGACCATTACGTGATCAGCCACGCAGAACAGCCGTCACTGAATTGAATCCGGGGTTAGTCCTGATTAACGCCCTTATCGGAGATATCCGAAACGCGGAGCACCCACGTGCCAAGTAGGGCAGGCGGTTCTTGGGGTGCACTCGATTGCGCGGTCGTGCGAATCGCGAGTAGGTAAGCCATCGCGCATTTAAGGGTAATCCGACTGAACACCACGTCCTCCATTACCGGGAATTATAAGTCAAGCTCGTGGTAGCGTTCTCTAAATAGCGGCTTTTTTTATTTCCGAAGTCCTGGTTAACGCCGTCACCGGAGATGTGGAGCGCTAGTACGAGACACGTCCTGTAAGCGGACTTCACAGGAGTTGGCGTTCCGTTGCGATGACAATTCCCCCATCGGTATGTTTGACCTGAAACACCAAGCGTTATATACGTTGGTTATCCCATGAGTGAGACGGTCAGTCTTTCGTTTCGTTACGCAGAAAGCGATTACGTCCGCGCGTTGCGGGCGCATTACTCCTCGCGCCTGCGGGTCCGACTCGACATCGTTGCCGCCATCGTGCTTGCGCTGCTTGGGGTTTATTCTTGGCGTTCGCCTGGCTACCATTGGCTCAGTGTAGCTTGCTTGGTGGCCTCTCTCCTTCTCGTTCTTATGCTTTTCGCGGCTTTCGTTGTAATCCCCCCGTTGGCTTTCCGCAGCGAGGCGAAGTTCAGGGACGACTACTCACTCACTTTTTCTCAGGATGGGATCCATTTCCGCACTGCGCACATCGACTCGCAGCTTCAGTGGAGCATGTATTCAAGGGGCCTTATCGATGAGCACTCCTACGTGCTCTACTACGGTTCTCGTCAGTTCACAGTGATCCCGAAGCGAGCATTTCAGGATGCTGAACAGCAGCAGCTTTTTTGAGCAGTTGCTGATTCAACACGTTTCGAAGATTGTCCGGCGTGGCACATAGCCCTTGCCCCTTACATCCCTGCCACACTGGAGATTTGCCTCGCGTTCAGGCGCGGGTCTTGAGTAACGTCCAAATAAGCGCGTTTAGCGCGCAAAACACGAAATAGGGCCTTTTTAAGCGACCAAATTTGCACGCGAACGAAAGTCGCATATCGCGATGTTGACCGTCCTCCGCCCCGCCAAGCGTCCCGGCCTTCACTCCATCCTCTGCTTCCCCTTCCTACGCAATCACACACTGTGTCAAATTGGCCACACATTTAGGCATTGACAGGAGACGTCTATGTGTGGTAAACTAGTGTCTCAAACTTAAGTCATGCCAACCGTGGCCGTAGGCGCTAATCCCAAAGCAAGAGGAACAACCCTGCGCGCCCGGGACCACCCCAAAACAACCCAAAACCGACCAGTTCTAATCGATATCGCTGCGATTAGAAAACGCCGCAAGTCCCATATTTGCACCAGATCCAAATTTCTAATCGATAGTAAATTGGCTGTTTTGGAGGAGCAAAAGCGCATGGAAGGCGAAATCGCCAGAAGGCCACAAGTCATGAATCGCAACTTACAAGTCTCGGGCTCTTCAATCGCAAAATGTATAAAATTCGCTAAATTCTAATCGCAAATGAATAAAATTAAAAATCGGCGTAAGTCGCTGAAAACAAACGACAGAAAAGTTTCTAATCGCGGTCAGGAAGGGGGGTAAACGAGCACCGCGATTAGAAATGCATAAAATTCGCGGGCAGCCCGCGCTGGCTAAACCAAGCCCGCGGTCGCCATGATGCCCATCATAGTGTCGTAGTCGCGTTTGAGCAGAGCGATGGCCTGTTCACGCGGGATCGATAGCTCCATCGCGCCTTGGTCCGCGCCTCCGAGTTGCGGCCACTCGGGCTCGCACTCCATGGGGCCGTTGAAGCCGATTTCTTTCAGCGTGTCGGCAACCAGCGCCAGATTCACCATGCCGGTGCCGACGGGCACTTGGCGGATGCGCGTCTTGGTTGGCGCGTTCGGATTGCCGCCACGGCCAGGGCCAAAGCCGAAACCGCCTCGGCCACGCCCGCGGCCGGCACCGCCGAACGCGCCCATGCCCGCGCCGTCCGCTGGGCCCGCGGCGGGACGCGGATGCCCAGCGCGCCATGCGTCGTCGGGGTTTGGGCTGCTCGCTGGCTCGATCATCACGTCTTTCCAGACGAAGCCGCCGATGTAAGGCGTCCCGAGCCGCAGTTGCTCCACCCAGCCGCTGTCGAAGGCCTGCAGCAGGTGATGCGTGTCGTATTGGAAGCTGACCCAGCGCGGGTCGAAGTCTTTCAAGACATAAAGGAGGTCAAAGAAAACGCCTGAAACGCTGGTAGCGCCGTCGCGAGGATGCGCCATGCCCTTCATCCCGTACTTCTCATTGAGCTTGGCGATCTTATCGACCTTCGGCTTCAGCGCGTCGAGCTGCGGCCAGTAGGGCTTCCCTTCTTCGTAGCGGAACGTCCCCCACCAATAGTGGTGGATGCCGAGAGACGAAGCGGCATCCAGCGTCGCCTCGGCGTATTGGTCGTCAGCCTCGGTAATGTTTGGCGCAATCATCGAGACTTCGATCCCGCCGGCGCGCAGGCCTTTTACGAAGATCGGGAGATCGGTCGTCACTTTGGCCGGGTCGACGTGACCCGAGCCCGGGCGAACCGTCAGATCGATGCTCGTGTTGCCGATCTGATGGCACGCCTCGGCCACTTCGCTAGGAGTGCGCAGCCAGTGCAGCGTGCGAGAGTAGGCGTCAAGCCGCAGCTTGCCGGGCGTGGGCGTGGCAGTCGTATTCGCCTCGCCTTGCGCGAATGTCGGACGTGGCAGCGACGCCGCGGCAATGGCCGCCCCTGTTAAGCCGATAAAGTCTCGCCTGTCCATTCGTCCCTCCGCTCACCGCTCTGGCCGCTCATACCGAGCGAAACGCGCCTAACTTAGCACCACCCCTAAGAAACACATGACAAAGTAACGGTGCCAAACCGTTACAGGAGGCTAAAATACCCAACCGGTTGCCAAGGAGCCTTGTGATTCCGAGCGGGTCATACCTTCTATGACAGGCATCGTGATTGCCTTCGGCTTCTTAGCGCTGATCGCGGTTGGCGCGTACGCGCAATTCGTGAGTAAGCCTGCAGGCAAGCGCGTCCGGCGGAGGAAAAGACCGCGGCCGCAGGAAAAAAAACCGCTGCACGTGGGATTGGCCTCGACCGGCGTTCGCAACGACGCGCCAAGGCACTTACAATTCCAGTTCGACGATGGAGGCAGGAAGGCGGCGGGATACAAAGGCCGGACGGGCGACTGCGTGGTGCGTTCGATCGCTATCGCGACCGCACTCCCCTACCAGGAAATCTACGACAAGGTGAATCATCTGGCTTTCCGCGAACGGACCGGTAAGCGCAAGCGCGGCAAGAGCAACGCCCGAACCGGCGTCTATAAGGGCACAACGCACAAGCTTCTAGAATCGCTCGGCTGGCACTGGACCCCGACGATGGAGATCGGCTCGGGCTGCAAGGTTCACATGCGCGCGGACGAATTGCCGCAGGGACGATTAATCGTTTCCGTATCCGGTCATCTGACCGCGGTTATCGACGGCGTCATTCACGACACGCACGATCCTTCCCGACGCGGAACGCGGTGCGTCTATGGATACTGGCAGCGCGGCGAGAACTAGCGCCCACCCTCAGACGGTCGGCCAACCAACTCAGTCGGCAGTCTGGCCCCGCATCGTTCTTCTGCGTCCCGCGATCCACAGATCCAGCAGTGCTCGATTCTCCTGGTCGACGTCCATGAACGCGATCCCCATCCCCTGCATCGGGCTACCGTAGATGACGCGCGCCGATGCGCAAAATATCTTGTTGTCGTGGTTTATTTGTATCTTTACCCGGCTGCCGACCGGCCACATTAGCCGAGTGCTGACATGGCAGCCGAACGCGCTAATGTCGCTGATCACCTGTTTCATGTGCGCGCCAGAGAGAACATGCGTCAATTCGGCTGGGGCAAGCAACGGATAGCGGCGCGGCCGCTTGCGCTCCAGTGACAAGACTCCTCCAGCATATCTAATAATGGGCGGGCGTCTCGCCACAGCAACTGAGAGACAGGTATTGTGCTCTGTCGGGAATGCCACAGAGCGGCAGCCGCTGGATATCAGGTTAAGGCCTGAATTAACCGTGGGTAGTTCGTAAAGCTCCAGGAAGTCTGATTTTCAAGCGCCTCTCAAGATTGACGATCAGTCAAGCGCGCTCACATCGTGCCGCAGATCGCAATCAGGGCTAGTGGACGGTGAGGGTCACGTTGAAGACGGCATTGCAGTTCGCCGTCGGATCATCGGTAATCGTTTTCGAGACGGTTCCGCTAAGGACATCGAACTCCAGCGGCTTCTTCGGGAAATTGGGCAAGCCTGTGAAACGCGCCTGGCCGTCCACGTTGGTATAGGCTTCGAGGGCTGTCTGTCGCAGGTTCATGAATCCGTACCTGATGAAGACATCGATTTTGGAATTATAGATCGGCTTGCCCGCTCCGTCTTTCACTGTGAAGTCCGCCTTGCACGAACCGATGCCGGCGTCCACTGTGGCAATCTTGGGCTGGTCAACGGCGCGCGCGGACGCGACGGCGGTCGACAAGATCAGGCAGGCAAATAACAGCACAGCAGATTTCCAGACTTTCATTTCGGATTTCCCCCACCGAAAAACATAACTCCGCACACCACGCCGCCGCAATCACTATGTGGTACGTAATTCGCTTGCCGGAGCGCTGCTGTGACAGCTAAATTACAATCCCTACCTGAACGCGCCCAAATTGAATCGGGTTGGCGCTCGATTGCCCGGTTCGAGGTTCATCTTAAGATAGAGGCGAGCGGGGTGGACTGCCGAAGGGTCGGCGCGTCGGCCGACTCGCCCATCGAAAAAGACCGTATGAGCGGAACTCTGACAATTCGCATCGCGGGTCGATACTTGCGGTGTGCGCCACGGACTCGCCGGTGGGCGCCTTGGCGGCGATTGCGGGCAATTGCCTGCGTCCTGGTCCTTTTCTCGATCGGCACCGATTGCCCGGCCGCCGAATTGGAACAGAAAACACTCGAAGCCTTTCACGAATACGTCCACGCGGCCGGGGTCCAGATGGACGCTGACGCCCCGAACGACGCGTCATTTCTCTTTATCGACCATCTCGACCCGGCGGAGAAAACGAAGCTTTACGGCCAGATCGAGAATGGAAGCATTGTCGTGCTGCCGGTGGATACCACGGACAACGGCAAGCGCATCAAGATTCCCGACGGCATGATTCATCATTGGGCCGGAGTAATGTTTGCGCGCGGCATTACCCTGCAGCAAGTCGAAGCATTGATCCTCGACTATTCGAATTACGGAGAGATTTACCGGCCGACGATTCGCCGCGGCCGGGTGCTCAGCCACTCGGGCGACACATTCAACACCCTGGTGCAGTTCTATTCGCACTCGCCGGAGATGGCCTTTGACGCCCATTTCGACGTTCATGTCTTCCACGACAACCCAGACCACACCCGCATCCGTTCCATTTCCACGCATGTGAACCAGCTTCAGAGTGCCGGTAATCCGGATAGCCCTGTAATGCCCGACGGCCAAGGCAATGGCTATTTGTGGCGGCTCAACGACTATTGGCGCCTGGAGCAAAAAGACGGCGGTGTCTTCGTACAAATAGAGTCCATTGAGCTGAGCCGGAGCGTGCCTTACCTGCTTTCGTGGATCATCGACCCGATCGTTCGTGACAAATCTCGCGATGCCGTCAGTGGCCTGCTTTCGGCCACGCGGCGCGCGCTCTTTCACCAGTCGAAATCGCAGTAACCATGACGGTTTCCCATCGGGCGAGGCCTTTTTAGGATTCACTCCGAAACGCCGCATGCTATGATTCAGCGCGCTCAGCAGATTGACGCGTTGATCAACCAACGGAGCCTTCTGGGATGACCGAAGCAAACGGCTACGCCGAATCCGGCGCCATGCCCCTTTCGATCAGGCTGCAACTCAGCCTGATGATGTTTCTCAACTATGTGATTTGGGGCGCGTGGTACGTCACCATCGATACGTACCTCACGAGCACCTTGCATTTCACCGGCACCGAGGCGGGCGCCGTCTTCGGCACCGCCGCGCTCGCGTCCATGATTTCGCCGTTTTTCGTGGGGCTTGTCGCGGACCGCTTCTTCTCGTCGGAACGCGTGCTGGCCTGCTTGCATTTCACCGGCGCCGTATTGCTGTTTCTTGTCACGCGGGTCACGTCGTTTTCCGGCGTCTACGCGCTGATGTTCATTTACTGCCTCTGCTACTTCCCTACCGTCGCGCTCACGAATTCGATCGCGCTCCAGCACCTATCCAATGCGGGCCGCGATTTTCCGCTCATTCGCGTCTTCGGCACGTTCGGCTGGATCACCATCGGCGTGACGATCAGCCTGCTCGCCGTCGAGAAATCCGCCTCTCAATTCCTGATCGCCGCGGCTGCTTCCGTGTTGATGGGGCTTTTCAGCCTCACGCTGCCGCACACGCCCCCGAAGGGTAGAGGCAAGGAAATTCACGCCCGTGAAATTCTGGGGCTCGATGCGCTGGTGATGCTCAAGCGCCCTGCGTACGCAGTGTTCGCGGCCGCGTCTGTTCTCGCGTGCATTCCTCTTACCTTCTATTTTTCCTTCACCAACGACTATCTGAACGAAGTTCACGTGCACAACGCTGCCGGCAAAATGGCGCTCGGACAAGTGTCAGAAGTCGGCATGATGCTGCTGATGCCGTTTCTGCTGCGGCGCATGACGGTGCGCAACATTCTTCTCGTCGGCATGCTTTCCTGGACCGTCCGCTATGTGCTTTTGGCCTATGGCAACGCGGGCGCGCTGATGTGGATGTTTTACGTCGCGATCCTGCTGCACGGCGTCTGCTACGATTTCTTCTTCGTCACCGGGCAGCTTTACACGGACCAGGAGGCACCCTCGCATTTACGGAGCGCAGCACAAGGACTCATCACCTTTTTGACCTACGGCGTGGGGATGTTCATCGGATCGCTCAGTTCGGGCGCGACAATCGATCACTTCACCCACGTGGTTTCGGGGGTGGCGGTTCGCAACTGGCAATCGTTCTGGCTCACATCGGCCGGCAGCGCATTCGTAGTGCTGCTGCTCATTGCGCTCTTTTTCCGCAGCCATTCGCGGATCAAATCAGAGTAGAGGATCGCGACCGCGGCGCCGAACTGGCGCGCTACTCGGTAATGATGCGGTCGGCCCATTCGACAAGGCCAACGAAAATCGCCGGATTGCCGAACTTGAATCCCCACTGCATGACGTCCGCGTCCGTGACGCCCCGAGCGCGACTGCATGCTCCGCACGCAAACACCGGTATTTTGGCCGCCACGACCTTTTCAAATGTGTCGTTCAGCGGAGGCCAGCCGATTGGCAAGACCGCGTCCACCACGGCCTTGCGCATCAGAACGGTCGCGTCACCAAGAAGGAAGATCTGCACTTCGTGGCCTGCCTCGGAAAGCGCGAGGCCGTGGTTGAAGACAAACGTCGCGCGCGTCTCGTCGTCGGTTCCCCAGGCGCTTTTCATCATGATGTGCAGCTTCTTCTTGGAGTCTTGCGCGGCGCCCGGTAGCGCGAGCAGCGGAAATGCCGCAAGCGAACGGAAGAACTGGCGACGGGCCATGTGCTCCTCCAGTCAGCTGAGGTTTGAAATAGGGATAGGGGGTGTACATCGGCGCGCGGGGCAGTGTCCACTCGCCCGGCAAAAACGACGCTGCATCCGCGTGCGCATCTGTGAGAACCTAGGCCTTCGCATGACGCCAGATACCTCATCGATCGTTGCCGGCTTGCCTAAGGCCGAGCTTCATCTCCATCTCGAAGGGACGATCCGGCCCGAAACCGTC
This sequence comes from Candidatus Aquilonibacter sp., assembly GCA_035507075.1. GTDB lineage: Bacteria > Acidobacteriota > Terriglobia > Acidiferrales > UBA7541 > Palsa-295. Next base: position 41,094 of record DATJOL010000071.1, on the reverse strand, counting down.
GTCGAACTTGCGGCGCGCCAGGACGTGCGCCTTTCCGCCGAAGCAGTCGGTCGCCGTTACCACCACACGGATTTCGCTGGGTTTATCGAGACATTCAAATGGGTCACGTCATTTCTCCGCGACCCTGAAGACTACGCTTTCATCACCCGCAAGATGTGCGAAGAACTCGTGCGCCAGAACGTGGTCTACGCCGAAGTGACGATTTCCGCCGGCGTAATGCTGCGCCGCATGCAGAACGTAGAGGCGAATTTCGATGCGATTGTCGAAGCGGCGGGGGGCGTGCTTTACCATCGCCTTCGCACCGCATGGATTTTCGATTGTGTCCGCCAGTTTGGGCCTGATCCGGCCATGGAGGTGGCGCGCTGTGCGGCGAAGCTTCAACAAAAGGGCGTGCTCGCTTTCGGAATGGGCGGTGACGAAGTTTCTCTGCCGACCGTCGGTTTCCGCCCGGCCTTCGCGTTCGCGCGCAGCGAGGGGCTTCGCCTTGTGTGCCACGCAGGAGAAATCGGCGGCCCTGAGCTGGTTCGCGAAGCCGTGGAAATTCTCGGCGCCGAGCGCATCGGTCACGGCATCGCGTTGATGCACGATCATGCGCTCGCGGAGTCGCTGGCCACGCGGCGGGTGGTGATGGAAATGTGCCCCACGAGCAATCTGTTCACAGGCGCCCTCGCAAAACAGACCGGCAAAGCAAACGCTTCGCTGCGGGATCATCCGTTACGAACGTTTCTCGACCACAATTGGCCGGTCACCCTTTCTACGGACGATCCCGGCCTCTTTCACACCGATCTCGCAACGGAGTATTCCCACGCTGCATCGCTCGGCCTGAGCAAGGAACAGCTTCTGCGCCTGGCCGAAGAGGCGTTCAATGCTGCTTTTCTTCCCGCCAACGATAAACGTAGGCTGCTCGAAGATTTTCGCAACGCCGCAAAATCTGCCTCCCTGCTATAATTTGTGGCCTCGGTAGTTAGCTTGGAACCCAGCGCCTCTACCCGGTATGCCGCGCACGTCGATGGAACCGGCGATAGCGCTGTTTTTCGTACCTTTTTGGGTCTCTCCGTGCCTCTGTGTCTCCGTGGCCGGGAGAAAGGAAGAAATGAAAGCTCACGTCTGGGTGATGCTGAAGTCGACAGTCCTCGATCCGCAGGGTCAAACCATCCAACGCGCGCTTTCTGGCCTTGGCTATTCGAAAATTCTGGATGTGCGGCAGGGAAAATTCTTCGTCCTTGGCCTGGACGGACTTTCGCGCGAAGAGGCCGATTCACAAGTGCAGCGCATCGCCAAAGACGTGCTCACCAATCCCATCATCGAAGAATTCCGCTACGAAATCCTCGACTGAGGCTTCTAAAAGACGTTGCAAACGAGCGCGCCTCATCCGCGCCGCGCCAAGTTTGTGACGTAGATCGTATTCGCGTTGAGGTAAGCGTGCTCCGCTTCGAGGCGCGTGGCGCCTTTATCGCTGAGATCCCAATTCTGCCGCGCCGCTGCGGCAGCTGGAGCGTTTTTCACAACTCCGTTCACCGCGATTTCGTCGCCGGGCTTAATGTTGAAATGAGTTGGGTTATACGCCATTCCAGCCACGATCAAAAGCGTTGGCGGCTTGTTGTTCGGGCCAATCCAAAAAGCATTGTTGCTCACCTTGCTCTGCACCGGCACGTTCTTCAAGTTGAACACTTGCCCGACAAAGGGGATTTTGTTGGTGGTCTCGACGATCGCTACGCCGCTACCGCTCAGGGGAGGAACGGTGCCTGCATGTACGCGGGTGCGCCAGTATCCTCCCCAGCTGCCCCATCCCCAGCCCACAAACCAAAAGCATCCGATCCCGATGATTACCAGCCAAATCCACAAAATCGGCCACCAGGCGCCCCGCGAATACCACCTGCCCTGGCGATTGGCGCCCCTATCGCGAATCTCTTGCCGGATCTCTCTTTCCCGCTCGTTCACGTCTCGTTGGTTCGGTCCTGCCATAAACACCTCCCGGCCGCGGCTGAATGGCTACGGTTGAAAATGCACTTCCCTGCGTTGTTCGGGGGCTGGTTTCTTTCCTGCAGACCCGCGTCGCATCGCACCTATTTATTAGACGCACGTGCGCGACGGTGAAGTTCTCAGCTAGAGGATCAAATCCTGCGGGATAGGGGTTTCTATCGAAAACTTGGGCCGAACCAAGCCAGTCAGGCGAATTGCGTGATGCTCAGCGTGTTACCGTCGGGATCGCGAAACCAGGCAACCTTCGCCCCGCCGGGAGCGGTCCAAATACCGCGCGCGTCCTGATTGGGCAGCCCAAAACTGGCGAACGCCACGCCGCGCTCTTCGAGCTCGGAGACGTACTTTTCGATGTCCGGAGTTTCCCAGCCAAGAATCGTGAACTGGACGGGCCTGTGATTTTCAATGCGCACCAATCGCACGCGAATGCCTTGCGCCGCCTCGACGGTCACCGCAAATCCGTCTTCTTCCAGATACCGCAAGCCGAGCACGCGCTCGTAAAATGCCCGCGCCGTGGCCAGATCGCTCGCCGGGATGAAGGCCATCAACTTTGCGTTCATCAGCACCTGATTTCCCTCCCGATTTTGGCTGAGTATCACACACGGCACGCACTTTTGTCGCAACATTTCAGATGTATTGCCCGCAGCGCCGCGCGGGTGTATGTTCGGCGAACAATTGCGACCATCGCGAGCAGGCGTTTCGACAAGTCAACCGGGACCGTGCCGAGTGCGTAGGGTCGCAGTCGCCGCACTCTTCTTTATCGCATTGCTCTCGCCGCCGAGGCTACGCGCGCAGCAGCCGGACGAGCAAAAGCAGCAGACCCAGAATTCGCAACCGCTGCCCGCATCTTCGCCACAAAAGGCGCCCGGCGAGCAAAAACCAATACCCGCGACCCAGCTACCGCCCGCAATCGCCGAGCAAGTGGTTCAAAATCCTAACGCGCCATGCGTGCAGCCCGCGCCTCCGCTTACGTGGCGGGACTATCAAGGCCCTTTTGCGAAGACCGTGGCTGTCTTCGCGCAGCGCCTTGAACGTCACTCTGTCGGTCCAGGGTCTCAGCCCCGCAGGCATTACAAACCGGGTGCCTTGCTCTGCACGCTTGAGGTGAAAGACAAATTCTGGCTATTCGTTCAGGATTCGACCGACCCCGTTGCCTTCCTGAGCGCGGGATGGAACGCGGGAGTTTCGCAGTTCGAAGATACGGAGCCCACTTTTGGGCGGGGCTTTACCGGTTACCTCGACCGCTTCGGCGCGAACATGGCGGGGCAGACCTCCGCCGGTTTCTTCAAAGATTTTCTCTATCCCACGATGTTCGATGAAGACCCGCGCTACTACCGCCTTGGTGTCGGGTCGACTAAAGTTCGCATCCTTCATGCCATGAGCCATCAGGTGATCGCCCACAACGTGAACGGCAATCGCATGTTCAATTTTTCCGAATGGCTTGGCGATGCCACTGTGATCGTTCTGAGCAACACCTACCTTCCGGATAACCGGCGGGGCGTCGCACCGGTCGTTGAGAACATGGGCTATACGATGGCAAACAACGCGGGTTGGGACATCCTCCGCGAGTTCTGGCCGGAGATCGCAAAGAAATTTCGGCTTCCCTTCCGCGACCAGGGCGCCCCGGGCGTTACCCCCACTGTCCCCTCTCCCTCCTCGCATTGACCCTGGCATTCCAGCAGAGCTTGATGGGCCGCAGATTGCCGATTTGCTCAGAACCGTCCTTATCGACGCCGGCGTTCGGTTGGACTGTCCCAAATGGCGCGGCGTTACCCCTTCGGTTACATTTCGAGTGGCGCGACACGGGGATTGCATCGAGGACCGTGTGGGCGTAATATTCCGCGCATCGAAGGCTCGAACTGGGAGATAGCGCACGACACTTAGTTCTTCTCGACGTCGTCACCTGAACTCGCGGCGCCGCTACGGCAACACAGCAACCCAGACAATCCTGCAAGACATTGCGTTTCTGTCAAACGTCCCAATAACCGGGTTCGGCGCGCGTGCCCTGACGTGGAAAAAGCAACGAAAGGAGAAAAGAAATGACCAGTGCATCAGCGGTTTCGGTTGTAAAGAAGTCTATCGGTTGGTCGATCGCGCTTAGTGTGCTGCTGATCGCGGCGGGTGTTTTAGCGATCATTTCCCCAATGGTGGCCGGGCTGGCGATCAATATTCTCGTCGGCTGGCTGCTCATTTTTAGCGGTTGCGCTCATCTTGTGTTTGCCTGGTATAGGCCGAGCGCGGGAGGCTTGATCTGGGAACTCCTTGTCGGGCTCCTTTACATATTCACGGGCGGCTATCTTCTGGTGCGCCCGGTTGCAGGCCTGGCCTCGTTGACGATTGCGCTGGCGATTTACCTTTTGCTCGAGTCGATCTTGGAGTTTGTCCTCGGGTTCACGCTTCGGCCGCTGCCGGGCTCTGGTTGGCTGCTCGTGGATGGAGTTATCACGCTGATTCTCGCGGGACTCATTCTGCGGACGTGGCCGTACAGCACTGGGTGGGTGATCGGAACGTTGGTAGGGATAAGCATGCTCTTCAGCGGGACTTCGCGGCTGATGTTTTCCCTCGCGGCGCGCGGCGTTGCCGCAAGGGCAGCTTAGCGAAACCAAAGCAGCTTCGGACCTTATCGCCAGAGGCGCAGAGCAGGCTGAGACTAGGCAAACGTGATTCTCAGCGTGCGTGGATGAGTGTGCCCACGAACGTTTATACACGGCGCTAATCGCGCCCTGCGAACGCAATCTTTTTAGGCTTCGCCACCTCCTTCGATTCTCAATTCCCAACTTGACAGCCGCAACTTCCCCCCTAATATGGTTCCGTAACAATCGCACAGTTCGATTAGCGAAGGGTGGCGCTGGCGTTCGCGCCGATTTCCGTGCGGCGGAGGCGGGGCTGCGATTCTAATCGCAATCGAAAATAATTAGAATTGAGCCTAACCCGCTTAGAATCAGCAAATACGATTTTCTAATCGTGTTCAGAAGAGGAGAAAAGGGATGGCAAAGATGTTCTTTGAGGCCGACGCCAAGCCGAGAGTGCTCGACGGCAAACGCATCGCGGTGATCGGCTATGGCAGCCAGGGTCGCGCTCACGCCATGAATCTTCGCGACAGCGGCCTCAACGTTGTAGTCGGACTGCGCCCCGGCGGGCCGTCCGCCAAGCAAGCGGAGAAAGACGGTTGGGCAATCCTTTCGCCCGCCGACGCCGCCAAGGGCAGCGACTTGGTCATGATGCTCCCGCCGGACATGGCCCAGCCCGCGATTTACAAGAACGAAGTCGCTCCGAACCTCAAGCCCGGTGCCATGGTGCTCTTCTCCCACGGCTTTAACATCCACTACGGCCAGATCGTCCCCGCCGCCAACGTCGACGTCGCCATGATTGCCCCCAAAGGCCCGGGCGCACTGGTGCGGCGCCAGTTCGAGGCCGGGCAGGGCGTTCCCTGCCTCATCGCAATCCATCAGGACGCATCAGGTCAAGCCTTCGATCGCGCGCTCGCCTACGCCCACGGCATAGGCGGCACGCGCCCCGGCGTGATGCAGACCACCTTTGCCGAAGAGACCGAAACCGACCTATTCGGCGAACAGGTCGTGCTTTGCGGCGGTCTCCGCGAGCTGATCCAGGCGGGTTGGGAAACTCTGGTTGCCGCAGGATACCAGCCCGAGGCCGCCTACTTCGAATGCCTTCACGAAGTGAAGCTCATCGTAGACCTGATCTACGAGGGTGGGATTGCCAAAATGCATCACTTCATCAGCGAGACAGCCAAGTTCGGCGATATTACCCGGGGCTCGCGCGTGATCGACGAACACGTCCGTGAAACCATGAAAAAAATCCTGAAGGAAATCCAGACCGGCCAGTTCGCGCAGGAATGGATTCTCGAAACGCAAGCGGGCCGACCGATGTACAACAAGCTTCTCGAACGCGACAAGAATCATCCGATCGAAAAGGTCGGTGCGGAATTGCGCGGTCAAATGTCGTGGCTCAAACAGGAGGCCACTGCAGCCGGAGGCAAGAAGTAACGCCCCAGCGGCGGGCAACGGCGATGGCAGACAGTGTTCCGTTTCGTCGCATCGCCGTCATCGGCACGGGTCTAATCGGAGGCTCGTTCGCGCTTGCTGTCCGCGCGAACTTTCCCGCGGTCGAAGTCGTCGGCTGGGATCGAGACTCGGTTTCGCTCGACCGCGCGGTCGAGCGCGGTGCCGTGCAAGAAAAGGCGCCCGACCTCGCAGGAGCCGTTCGGCGCGCCGATCTGGTTTATGTGGCGCTGCCCGTCCGCGCAATCGTCAAATCGCTCGCGCCAATCGCCGAAGGCGCCGAACACCACGTACTAGTCACGGACACCGGAAGCACGAAGGTCCTCATCACCCACGCCGCCACGGAATGCTTCCGCGGCAAATCCTCGCTCTTCCTCGGCGGTCATCCCATGGCGGGCAAGGAAAATTCCGGTATCGAGAGCGCTGACGCCGAGCTATTCAAGGGCGCGTCCTACGCGCTGATCGCAAACGAAGACGAAGCAGATCGTCGCGTTCGAGATTTCGCAGCTTTAGTCGCCGGGATAGGCGCGCGTGTCGTTTGGTGCGACGCAGACACGCACGACTGGTCAGTCGGAGTTGTATCTCATCTGCCGCAGATGCTTTCGATTGCGCTGGCGCGTGTGATTGAGGACGAAACCGAAGACACCGGCTTCCCTCTTGCCTTGGCGGGCCAAGGCCTCACCGATTCGCTGCGGCTGGCAGGCAGTCCCTACCCAGTTTGGCGCGATATTCTCTTTTCGAACAGCGACAATGTCGCCCACGCCCTCAATCGCCTGGCGCAAGCTGTGGAACATCTGCAGCGAAACCTGAAATCGGCTGAACTTGAGCAGGAATTCCGCGCGGCGAACGAACTCTACAAGAGGCTCCGAAAATAATTCCGTTGGTCACGCGCCACAAACAGGGCCGCTCCTTCAGGGACTGCGTCATCGCAGTCCCAAAGCGGCGATCTTTCTGAATCTCTGCGTCGCTAAAAGGTGATCTTGGCGCCGAACTGCAACTGCCGGGCCGTGTAGAACACCCCATTGTTCGCAGCGGTCGGATTGCCTAGACTCGAGCTGTATGTCAGCGTGGTCCCTGAAAGCGTATAGCCCGTCGTTGTAACACCGCTCACGTCCTGATGATTGAAGAGGTTAAAGGCCTGTGCGGACACCTGAAGCTTCAGCCTCTCATTCAAGCGGAAGTTTCGGGCCAGCATGAAGTCCGTGTTCACGGTGGCTGGCATCACATAGCCGTTCTTCGGGACAAAAATCGCACGGCTTGACGTGCTCCCACCGGTCGGACCTCCGGAGCTGATGACAGCATTGGTTCCGGAGGGTTCATTGCCGGAGATGGAGGCGGTGTATGGCAGACCAGTCTGCGCTGTCTCGTTTAGCGAAACTTCCCATCCCGAAAGCAGCGCTTTGGTGACGAGACTGGATGATCCCGAAAAGTACGGCGGCGTCCATATCAAAGTGCCGATGAACCGGTTCGGCACGTTCAAATACGACGTGCCCTCCTCGAGCGCCAAATCCTGTGGGTTGACAGGAGTGTTGCTCGTGATCGCGGCGCTCGAGGACGCACCGTCGTCGGTGCCATGGGAGTACGTATAGCTGAAGTTGAATTGCAGCCCGGCGGAATAGCGGCGGTTCACCTGTGCGACGAACGCGTTGTAGTGAGAGGTCACGCAGGAACAGTATTCGACCATCTTTTGATAATTCGCGTTCGGACGAGAACCGGCAAAGAACGGATATACAACCGTCGCTCCATCCTTCGGGCCACCACTTACGGTGTAGTCGATGGTGGTGGCCGCCGGCAGGTTCGTGTCTATGCCGATTGGCAAAAACCGGCCCACGCTGCCGATGTATGACAAGGACACGGCGGTATTCGACGCGAACTGGTGCTCGAACACGGCGTCGAACTCCTCCGCACCGGGCAGCCTCACATCACCGGGGAAATACGCGATGTTCGGCTTGCCAACGCTGGGGCTATAGGTGGCCACAATGTTGGGGTAGACGGGCGCACCGGTCGTCGGAAGACCCGCATTATCCGAAGAGCCTGTCGTTGGATAAATAGTGGCATTGATCTGGCTGTTGGCTGAACCCGTTAGAGTCAGTTCTTCGTACATCTGTTCATTGGTGATTCGGCCGTAGAACATGCCGTAGCCGCCGCGAATCACCGTGGTCCCTTTTCCAGTCAGATCGTAAGAAAACCCGAGCCGGGGCGCGAAGTCGATGTTATCGCTTGGGAAAGAGGTCGTCCGTGGGATGGCCGAATTGGGAACCACTGGCGACGGAAACGTCTGGTGATCCCAACGCAGTCCTAGATTCAGGGTCAACCGGGACGTGGCGTGCCAGTCATCCTGAACGAAGAAGGCTGGTTCCAACGTGTTGACGTTAAAGGCGACTGGACCGAACGTCTGATAGTAATACTCGTAGCAGGGGATGTTGTAAGTTGTGGTTACGCCGCTCACCGTATTGTTGGTCAAGCAGAATCCCGGCAGACTGTTGGTGGCCGAAACGTAGTCGCTGATGAAATCCTGGAGATAACTGGAATATTGATACTCGCCGTACTGGTCTCCAGCGGCGTAACTGGCCAAATAATCGCCCGTGCGACTAAAGTTTACGCCGAACTTAATCGAGTGGTTGCCCTTTACCAGGCTGAAAGCGTCAGAGAATTCGTAGCGCTGTTCGTCTGGGTATGCCGGGCGTGGCAGATAATACGGCGCACCCAACGTCCAGCCGCAAGGCAGCGATGTTGCTTTACCCGTGGTGGCAGTAAAGCCGCAGCCGCCGATGTCGACCTGGGGCGAGTAACCTGTCAGGCTGGAAATCGGCTCTCCTTTTAAGGGCGGCGTATTGAATTCGAACTCGTCGTCGCGGCTGTAGATGAATCTGAGTTCGTTCACTTTTGTGCCATCTAAGATCGAAGTCCAGCTGCCCACCGCGCGGTCATCGTGGACGTAGTCATCGCCGTTGCTATCGATCGAGCGGGCGGCGGCACTGCTCGTTTGCACTCCAAAAGGAGACGTCCAGCGGACCCGGTTATAGGACCCCGAGATCGTGTTGTTCGCGTTCGGGTGCCAATCGATTTTAGGGAAGTAGATCGTTTGATCGCCGGTGCGGGGAGAGCGGCCGGTGGTGGAAACGAGGAAGTTGTACGCGGCGGTCGCTTGCGCCTGCGTTATCCCCCGGCAATACAGAATGTTTCCAACGCTCAGGTTATTTGGCGCATTCGAGCCGCTATAGCTCGCGTCAAGTGTCTTTGTGCCGCTGGTCTGAATGCACGGCGTGGCCGGGTTTGGCGCAGCCACTGTGATGCCAGCGAAGAAGTTTGCGGGCGTCGTGGGTATGTTTACGAGCGGGAAATGGTGGATCTGATCGTCGAAATTGAAATAGTAAAAAAGCTTGTCCTTGATGATCGGGCCGCCAATATCGGCGGCCATCTGCTGGCGAATATCGGTCGGCTTGATCGGCTCGGTGGCGTACAAGCCGTTCGACTGGAGAACTGCTCCTGTCAAGTATGGCGAATATGCGCCGCCGACGGAGTTGTCGCGATTGTAATAGAGCAAATCGCCATGGATCTGGTTCGAACCACTCTTGGTCACAGCGTTGATCACTCCTCCCACCGATCGCCCATATTCGGCGGAGTAATTCGAAGTCGTGACCTGGAATTCCTGGACCGAGTTCAAGCTCGTGGAATAAGCCATGCGCGTGCGTCCTACTTCTTCAGCGAAAAAACCTTCCGTGTTCGAAGCACCGTCGATCGTGTTGTTGTCGAAAATGTATCCGACTCCGCGGAACGAGACATCCCCATATGTACCGTCCGGCACAGCACCCGGAGTAAGCAGCGCAAAATAGGACCACCGCCGGATATTCATCGGCAGGTTATTCAGGTCTGTGCTGTTGAAATTGTGGCCGAAAACGCTCTGCTCGGTGTCGACAAGCGGCGCGGCTTCCGATGTGACCGTCACCGACTCAGTCTGGCTCGACAAGGTGAGCTTCACATCGACGGTCGTCACGAGCCCTACTTCCACCACAACATCCGTCTCGCGATACTGGCTGAACCCTTTTGCGTTCACCGTCAAGTCATACACACCGGGCTGCAAATTCGAAATCAAATAGCGGCCGGTCGAATCCGTGGTCGCTGAAAAATTCTGGCCGGTGCCTTCCGACGCGGCCGTGACGGGCGCTCCAGGCAGCACTGCGCCGGTCGCATCGCTAATGGTGCCGCTGATCCCGCCCTCTGTATTCGATTGCGCGCGCACTCCCAAGCCGACTGAGAACAACAGCATCAATAACACCGCCACTCTTCGCATGATTCCTCCTCTAGCGGATGCCGTAGTCGGGGGACAATATAGCAGGAATGTTTCAAACGCTTTAATGCTGAATGACAGGGAAAAGACAAGCGCCGCGGCGAGGATCCGGGGCTTTCAGCGAAACTGCTCCGCCAATTCCAAAAAGAGAACTAACTATTGCAGGGTCTGCAAAGCGGTGCACATCGCTTGCGTCGTAGCATTTGAGCCGCTCGGGTCGAAGTAGATGACACCCTGTTCAGTGCTGCAGTAGCTGATGTTGCCCGTCAACCCCTCGCTGAGCGGATAAGCCGTGAGGAGATAGCCGTTGTAGCCTGGACTGGAGCATGAGACCGGTTTGTTCGTTATTGTGCCTTCCATTCCCGCATAGGTGAACTGATAGCCGCTCTTCTGGCTTGGCGACGACGCTAGCGTCGAATCGATCAGGATCGAAGCATCGCATGTGGCCGGCGCAACGAGCCCGCCGAGAGCGGCAATGGATGGGGGATAGCCGTTGGCGTAGGTCACTGAGTACGAGACCGTGGCCGATGTGATGGTGCGAAGATTGGCGACGGCCGACGCCTGGTTTGCCGCCTTCTTCGATGCCAGCATATTCGGAATGGCGATTGCGGCGATGATCAGGATGATGGCGACGACAATCAGGAGCTCAATCAGGGAAAACCCGCGCTGTTTAGCATTGTTCGGAGATTTCGAGTCTAGGCTGGCTTGGGCTCGCATTGTCTTTTCCGTTCTTTCTCTTCGCCATTTAGAGTTTAGATAGGCGAAAGGGGAAAGCTGAGCTTTCCCCTTTCGCAAATCAAACAGCGGTTTACTGCAAAGGAGCGTCGGTCGACGCGCAGTTCGGCGAAGGACCGGCGTTCGTTGCGCCCGTCGGGTTGAAGCGGATCACGCCAGAGGGGTCCGAGCAATAGGACGTCTGGCCGGTGGTGCCAACCGTCACCGGAGTGGCGGTGATCATGTAGCCGTCCGAGTAGCCGTAGCCGGCCGAGCAGGAGCTCGCCGAGCTGTTCACCTGCGTCGTGCCGTGCGTCAGCACGAACGTGTAGCCCTGCTTGGTGCCGCTGGTCAGAACGGTGTCGATCAGCTCAGCATTGGTGCAGGTAACTGTCGTCGTTCCGTTGTTGCCGATCGACGCGAGCGACGGGGGAAACCCGTTGCCGTAGGTCGAGTTGTAGGAAATCGCAGCCGTATTGATCGTGCGGACCGAGCCCACCGCGGATGCCTGAGCGGCCGCCATGCGGGAGCGAAGCAGGTTGGGAATTGCGATGGCCGCGATGATCAGAATGATCGCCACGACGATCAACAATTCGATGAGCGAAAAACCCTTCTGTTTCTTGTTCATTTTCTCTCCTAGAAATTAGCTGAATTCCTCAGAATCTCTTGTATCCCTGGCGTGGGGTACGCGCACTCTTATCGCAACAGAGATGCCACCCGGGCCAAAAGGGCTTACCGTCACGACACAGGTACGGCAACTACTTATATTTCAATTACTTGGCAGACCCTCCGGGCTCATGAACGACGGCCGAACCAGCTGCGTGTCCATCAAAACCTCCGGGTCTTGACACTTTTTGCCTGCCCCCACTGACGAAATCGGCATATTGGGCATTTCTCTTCACAACACCCGCCCCTCACATCCGACCCGAAACAACTTCCGGTACGCCAGTGCCGCCCGTGCTTTCTTCCGTACGAAGCGACCTTCCTGCAGCCGAACGAGCTGGAGCGGGCGTAACCACCGGCGTGCCGTTACGTATCGACTCTTCGGCGCGCGCGAGAATTCCCTGCCTGATCGCGCTAAGAACTACTGTACCGGCGATCAACGTCCAGGGCACCACCGGCGACGTCCAAAAGAGGCGGGTGCAGTACCTAAACAGCAGCAGCCATCCCAGCGTGGTACCGAGCCCGAATAGAAATGCTGTATACCGTCGGACATCGTTGAGCGGCAACTCATACGCGCACAACGCTTCGATCATAAGAGCGAACGGGACCGCCGCAACGAGGTCCGCCAGCCAATGCTCGCCGGTGCCGAGAGTGGCAAGAGCCGTCAGACCGAGAAACAGGAATGCGGTCGATCTTTCAATTGCCGAGAGCTTGCGCGAATACCACCACGCGAGAAGGGTCCATGACAAGTGAAGCGAAGGCATGCCGTTGCGAGCCCCTGCAATGGCGACTGGCTCGAGAATCACACGAACGAGCTTGTCGTAGGGCAGTGGATTGAACGGAAAGCTGTGGCCAAAAAGTGCAGCAGGGCCGGCTACAGGAAACAGGTTGTAAAAAAGAATCCCGATTGGGCCCATGACCAAAAATGCCAGGATTGCCGGAAAGGCCCCCTTGCCGTTTCGCACCAACAGGCCGGCGAAAACCATCGTGACCGGTATCGCCAAGCCGATGTATGCAATCAGGCTGATCGTGTGCAGCCACGGAACGGCCGTGTATATCTGGCCAGCCACAAACGCGGGCTGAAACCGCAAGCTCGCGTCGAACAACAGCAGGTACTCATCCAGGGTTCGCGGGTGCGCGGCAGTCGTCCAGTCCAGCATCGTGGATGCGAAATATTCCGAAGCCACAAACAGCAGCGCGGGAATCCAGGCATAAAGCAAGAGGCGGCGACGTTCGTCCTGCCAGACCGCCCGAATCGCAAGCGCGAGAAAGCTAGCGAGCCCCGCGAATGAAAACCAGGCCATGACGGCGTGGGGAAAATGGAGCAACCGAAAACAAACGAAGGCCATCGCTGCGGTGCCGAAGGCTACGCATAGAAAGTCGCGCCATTTCGGGACGATCCGAAGATGCAGGATCACCACGCTGCCCAGCGCCAACGCAAAAAAGGGACCGATCATTGCTTCGGTGTAAAACGCGCGGCTAAATGCGAATTTTGCCGTGCACGCCACGGCTAGCGCCGTCAGCGCAGCCTTCATCGCCAGATCCTGCTTGTCCTTTGGAAAGGTCACGGGTGCAGCTTCACCTTTTCTAGACACCGTATTTTTTGGCGTAATGGCGGAACGACCGATACGAAATCTTCAGCAAGTCCGCGGCTCTCGTGCGCACGCCGCCGGAGCGCTCCAGCGCCGCCAGCAGATACGACCGCTCAATGTGCTGGATGTGTTGTTCGAGATCGAGGCCGTTCTCTGGCAGCTCGGTACCGTTGCCGTTGTGGCCGTTTTCGGGAATCACTTCCGTGAAGTGATTGCGGATGCGGTCCGGAAGCGATTCCACTGCAATTCTCTTTCCCGATTCCAACGCCACCGCGCGCTCGATCGTGTTCTCCAGCTCGCGGACGTTGCCCGGCCATTCGTAAACTTCCATGCGGCGCATTGCCTCTGGCTCGATGCCTTCGACGTTCTTGCCCATCTCTTTCGCGAAGCGCTGGAGAAATTCGCGTGCGAGCAAGGGAATGTCTTCTCTGCGTTCCCGCAGCGCGGGCAATTGGATCGGGATCACGCTCAAGCGGTAATAGAGATCCTCGCGGAAGCGTTCCTCGGCGATTTCCTTTTCCAGATTCTTATTCGTTGCCGCGATCACGCGCACATCAACGTCAGACTCTTCCGTACTTCCCACCGGGCGCACCTTGCCTTCTTGGAGGACGCGATAGAGCTTCACCTGCATGGTGACGCTCATGTTTCCGATCTCGTCCATGAAGAGCGTGCCGCCGTGAGCGGCCTGGAAGAGCCCCCGGCGATTTTCGGTCGCACCGGTAAACGCGCCCTTCACGTAGCCGAAGAGCTCGGATTCGAGCAGCGTCTCGGGAAACGCGCCGCAGTTGATCGTGATAAACGGCGCCTTCGCCCGCGCGCTGTTTTCGTGAATTGCACGCGCCACAAGTTCTTTTCCAGTCCCGCTTTCGCCTGTTATCAGGATGCGGCTGGTCTGCGGCGCTACGTTCTGAATCAACTCAAAAATCGCACGCATCTTCGGACTGGATCCAATGATGTGATCAAGGCCCGTCAATCGGCGCAGCTCGCGGCGCAGATATCCTGCTTCCTTCCTTAGAGAGAGGCTTTCGGTTACGCGTTGCACCGCCGGGCGCAGCTCATCGAGCAAGCGGTCGCCTTTGATAACGTAACGATCCGCGCCGAAATTGACGGCGTCAATTGCCGTATCGATCGTCGGCACACCCGTGATGAGAATAAACGTGGTGCTTGGCGACATTTCTTTCGTAAACCGGAGCAGCTCCACGCCGTCCATGTCCGGCATGCAGATGTCGGAGACGACGATGTCGTAGATCTGCGAGGCCAAGCGACGCTTGGCGGCTTCCCCGTTGGGAGATACTTCGACTTTATGGCCTTCCTTGCGGAAGCTGATTTCGAGCAGCTCGCAAATCGAGCGCTCATCATCGACGATCAAAAGATGCGCCATCTAGCTAGGCCTTCCCCACCGGCACTGCCGGTTCCCGCGATTCAATGAACGAGGCTCTTGCAACCTGCGACGGCCGCGCGCGGTCCGGGCGCGGTCTTTCCGCAGTTTGCAATTCCACGAGAAATTCCGCGCCTTTGCCTTTTTCCGAGCGGACGCGAATCGAGCCTTCATGCGCCTGCAAAATCCGGTACACAACCGCCAACCCAAGGCCGGTACCGCCTGTAAAACTCGACTGGAATGGCTCAAAAATCTTTGCTGCTTCCGCCGGCGAAATGCCGATTCCCGTGTCGCGAACGGCAACGCGAACGGTGCCCGGAGCCTCGTCGGCTCCTACAGTGAGAGTGCCGCCTTGGGGCATGGCGCGCAGCGCGTTGTTGCAGAGATTCCAGAAAACCTGCTTGATGGCATCGCGGTCAGCGCGCGCAAAGATTCTGCGTTGCGGAAAGGCCCGCGAGATTTTGATCTTTGCGCCGGATGAGGCGACGTGCCGCTCGAGCAGCAGCAGCGTCTCCTCGAGCGCTGTGACGATGTCGAGACTCGCGAACGAGTACGTCTTCTCTCTGGAATAATCGAGAAAATCGGTAACGATCTGATTCAGGCGCTGCGATTCGCGGCTCACGATTTCGACAAGCTTCTTATCATCGTCTTCGAGCGGCGCGAAACGGGCCAGTTCCTTGAGAGCGCCTGTCATGGCCGTGAGCGGCTGCCGAATTTCGTGTGCGATCGCGGCCGAAAGGCGGCCCAGTGCAGCCATGCGCTCTTTGGTCTCGACCTCTTTTTCCAGTCGTTTCAGTTCCGTCAGGTCCTGAAAATTGAAGACGAAGCCGCTCGCCTGATTTTGCGCCGTACGCAACGGTGAAATTGAAACGCCCAAGAAACGCGTTACGCCGTCCGGCCCGTGATACTCCACTTCTTTGCGCAGCGCCAAGGGCACTCCGAACTCGTCCAAATCGACGGGCCAGAAGCCGGGAAAGACGTCGGCGACGTGTTCACCGCGCAGCAAACCGAAACCGTGCCCGGTGATCTCCGCTCCGGCACGATTCAGCAGCAGGATCGTTCCGTCCGCGTCGGTCGTCAGCAGGCCACCGCGCATCGATTCGATAATGTCTTGATTGAATGCTTGCAAATCCTGCAACTCTTTGTTTTTCTCTTTGAGTTCGGCGCCCTTCTTCTGGATTGCTTGGGCCAGCAAGGTACCGAGATATGCGACCGCCAAGAACGCGAAGAGATTTACGGCGAGCCACGATTCCAGATTGCGGATATCAGGGTGAGAAGTCGCCGTAGGCGGAATCTTGCCAAAAAACGCCAACTCCACCACGCAGCTCAAAAACAGAAAGCTTCCGCCGGCAATCAGGAAAGCGCCGCGGCGCGAAAAAAGAATCGTGCCCATCAGGATTGCGAGCAGGTAGAGCGACGTGAAGTAGCTGTCTTGTGCACCTGTGGCGTAAACCACGCCGGTGATCATCACGATGTCCAGCAATGACTGAATCGGGGCGTGCGCACGCGCTTCAGGCAAGCGTTTCTGCAAAAGCAGGCAGACTGCACCAAGCATGTACCAAAGGAGTATCAGGGGCACGAATGCGCGAGTTGGCGGGGGCGCCGTCGTGAGTTCGTGTACGGCAAAGACTCCCGCCAGCAGGACCGTGATGACCAGAAACCGCACCCGTCCGAGCCAAGGGAGCCATTCGCTCGTGCTGGGCATGGTTTCCATGCGCGTTGCATTTCTCATCTGTTCCTCGCGGGTCTTGGAAAAGACGGCGGAGGTGTTCGCGTGATTCGTGATAATGGCGCCGCTCCGTCCGCTTTATCCCGCCAGCTTTCCGATCAGAGAGAAGAGCGGCAGATACATCGAAATCACAACGCCTCCGACAATCACGCCGAGCACAACGATCATGATCGGCTCGATTGCCGTCAGCATGTCCTTAATCGCGGAGTCGACCTCGTCTTCGTAGAAATCGGCAATTTTTTGCAGCATCGCGTCCATCGCGCCCGTCTGCTCGCCGACCGCAATCATCTGCGTAACCATGCCCGGAAATACCTCGGTCTCCTTCAGCGGATCGACAAGCGAGCGGCCTGCTTCGACCGCTTTGCGTGTCTGCGAAATTGCCCTCTCCACCACGGCATTTCCTGATGTTCTTGCCGTAATATCGAGTCCTTCGAGAATGGGAACGCCGCTCGAAATCAGCGTGCCCAGCGTGCGGGTGAAGCGCGCGACGGCAATTTTACGCAGCACGATCCCCACGACCGGAGCCTTCAGAAGAGCTGCGTCGATCGCAAACTTCCCTGCCGGCGTTTTGTACCATGTGGCAAGCGCAAATCCGCCGGCAACGGCGAAAACAAAAATCATGAAACCGTAAATGCTGCCTACGAAATGGCTCAGGCCGACAACGATGCGCGTCGGCAGAGGCAAAGTCACATCAAGGCCATTGAACAAGGTGACGAAAATCGGCACCACCTTCCACAAGAGCAGCGTGACTACGCCTATCGCGATGCCGATGACCGAGATCGGATAAATCATCGCGGACTTGACGGCGCGCACCAATTTCACGTTCTTCTCGATGTACGCCGACAGGCGCTGCAGAATCGTGTCGAGAATACCTCCCGTTTCGCCCGCCTCAACCATGTTGTAGTAGAGAGCGTCGAAGACCTTCTCGTATTGCTTCATCGATGCCGAGAGCGTCGCACCGCCTTCCACCGATGCGCGGACGCCGTTCAGAATCTTCTGAAAGGTCTTGTTCTCTTGCTGGCCTGCGAGAATTTCCAGGCATTGCACGAGCGGCAAGCCTGCGTCAATCATCACGGAGAACTGTCGCGTGAAGATCGCGATCTCCTTCGAGTCGACGCCCGAGCCGAACGTCGGTATGGCGAATTCTTTCCCTTTTTCGGACACCTTGCTCACGTTGATTTGCTCGCGCTTGAGCATGGCCGTGAGCTCGGCTCTGTTATTGGCCGAACGCTCTCCGGTAACGCTCGTTCCCGCTCGGTTGGTACCCTTATATGTGAATACCGGCATGATCTGCCCTCCCTGTTCGTTTCGTCATGTTATCGGCGGACCGGTGCCCGGCCGCCCGCCGGCGGCGAGGTCACTCCGCGGTTGATCAAATCCTGCAATTCGTCCGGATTAGAAGAACGAGCCATCGCCGTTTCGATCGTGATCGACTTTTGGAAATATGCATTCGCGAGGCTCTGATTGAACGTCTGCATTCCGGTCTGCCCCGTGCCGGTCTGCATGGCTGAGTAGATCTGGTGAATTTTATCTTCGCGAATCAAGTTGCGAATGGCCGCCGTGGGGATCAGGATTTCCATCACCATCGCGCGACCGCGACCGTCCACTCGCGGAAGCAGCGACTGGCAGAGAATTCCCTCGAGCACCATCGAAAGCTGCGCGCGAACCTGGGGCTGCTGGTGCGCGGGAAAGACGTCAACAATACGGTTGATCGTCGATACGGCCGAATTCGTGTGCAGCGTGGCGAAAGTTAAGTGGCCGGTTTCAGCAATTCGCAGCGCGGATTCGATAGTCTCCAGGTCGCGCATTTCACCGATCAGCACCACGTCCGGATCTTCGCGAAGCGCCGCGCGCAAGGAGTTCGCGAACGAATGCGTGTCCGAGTGCACCTCGCGCTGGTTCACGAGGCACTTTTTGTGGTTGTGCAGGAACTCGATCGGATCCTCGATGGTTATCATGTGCTCTTCGTGCTCGTTGTTGATCTTGTCGAGCATCGCGGCGAGGGTCGTCGATTTACCGGAACCCGTCGGGCCCGTGACGAGTACGAGGCCGCGCGGCTTGTCGCACAAGTTCCGCACCACTGGCGGCAATCCGAGCGCGTCGAAGCTCTTGATCTCCCACGGAATCGTTCTGAAAACAGCCGCCACGGCGCCGCGCTGGTGAAAAATGTTCCCGCGGAATCGCGCCAGGCTCTTCAAGCCAAACGAAAAGTCCAGTTCCAGGCTTTCTTCCAGCCGGTGCTTTTGCACGTCTGTCAAAACGCTATACGCCAGAGCCTTCGTATCGGCCGCGGTCAAGGGCGGCATATCCAGCGGGCGCAGCTTGCCGTGGACCCGCACGCGCGGCGAACTGTTGGTCGAAAGGTGCAGGTCGCTCCCGCCCATTTCGATCATCTTTTTGAGCAATTCGCTCAGTGTGATCCCGGCCATTCCTTTCCTCCCTTACAGAACCGTCTCGCGCAACACTTCTTCCATCGTTGTCAGACCCGCGGCCACTTTGATCAGGCCGCTGCGGCGGAGCGTGATCATTCCCAGCTCCAGCGCTTTCTTCTTCAGCTCCAGGGCGGACGCGCCGACCAAAATCAATTCGCGCAAGTCATCGCTGATTTCCATCACCTCATAAAGACCCACGCGGCCTTTGTAGCCGCTGTTATTGCAAGTGCCGCAGCCTTTGCCGTGATAAACGACTGTCTTTTCTGCTTCGGCCGCCGTGTAGCCCGCTTCCACCAATGCTTGTGGCTGGATCTGCAACGGCTCCTTGCAGCCCACGCAAACTCGCCGCACCAGGCGCTGCGCGCAAATCAGGTTCACCGATGTCGCCACCAGAAATGGCTCGATACCCATATTCATCAGGCGGCTGATCGTCGAGGGTGCATCGTTCGTGTGCAGCGTCGAAAGCACCAGGTGCCCGGTGAGCGCAGCTTTGACGGCAATTTCCGCCGTTTCGAAGTCTCGGATTTCGCCGACCAGAATGATGTTCGGGTCTTGCCGCAGGAACGCGCGCAGTGCCGAAGCGAAGTTCAGGCCGATCTGCTCTTTCATCTGCACCTGGTTGATTCCCGGCAGTTGGAACTCGACCGGATCCTCCGCCGTCATGATGTTGGTATCCGGCGTGTTGAGACGTGCGACCGAGGAATACAGAGTGTTCGTTTTACCCGAACCAGTGGGACCTGTGACGAGCACCATCCCGTACGGTTTTAGAATTTGCTTTTCGAATTTCTGCAGCGACTCGGTTTCGAACCCAAGCTTCGTCATGTCCAGCCGGAGGTTTTCCTTGTCCAGCAAGCGCATGACGATCTTTTCCCCGAAAAGCGTAGGGACAGTGGAAACGCGGAAATCCAGTTCCTTCTTCTTGCCGTCCTTCAGGTACTTGATCATGATGCGGCCGTCTTGCGGCAACCGCTTTTCGCTGATGTCCAGCTTGGACATGATTTTGATGCGGCTCGTGATCGCATCCTTTAGCTTCATTGGCGGCGCCATCACGTTTTGCAGTTGGCCGTCGATGCGGAAGCGGACTCGGTATTCCTTCTCGTATGGCTCCACGTGAATATCGCTGGCGCCGCGCTTCACGGCGTCCGTCAGAATCAGATTGCAGAGCTTGATAATCGGAGCTTCCTCGGCTGCTTTTTCCAGCGACGCGAGGTCCATCTCCGATTCTTCGGCCGCCAGCTCGAGCGCGTCTTCATCGCCCGTCAAGTCCTTCATCACCTTGTCGAGTTCTTCCACGCTCTCGACATCGCCGTAGAACTTGCTGATCGCTTCGCCGATCGCGGTTTCGGACGCGACGACCGGTTCCACGTTGAAGCCAGTCATGAACTTGATGTCGTCCATCGCGAAGACGTTCGTGGGATCCGTCATCGCAATCGTTAGCGTCGAGCCGACCCGCGACAGGGGCACGATCTGATAGCGAACCGCCGTTTCCTGCGGCACCAGCTTGATCACCGAAGGATCAACTTCGTAAAATTTCAAGTTGATCGAGGGAACGCCGTATTGACGCGAGAGGACCGCGGTGATGTCATCGTCGCTGACCAGGCCCATTTTGACCAGACACGTGCCCAGCCTGCCGCCATTTTTCTTCTGGAAGTCGATAGCCTGCTTCAGCTGATCTTCAGAGATCAGGCTATCTTTAACCAGAATTTCACCGAGTCGTGAGGACATGAGTGTGCGCTGACGGATTTAGACTCCGCCCGATTTGCAGGGTAGCATGCTCCCTTCGCGCCTTTCGGGTGCGGTCCGCTGTTCGTAGTGAATCTGCTAACAGCCTTTTGGCCGCTTCCAAACCTGTACCTTCGGTCAGGCCAATACTTGGCCGCTGCGCTTGCGTACAGTCGCGGCCATACACTTTTCTCATCGGACGTTTTTTGCTTGGCTTCACTCAAACTTGACGCAGTTTGTCTAATGCGCTGTCGGACCGGCCTCTTCGTGCTTAAGGCAGTGGACGTTTTGCGGCTCTCATTTGCCTGTTTCTGTCTCGCGCATCAAGCCTTTCATCCACAAGGACAACGACCGCAATCGAACTCGGCATCGCAAAAACGAGTTGAAGTTTTCGCACGGTGACGCGTGCTCAAATTGCTTTCGATAGTGCTCGCGCTGTTTTTCCTCATGGCTCGTCGCCGGTCCTGCCGAAGCCCAGGACGCGATCGAGTTGTTTGGTGGCTATTCTTACGTGCATCAGAATTTGCGCCAGGTCGGCCTTTCTCCTTGCATAGCGTCGCAGCCGCTTACCGTGCATTCCAACCAGAACGGATGGGAATTCGCCGTCGACTACAACCGCTGGGGCCGCCTCGGAGTCGCCGCAGACGTTGCCGGCAATTATGGCTCGGTTGATGGCGCAAGTTCGCACTTGAACACGTACTTGATCGGCACCCAGTTCAGGTTTCCCGGCCCCGTCTCTGTCTTCGTCCACGGCTTAATTGGAGCGGCGCGCGAATCGTTTGCCGAGAACGCACTCGCTGCGTCACCCTTTACCCCGTATTCCTCCACAAGGTTTTGCTCTGGCCATCGGAGGCGGTGTCGACATTAGCGTCGCTCCGTTTCTCACGCTCCGGCCGATTCAAATTCACGACCTGATGACGCGCTTCGGCTCGGGCGATACGGAAGATCAGCCCCGAATCCCCGTGGGCCTGATGGTCCATCTGTGACCGTGAGGCGACTTCTCTTTGACCTCCCGGGGAACGGCACTGTTGACTTGAGAATCCACCGAGCGATTTCCTAATTCGACCATGACCGCCGCGTCCTTGCTTCGCGAGGCACAGTCGTTTCGCTCGCAACCGGCGGCGGATTTCGCGAATTCGCAAAGGGCGCGCCGGCAAACCGAGCCTCGCGACTTACCGTTACGCGTGCGGCCAATGGTGTGCTTGGGGTTCGTGCTGCATGAAGTGCCCGGTCAGCTGCTGCGCGTTGACTAGCCGGAGATCGGCACGCCGTCGCTCGCCTGGCGTTTGCCCGACTGTTTGTGGAGATAAAGTGCGCGGTCCGCTTCGTCCAGCAAGTCCTGCGGGCGCTGGCCTTTTTTGCAATCCGCCCAGCCGACTGCATAAGTGATGCAAATATTCCTGCCGCTGATTTCCGCCGAGATATTCTCCATGCGCTCGAGCAGCAGATGAACCTGCGTCGCGTCGCATTCGGGCAAGAGCAGCATGAATTCGTCGCCACCGAGCCGGACGGCCAGGTCACCCTGCCTGCAAGCGCCCGTGAGCCGGTCAGCAAACGCCTTCAGGGCAACATCGCCAGCCGCGTGGCCGTACTGATCGTTGATTTCCTTGAAATTGTTTAGGTCGAAAAGCACCACTGTCAGCTGATAGCTCTTGCGCTGCGCCCGTGCCACCTCGGCCTTCATCTGGCGCTCGGCGAACCTCCTGTTAAAAAGCCCGGTTAGCGAATCGACC
Source organism: Candidatus Aquilonibacter sp. (assembly GCA_035507075.1). Lineage (GTDB taxonomy): Bacteria > Acidobacteriota > Terriglobia > Acidiferrales > UBA7541 > Palsa-295. Next base: position 18,838 of record DATJOL010000071.1, on the reverse strand, counting down.
AGTGCCAAATCACGCCACAGGGCCGAATGAGACTGGCCTTCGGCCAAGTCGATGCGCAAGCGGTTGATCAAGGTCTTCTCATAGGTGAGGTAGCCGCCCAAAAGGAAAATCAGCATCGTCAAACCGAACACGGACTGGAAAACGGCGGAATCGAACAAACGACCGCGATGGCCAGCAATCTCGGGCAAAGCCAGAGAGGCCACTGCCGCCGTGAGCAACAGCAACACAAACATCGTCACGCCCCAAGTCCACCACTCGCGGCGCTGCAAAGACCGCAAATGCGCAATGTACTCTTCAAAGCGCGGGCTCAGCGCACGCTGCTCGTAACCCTGCGGCAAGTTCGACCCCTTCGGCACCGGGACTCCCCCTCCCGAACTGACTAATGTTCCCATCAGGCTATAGCGACGCGCAGGACGCGTCAAAGTCACGCTGCTTGTCAGTCAATATCGTTCCCGACTCAAAACTCCCGCCGGGTGTTCCGCTTCGCACCCCTCGTATTCGGCAAGTGCCCTGCAACCAACAACAGACGGGCGCGGCGAGTAGTACTAACCGTCTATTGCTGTGCTCAAGTGATTTCCGTACTCTCATCCCGTCCAATGATCGCAGCATTCATTCTCGTGTTCTCAACCTTCGCGCTGGCCAGATTCGGGATCTGCCAGTGGCGGGCCATGTGGCTCACAGTGGCGGCGCGACCGCTTTCGGATTGCCTCCAGGCCGCGACGGGGCTCGACGGCAGGGCTCTTCGCCCGGAGGACTTTTACCTCATCACCAAGACTTCTCATTACGTGAGCCGCGCCCCGCACGAGCGCAACGTCTGGCTTCGTGAAGTGGGCGTATATTTCCGCGTCGTGAGCGCCATCAAGCAAATCGCGGGCAACCACATCCCCGGCATTGCGCAATGGGCTCAGTCCGAATTGGTCTCGTGCGCGAAATATGCGGCCGCCGTTCTCGATCAACGCCTGAACGCCAATCTGGCTTTCGCGGCCGAACTGAACCGCTCATAGTTCGGCAGCCTCGAAAATCGCGGCTAAAGAGCTTTCGTCCCGGCCTTGGCCATCCAGCTTTTTAATATCTCCTTTTGTGCTTGCGCCGTATCGAAGAAGGCCAGTCCCATACCCTCTTGTGGAACCGCGTCAGCCACGCGCGCCCACGTCTCGAATGTCCTGCCCTCCTGCTGGATGCGCAGCTGAACAATGGTCCCGGCAGCCAGCGCATCTGCCGCGCGGATATGGCAACCCGTGTCGCTGACCGCCGAAGTCCAGCCCGTCACGCGCTTCCGGCTCACCGGCTCGACGACCTCCGCCAAGGCAGTGATCGAATAGCGCGGCAGCGCACGCGATTTTGGGAATCGTTCACCGGCAACAAAGGATGGCTTGGCAGGAACCCGTGCCATACGCCTGAAGTTTGGACGAATGCGATTACTCTGCGGTAAAAATCTTGCCGATGCTTGCTAACGCAAGCAGAATGTTGCAATGTTCGGCAAATTCCGCACGCTTTTAGGGCCAGGAAGCAAGAATGGCGTGAAAATTGCGCGCGGTCTAAGGCAGTACTGTCCCTGACGAAAAAATACGGTGTTGGATTCGCTCTCCGATTAGCTATGCAGCCGAATCTCGCTGGATGTCCCCCCCGCTGCGGGCAGGTAACACTTCAGCGTGTAATCCATCACCATCCGGTCCGCATTGAAGCGCCAGCCCAGGGTGCGGATCGTCCGCTTCATGCGCTTGATCCAGCCGCGCGGCAATCCGTCGCGATCGCGCTCGTAGTAAAGAGGAATCACCTGGTCCCGCAGCGTTCGCAACAGATCCTCTCCGTCGCGCGCGTCCTGGACGTCAGGATTGGAATGCGTGCGCCCTGCGCCGATGGAAAACCCATTCAGACCGTCATAAGCCTCAGCCCACCACCCGTCCAAAACGGAAAGATTGAGTCCGCCGTTGAGAACCACTTTCTGCCCGCTGGTTCCCGAGGCTTCGAGGGGTCGCCGCGGCGTGTTCAGCCACACGTCGACGCCCTGGACAAAATGGCGGCCTACGTTGATGTCGTAGTCTTCCACAAAAACGATCTTGTCCGCGAATCGCGAATCCCGCGTCATTTGCACCACCTGCTGCAGCATGCGCTTTCCGGGATCGTCACGCGGGTGCGACTTCCCAGCGAACACGAACTGCACCGGCCGCTTCGGATCGTTGGCTAAGGAGGCCAATTCTTCGAGATGCATCATCACGAGATTCGCACGCTTATAGGTCGCGAACCGGCGTGCGAACCCGATCGTCAACGCGTCTGGACTCAAAATCCGTCCGAGCCTTTGCAGAACTTCGGGTGGCTCATCGCGCCGTTCCGCCTGCTCCATTGCGCGCCGACGGACGAAATCGATCAACCGCGCCTTAAGGCTAAGGTGCGTCTCCCAGAGCTCGCCATCATCCACGCCGTCGATTCCCTGCCAACTCTGCGCCTCGCTACCGTGGTCGTGCCAGCCGGTGCCGAGATGCCGCTCGTAAAGCTTGTACATCTGCGGGGCGAGCCAACTGGGCACATGAACGCCATTGGTGATGTGGCCGATCGGCACGGCTTCCTCGCCTTGCCCTGGAGCAAGGCCCTTCCACATCGCGCGCGAAACCTCGCCGTGCAACGAGGAAACCGCATTCGCCCGGCGCGAAAGCTTCAGGCCAAGCACGGTCATGCAGAATTCTTCTTCGCCGTTCCAGGGATTTTCACGCCCCATCGCCATCAGCGCCTCGTGTGAAATTCCCATCGAGTCGCGCAGCGGCCCTAGATGCTCTTCGACCAGGTCCGCATGGAAACGGTCGTGTCCGGCCGGCACGGGTGTATGCGTGGTGAACACGACTTCTCTCGCCACTCGGGGCGCCGCATCGTCGAAACCCAGCCCCTCTTCGATCATCCGGTCGTGAATCGCCTGCAATACGGCGAAGCCGCTGTGGCCCTCATTCAGATGCAGCACGCCAGGCGTAATCCCCATGGCACGAAGCGCACGATAGCCGCCTATGCCCAGCAGCAGTTCCTGGCGAATGCGCAGCCGTCGGTCCCCGCCATAAAGCCGTGAGGTCAAGTCGCGGTCTTCGGGCGTATTTCCATCCACATTGGAATCGAGCAGCAACAGATTGCAGCGGCCTACTTTCACGCGCCACACTCGAGCGCGAATCGCGCCCCCGCGCGTCTCGATCTGTACCGAAATCGGCTCACCGCTGGTGCCGATCGCGGGCTCCATCGGGAGCTTCGTTATCTCGTTTTGGAGATAGTCTTCGTGCTGCCATCCGTTTTGATCCAGGCGCTGGCGGAAGTAGCCTTGGCCGTAAAACAAGCCAATGCCAATCAATGGGATACCCAGATCCGATGCGCTTTTGATGTGATCTCCGGCCAAAATTCCTAGGCCACCGGAGTAAATCGGAAGAGATTCGTGCAGCCCGAACTCCGCGGAAAAATATGCCACCGGCCGGGCTCTTAGCACGCCGGCATGACGCGCGCCCCAAGTGCGCGTCGCCTCCAGATACTCCCTGAGCCGCCGGAAGGCGTAGTTAATGCGGCTGTGGAGCACGAATTCGGCAGCCCGCTTCTCCAGCCGGTCCAGCGGAATCTCGGCTAGCATCGCCATCGGGTTGTGATTCGCTTCGCGCCAGCCCAGCGGGTCGAGATCGAGAAACAACGCTCCTGAGTCGTTGTCCCAGCTCCACCACAGGTTCCGAGCGATCGTCCAAAGCCTCTCTTGCACCGGCGCGATGAAGCGGTCCAGCGTTCGTGCCTCACTCACCACGGGCGCCACCTGCGCCGCGGCTTCCACCAGCATTCGAACCTCATCGTCCCGAAACTCGCGCATCTCCTTATTCTGTATTACCAATACCCCTTGGAGCACGCCCCGGTCAATCAGTGGGACACCCAAGAATGACTGGAAGCTCTCCTCGCCAGCCTCCTTGAAAAACTTGAACCGCGGGTGGCCTTTCACCTGCGCCACTGCCACGGGCAACACTTGCTCGGCGACCAGACCCGAAAGTCCTTCGTTCAAGCCCATCCGTAGCGTGCCAACACACTCCGGTCGCAGGCCCACCGTCGCCGCCAACACCAGATTCGCGCGATCCGGTTCGAGCAGATACGCCGAGCACACGTCCGCATCGAACCGCCGCGCGATCAGGGCCACCAGCTTGCTCAGGGTTTCGGCAGGCTTGCCTCGCTCGGCGGCCAGCTGCGAAATCTCGTCCAGCGTCAGAACACGATTCGCCTCGCGCTCCTCGGTTGTCTGCACCGAAGCTTCGGTTCCATTATCTTCCGGATTCAGAGCCGGTATCTGTTGCGCCACTTTTCCGATCTTTCCGCCAGGCAGGGCACACAACAATCCCCCGCCAAACCCATCTTATCCCCATACTGTAAACGCCCCATGAAGATACGTCCAATCGCGTTTGTGGATAGCCAACATCAGCCATTCAGGAGCCACGGGTCGACGAAGAGTAGAAAGTTGGTTGAATCTCCAAGTTTAGTGCGGAAGAAGGTGAGAAGGGGAGGGATTTCGAGATACGCGATCAGCCGAGCCGGAAGCTGACGTCCACGACAAGTTCAAGCGGATAGGGCGAACCATTCAGATAGGTCGGCTCGTACTTCCATTGGCTCACCGCCTTTATCGCCGCTTCAATCAGCAGCGGCGGGCCGCTCAAAGCGTGCGCCTCGACGACGTTGCCGTCCTTGTCGACTATCGCGTCGATTTTCACGTCGCCCTGAACCTTCTCTTTCTTCGCTTTTGAGGGATATACCGGATCGGGATTGTAGACGAGCTCTGGGCGCTGCACCTGTCCCCCTACGCGCAATGTCCCCACTGTGCCCATCGGCACCGGAGGGGCAATTCGCTCGTCGCCGCCCAAAATGCCGCCCAGAGCCCCGTTCGGTAACCCGCCCGCGATGCCTTGCATCGCATCAGAAAGATCAGGAGCGGATTGCGCCGCTATCGGCGCGGCGGCCAATCTCGGCGTCGAAACCGGCACTGTGTGCTTAGGGACAGTAAAATTTGCCTTCTGCACGACTGCGCGAGACGAGCCAAGCGCTGCGGGAGGCGCATACGGTAGCGGCGGAGAGGCCAGCGCCGTCACGTCATTTCGCGCCAGCACCAGCCGCTGCGATACAAGCATAGGCGCGATTAGAACGGCGCAAATCAACAGCGCGTGGCCACCAATCGAAACCAGCAAATCCAGCGGCTTTCCTCCAGTCATTTTCCCGTCGAGCAGCATGCCGTCCAGCGCAACGTCGCTGGTTCCGTCTTGCGGAAGAGCCAAGACCGCGCGCGGAACTGCCCCGTCGCTCGGTCCCCCGTATTGTGGTGTAAACGTCCTCCGCAACATCGCGCGAATCCCTCCAATAACCGGCTCGTTCTGCCTTGTTCAATTGACGTTTACCGAGGCAGGCTGGTTACAAGGCGAGAAAGTGTGTTGCGCGAAATTAATACGCGCCATGCAAGACGGCGGCTCAGCGCTGGACAGTAATAAAAAGCAGCACCAGCAGGTAAATCCAGAGCGCATCCATAAAATGCCAGTAAAGCGCAATCGCGCTGACGGCGGTTTCCTGCTTTCGCTTCTGTTTCCATCGATGAAAGAGAAAACCGACGATGGCCAGCGCGGCAATTCCGCCTAGCACGTGCAGTCCGTGAGTCGCGCTGATCATATAGATGAAAAAGCTGCCGGGGTTCGATCCGAGATAAAGCCCGCGCGAAACCAGATCCCGCCACGCGACGACCTGCCCGGCCAAAAACGCCAGCCCCAGCGCGAGTGTAACGAACAACCAGCGAACGCAGTCTCGGCTTCCGTGCTTCCGCAGCGCATTGCGTGCAAACTCAATCGTAAGGCTGCTCACGAGCAAGATTGCAGTATCGAGATACAACACACGCGGCAACGCTACAGAGACCCAGTCGTCCGAACCGGACCAGCGCGCCTTCACCACAAACGTAAGCGTGGAAAAGACCATCACCACCGAGCCTATAGCCCATGACGTGGCCGCGCGATACGCGCTCAGAGGAGTCGCTCGCGTCCGCGGATCGGGCTCTGGATCGCGCTCTGGATCGCGATGCTGGTCGTCGTCCGGCTCACGCGGGCCCCCTCCGCCTCCGATGACCCCATCATCCGATAGAAAGGGTTCGCGTTCTACCGCCGGGTCTTGCTCGATCGAAGGAGGAAGTAAGGTAGTCGCCATCACACAAATCCCATTTCGGCCGGAAACGAAGACTTATTCCCTTGTAACACAAAAAAGAACGAGTTGGGAATCAAGCTCGCGCAGTATGCAACCGATTGCCCGGCAGAAGTGGTGCAAAACCGTTCATTTTTTCGCATATCTCCTAAGCGAACCTAACTTCTGCGGATCGACCCAGGGCGCCTGCCTGAACGAGTTTTTCTCGAGCCACGCGCTGGTCTGCTGGAAGATACACTCTTCCATCGAGGGGATCGTCGAATTTGCCGCGCACGCCGAACGCACCCATTCGGGAGTGACGGCCCACTGTCTCTGCAAATCGCCCATAAGGACGTCGAACTCAGCATCGGTGCACTGGCGTCCCGATCCGCACGTCGTATCGAACGAGTGCATCATCGCTGGCAGTTCAGTGCCGGACTCCACAGGCTGCGGTACAACTGGGTCCACGTCATGCACGTTTGCGGGAGGCCAAACAGCCACCAATGCCACAATCAAGGCTATGCACGTACCTACTGCGTAGAGAGTGGTTTCTTTGAACTTCATCCGATCATCACAACCATGGCAATGCGCGTCGATCAGGGCCAGCCTCGAAGAAATTTCGGGGCGATCATGCAAATTGGAATTTTTACCGACCGAACATGGAAAGCTTCACCCGCCGCTTCACGGGCTGTTCGGCTGCCGATTGTTCCACAGCGACCGGCTCGGCCGCCGCTGTCTCCGCCACGGCGGAAGCCGTCACGCTCACGGCCGTTTGCTCAATTACCGGCATCTCCGCACTCGGCTCCTGCACTCGATCAGGCGGCAAGGGTACCTGCGGCAACGGAGCTCGCGCTGGCTCCGGCTGAGCCCTTTGCAACGCAACAATCGGAACCGCCTGCGAGACCGGGAGGGCGGCATGCGCAGCCCGCTCCGCTCGCGAAGGCGGCGCGGGGCTAAACTGCATCGATTGCAGCTGTTTCAGAAGTGCTTCGAGTCCGTCCGCAACACGCGCCAGTTGCCGCGTCAATTCGTCCGGGCTGGTAATCCCCGAACCACCCGGCTGAGGCGCGGCACGACGCACGGGCCGCCTCCTGACGAAAACGAACGGCAGCAGCACCAGCACGATCAACACCACGCCGGCGCCAAGATAATATTCAGGCGGCATAATTCTCCTTCCGGCTCGACTCGATAAACATAGCACGTCGCCCGGCGTCACGACGATGCCGCTGCTCCGCAAATCTCCGGGGGCCTATGGCGTGCTCACCGCGTCAACCGAATACCCCGTCTTATAATAAGCTCGCAAGGGTGCCGACCCCCGTTGCGGCATAACCGTCACCCGGATTCTCCGATGCTCCGGGTCCGTCCGCAGCGTACTCGGCCTCCAACCGAGCACGTACTCCTGGCGCATCTCGCGGCTCACATTCGCCGCGGCTGCGGCCACATCGGCATCCTTCTTTACCGCGAGCGTGCGACCTCCTGTCGCATCCGTAATCCGTTGCAACCACCTTCTGCCCATCGCCTCTTCCACCGTCTTGAACGCGCCCGCATCGAAAATCCCGATCGCGTAAACCTCCACGTCCGATTCTTCGAGTTTCCTCACCAATTGGCGCATGCTGTGCCGGCTGTAGTTGTCGCCCCCGTCCGTGATAAGCAGCAAATACCGCCGCTCGTACTCTGCCGTGCGCATCAGGTCGGCGCCGCTCCACACGGCATCGATCAGCGACGTATTTCCGTGGGGTTTTTCTCCGTCGAGGCTGGCCTCGATCTCGTCGAGTGACTGGATCGAATGCGCGATCACATGCGGATTATCCGCAAACGTGATCACCGAATATTCGTCGCGTGCATTCGCATTCGCGTAGAACTGCGAGATCGCCTCGCGCTCGATATCAAACTTGTTTGCCATGCTCCCGCTCAGGTCGAGCAAAAGCGTAACGCTCAACGGCGAATCTTCCGTCGAGAAATATTCGATCTCGCGCTGTTTCTTATCCTCGAAGACTTCGAACGCGCTCGCCTTCAATCCGGTAACTAGGCGTTCCTCCGGATCGAACACCCTCACCGGCAGCAGCACCATATTCACGCTCGTGCGCAGCGGATGCGAAAGCGCCGCCAATGGCGAAGCGTCTGCTTCGTGCACCGGCGCTTCCAGCGGTCCCGCCGAAGCCTGGCACGATGTTCGCAATGCGAGGAGAAAGAGGAAAACGACCGACGAGATCAAAACTCGGCAGACAAAGGAGCTTCGCAGCCCGCGCAAACACGTTTTCACTCGGCCCTCCCTGGGTCGCACGCATCCCGAAGTGCCCGAGGATCGGATACGCGATCCTCATCGGAAGCGCGCACGAATGTGTTCCGAGCAAGTTACCTGGAGGGCCTCCTTTTATTACGATGTTCCGCCAGTGTCAACCTTCTTTCTGGATCGCGCGCATTGTCACCAGTGCGTCAAGGAACCGTCCGGCCGTTGATAAATCGGCCGAGCAGGTGCGGGCTCTCTTATTTCGCTGATCATAGTCAACGGGCTCGTATCGATCGTCACACCCAGCCCGGGCCGGTCATTGGGATAGAGTTTTCCCTCCTTGAAATCCGTGTATTCGGGCAGATACGGAATTTTGCGATTTGCATAGTTGTATTCGAACAAAACGGCCAGCGGGTACGTCACCAGGCAATGCACCAGCGCAGCTTCCGCCACTGGCCCGGTGAAATGCGGCACCATTCCCACGGCGTGCGTCTCGCATAGCGCCATGACTCGCGTGTATTCTGTTATCCCGCCAACGTTTGGCAGCGTCGCCCGGCAATAATCGATATCGTGATCCTCCACGAGCTTGTTGAAATCCCAGCGCCAGCCCCACTCTTCGCCGGCCGCGATCGGGACGTCCGTCATCTGCCGCAGTTTGGGAATGTCTTGCAAAAAATGCTCCGCGCGAACCGGATCCTCCACCAGGTGCGGCTGATATTCCTCGATCATTCTGCAAGCGAGCAGCGCGTCGTCGTATTCAAAGCGCTGGTGAAAATCGACGCTCCATTCGCCTCTCGGCCCGAGTGCTTCGCGAATCTGTTTCGCATCGTTTGCAAGCTGCAAAATACTCTCGCGGACATTCCACACATCGCCCTGCGGATCGCCTGCTCCAATCCGGTAAAGCTTGTAGCCTGCCGCGATCGTCGCCTGCACGCGATCCTTCAACGTCGGCTTGGCGCCGCCGGGTCCAGGCTTCGGCGTGACGTTGCCCGTGTTGTAGCACTCGCAATAATTTCTCACCGCGCCGCCGAGCATTTGGTAAACCGGCGCGCCCAGCGCTTTGCCCTTGATGTCCCAAAGCGCCAAATCGAGAGCACCCAATGCATCCAGCTTCTCCGTTCCCGGCGGATAAAAATACGCCATGTAATTCCGCTGCCAGTCCTCTTCGATTCGCAAAGGGTCCTGTCCAACAAGGAAGCCTGCGCATTGCTCGAGCGTGTCCTTCGCGCCGCCTTCGCCGATGCCCGTGATCCCCGCGTCGGTCTCCACCGTGACGAGCATGTTGCTCTGATTGAAAAGTGGATTGAAATCGGGCGGCTTCCAGATGCGAATGCGCGTCACTTTCGCCTTCGGCAGCGAAGCCAGCGCCAATCTCGGCAGGGCCGCGCTCGCGGCCGAAGCGCCCGCTAGCGCCTTCAGAAACGACCGTCGATGCATAGGCAATTCCTTTCCCGCGAATTATGGAAAAGTCCACGCAGAGGGTACGCCCCTTCGCGCGCCGCAGCAAGCTCGCTTCGCCCCTGCGCCTTGCGCCGCAATCGCGCACAACGCGACCCGTCGCTTCTCGCCCGCAATCTGGCGTTTTTAGCCCTCCCATTTGTCTTCCTGTCCGAATGGATATATAGTCTGCGGCAGAATCAGCGAGGAGGGAAGGTTTGAGGAGATTGTCGGACAGGGGAAGCGTCGGCCTCATTATGGCGGCTGCCGCGCTTATCTTTATTGGATTCACCTCGGCTTCGCGGGGGCAAACCGCGGATCAGACGAACCCCGCCGACGAAAACGTCGAAGGCACGAGAGCCGCAATCCAGGGCTCGCACGAAGATCCCGCTGCAGTCGCCCGCGGCGAGACACTTTATCGCGCCAATTGTGGCACTTGCCATGGCATGACCGCCAAAGGCACCGCTCAGGGCGCTGACCTGATCCGCTCTGCCCTCCTGATCGATGACGACAACGGCAATCTCCTCGCCCCCGTCATCCGCGACGGCGAACCGGACAAGGGCATGCCCAAATCGACGCTGACCGACCCTCAGATTTCTGACGTCATCGCTTGGCTGCACGTGCAGTTTTACGCCGCCGATCACCGCACCACCTACGCCTTCCGCGACATTCTTACTGGCGATCCGCAAAAGGGCGAAGCCTACTTCAACGGTGCCGGGAAATGCAGCACTTGCCACTCGCCCACGGGCGACCTCGCCGGCATCGGCGCGAAATATGACCCGCATGCGCTGCAGCAGCGCTGGCTTGATCCACGCAGCGGATTCGGCCGGGGACGCGGTTTCGGGCGCGGCCCGGCTGCTGCCACTCCCGCAGATACGCGCGGCGAAACAACGGTTACCGTCACCTTGCCCGACGGAAAGTCCTTTTCCGGCGCTCTCGATCGCATCGACGATTTCTTCGTTTCCCTGCGTGATTCTGACGGCGTGCTGCACACCTTCCCCCGCCGCGGCCCCACCGACCCGAAAGTCGTCGTCAACGATCCTCTGAAAACTCATGTCGAGTTGCTGCGCACGTATACGGACGAAGAAGTCCACGACATCACCGCATACTTGGCGACCCTGAAATGAAAAATAAAATGAACGTTCGCCGTCTGCTCCCGCTGCTTGTGCTCGCACTCGTGGCCGCCGTCGCTTTTTCGCAGGACCTCGATCCCAAGGCCATCCTCAAGCCGCTCGGCGATTCCTGGCCCACGTATAACGGCGACTACTCCGCCCGCCGTTTCAGCTCGCTCACGCAGATCAATTCCGCAAACGTGAACCAGCTCTCGCTCGCGTGGGCGTCGCGTTTCAGTGCCAGCGAAGGCGGCTCCGTGATTAAAGCCACGCCACTGATGATTAATGGCGTTCTTTATTTCTCCTCGCCGAACAACGTCTGGGCTGTCGACGCGCTTACCGGACGCGAAATTTGGCATTACGTCTATCCGCCGAATACCGGCAGCACCATCGGCAATCGTGGCGTCGGTGTTTACGGCAACTGGCTTTACTTCGAAAGCCCCGATAGCAATCTCATCAGCCTCGACGCGCGCACCGGCAAGGAACGCTGGAAAATGCAGATCGTCGATCCCAAGCTCGATTACACATCCACTGCCGCGCCGATTGTTGTCGGCAATCACATCCTTGTGGGCATCGGCGGCGATCACATCGATAACCCCGGCTTTTTCGAATCGCGCGATCCCGAAACCGGCGAGCTGCAATGGAAGTGGAACACCACGCCACGCAAGGGCGAGCCCGGCTTTGACACTTGGCCCGATGAATATGCCGCCGAACGCGGCAATGGCACCACATGGATTCCCGGCTCTTACGATCCTCAGTTGAATCTCTATTACCTCGGCACCGGCAATCCAGATCCCGTCATGGCCGGTCAAAGCCGCATGGGCGACGACCTTTACACCTGCTCGATTGCCGCGCTCAACCCTGACACCGGCAAAATGGCGTGGTATTTCCAGGTTTCGCCCCACGATACGCACGATTGGGACGCAACCGAATCCCCCGTTCTGATCGACGGCACCATCGACGGCCGTCCGCGCAAGCTGCTCGCGCAAGCCAGCCGCAATGGCTATTACTTCCTGCTTGATCGCACCAACGGCAAAGACATCGTCACCACGCCGCTCATTGATTCGCTCAATTGGGCGAAAGGGATCAACTCGATCGGTCAGCCGATTCCAAATCCCGCGAAATATCCTGCACCGGACGGCACTCTCGTCTCGCCGCCAACCGGAGGCGCAACCAATTGGCCGGCCCCGAGTTTCGACCCACAAACGGGGCTTTTCTACGTCGGCACGAGCACGTCCTGGAGCGAATTTTATGAGACGGACACGGACGATCACCCGGAGGGTTGGGCCGGTGTGGACTCAAGCCTCGGCGGCGATGGCGCCGCGCTCCTCGCGCTCGATTACAAAACCGGGAAGCCCGCTTGGCGCCACGAATGGCCCAGCGGAGGTGGCGCGGCCGCCATGCTTACCACGGCCGGCAAACTTCTCTTTACGAGCAACAGCGATTACGTAATCGCCTTCGACCCAGCGAATGGCAAAATCCTTTGGCACGCAGCCCTCATGGCGCCCGAAACCGCCGGCCCGATCACTTACATGCTCGACGGCAAGCAGTACCTCCTAGCCATCGCCGGCGACAGCATGTACGCCTTCACCCTCGACAAACCCCTGGAATAGAAGAACCCGATGACCAGAAAAATTGCCGCGAGCCCGTTCAAAGACGCGTCCACTCCGGGGAGCGAGCGCACTGGATTGCAAATAGCGCCGTGGACGGATCAGAAAGCGTGGTAAACGTGTTTCTTGCCCGAAACGTCTGCGCGTGTCCGGCGCGCGATCAATGCGCCAGCCGGTCCGCGATCATCCAGCAAAGCAAAATGGGAATGTGCGCCACGGTCGCATGCATCAGCCACTTCGCGCGCGCATTCGTCCGCCGCCGATTGGCCCACAGTGACACCTGCAGCAGCAGCATTCCCAGCGCAAGCGCCCCGAAAAAGTATCCGATACCCGTCATCCCAATCACGCTCGGTAACGCGCTCACCCAAACCAGGATGGCAGACGTCGTTACGATCTGCCGGAACGTCGAATCACCTTTTGGATCGACCACCGGCAGCATCTTGATGCCCGCCCGCGCGTAATCCTCGCGATACATCCACGCAATCGCCATGAAGTGCGGAAATTGCCAGAAGAAAAGAATCGCGAAGAGCACCCATCCGCCCGCCGACAACGAACCGTGCGCCGCAGCCCATCCGATTAGCGGAGGCAGCGCCCCCGGAATCGCGCCGACGGCTGTCGCAAGCGGCGTCCGCGTCTTCAACGGCGTATACGCGCCCAGATACAGCACCGTGGTCGAGAGCGCCACCAGCGCGGCAATCCAGTTCACGGCAAGCGCCAACCACAGCGCGCCCGCTGCGATCGTTCCAACGCCGAAAATCATCACATCGCGCGGTTGGAGTTGTCCCGTCGGCAACGGCCGTCCCGACGTCCGCCGCATCACCGCGTCCATATCGCGTTCCACGTATTGATTCAGCGCCGCAGTCCCACCGGCCACCAGCATCGTAGCGAGCAGCGTGTTCAGCAGGAGAATCCAATTCAGCGCGCCGCTCGAACCCAGGTAGAATCCCGCGACCGTCGTGATCACCACCAGAAACGTCACGTCCGGCTTGGTCAGCACCACATACGACCAAGCCTTGCTCGACGCACTCGCGCCCTCACGCGACGCCATCGCCGCGCGCACTCTGCCCGCGTTATCGCTCATGCTCTCACACCTTGTGTGGATCCAGCGGTAACCGCTATTGCCGGCCGGATCAAACGATAGCACTTAAGAGTCAGAAGCAACGAAGCCGCCAGTGTCAACGCTCCTCCCAGCACGTGCGCCACAGTCGGGATCACGTAAAGCGGAGTCGGCTGTGCGTAATCGGCCGTGGCATTAATGGCCCACCACGCCAGCCCCCCAAGCACAATCTGTATTCCGAAAAATGCGTGCAAATAAACCACGCCTCGGCGCAATTCCGGCACTTTCCCGAAACGCTTCTTAACCACGCGCCCGGCCAGCACCACCATCACCGTCACCACGCCCGCTCCAATTAAATGAGGCGTCAGACCGAACGCGCCGTGGCGAAATGCAGCTCCTAAAATGAGCTGGCAAAAGATCACAATTGTGGTCCACAACGTGACGCCGCGCGCCGTGGGTGGTGCGTTGTCATCGAGTTGCGGCAGGTCGCGTTGCCACCACGGGCTCAGATAGAGCGCCAACCCCACGAGAGTGATGAAAAATATTTGCGCGAGCACCGCGTGCGCCGTCGCCGTAATCGCGGGATGCCCCTCGAGCACCCGAATGCCCCCAAGGATCGCTTGTGCAATCACCAGCCCCAGTGCCGTCCAGCCGAGTTTTCGCGCCAGCGGACGCTTCTCCGTCCGCGCAATCCACACGGCCAAAATCAACGTCAGGATCGAAACCGCTGCGGCAATCAGGCGGTGCGTGTATTCAAAACGAATCCCGCCGATCATCGGCGGAATCAGGCACGAGGACTTGCCGATACTCAGCCCGCAGGAGAGGGGCCAATCCGGAACAGAATCGGCCGCGTCGTTGCTCGTAACAAGCGCGCCGGCCATTAACAGCACAGCCGTGACGGACGCCGTCAGCACGGCAAACCGGTACGCGCCCCGCGAAATAACTCCCGCTGAATTCGTGCGACTTGAAATCACTTCGGATTTAATTGAATCGGGTCTTTCAGGCATTTTCGACTGCGGACTTCCCCTTCCTTGAGACCCTAAAGCATAAATCCCCGCAGCCGATTTGCAAACCACAAAATTCTCTGCTCGCCCGGCCTCATGCCGTAAGGCTTTCAAACATGCGCGAGAGGCATCTCACCGGATGCACCGCTTTCGCTTTTTCGCCATTGTCCGTGAGGCATATTAAAACAGTTCGGGGCCTCCGCGCCATTTCGCGAAGGCCCCAAACATTTTGCCGATCTGAATTCCAGCCGGTCCTACCTTCCTCCCGACGCCGTCCGCGCCCGCTCGCCGCCTCCGCTCGTCGACGCTTGCCCCGCTTGCGTCTCGCTCGACGTTCCAATCGGGATTTGCCGACGCTTGTTCGCCGGCTCCGGCACGGGCACCGTCACTTCGAGCACGCCGTTGCTGAAACTCGCTTTCGCCTGATCGATCTGCGCACCTTCCGGCAACGGAATCAGCCGGTAGAATTGTCCGTAGCTGAACTCCGACCTGTGCCATCCTCCCTTTTCACTCGTCTGCTCGCGTTTCCGTTCGCCTTGAATGGCCAAGCCGTTCTCGGTCGCCTCCAGACGAACGTCGCTCTCCCTCACGCCCGGCAGCTCCGCATGAATCTGCAAATTGTTGCCTGACCTCTGCACTTCAACGCGCGGCACCCAGCCGAGTTCGTCAGGCGACGCAAATTCCCGCTCGCCCATCGAACTCAAACCAAACGCCCGGTCGATATCCTCCGTAAATCGCCGCATCAACGTGATCGGACTCATCGTGAAAAATTCGCCCGGACTCACGGAAAAAATCGATGGATACGTTCCGCGTCCTTCCGGCCTCCGCTCGATTCCCCGCGATTCGCTTCCGCGGCTGCCACCAGACTGCTCGCGCTGTATCGCGGTCGAACCCTGCTCCCGATCCGATTGCTCCGTGCTCTGATTCTTCTGCTCCGCCATGTTCGCACCTCCACACGAATTCTGCCGCGCCTCTTCTTGGAGGCTCTATTTACTGCCGGCATGTGTCGAGTACAAACCCCGGCGAAACAAACCGCAATACCACGAACGCCCGACCAACGCTGACGCCAACAATTCTGCAACACGGCAGCAATGAATCGTTCATTTGCCCGCCGCCACTCCGATAATTCCCCGCCCTCGCAGCCAGTTTTCCAGCAGCATCGGCCACATCCCGCGCCCCGGATCGCCAAAAGCCAATCCGCCCCCATGCGCGCCGTTTTCGAAAATGTGCATCTCCACCGGCACGCCGGCCTTATGCAACGCCAGATAAAACGCCACGCTGCTCGCTACCGGCACCGTGTGATCCGTCGTGCAGTGATAAATGAACGTCGGCGGCGTCTGCGCCGTCACCCGCAATTCGTCTGAAAGCTCGTCGAGCAATTTCGGATCGGGATTCGGCCCGAGCAGATTCAGTCCTGAATTGCCGTTTGCGTGCAACACATCTGTCGTACCCAGCGTGCTTGCCTGAAACGAAATCACGGGATATGCCAGAATCAGGAAATCTGGTCGGCTGCTCTCGCGATCGACCGGATCGCTCGCGTTCGGATTCCCCGCGTCAAAATGTGTGCCCGCGGTCGCAGTCAAATGCCCGCCCGCCGAGAACCCCATCATTCCCACCCGCGCCGGATCGATCTCAAATTCCGCCGCTCGCGCGCGCACCAGCCGGATCGCTCGCTGCGCATCCTCCAACTCGACCGGATAATGATAAGGCGCCAGCCTGTATCGCAGCACGAACGCGGTCACCCCCAGCGAGTTGAGCCACGTCGCCACATCGCGCCCCTCGTACGTCATCGCGAGATGAATGTACGCCCCGCCGGGCGCCACAATCACCGCCGGGTGCGGCCCGCGCCCTGTCGCACGAAAAATCGTCAGCGTCGGCTTATCCGCCACGGTGTCGCCCGCCGCTTCCGGTGCACCGTTCTCCCAAAGTAAAATCGTCGGCGCGATCATATCCTCCGCGCTAACCGGAGCCGCTGGCCGGCGCCCCTCCGTCGCAGCATTACTTGCCGCACTCGCTGCCGGGGCCTGCGAAGCTCCTCCCGCCTGCGCCTCCGCCGTCACCGCCAGAAACAAACACGCAATCATGAGCAGCCCAATCCGCATCGTTCTCAAGCCTCCCCCCGAATCCCAATGAAGTCCGCCTGCCTCTCCGCTTCCCCGCCCGCTTTTCTCTCGCCTCACCGCTTCTCCGAGCTACCGTGACTCATTTTTCGGTCCCGCTGCTTCTTTGCCTCCGTGCTTTTCTGCCTCCTCCCCCGATCCACGCGCCCCAACCGCACCTTTTACCACGTCCCGGAACCAAACGCACCCACCGCTCCGGTACCCATGTCCGGGGCCATGGAAAACCCCGCGTGGAGCAAAGCCAAGTAGGAGGGGAGGCCGGCCCGCGCATCCCGCATCCGCGGGATCGCGACCATCGAGTGGGCTTCTTGAGTCTTGGGATGATTCGGGAACTGGAGGAGTGATCGCCGCCGCGCGCGCGGTTTGCGCAGTACGCAAGTCCGGCGCAGCCGCGCATACGGCCGCGGAATCCGGCTGACAGTTTCGCCGGCTGCTCTTTCTGATCGCCGACAATATCACCCTGTTTAGTACATGGTACACTCACTAACAGCTGGCTTTTGCCGAATGTATTACATTGTGGTAAAGCCCGCAGTAGTACCGCATACCCTTTCGTACTATTGGCTGCGGCCTATCAGGTGCGTACGATAGTTCTAGCCGTAGTGGTACCCCAGCTTTCGTGGTCGACCAAGGCAGACATGATTCGAGACCCTGATCGCACCTATGTGCCTGACCGAAGGCGCGCCGACCGATTCCCGGGCAGCAAATTCGAGCTTGAGATTCTCGTCGATAAGCGCGCCAGGCAGGCACCGGACGCAAACGCCGGGCACAACGTCTATTCGATTGGGAACTTGTCACTTGCGGGCATCTATTTCCGCAGTGAGCGGCGCCGCCGCGTCGGCTCAAAATTCAAATTTCGCGTGCTTTTTGACGACGAACACCGCAATGAGACGCTGCCGCTGTTTAGCGGGTCCGCCAAGGTGTTACGCTGCGAAGACGTAAATTCGGTGGAGGAACCCTACGGCATCGCGGCGGAAATTGAGAGCATCCGGGGAGCGGCGAATTCGGTTCCGCGCTTTCCGAATCTCTAAGCAGCGCCGGCGTATTTTCTTGCCCGGCTTTTCGTGACAAGCAAGGAACGCACCGAACGCGGACCAGCCGCTAGTATCGATGCGATGGGTTTGCCGCGACCGGCACGTCAGTCGCGCCGGGCGTTGGGGCTTGATCCGAGTTATGCGCCATGAAATCTTGCGGGCTCTCGGTGTCAACCATGCCATTGTGGCGATAGAAGACGAAGGACTTCATGGCCAGCTTGAACTCGCAGGCGTGAAAGTCGCCAGGCTTCTGGCCGATTTCGCCGAAGATGACTTCGATCGATTGACCTGATTTTTTCCACCTTGCCGGATAAGCCTCGTTGCTGTTGGACGCCATCAGATGGTCTTCGCAGTCGTAAGTGTATTCGACGCCGTGGGGCGCACCATGCTCGTCGAAGAGATTGGCGCGGCCGAAGGCGTGATAACCGTAGACGTTGTGGTTCCAATTGGTTTGATAGATATGCAGGCGGAGCGCGTAATCGCCAATGTCGTGCTTCGCCATCAGAGCGGCAGGTGCGCAGAGCGCAGCCGCAGCCGCCATCAAAAGAGCAAACCGGTTGGTTTTCATGGGCGGAATATTAGCTCTTCCGTTAGCGTGCTGACAATAAAATTTCGGCGGCGCGTGCGCGCGGGTGACCGGGTGGTGAACGCTGGGCGAACGCCCGGAACAGGGAAGCCGAGCGTGCGGCGAATTCATTTTTGCCGCCCGGCGTTGATGCCGGTCTGGATGGAAAGGGCGTATTGAAGCACACTGGCCGGCGTCCAGACGATGCTGCGAGACTTATACCAACTGGCGAATTTCTCGCCGCCGCCCACACTCAAGGCCTTTGCGACGATCGTGGAACAATTTTGATCGAGCGTCTTCCAGGGCAGCAACGGGCCTTGAAACAGCTGGCCGTCGCGGACAAGTCCCATTCCTTGCCACCAATCTTTTATGGCGTTTTCGTCTAGTGTCCTGTAACATTGGTTCATGACATAAGTTCCGTGGCGTGGGCATCCGCCGTGCGCTGGGCGAAGCGGGCGATGCTGGCCAGGATTTCCTCGGCGCTTTTGGTCCACGCAAAAGGTTTTGCCTCGGCATTGTGCG
>DATJOL010000070.1:0-17857 GCA_035507075.1 Candidatus Aquilonibacter sp. | reverse complement strand
CTCAGCCATGCCGCCAGACATCTTCCCGGCCATGTCACCACCCATATCGACGCCGCGAGTGTAACTAATCCCTCTTCGCCGAAGCACCGGTTTTCTCGTCCGTCTGGGAAACTCTCTGAAGTCCCCCACTGTCTCCGATTTGACACACATTTATACGTTGACAGGAGACGTCAACCTGTGGTAAACTTACTGCTCAATTCAAAGTCATGCCAACCGTGGCCGCAGGTGCTGATCGCCGAACAAGCGGCATTCCGCCTGCCTACGGGCCGTCTCCCAAGGCCCTCAAAAAGCGCCAACTTCTAATCGATATCGCTGCGATTAGAAAACGCCGCAACTCCTGTATTTGCAATAGATCCAAATTTCTAATCGATAGTAAAACAGCTCTTTCGAGGCGGAAAAAGCGCATGAAAGGCGAAGGCGTTATTCATTTTTTCTAATCGCAAATGAATAAAATTAAAAATCGGCCTAAGTCGCTGAAAATAAAGAACGGAAAAATTTCTAATCGCGGTCAGGAAGGGGGGTAAACGAGCACCGCGATTAAAAATGCATAAACGATTTCGCAGCTGCGCCGCTAGCGAGACTCGGGGCAAAGTAAGCGCTCGGGGGAACCGTCACGCCTTTGCGTCTGCCTCAACCGCACGCGCCGGCCGCAGCACGCGGTCGTAGAGCAGCATCAGGCCGGCGGTGACGACGCCTACGCCTACGACGGGCCACCACATCTCAGTGGGGCGTTTCAGCACATCGCCAAACTCGTGCAGCAGCCAGCCGCCCATAAGGCCGCCGACCCAGGCTCCAAGGCCGATGGGCGGAAATGCGTAGCCCATGTACAGGCCTTCCTGCCCCGGCGGCGCCAATCGAGAACAGTATTCGTAATAGCGCGATGCCTGCGTGACTTCGCCGAGCGCAATCACCACCAGCATCACCGCGAACGAAAAGACGCTGGGGTGTATCGCCATGAGAATGAACGCGAGGCCCGTAATGAGAAACCCGAGCGAAATCGTCGGTACGGCTGACATTCTTCGCGTGACATAAGTGACCAAAATCTGCAAGGAAATGACCGCCAGGCCTTCAATTGCAAGCAAAGCATCCGTATTCGCATCGGGATTCACAAATCGCCGGATGAAGAGCGGCGCCATGATGTAGATCTGCCACCAGACGATGTAAAAGCCTGAGGTGATCAGCAAAAACGCAACGAAGCGCCCGTTCCCAAGGACCTCGAATAGATTCCGGATCGCGACGCCGACGCTCGACACCTGCTCTCCGTCCCGTTTTGGCGGTTCGTGGTAGAAGAATAGCGTCACCCAAAACATCAGGAAAACGCTGAGCGCCGCAGTGCGAAACACGTTCTCCATGCCCAGCCCGAGGCGCCTTCGAACGAGATAGGCCAGCAAAGGCCCGAGCGTACCGCCGACGTTGACCAGCGTGTAATAGATCGAATAGCCCATCGAACGAGAAGTCTCGTTGGAGGCTCTGGCAATGGTTCCGGCGACGCAAGGCTTCACGGTCGCCGGTCCAAGAGCTGGGATCAAAAGCACCAGGATCACAAGCCATTTATCTCCAAGGGCGTGACGAATAGATTGCATCCACGGCGCGGAAAGCGATCCGAGCAGGAAATACCCGATCGTCATGATGAAAAATGCGAAAAGCAGGGCGCGGCGAAAACCAAAGCGGTCAGCCAAGGCGCCCCCGGCCGTGGGCAGAAAATAGACGACGAGGCCGAAGATGCCGATGATCGAGCCGGTGAGTTCCGCGGAGAAGTGGAGCTGCTCGTTGAGGAAAATCGCGAGCACGGCCAGCGTCGCGTAATAGGCGAGGCGCTCGAAAATTTCTGTGAAGTTGGCGACCCAGAAGGAGCGCTGGAATCCGGCAAGGATCTCCTGCAACCGCGCGCCTGCGCTCAAGCCGGCTCTCCGCTGGTTTGCGGCGGATGCGAGCCGATTTCCCGATCCGGCGGCGAGGGCGCCGTCCGCCAATCAAGTGGTGAACGGCGGTGTCGGGGATTGAAGAGCAACATCGTCGCTCGCCTGTTACGCCGCGGCAATCTGGTGCCGCACTCTTTTGTGCTGCGTCAAAACCCACGCGCCCAATCCCCACACGATCACCACCCACATGCTCAACGGCCCGACGAAGGGGATGACGCGAATCACGCGCAGGACTGCGAGACCAAGAGCGAGTCTTGCCAGCACCGGGCCAATGCCGACTCCGGCGCCAAGGATCTTTTCGCCGAGCCATTCACCCACAAAGATCTGAGACATATAGACAGCGACAATATAAACAAGAAATGTCACGATGCCCAATCCCAGTCCGACGATGGTGATGCACGCGATAAACGCGGCCACCGGCAAACCCACCAGGAATAGAAGCCCGATCCCCATCGACAGCCCAACCTTATTGGCCGAACTTGAGGCATCGAGAAACTCACCCGGCGCCAGCAGGAACATCACCAGTCCCAGCAGAAATGCCGCCCCCCAGCGCAGCGTCTGATGCCAGTAATAACGCCAAGTGGAATATTCCGGTGTCGGCTTTTCGATAGTCACCACGATGGGAGAAGCCAATTTTGCGCCGGCGGCGACGTCGGGCTGATTCGGGCCCTTGAATGCGGTGCGCCCTGCGATGCTTGCAGCCGGGCCGATGGTCAGATTTGCGCCGCGAACATCTACATTTCCACCGACCGTGCCGTCAATCTCGAGCTGCCCGGCCAAGGCCAGGATATCGCCCTTAATCGGCCCGCTGAGCGTAGCATCAGCCGCCAACAGCGTGGCCGAGCCGCCAACAGTGGACCGCTGGTCGACTTCGAGGGTATGAACAAGCGCCATAAGATTTTTGGCGATAGAGCCGTTCACTATCAGCGAGCGCGAGAACGCGCGCACGTTCCCGTCCACGGTACCGTTCATGCGCAGTTCCTGCGAGAAATCGAGGATGTCGCCGCCCACATGGCCGGTCACCTCCACGTCGCGCGAAAAAACGATCAGGTCGCCGTCGACCGTGCCGTCGATTTGGGTGTGGTCGGCGGTAACCACTAGATCGCTCTTCACTTCAGCGCCTTGGGGCAGGGTGTAATTGGGGTCGCCGTGAGTAGTTTCAGCCGCATGCGCCGGCAACGGCACGATCAGCGCGAGGCCGAGCATGCCCATCACCGCCGCCACGCCCGCCTGCTTGCGAAAGTAGCGGCGCAGCGCCCATATTGCGACGCCTCCCAGCGTCACCATGGCAAGGAACTCAACCGCTTTGTCGACCTCGGTCCATCCGCTCCAGAAGGCGCCGCTGAAAAAGAGCATGGTTAAAAAGTTTCCTTGGGTGAAGCCCATGTTCGTAGCCTGCGTGAACCAGGGTTCGACGAGTCCGCTCCAAAGCGTATAAGCTCCGGCCGCCCCGAATCCCAGCGTCGCAAACCACCCCCACATTGACGTCTTGCGCTCCGGTTCGCCAACCAGGCGCGCGGGAATCGGCTCCTCTTCAGCCATCACGGCTTCGCGCAGCCAGACGCTTTCGTTTTTCAGCACGCGCAGCAATTCGCGGCAAGAGGAGCAGGTGTTCGCATGTTCCTCGATGGTTTTCGAGTGAACGTCGTCCAGCTGTTGCTCGAGGTAGAGCAACCCCGTCATTTCATCGAAGTGAGGGCTCGGGGCCGGTCCATTTTCCTGTTGCGTCATAGCCTTCCTCCGGCGGTCGCCTCATGTGCAGACTCCCCGCCGCCTTGCAAGATCTCTCTCAGCTGGTGACGCGCCCGCAGCAGCAATACGCCTACAAACGCGCGCCGCACGCCAAGGGTTTCAGCAATTTCGTCGTAACTCATGTCGCTAAAGTAACGCAGCACCAGCGCCATGCGCGCACGATCGGGCAGCTTATCGAGCCCGGCGCGCACTTCCTTGCTCGTATGCTCCGCCTGCAAACGCTCGAGCTGTCCTGGGTCGGGGTGCTCCAGAGGAAGCGTGTCTACGTCGCCCGTTTCCAGGTCCTGGCGGATTCTGCGTCGCCGCAACATATCCCAGCAATGATTGCTGGCGACCTTGTACAGCCAGGCCGTAAAAGGCCGCGAAGCGTCGTAGGTCCCGAGCTTTTGCCGCACCTTCATGAACACCTCATTCGTCGCATCTTCGGCGTCCTCGCGCGAAGGCAGCGCCCTCCGGCAGAACCGGAAGATCGCCGGTGCGTAACCGCGATACAGTTCGCCCCAGGCATCCGCATCGCCCGCCCGCACCCGCGACAGCAGCTCAGCCAGCTCCGTCGAGTTCATCTCTCCGGCAGTCTTCCGTCGTTCCATAAGCTGATACGCAGCCCGCTCCCCGAATATTACACATCCCCCTTAGTCTCTTGAGGTTGCCGCCCGCTGGCTTGCTCGCCCACGGCAACCAGCCGCGGAGCGCGAACTTATCTGGCCGCTACTCCAGAGCGGCCAATAGTGCGGCGCCGTCGGGCGTGCCGAGCCCGGTGCAAGCGTCCCAGCCCGGCCCGGCAGAATATGTCCCGTTGCTGCCGGAGGTTATGTCGCGAAACGTGGCCTTCGCTTGGGACGAGTAAAGCAGTGCGTTCACGTAACCAACGTTCTTCCCCAGCGACTGATTGATCCGCGCCAGCAACCCCGCCCACAGCGGCGCCACCGCGCTCGTTCCGCCGATCACCGTCTGGTCTCCATCCACGACGACGCTGTACCCGGTCTCAGGATCGGCGTTACCCGCCACGTCCGGCACGCCGCGGCCCACGAACCCATTCGGCGCTTTCGGCACATTCGCACCCTTCTGATAACCGGGCAATGTGAAGTTTTCGCTCACGCCGCCGCCGGTCGCTCCCTCATTCGACGCAAGCTCGTTCCACGCCTGTTCGCTGGCGATCGACCTTCCGGAAAGCGTCAGCCTCGTTCCGCCGCATCCGATCGCATACGGACTCGCAGCCGGAAAATCGACCGTCGGCGTCCCCGTCGAATCCCCGTCCGAAGCTCCATTGTCCCCGGACGCGGCCAACACAGTGACGCCCATCGTCGACGCATCTTCGAAGGCCGCATTCAGCACGTCTCGCGCCTGCGCCGTCCACGAATTTTCCGGCCCGCCCCAGCTAATCGAAATGATCGAGGGCTTGAGCTTCGTGTCGTGCACCGCGGTCGTCACCGCATCGATAAACCCCTGGTCCGTGTTGGGCGCGAAGTATGCCGCGATCTGTGCGCCCGGCGCGACCGCGCCCGCAACCTCAATATCCAATTCGACTTCGCCATCCGCCCCACTCGAGTCGCCCGTCGGAGCGTTCTTCCCGCCATCCACGGAAACCGCCTTCACCTTCGGGCCTTTAACTCCCAGATTCTTGAAAAATACACTCAGGTCAGTGGTTTTGTACCCTCCGCCCAGCTCAATCAACGCGATGCACTGCCCCGCACCGGTAGTCTCCTCAGGGAACGCGTATGCCTCTGCAACTTGCAATGGCGAATAAGAGACGGCCACCGCGTGCGCATGGACGCCATGCTTCACTTTTCGGATGCGAAAATGCGCCTTAACCTGCGGTCGGTTATCGAGCCCGAACACTCCTTCGACCAACTGTTTCAATCCCGCCGGAATCGTCAGCGCGCCGGTGCGGACGCGATACGTCCCTGAACTGTGCTCGTAGCGGCGCAAATCCGTCTCGAACGCTTGATTGAACGCTTTTACTGTGCCGCTCAGTTTTACCGTGCGAGCGCCGCGATCCTCGCTCGCCGCTTTCAGTCCGTAGCGCTTCGCAAACGCGCGGATCTTCCTGATGTCTGCCGCGGAGGCGCCGTGCCTGACCGCAAATTGCTCACGCGTCAAATATTTTCGCAGGCGCGGAGCGGCTTTGGTCGCGGCGTTCTTCGCTGCCGTCTGCGCCTTTTGGGGCGAGCGCCGCCGCAATATAACGCTTACCACGATTCTCTCCTTCGGATCGGCCGCGCCCGTATCGCGCCCTCCGGGCAATTCTTCCCGCTTGCTGCCTTTCAGTACTACGCGCTTGCCGGTTTGAGCCATTAGCCCCTCCGCGAGAATTGTTCTGCGTGTCGGCTGGGTTGCCGAAGAGTATATCCCTTCGCGGGCGCGAACTTTGTGAAACGGCTGGAATTGCGCAACACAACACCCCGCATCCGCGGTGGGGATTCAAACGGCTCATTTCGAGCTTGCGTCCTGACGATTCACATCGCGGAGCTTGCCGAGCTAGCCTCCCCAGGCGCGGCCGAGCGTGCCCGCGGCGCGAGATAACCCTGCCAGCGCGTCTCCCGTTTCTCCTCTGCTATACTGAAATTTCTTCGGCCCACGCAGAAATAAATGCCCGCTTCCAAAACAAAACGCCTGTTCCTCGTCGACGCCATGGGTTACATATTCCGAGCCTTTTACGCGCCGATGGACCGTCTCCAGACCGCCTCCGGCATGCCGACGAAGGTGCCGTATCTCTTTGCCACAATGATGCGCCGCCTGCTGCAAAATAAGGATCTGCGCCCGGATTACCTTGCGGTTGTCTTCGATGTCAGCGCGCCCACATTTCGCGACAAGCTTTTCGAGCAGTATAAGGCGCAGCGCCAGCCCATGCCCCAGGACCTCTCGATCCAGCTTCCGTTCGTTCGCCGCTATTGCCAGGCCATGCGCTTTCCCACGCTCGAATATCCCGGCTACGAAGCAGACGACGTGATCGGTTCACTCGCTCATCAGGCCGCCCGCGAAGATCTCGACGTTTTCATCGTCACCAGCGACAAGGACCTCATGCAGCTTGTGGCCGACCGCGTGAAGGTCCTCAATCCCGCGAAAAACGACTTGATCATCGACCGCGCTAAAGTCGAAGAACTCATGGGCGTTCCGCCGGAAAAGGTCCCGGACGTAATGGCCCTGATGGGTGACTCGATCGACAACATTCCCGGGGCCCGCGATCCCAATGAAAAGCCCGCTCCCGGCGAGCGCCGCAAAGCGGGGATCGGCGAAGTCGGCGCGCGCCAACTGATCCAGCAATTCGGCGGCGCCGAAGAAGCGATCGCGCGCGCCTCCGAAGTAAAGCGCGCGAATTATCGCGAGGCGCTCGAAAAATACGCAGGGTTCGTCCGCCTGAGCAAGCAGCTATCGAAAATCCCCACCGATGCCCCGGTCGCGCTCGAGCTCGACAAGCTGAAAATCGTCGCGCCCGATTCCGACGCCCTTCGCGCTCTCTATGCGGAACTTGGTTTCACCACGCTTCTGAAAGAAGTTGCCGTCCCGATCGCTCAACCTGCAGGCTCAACCGATTATGCCGCTCTCGATTCGCCCGCGAAATTCGCCGAGTTTCTCGATTCGATCCCGCGCGGCAAAGAAACGGCCCTCTGGCTGAATCTCGATTCCGAAGATCCAGAAGAAGAAGGTTATGGCGCTCGCGTCCTCGGCGTCGAAGCCTCCACGAAGGCGGGCTCCGCGCGCGCCGCCGCCAACGACGTCGAAAACAAGACGCTTGCCGCCATCGCCGGTTGGCTTGTTGATCCGAAACGGCCCAAGATCGTTCACGACCCGAAACTTTTCTGTCTGGTGGCTTCTCCGGATCAGTGGGACTGCAAAAAAATGGTCAGCGGCATTCGCCACGCCACCGAGCTTTATTCTTACCTTCTGCGCCCCACGACGGCTAACCACGTCTTCGCCGACGTGGTTCTTCGCACCCTAAATTGCACGCTTTCCGGCGCGCCCGGCGAACGCGCCGATTTTTTGGGCCGCATCGCGCCGATTCTGCGCGAAGAGGTCGAAAAGCGGGGCCTCGCCGGCCTCTACGAAAAAATCGATCTTCCGCTCGCTCCCGTTCTCGCCCGCATGGAAGCGGCGGGCGTCCGCGTCGATTCGGGCGCGCTCGATAAAATCTCGCGCGACGCCGAGCAGCAAATCTGCGTCCTCGAAAAGTCGATCCACGAACTCGCCGGCCTCGAATTCAAGGTCAATTCGCCGCAGCAACTCGCCGAAGTGCTTTTCGACAAGCTGAATCTTCAGCCGCCGCGCAAAACGCGCACCAAGGCGCGTTCCACCGCTGCGGAAGCGCTCGAGGAACTCGCGCTTCTGCACGAACTGCCCAGGAAAGTTCTCGAATATCGCGAGCTGGCGAAACTGAAGAGCACGTACGCTGACGCTCTCCCGCGACTCGTCCATCCCGTTACCGGCCGTTTGCACACGCGCTTCAGCCAGACCGGCACGGCGACGGGCCGCCTTAGCTCCTCGAATCCAAATCTGCAGAATATTCCGGTACGCACCGAACTGGGCCGAGAAATCCGCGCTGCGTTTGTCGCGCCGCCCGGCCGAGTGCTTCTCTCCGCGGACTACTCGCAAATCGAGCTGCGCATCCTCGCGCACCTCTCGCAAGATCCGATCCTCGTCGAAGCCTTCCGCGCGGGCGAAGACATTCACGCACGCACCGCCGCCGAAGTCTTCGGCGTCGGCCCGATCGCGCAGACGCGCGAACATCGCCGGGTCGCAAAAGTGATCAATTTCGGAGTGATTTACGGTCTATCCGCGTTTGGACTCGCGCAGGAACTAGGAATCGAACAGAAGGAAGCCGCCAAATTCATCGCCGCCTATTTCGAGCGCTACAACGGCGTCAAGAAATTCCTCGATAGCCAAATCGCCGATACCCGCAAAACGGGGTTCACGCGCAACATCTTCGGGCGCACTCGTCCCATTCCCGAAATCAACTCGCCTCAGCCTAACCTGCGCAATTTCGCCGAACGCACCGCGATGAACACTCCCATGCAAGGAGCCGCCGCCGATTTGATCAAGCTCGCCATGATCGAACTTGACCGCGAACTCGCCGCCGGCTTCGAGGCGCGCATGATTTTGCAAGTCCACGACGAGCTTCTTTTTGAAGCGCCCGAAAAGGAGCTTCCGCGCCTGAAAAAGCTGGTCAAGGAAGTGATGGAAGGCGCTCACAAATTCCGCGTTCCGCTGCTCGCCGAAACAAAGTCCGGCCCCAACTGGCGCGATCTGAAGTAGGGCTGCCGGTCTTTTGGTAGATCGGAAGCGCGCCGCTTAATCGGTTGCGACTGTGGCATCCGCAAGCAGTTCAGCCTCGTCTACTGGCGGCTTGGTCAATCGTCTCCGCAGCAGGACCAGCAGCAGAATCGCTGAAATCATCGCGGCAAGGCTGTCCGTCAGCAGCAATCCGCGAACACCGAAGTGCTTGTAGCCCTGGCCGTCGGCCCACGTCATGTACACGATCGCGAGGTTGGTTGCGGCTGCAAATAGCCCCAGCTGCGTGCTGGCAACCGGACTATGCTGGCCCGTCAGTTGGAACCCCAGCGCGTTGAACGCTGCGTAAACCACTCCGGCCAGTCCGTTGTAAACGAGCGCGCCGACGATGAACGTGACCGGCGTATGCGGAGCCAGAGCCATCGCGAGCGCACAGAAGCTGGTTACCAATCCCGCGCCAAGATACAGAAAGCCCCGCGAGGCTCGGTTTGCGATATGTCCGCCCAGCAGCGCGCCAACCGAGGTGGTGACGGCGCATCCAGCACCAGTTACCCAAATCACCGTTGCCGCGCTCGTGTGGAAGTCCTTTCCCATGCCTGAAAAGAGATTGATGGCAGCTTCGGCGCTGGCGGGAACGAGAAAAAGCGCGAAGCCGGTTAGGCATTCCTTCGTCTTGCAGGCCTGCCATGTCGCGCTTATTGTCGCTGTAAAAATCTGCCGCAACCGGAATGCGGATTTTCGCGGTTCGGGGAAAACCAGCGTCGGGGTCGTTCCCAGCAGCACGGCTACGGCCAGGCCCAGCGCCAACCAGTGCAGCGCAACATGCCGGACCAATGACATCACCACGAGCGAGCCTAACGCTCCGCCCCCTAGATTCGCCACGTTGGTCCAGCCGCTCACCGAGCCGCGACGCGCATCAGGAGTAAAGTGCGCCGTCCAGCCCGAAACCGCGCCGGAATACAGCACCATCGAAAGCTCAGCCACCAGCAGCAGCGCCGTTGCCATTCCCAGGTGCGCCGGTGAAAGCACCAGCAGCGCCGCGCCCAGGCAGACGGCTGAAATCCCGGCGGTCAACCACCCGTAGGTGCGCCGCGTCAGCCCGGTGTCCATCAGCGGTTGCAGCAGGAATGCCCAGAAAGTTGGCGTCATCACAGTCGCGCTGACGCCGGCCACCTTGTCAAGCGGGATCCCGATATGAACTAGGAGGAAAGGCAGCGCGGTGATCGTGAAGCCCATCACCAAGCCGAACGGGAAAATAGACATCCCAACGATCCATGGCGGCGGAATGCGGGTTTGGCGCGGGCCAAAATGGTCAGTTTGGGTCAGAAAAATCCTCCCAAGGTGCCTTCTCTCATATGCTTAGACGTGCGGCGCAGCCCTTCGCCAAACTCGCTCTGAGAGGTGTGCCCTCTCGATACCCGTCTTGAACTCACTCGCTCCACGAGCGGTTCTCTGCTCGAAAAGGATTATCATCGACTGGCCATGAAAAAGTTTGCGATTCTCGCTTCGGTTGTGCTGCTTTTTACATTCCTCGGCGCGGCACAAACACAATCAACCTCCGCGGCGCCCAATTCGACGTCTGCGCCGAAATCGGCCATGCCCGAATGGCAGAAGGCTGCGGGCGGCCATCTTGAGTTCGATGTAGCCTCCGTAAAGCAGAGCGAGTCTGCTTCCGCTGGTTCACGCGTCATGCCGAGCTCCAACGTTCCTCTCTCGCCCGGCGACGCGTTCTCTCCGACCGGCGGATTATTTCAGGCTGCGCATTGGCCGCTGATCGTTTACATTACGTTCGCGTATAAGCTCTCGCCCGGCGAATTACAGCCGCTCACGCAGGAACTCCCGAAGTGGGCGCTTACCGGCTTCTTTGACATCGATGCACGCGCTTCCGGCAATCCTACGAAAGACCAGTTCCGCTTGATGATGCAATCTCTTCTCGCTCACCGCTTCAAGCTTGCGCTGCACACCGAAACGCGCGCCGGCCCCGTTTATGCGCTTCTGCTTGATAAACCCGGCAAATTCGGCCCGCAGCTGCAGCCCCACACCGCGGATTCGCCCGCGTGCCCGCCGTCAGGGGGCGAACTTCCGATCGCCACAAGCACTGTGGCGGAAGGGTTCCCGTCCCAATGCGGGTCGATTGTCTTCATGCCATCGAGCAAGCCAGGCCGCATCGGGTTTGGAGCGCGCGACGTTGGCATGGACCTCATCGCGGGCGCCATCAGCGGCGCCGGGAAATTCATCGGCGATTTGGGGCGGCCCGTGATCGATGGCACGGGGCTCAGCGGGACTTACGACTTCGTCATCGAGTTCGCTCCCGATCTTCCACTGGGCATGAAAGCGCCGGGTGGCGACGCCGCGGATAGCGGTCCCACGTTTCTCGAAGCGCTGAAGGAACAGCTCGGACTGAAGCTTGAGCCGCAAACCGGCGAAGTGCGGCAAATCGTGATTGACCACATCGAGCAGCCTACGCCCAACTGATCGGCTATCTGACCGCGATTCGACTGCGCTTGCTCTTGTCGACAAAAGAGGCAGCATCCAAGGCTAGCGTGGGACAAGCCACGTGGCCCAGTAGGCCTGCGCGTAGGCAAGGAAGCTGATTAGTGCCGCCAAAATCACCGAGTGCCAGAAAGTGGACCGGAGCACCTTGCCTTCCTGCGCCACAAGGCCGACGGTGGTTACTCCAATGGCGATGTTCTGAGGCGAAATCATTTTTCCGGCCACCGCGCCCGAGGAGTTCGTCGCGGCCAGCAGCACCGGGCTGATGTGGAGCTGGTGCGCGACTACAACCTGCAAATTCCCGAAGAGCAGATTGCTCGAGGTATCGCTGCCGCTCAAAAAGCAAGCCACCCATCCAAGATAACTGCTCAATACCGGAAAAATGTGCCCGGTTCGCGCCATGGCAGCGCCGAGCGTATACGCCATACCCGAATAATTATAGAGATAGGCCATGCCGACGATCACAATCGTGGTCAACCCGGGCGTGCGAAGCTGCAAGAACGTTTTCCAGCCGGAACGCGCCACGACTGCCGGCCGCGCGCGCAGAAATACGGCCGAGAGCAGCACCGAAACGAGCACGGCTGTCCCGGTCGCCAGCGGCTGAAAGGTATAAAGCGCCGCATACGGCTTCTGATACAGCGTGATTAGCACGCCGTTGTGCAAACGCGGCA
Source organism: Candidatus Aquilonibacter sp. (assembly GCA_035507075.1). Lineage (GTDB taxonomy): Bacteria > Acidobacteriota > Terriglobia > Acidiferrales > UBA7541 > Palsa-295. Next base: position 5,793 of record DATJOL010000070.1, on the reverse strand, counting down.
CGTGAATTGGGATCGCGCCTTTCGCGGGCAAGTTCACCAGCGACCACAAAACGACGACCGCGGCGAGCAAAACCCACGGCATCCACGCAGCCATTGCTTGCGCGGCGGAAAGCCTCTTTCCTGAAGCGGGCGGCACGCGCAGTCCTGCGCTTTCTTCCGAGGGCGTTTCAGACGGTTTCCAAATCCGCAAAAATCCGAGCAATACAATCATTGAAAGGCCCGCGGCCAATATGTCCGCAGTGAATGGCCCCCAGTAGTTCGAGACCGCAAACTGCGTTGCGGCGAAACTGGCGCCCGCGATGAGCGCCGCGGGCCACGTCCGGCGCAGTCCTCGTACGCCTGCGACGACGCAAACAAGATACGCGGGCAAAATCAGCGACATCACCGGCACTTGCCGGCCCACCATCGCCGAAAGTTTTGCCAGATCCAGGCCCGTAACGCCGGCCAGCGCAACAACTGGAATGCCCAGCGCCCCGAACGCGACCGGCGCCGTGTCGGCGACGAGCGCCACTTTCACGGCGAGCGCTGCGTCATAGCCCAGCCCCACGAGCAAAAACGCGGTCACGGCCACCGGCGCGCCGAAGCCGGCGGTTCCCTCGAGCAACGCGCCAAAACAAAACGCCACCAGGATCGCCTGTACGCAAGGATCGGACGAAACGTGCTGCTCAATCCAATGCCGCAGCAGTTCAAATTTCCCGGTTTCGACGGTCAGGTTGTAAAGCCAAAGCGCGCAGAGCACGATCCACAAAATTGGCCAAACGGCGTAAACGGCGCCGTAGATCGTGCTGGCTGCCGCCAGGAACACCGGCATCCGCCACACGAATACGGCCAGCGCGCCCGCGACCGTCAGTCCCCACAGCGACGAAAAAAGTCCGCTCCTGCGCAGTCCGCCCATCAGGACGAGCACAACAATCAGCGGCAGAGCCGCAAGCAGCGTGGAAAAAAGCGCAGAATGCGCGGGGTTGAGGGGCTGCGGCCAGATGGCGGCGAGGGTAAGAGCCACAAAAGCTCCTGAAACAATCGGCGGCGATTCTACTAGAAGTCGCAGGGGAAAGGCATGCCGATGTAAGGCGCAAGCGGCTTCCGTCTCCCCCGCGCAGGGCCGCATCAGCAGCGGCTGGCGCAATCACATTTCGTATTGTTATGGCGCTTCCATCCGTATTAAAGTGTATAGCATCCGGCGGGTCGTATATCAAGGCGTTGAACTGATCCTCCCGAAAGGCTGGAGTCCACGATGATTTTTGTTTTCCGCGGTACCGGTGCCCTCTCTGCAGCTCCGAAAAACCGCACCTGTCCAGGCGCTCGCATCGCGCCGCGTGCGCAGGCTTTCCCGCTGTCCTTTGTCCTTCTCGCGTCCTTCGCCGCGGCGATTCTCCCTCGCGCATCAGCGCAGGATTTGGCGAGCATCTCGGGCACAGTCACCGACCCCTCCGGCGCGGTCGTCTCCGGCGCAGCAGTGGAAGTGGAAAACACAGACACCGGCGCAGTGCGCAACGGGGTCACCGATGACGCAGGCCAGTTCCGCGTCCCGTCGCTTCCGGTAGGAACCTATGCCGTTCACGTGCGTAAGGAGGGATTCACTGAGGAAGTCCGCTCCGGCGTTCAGCTCGCCGTGGGCCAGGGCGCCGTCGTGCCCATCACGCTTCACCTTGGCAGCATCAGCGAACGCACCACGGTGACTGCGGACGCGTCGCAAGTAAGCCTGACGACCAACGATATTTCCGGCCTCGTCGGCGAGCAGCAGATCAAAGACCTCCCGCTCAACGGCCGCAGCTACGACCAGCTCCTCACTCTCAATCCCGGCGTCGTCAACTACACGGCCGAAAAGACCGGCGGAATCGGCGTCTCCAACTCGACCGTCGGCAATAATTTCGCCGTGTCCGGCAACCGCCCGCAGCAAAATCTCTTCCTGCTCAATGGAATCGAGTTCACCGGCGCCGCCGAAAACAACATGCAGCCCGGCGCCACCAGCGAAGAGCTCCTCGGCGTCGACGCCGTCCGCGAATTCAACGTCCTCCGCGACTCCTACGGCGCCGAATACGGCAAGCGCCCCGGCGCTCAGGTCCTGATCGTCACGCAATCTGGCACCAACAATTTGCATGGCAGCGCTTACGAATTCCTCCGCAACAGCGCCTTCGACGCCCCCAACTATTTCGCGCACAGCGCCGTCCCGCCATTCCAGCGCAACCAATTCGGACTCTCGCTGGGCGGCCCGCTCCAGCGGGACAAAACATTTCTTTTCGGCAATTACGAAGGTTTCCGTCAGCACCTGCACCAGACCGGGACAGATTTTGTACCGGACATCAACGCTCGCAACGGCTATCTGCCCTGCTCGCTCGTCGCACCCACGCCGAATCCCTGCCCATCATCGGGCCTCTACTACGTCGGCGTCGCCGCCAGCGTTGCGCCATTGCTGAATGCCTGGCCCACGCCAACGGCAAGCGATCCCGATCTCGGCGGCATCGCCGAGGTGTCCAACAGCCCTTTGCAAACGATTCGCGATGACTTCGGCACGGCCAGGCTCGATCGCGTTTTCTCCGAGAGCGATACGCTGAGCGGCGTCTACACGATCGACGACAGCGCGGACTTCACTCCCACCAGCACCAATTCCTATAGCACAGACGTCGAGAGCCTCCGCGAACAGGTGCTCAGCCTCGACGAAACTCACGTCTTCTCGCCCACTCTCCTCAACGTCGCGCGCTTCGGCTATTCGCGCGCCGGTTACTATTTCACCGGCGAACCCACGCCCGGCAGTCCCGCCGCGAGCATCACCGGCTTCGTCGCTAATCACCCCGTCGGCGCCATCGTAGTGGGCGGCAGCGCCGCTTCCAATCCCGCCACGCAAATAGGGCTGGCAGGCAGCAACAACGGCAGCAATCTCCCCGTTGCTCGCAACCTTTTCACCTACGAAGACTCCGTCACGCTGGCCAAAGGCCGCAACGAGTTTCATTTCGGCGTCTGGTTCCAGCGCCTGCGCTCCAACGAAGATCTCGCGCTCAGCCAATTCGGCCAGGCCACCTTCACCGGCTTGCAGCAATTCCTGTCGGGTACCGTCGGCAGCTTCCTCTACGATCCCGCTCCCACCGAATTGAACTGGCGCAGCTGGCTCGGCGCCTGGTACGCCGAAGACGTGATCCGCCTCACGCCGAAGCTCACCGCCTTGCTCGGATTCCGCGATGAATTCACCACCGGATGGAACGAAGCCCACGGCCGCGCCGCCAACTTCGTCCTCATCAACGGCGTCATCCAGACGCAGCCGCACATCGGCAACTCCACCTTCACCACGAACAACGCCAAATTCCTGCCCGAGCCGCGCATCGGCCTCGCCTGGAGTCCCTTCGGCCAAAAAACGGTCATCCGCGCCGGCTTCGGCATGTACAACGATCTTCAGGACGCGCTCGGCTATCGCATGGATCAGAACGCCCCATTCAATCCCACCTATACGATCTCCAGCCTTCCGGTGGCCGATTTGCCCTTGCCCGAATCGCCCGTTCCAGGCAATGCGAAAATTGCGCCCGCGGGCGTCCAGCAGAATATGAACACGCCGACTCTGATTTCCTATTCGCTGAAGCTCGAACAGCAACTCACGCCGAATACGGCGCTCACGCTCGGCTATCTCGGCTCGCACGGCTATCACGAAATCATCAGCGAAGACGACAACGAGCCCACCCCCACAATTTGCCCCGCGTCTCCTTGCCCTGCGGATTACCCCGCTAACTTTCCCTCGGCGCTGGCGGCAACGCCAATCCCCGCAGGCAGCTACTACATTCCTTCCGGCACTCCCGTAGCGAATCCCGCGCTCGGCGCGGCTTGGGCGTGGTTTTCGCGTGGAGACAGCTCATATAACGCGCTGCAACTCGACCTGAATCACCGCTTCTCGCACGGCCTCTCGCTGCGCGGCACGTACACATGGGCCAAAGCTCTCGACGACGGCGATTCCCTCAACGCCACCGCCTCCGGAAACGCGCCGGGTCTTGTCTCGAATCCCTTTGATTTGCGCGCGGACTGGGGCCCGGCAACTTATGACGTGCAAAATGCGGCCGTGATCGAAGGCACTTACGATCTGCCCTTCGGTAATGGACGCGCCTTCGCGAGCAGCATCACCGGCGTTGTCGGCCAGATCGTAGGCGGCTGGACCGTCAACTCGATCGTCACGCTCCAGTCCGGCTTTCCCTTTACGCCTCAGCTCAGCTACAACCCCTCCAACAATGGCGACACCAAAAATCCTGTGCGGCCGTTCAAAAATCCATCGTTCACGGGTCCTGTGATCGTCGGCACTCCGCAGGAGTGGTTCAACCCTGCCGCATTTCTCGCGCCGCCCGCGAACAGCGGATTCTACGGGAATGTGGGCCGTGATTCGTTCGTCGGCCCGGGGCTCGCGACCTGGGATTTTTCCGCCATGAAGACCATCCCGCTTCATGAGCGGCTGAATCTGCAATTCCGCGCCGAGCTTTTCAACATGCTCAATCGCGCGAATTTCAATACGCCCAACCTGATCGTCTTTACGCCTTCGGGCACGTCGCCCACGGCCGCTAAAATCACCAGCACCTCCACCACGTCGCGCCAGGTGCAATTCGCGCTGAAGCTGCTCTGGTAGCCAAGTTTGTAACAAAAAATTAATATAAATCAGCCTGCCGCAATCGCCGCAGCTAACGGTACCCTACCCATCCTTGGAAAGGAGCGAGGGTGCCGGAAACGCCCGCTCAAAACGTCGCACCGCCGGTTTCGAGCCCCGCGCACGCGGTCCCGTTGCGCGAACTTGCCGGCTTTTTCCTTCGCCTCGGCACAACTGCCTTCGGTGGCCCCGCCGGCCACATCGCCATGATGGAAAATGAACTCGTTCGCCGCCGCCGCTGGCTCTCGCGCGAAGAGTTTCTGGACCTCCTCGGCGCCAGCAACCTGGTTCCCGGCCCCAGCTCCAGCGAACTCGCCATTCACATCGGCTACTTGTGCGGCGGCTTTCCTGGCCTTCTGATCGCGGGATTGTGCTTTCTGCTTCCGGCAGCCTGCATGATGGCGGCGCTCGCGTGGCTTTATCTACGATTCGGAAAACTTCCTGCCGTCGCCTCTATCCTTTGCGGAATCAAGCCGGTCGTGATCGCAGTGATTCTTCAGGCGCTTTGGGGACTCGGCAAATCTGCCGTAAAGACGAAATTCCTCGCTCTCGCGGGCCTCGCCTCGGTCGTCGCCGCGTACCTGGGCCTTCAGCCGATTCTCTTGCTGCTCATCGCAGGAGCCGCTTCTGTAATCGCGTACTCTATCGAGCACAAATCGCGCATCGCGCGTGCAGCGTGTGTCGTTCCAGGAGCATCGCTCCGCACTGCCGTCTTCCGTCCCGCTTCGCTTGCCGCGGGAACAACCGCTGCCGCCGGAATCGGAGGATCGGTCGGTCTTGCCCCGCTGTTTCTCGTTTTCTTGAAAGTGGGGGCGGTCGTCTTCGGCAGCGGATACGTCCTGCTGGCGTTCCTGCACGCCGACCTGGTGGTTCATCGCGGCTGGCTCACCGATCCGCAGCTCGTGGACGCAATCGCGCTCGGCCAGGTCACGCCCGGGCCGGTCTTCACGACCGCAACCTTCATCGGCTATCTTCTCGCCGGCGGAGCTGGCGCCGTCGTCGCCACTCTCGGCATTTTTCTTCCTGCGTTCGTGCTCGTCGCCCTCAGTGGACCGCTCGTGCCGCGCATCCGCAAGTCCCCGGCCGCCGGAGCATTTCTCGATGGTGTGGTCGTCGCCTCGCTGGCTCTCATGGCCGTCGTTGCCTGGCAATTGGCCCGCGTCTCGATCACAAGTGTC
>DATJOL010000069.1:0-2139 GCA_035507075.1 Candidatus Aquilonibacter sp. | reverse complement strand
ATCGATCGCCTTCGCGCCCTTTTCACGGGCCAGGTCAATCCGGCATTGGACCATCTGCAGCAAGCCGCGCTGGCATCCCTGCGCGAATTCAGTCGCGGCGCCAGCCAGGCGGACGACATCACTCTGCTTTTGGTCCGGTATAAGCCCTCCAAAGAAGAAGCTGCGGCCGCTTTGCTGTAGACTCGCGCGAGTCATCGAGCCGCAATGTCGGTGTAACGGAGATTTAACATCGCAGCGAACAAACTTCGCTACAATCCGGCGCGATGCCCAATGACAAAATGGAAATCGTAACCACCGTCGGAACGCGCGAAGGCCAGAAAATTCTCGCCCTCAAAGGTCCGTTGACCATTCACACGATCTTCAACTTTCAGATTGCCGTCCGCGAGGAATCCAAGGCCGCGGTCATCATCGATTTCAGCAACGTCCCCTTCATGGATTCCGCCGGCCTCGGCGCACTCGTGGGCGCCCGCGTCGCGCTGCAAAAGGCGAATTGCGAGCTCGCGATTGCGGGACTCGACACCCAGGTCAAAGCGCTGCTCGATATGTCGAAGGTGAGCCAGTTTTTCCGGATATTCCCCACCGTCGAGGAAGCGCAAGCAGCGATCGCGTAGGCGCGGCTGCGCCTATTTCACGGCCGCAGGCTTCCTTCGACTCAGTTCTTGCTGTTCGAGGGTTTGTTTCTCAGGAAGTCAGTGAGGTCCGGCATCGCGGGCCCGCTTGGGTTTGCCGGCATTCCCGAATGCGCGCCATCCGTGGGCGGATGCGCGAACTGACTGTCGGTGGGCTGCCCGCTAGTCACCACCCAGCCGCCGCTCTGCCGCTCGAGGAGATACGTCATCGCCATCCCGGTGCCGCCCTGCTTCGGGCTGAATCGCGCCTGGGCGTGCGCCTGATTTCCGCTGACGCTCACGGAATCGATGGTCATCTCGAGCATGTCCATGTTGACGCCGCGATCGTTGCGCACGTGCTCTTCGATCGCCGCGCGAATTCCGTCCGCGTCGGCGCTCGACGCCTGCTGCGCCTCGCCGGCGGCCGACGGCGAAGCGCTGCCCGCCGTGGCTGCGCTCGACGCCGTCTGATTCGACTTCGCGCATCCGCTCGCGCAAATCGCCGCGACCATGGCTGCTACCGCCGCAAAACGCATCTTCGTCATGGCAGCCCTTTCACCGATTGCGGTTCGCCGTTATACACAATCACGGGAACCACCCATTCGCCGATCGGACTCGATCTGCCGCAATCCAGGCAGCCCGCCACCGCGAACTGCGCTCCGCACCGCGGGCAGACTCCCTGCGTGCGAAACATGTCGAACCCGCTCCCGCACTTCCCGCATCCCCAAAAGTTGCCAATCGGCGGCGACGTCTTGCACGAGGGGCACGCGAATCCCTGATGGCGCGGCAGCTTCGCAAAACGCGCCAGCGCAAATGCATGCTGCAGCCCGCTCCAGCAATTCATCACGATAAATGCGCACATCAGGCCGTCCCACACCGACCGTTCCCACAAAGCAAACGCGATCAGGCCAGCGACACCGATAAAACCAACAATCGTCGCCACCATCAGGCTGCGCGCGCGTCCCATCACAAACCAGAGGAGCGAACGCAGAATCTGCCCGCCGTCCAGCGGATAGATCGGCAGCATGTTGAAGATCAGCAGCAATGCGTCGATGAAGCAGACCGCGAATACGAAGTGGAAGGCATCCGGCATCGACTCCTTCCAGCCTGCCGAACCCGCCCATGCGTAAAGCCCGTACAAAATCGGAAAGAGTGCTACGTTCACGAGCGGTCCCGCCGCCAGGCTCCATAGGTTTGCGCCCGGCCGCGGCGGAGGATTCACATACGCTGCGCCGCCAAGCGGCCATAGCACAATCTGGTCCGACGTGCCTCCCACTTGCCGGCAAGCCAGTGAGTGGCCAAACTCATGTAGCGTCACAATCGCGAACAGAGCCAGATATTCGAGCACGCTCCACGCGGGCGAGGAGTAGCTCTTCGCTTCCAGATCGATTATGTAGGCCGCGGCCAGAAACCACGACCAGTGCAGAAACACGGTGATCCCGGAGAACCGGAATAACTTGATCGAACCTTGGCGAATGTTCACTGTACAAATTTTATAGCATAATGCGCGGGGCCGAAAGCGCGCTTTGCC
>DATJOL010000068.1:0-3644 GCA_035507075.1 Candidatus Aquilonibacter sp. | reverse complement strand
CCCACGATCAAGCGGGAACGAAACGCGCGTCCGGCAATCACCAGTTGGTCGCTCATCGGGAACCTCTCCGCAGCTATTGTACTCCGCGATCCGGAAGTTCGGCAGTTGGGAAAACGCAGGACGCTCAGGCTAGATGGTGCGGGCGGGGCTCTTCGACATCCGCGTACAGCCGGGAAATCACGTCCTGGTAGCGCTGCTCGATGATCCGGCGTTTCATCTTCAGCGTATACGTGAGTTCGCCGTCGGCGTACGTGAAATCCTTTTCGATCAGGGCAAACCGCTTTGGCTTTTCATACTGCGCCAATGGCTCAGTGAGCCTCTCGATCTCGCGTGTCAATAAATCGCGCACCCACGGGTCCGAAATCATCTGCGAGTGCGCTGAAAAAGTGCGGCCGGACTGGTTGGCTTCGGCTTCGATGGCGCCAAAGTTCGGCACGATCAGCACGGAAACAAACTTGCGCTTGTCGCCAACAACCAGGGCGTTCGTCACGTAGCGGGACGCCTTCAGCATGTTTTCAATCGGCGCGGGCGCCACAAACTTCCCCGCCGCTGTTTTCAGAAGTTCTTTCTTCCGGTCCGTGATGGTGAGATAGCCGTCGGAATCCAGCCGGCCGATGTCACCCGTGCAAAACCATCCATCCGGAGTAAACACCTCGCGCGTCTGGTCCGGCTTGCGGTAATAGCCCTGCATCACGCAAGAGCCCTTTACCAGGATTTCGCCGTCCTCCGCGATCTTCACTTGCACGTGAGGGATGGGCTTGCCGACCGTGCCGACGCGATTCGCGAGCGGCGTATTCACGGCAACAACCGGTGAAGTTTCCGTCAGCCCGTACCCCTGATAGATAGGAATATTGATGGACCAGAAGAATTCGGCAATCTCCGTCGCCAGTGGCGCTCCGCCCGATACGAACAGTCGTATTTTTCCGCCGAGCCCCTGGCGGATTTTTGAAAAAACCAGCGCGTTCGCGATCATCCATTGCAGTCTTACGCCGGCCGAAACATCCTTCCCGTAAGCTTTCCACGGTTCGGCCTTGTCGGCCACGCCGAGCGCCCATTCGAATATTTTCCGCTTGAGTCCCGTTTCCTGGCGCCCTTTGGCCACGATATTCGCGTACATCTTTTCGAAGAAGCGCGGAACGGCGGCGGCAATCGTGGGATGAACCTCGAGAAGGGCTTGCGGCACCGATTCAATCTGCTCGACGTAAGCAATCCCCACGCCCTTGAATAGATCGGTATAGCCGTCCACCCTCTCGTACACATGCGCCAGCGGCAGGAAAGATAAAGCCAGATCGTTCGAGAAGTAGGCCAACCCTTCGCAAGACTCGATCGCGTTCGAACTCAAATTCGCGTGCGACAGCATCACTCCCTTCGGCTCTCCCGTCGTTCCCGAAGTGTAGATGATCGTGGCGAGTTGATCGGAGGTAACCCCGGCGGACCTTCGCCGGTATTCGCCGATTTCTTTTTCGCCGGCCGACGCGATTAGGGTTTCATAACGCAGGGCGTCTCCGCCCAAATCTTCGGTAGCGCCCGCCGAGATCACGTGCTCGAGGGAGGTCAATCGCGGGCGGCACTCCGCCAAGCGTCGCGCCTGCATTTCTCCCGCCGTAATGGCGATTCGCGCGCCGGAATCATTGAGGATGTACGTCATGCGGTCTGGTGATTCGTTGAAATACACGGGCACGCTGGCCGCGCCTATGCCCAAAATGGCAAAATCCGCGACATGCCATTCGGGGCAATTCGGCGCAAAGATTGCCACGCGATCTCCCGGCTTGATTCCCAGCTCGAAGAGGCACTTGGAAAGCCCTGCCACTCGCCGCAACATTTCCGCGGACGAAATGGATTTCCATCCGGAAGGGGTGCGAAACATCTGGGCGCGCGGTGTGGAGTGCAGGTCCACGGCCTCCAGAAAGCACTTTGTGAGAGAGGGATATTCCATGTCGTTCTGCAACTCTAACGTATCCTGGCGGTGCCCCGCAATGCGCCCCTACTCATCCCGTGCCGCGATGCGCTAAGATTCCTCCGGAGGCAATTCGGATGCCCAACTTGGTTTCGGCGGAGTCCCCGATTTACAAGCCGGCTCCCGCCCCTCGCGGGAATGCGCTCTCCTGCAAAGGATGGCAACAGGAGGCTGCCCTCCGCATGCTCCTCAACAATCTTGACCCGGAGGTAGCGGAGAAGCCGGATGATTTGATCGTTTACGGCGGGCGTGGCAAGGCTGCACGCAATTGGAATTGCTTCCACGCAATTGTCTCCTCCCTGAAATCACTCGAAGGCGATGAAACTCTTCTCATCCAGTCCGGGAAGCCGGTGGGAATCTTTCGCACGCACCCCTATGCGCCGCGCGTCTTGATTGCCAATTCCAACCTCGTCGGTCATTGGAGCGACTGGAAGCACTTCGACGAGCTCGACCGCGCCGGCCTGATGATGTACGGCCAGATGACCGCGGGAAGCTGGATTTATATCGGCACGCAAGGAATCCTCCAAGGTACCTATGAAACTTTCGCCGCTGCCGGCCGCAAGCATTTTGGCGGCGACTTGGCCGGAAAACTGGTCGCCAGCGGCGGCATGGGCGGCATGGGCGGCGCGCAGCCATTGGCCGCCACGCTGAACGGCGCTGCATTTCTCGGCATCGACGTGGACCCCGAGCGGATCAAGCGCCGCGTAAAGTCCGGCTACTGCGATGTGATGGTCAACGACCTGGACGAGGCTCTCCGCATTTTGAAAAACGCTGTCCGCATGCGCGAAGCCAGGTCCGTAGGATTGATTGGCAATTGCGCGGACGTGATTCCGGAGCTGGCTCGGCGCGGCGTCGTGCCCGATTTGCTCACGGACCAAACCAGCGCGCACGATCCGCTCTACGGCTATGTTCCGCAAGGTCTCGATGTCGCCCAAGCTGCAGAGCTGCGCCGCTCGGACCCTGAGGGCTACACGAAGCGCTCCCTCGAATCCATCGCGCGCCACGTGGAAGGCATGCTCGCGTTACAAAAATTGGGTTCGGTCACTTTCGACTACGGCAACAACATCCGCACGTTCGCTTTCCAGCAAGGCGTCAAAAACGCCTACGATTTTCCGGGATTCGTGCCCGCTTACATTCGCCCTCTTTTCTGCGAGGGCCGCGGCCCATTTCGCTGGGCGGCGCTTTCGGGCGATCCTGCCGATATTCACCGCACCGACCAGCTCGTCTTGGAAATGTTCCCTCACGACGAAGTTCTCACGCGGTGGATTCGGCTGGCGCAGAAGCGCGTGAAGTTTCAGGGATTTCCCGCGCGCATTTGCTGGCTGGGCTACGGCGAGAGAGATAAATTCGGCCTGGCCCTCAACGATCTGGTCGCGCGCGGTGAATTGAAGGCTCCCATCGTCATCGGCCGCGATCACCTGGATTGCGGGTCGGTGGCATCGCCTTACCGCGAAACGGAATCGATGCGCGATGGTTCCGATGCGGTGGCCGATTGGCCGCTTCTCAACGCTCTGCTCAACACGGCCAGCGGCGCCAGTTGGGTTTCGATCCACAATGGCGGCGGCGTCGGCATCGGCTACTCCCTGCATGCGGGGCAAGTGACCGTCGCCGACGGCTCCAAAGAAATGGCGGCGCGCATCGAGCGCGTTCTTACCAACGACCCCGGCATTGGCGTCGCCCGGCACGT
>DATJOL010000067.1:0-3294 GCA_035507075.1 Candidatus Aquilonibacter sp. | reverse complement strand
GTAGAGGCCGTCTTTGATCTCGCCGATGAGCTGCTGCGGAGTCTTGCCGCCGGGCTGCAGAAAATAGTTGCCGGGCGAGATGCTGGGCGTGCCAGCGAGTCCGCGAGCGGCGTTGGCGGTGGTTTCGAGCTTGAGCTTGCGCGCGGTGTAGGTATTAAGCAGGTAAGAGTTGAGTCTGCCGTTTTCGATGACGACGGTGCGGCGGGTGGGAATGCCTTCGCCGTCGAAAGGAGACGTGCCGAAGCCGCCGGGGATGGTGCCGTCGTCGATGACGGTGACGTTCGAGGCGGCGATCTGCTCGCCGAGTTTGCCGGCAAGAAAAGAGGCTCCGCGATAAACGGAGTCGCCGTTGATGCCTTCGAAAATGTGCTCGAGCATGGAGGTCGCGACTTGCGGATCGAGCACGACGGGCACGTGAGCGGTTTTGACTTTGCGCGCGCCGAGGCGGCGAAGGGTGCGCCGGGCGGCTTCGCGTCCGACTTTTTCGGCGGGGTCGAGTTTCGCGAGGCTGCGGGCGACCGAATACCAGTAGTCGCGTTGCATGTTGCCCTGATCGTCTTGCGCGATGGGGACGACGGCGACGGAGCAATAGGAGCGGCGATATTCGCCGAGGAATCCGTGGGAGTTGGCGAGAATTTTGCGGCCGGTGGCGGCGTCGAAGGATCCGCCGTCGGAGTTTTTGAGGCGAGGGTCGGTGTCGAGTGCGGCCTTTTCGGCGCGGCGAGCGTAGTCGATGCGCTCGGAGCCGGGGAGCGAGTAGACGTCTTCGTGGTAGAGATCGAGGTCGCCGGAGAGCTGGCCGAGCTGAGAGGCCTCAGGGATGCCGGCGAAAGGATCTTCGGAGGTGATCTTGGCCAGCTCGAGCGCGGAGGAGAGCATGCGATCGATGCCGGCGGGAGAGAAGTCGCTGGAGTGCGTGGAAGCTGCGCGCTGTCCGAAGAAGACGCGGACGCCGATGGAGCGCGAGCCGGATTCTTTCAGGGTTTCGACCTGGCCGAGGCGGACGGTGGTGGAGAATTCATCGCCTTCGCGGATGACACACTCGGCAGCGGTGGCGCCGGATTGCATGGCGCGGGAGACGACGTCGGAGGCTAGGGATTTGAGGTCGGTGGCGGATTGCGGGGCGCTGGTTTCGAGAGTCGTCGTCATAACTGTTAACTCAAAATCTATCACGGAGGCACTGAGGATTGAGCTATGCTGAGTCATAGTCGCGGTAACAGCGGCTCGAAGATAACTTTCGAGGGGTGCGGAGGAAACCGCGATGCGCAAGCCACCTCAGAGCGACGGGAGCAAACACGTGCAGTTTAACTTTGAACTTGATCGTGAAGACGACGGGCGATGGATCGCCGAGATTCCTGAAGTTCCAGGAGCGCTCGCGTACGGCAGTTCCGAAGAAGAAGCGAAAGCAAAAGCGTATGCGTTGGCGCTGTACGCGATTGCAGATGACGTTGAGCGGCAAGACAAAGAGATTCCCGATACGATCAGCGTGCCCCGAGTTTCGGCGTGAGCCCGCCTCGAAGCCTGCGAGCAAGCCTCAGCAAGTCCAGTAACGCAACCCGAAGGGCGCAACTGTTAAAACTAATGAGCCAGCACGGGACCTGATACCCGTTCCCGCTAGGGAAGAACTGAGCTGCCCTCACGAGGAGGCCTGATGAACCACCTGCGCCAGTGGTCAAGCGCCAAAGCAAAGGTCGTACTGCGCGCCCTGCTAAGGAAAGGCTGGACGATCGTTTCTCAGCGCGGTTCCCACATAAAGCTGAAGCATCCAGAGCGTGGAAATTATATGTTTGGCTTCCACGACAAAGAGGAAATAGGACCGAAGATGCTGGCGAAGATTGCGAAGCACACAGGGCTGGAACCATCGGATCTGTAGATGGGCTTGGTGGGAAGACGGAGATATCGTGCAAGAGCTCACAACAGGGCATAAGCGAGAGATGAAGCGGTTGCTACGGAAGATTGTCACGTTCATCGACAATCAACGGATTTATCCGCGTGGCCATGTGTTTCTCGATAAAGTGGTTCTGGCCCACGTATCGAAGACCTTGAATGTTGCACAGGGCATCATGGCGCTCATTGATGCGGGTTTCCCCGAAGAAGCGTTCGGGCTCTCAAGAACGATGGTTGAAATTGCTCTTAACCTGCGCTACATCACCAATCGTAATTCAGAACAGCGCGCCAAACGCTTTGTCCACTACGTGGCTCGCTGGAAGCTTGAATTGATGCGCAGAAGCCTGAAGCATTTCTACAAAACCGATAAAAACGGCAACTGGGTGTTAGATGCTAACGGCGAGAAAATCCCAAACTACACAAAAGCCGATTTTCGGAACATGCTGGATAAAAAGCGGTACGCAACCTATCAAAAGATGGCGCGTAAGTACCCCAAGCGCACTTCATGGACGGACACCGGTAGCAAGGTTAGCAAGGGCGGTGCATGGATGATGGCGATGGAGCCGGACAAGTACGAAACGGTAAACGGTGTACCAATGAAATGGGAGTTCGATTACGACTGGATGTATTTTTGGACATCGCAGTACGTGCATGCCACGGTAGTGAGCATGGAAGATGGCCACGCAACCCGCCCTACTGACCCTTTTGTTGTGCGTAAGCCTTTACGGGCCGGGCGAAGCACAGCGGACATGGCAGTATTCAACGCTGCAGTGCAACTGAATAAAATCTTGCTGATGGCATACCGAGCGCTTGGTTATACATTCGCACCAGAAATTGCCGACCCGTTGGGAGATTTCGTTGTGAAGATGGTAAGGAACGACACTGGCACACACCAGCCATGAAGGTAGGCGCTACTGCATATATCCGCCAGTATCTTTGCGGGCAGTCCCGCCCACAGTCAGCCGATCCACCTTAATCGTCGGGATGCCGACGCCGACCGGAACCGCCTGTCCATCTTTGCCGCAGGTGCCGACGCCTTCGTCGAGTTTCAAATCATTTCCCACCATCGAAACCCGCGTTAAAACGTCGGGGCCGTTGCCGATCAGCGTGGCTCCTTTGATGGGCGCGGTGACCTGGCCGTCTTCAATCAGGTAGGCCTCCGAAGCCGAAAAAACAAACTTGCCGTTGGTGATGTCGACCTGGCCCCCGCCGAAGTTGACAGCGTAAACGCCGTTTTTCACCGAGCGAATGATATCTTGCGGGTCGTCTTGCCCGGCGAGCATGTAGGTGTTGGTCATGCGCGGCATGGGAATGTGCTCGTAGCTTTCGCGGCGTCCATTGCCGGTATCGGCGAGGCCCATGAGGCGCGACGAAAGCTTGTCGCTGAGATAGCCCTTGAGAATTCCG
>DATJOL010000066.1:0-9606 GCA_035507075.1 Candidatus Aquilonibacter sp. | reverse complement strand
CCGATAGTCTCACTTCGCCCTCGAGCGGCAGACGGGGCGTGACGGCGGCTGCATGAATGATTTCCTAAAAGAAGCTGCTTCGCTTTCACTCCTCGGCAAGTTCGCTGCGGCAGTTGTCGGAATCCTGTTCATCCACGCCGCGTTTCGGGTGCTCGAACAAACGCTGCCCAGGCGCTTTGGCCGGGCCGATGCGCGTTACCGGGTCCGCAAGTTCGTGGTCTTTTGCGGATACCTCGCGATTCTACTTTTCCTCGCCCTCCTCTTTGAAGATCGCTTGGGCCGTCTGAGCTTTGCCCTGGGCGTCGCCGGCGCGGGTGTGGCCGTGGCCCTGCAGGACGTGCTGGCCAGCATTGCCGGCGCTTTCTCGATCGGCTTTTCAAAGTTATATGCCGTGGGCGACAGAGTTCAGATCGGTGATATTCGAGGTGACGTGATCGATATCGGACTCCTGCGAACCACGTTGATGGAAACAGGGAACTGGGTCAGCAAGGACTTATACAACGGCCGGATCGCTCGCATCCCCAACAGCACCGTCTTGAAAGGGTCCGTCTTCAACTACTCGCAGGGATTCCGGTTTATCTGGGGTGAGATTAAGGTAGTGCTTACAGGCGCCAGCGACTCCCAACTTGCGAGGGCGATGCTTTCGAGGATAGCCAAAGAGGCGATTGGTGAGTACCTAATCGAGGCGCAGTCCTCCTGGAAAAGTATGAGCGAATATTATCGAAGCGAAAATCCTCCGTTAGAACCTACCGTCGCGCTGGTCGTAAACTCCGGATCGCTCGAATTCACCCTCAGCTATGTTGTGGACTACACCAAGCGGACTTCCATGCAAGATCAGTTGTTCACGAAAATCGCGGAGGAAGTGGCGGGTAGCAACGGACGGCTCGAATGGGCATCATCGGCAATTACTGTCACAAGACAGTCGGCGACTCCAGACCTGATCGAACCCCGCCAGTCGTCGATCCTCGGCGCGGGCGAAGCGGCGGGTTCCGTAAATCGTGATTGAGAGGCGTACACAGCGGCGGCGGTTAGGCGGAAATGAGAGTGACGAATTTAATTTTCGTGGCCATCTGCTTAGTGGGTTTGACTGCCTGCAGTCCCGCTGCTTGAAGAAACACGGCACAGGTTGCCGGAGCCGCTGCTTCCCGGACCTGAGGGGTTTCCAACCGGGAGGATGTCTTTCCGCAGAAGCTTACCGCTCGCCGGTGAGCAACCACTCGAGCGATTTCCCAAATTCCCGCTAAAATATCGCGCCAGGGGCGTTCGCCAACGCTTCCAGTTTTCTCAATCGCTCATCTCCGCCGATCGCAATGAGGATCCCGACACCCAAACCAGGGCGGCCCGCGATGTTCTTTGCCAAAATCCTCGGCCGTCGCAGAGGGAACGTCAAGGCGCCATTTCCTGCGCGCGCTGGCGGGTCGGAATCAGGGTCGCGCTGTTTCTTCTCGATGCTTCTAGCCTCTCCCTTGCGTCATTTTCTCCAGCACGCTGATGGTCTCGCTGGGGTCGGGGCGCACCGTGTAATCCGGGCTCACATTGGCGCTGCGGATCACGCCTTGCTGGTCAATCACATATCGTGCGGGCATCGGCAAGCGGTAAGCGTCCTCGCCGTTGAATTCGTCCAATTTGCTTCCAAACTTCTCATAAAGATTTTTGAGGTAGTCGGGAAAGGTGAATACGAGGCGAAATTGGCTCGCCACCTCCAGCCCGTGGTCCAACAGGACGTCGAAACCCAGATTCAGTCGGCGATGGATCGAATGCGCGAACTTCTCGAGTTCCGGCGTGATGGCCACCAGGCTGGCTCCGAGGCCCTGAATTTCGGGTAAAGCTGTTTGTAGAGCCTCCAGCTCCATGTTGCAGTAGGGTCACCAGTGGCCCCGGAAGAAAGTGATCACCAGCGGGCCTCGCGCAAGCAGCTCAGCGGAAGAGACCGGGTTTCCGTCCTGGTTGTTCAGGGTAAATGCGGGCGCGCGATCGCCGCCCTTCAAGGCGCGCTCGGCCAATCCCGACTCGCGCAGCTCTTCCGTGGCCCGGTGCATGGTTTCGATGACCGGCTTGGGAGCGTTGTAAGGCGGCCCGCCCGATTCGAATTTCGCTTTGAATTCGTCCAGCTTCTGCTGAAGTGTCATCGAGCGCCTCCCGGCACGCCTGATCGTTTCCTGCTGTCCATTCGATGCCAAGCTCCTTCACGCGGTTACGAAGAATTTTCGTCCGCGCGCGATCTGCGCCTTGGCGCCATCCGCTCTTTGCCGCGGCAGCGGTTCAAGCCTTCCCAGATGCGAAGTCCTCGATTCGGTCCGCCGCCTCTTGCGCGCCGCCAAAATGGCGCATCGATTCGGCTACCCGGCGAGCCGACATGCGATAGCTGGGCTCGCTCAACACACATTGTACCTTGGCGCGAAATTCATCCACACGGATCTGCTTTTCGCCGTCCGCGGCGTCCACGGGCAGCACAATTTCGCCGGCGCCCAACCGATAGCACCGGAGGCGGGAGCGGCCACTGGATCGGAAAAGGCGGGGATCAGTAAGGCGTCACTCTGAGGACGAAGTTGACGTTCTTCGTTTCTCCGGCGCCCACGGTAACTTCCTGGGTCTGCAATCCCGCCTGTTCCTGCCACGCCGATAGAGTGTATTTGCCGGGAGGCAACCCCGTGATGCGAAACGCCCCATCCTGATCCGTCACGGCGGAATGAGAAGTGTTCACGACGGCCAGCCACGCGCTCATCCAGGGATGAATATTGCATTTCACATGGATGAATTCCGGCTTGTCATATTTGACTTCGACGGGAGCCGAGCCCGCTGGCTGGCCTTTATTGAACGAAGGATTGATTTTCGAGCTGGCCTGAATGTTGTGAGATGCCGGGTCGTTGTTGCTGATCTCCAGCACTTGCCCTACCTGCAGAACCACGACGTGAGGAACGTACTCGCACCCCTTTTGATCGAGTTTCACGGCTTTAGATGGCGCAGTGGAGCCCTGGTCGCCGGCGGAAACGTAGACCACCACATTCGCAAGCGAATTGCCCGGCCCGGTCGCCACCACTTGCGACATCGCGGGCGTGGAGTGCGCCATCGAGCACGCCGGCTCTTTGGACATGTCAATCGGTCTCGGCTTCGGCGGCGTGCCCGTGTAGGTCACTTTACCCGTGATCGTCCCGGTATCAGCCGGAGGGCTGGCAAGCGTCATTGCAAGACACCCAAAAATCAGGAAAAATACGATGGCCAAAATCCATCGCGATTTCATCTCAAGGCTCCTTCCATCTCGCAGATCTTCGGCGGCAGGGTTCGATTCTCAACGGGGACCCAAGCGCCGCAAATAATTGACTTCTAACGCAACCGTGGCGCAGGAGTATGTGCGCCGGATCACATTCGAAGGACCTTATCGGACGTTGTTACTAAGGCGATATAGAGCGCATGAGAAGTCTTGACCGGTGATGGGGCGGGCGATAGCGTCAACTCAGAGCACGCCCGTAGGTGAAGGATAGGCGAATGAATTCTTCGATTGCCCCGATCAAAACCCAGGAAGCCGATTATGGCGTGACCGAAATCCGCTCGAGCCTGCGCAAAGTGGAGCAGCGCGAGCTGTGGGTGTGGGGCAACGCAGCGATCATTATTTTGAGTTTGACGGCGCTGGTTGTCTCGCTGTCCGTTTCGCTCTATTTGAAAGGCGCGAAGACAATTTTCGGATGGGATTTGAGCCTGGCCGTCCGCGCGCTGGTCGGGCTGGTCGTGGTTTTCACCGGGCACATGATTTACCAGCACTTGAGGCTGCGTACGATTCAAAAAGAGCTGGCGGAGCAGCAGATTCAGGCGGAAGTCTTCCGGCGGCTGGCCATGTTTGATCCGCTGACGGGGCTGTACAACCGGAGATTCGCGGAACAGCGGCTGCGGGCGGAAATCGCGCGGTCGGAGAGAAAAGGGCTCTCGATGATCGTGGTGCTGCTGGATCTGAACGAATTCAAGGCGATCAACGACAAATTCGGACACCCGGCGGGCGATCGGGTGCTGAAAGATTTTGCGAAGCGTCTCAGCCGCTCGACTCGCGGCTCGGATCTGGCGGTGCGCTGGGGCGGGGACGAATTCATGCTGCTCCTACTCGATTGCGAAATGAAGCAATTATCCCTGGTCTTGTCTCGGCTCAACGGATTTGCGGTCGAAGTGGGCGGGAAGAAGTTGGCCGTGTCGTTTGCCGTGGGATGGAGCGCGTACGAGCCGGGCGATGCGGTCGAGGGCTTGATCGAAAAAGCGGATCGAAATTTGTACAGCCACAAGGCAAAGGCCAAGGCGCCGAGCGCGCCCGAAATGGTGCCGGCCAGCCGGGATGCGTGAGCCCCTTCCCTGCCGGTATTCGGCTTCTCCTGCAACGGGGTTCGATAAATAGTGATATCGAGGAAAATGCTTTTCCCGCGGCCGGATCTGGCGGCGTGGATGCCTTCTTTGGCATTTTTGCCGCCCTGTACGGGCGGTCAGGATTTGATAGGAAGTCACCTGTACCTGCGGGGGATTGTCTTGATACGCGACGCTCCCGTACACTGGGCCGCTATCCATCTTCTGCGGGATGCATGCGGCTGCAAGTCGAAGGACGGGAGAAATATGCAGACAAAATCGAACGAAACCGAAATCCCCACGGCGAAAAATTCAGCCGCCCCTTCCGGAGTCAGACGCAGCCAGCGCGTGATCGTCGATGTCCCGCTCGTGATTCGCAGCGAAACCAACCGTCCTTTTCGCGAGGAAACGTTTACCCTGACGGTGAATGCTCACGGCGGGCTGGTGGTGCTGGAAAATCCGGTGGCCCTCGGGCAGAAAGTTGTGCTGATGAATCCAAAAACCTGGGATGAGCGCGAAGCCATCGTCGCCTCTCTCGGGCCCCCTTATGCCGGCCTCGCCACCGTGGGCGTACAATTCACCGAGCCCGCGCCCGAGTTTTGGGCGATCAGCTCTCCTCCCTCGGATTGGAACGTTACTTAGCTTGTTTTTCGCGGGCCCGCCGTCATTCACGCGCAATCGCTAAGGTAAGAAGGCGCAGCACACGCCCGTTCGCCTGCCGTTCCTTCTCCACCGTGACACCTTCTTGTTAGACTCCTGCTATGCCGTTTGGCATCAAGACTTATAAGCTCGACAAATCTGCCGGTCCTTTTCGCCGCGCCCTGCAGTACGCCCTTTATGAATGGACCCGCGAAATGCCCCGCTCCAAACGCATCATCACGTACGTCGGCATTATTCTTCAGGGATACGCTTTCTACTTTTTGCTGATGTGGGCTTTCGTGTTGCCCAAGTGGCTGTCCGCCTATTTTCTGGTGCTTCCGAGAGGGCCAGCCGGCTATGTGTTGGTGTTCCTGCTCTATTACGCTGGCCACCTCATCCAGAATGGAATGCTGACTTCAGAGTTTGTTCGCAAGACACAGCTGGAAACTGACCAGATCGCCGCGCGGCAAATCCAGCAAACACTCCAGCCTGGGAAACTGGAAGAGCTGGCGGGCTACGAGGTGCTGGCGTTTTACAAACCCTTGCGTGAGGTGGGCGGCGACTATTTCGATGTAATCGACCTTGGCGCCGGCCGAACGCTTTTCGCGATGGCCGACGTGTCCGGCAAGGGAATTCCAGCGGCTCTGCTCGCAGCGAACATCCAGGCCCTAGTCCGAAGTATCGCCAGCGTGGAATCGGCGCCCCTCGAATTGGCCAAGCAGATTAACAGGCACCTCAGCCGGTACACCCCGGAAGATCGCTTTGCCACGGCCGTGTTCATTGTGCTCAGCCGCGATTCGGGAGAATTGACGTACGTGAATGCCGGCCACGAGGCTCCAATCGTGTTTTCCTCCGGAACGACCGCACCTCTCGAAGCCACGGGCCCGCCCCTCGGGCTGTTTGCCGACGCGGAGTACGAAGCGCATGCGTCCGTTATTTCGCCGGGCGGCACGCTCCTCATGTTCACCGACGGCTTGACCGACTCGATCCAGGGGAAAAATCCCGAAAAGCGTTTGCGTGATGCTTTCGCGGAGAGTGCGGAAGGAACGATGGACAATCTCCAATCGCTCGTGGACCCGAAATTCAACGAGGATGACGTCACGATTTTGCTGGTGAAGCGGGTGGCAAGCCCTGCTTCGATCGGCGCGGCAAGTTCCCGTAAACTCGCCTCCAGGGAAACTTAAAGTATTACTTTACATTCTCGGCCTACGGTCTCATTTTTCCGCTGCAATTTATGGTCATTTTACGGCCACAACCACCAGCGTGAAGTCGTCCCGGAAATTTCCGCTGCAGAAGCCGACCACGTCTTTCTGAATTGCGTCAAGGAGGTCCGGGGCGCTCAGCCCAATTTCGCGCCGGCACAGCTCACCCAATCTTCGCTCTCCAAATTCTTGATCCTCCGAATTCATCGCCTCGGTCAAACCGTCGGTATAAAGCACCAGCCGGTCTCCGGAGCCCAACTGAAGTTCCGCATCTTCGTACTTCCGGTCCGAAAACACGCCCAGCGGCGCCCCTCCATCCTTCAACGCAATGGCCTCGCCGGATTTGCGAAACAGAATGGGCGGCCAATGGCCGGCGCTGGCATAGGTCAAGATGTTTTCGGCCGCATCGATCGTGGCGTAGCAGACCGTGACAAATTTATCGAGCGCGATGTTATTGGAAATCACTTCATTCAACTTCCCCATAAGGGCGCCCGGCGAGAGCTCATCGGAAACCAAGGCTCGAAAACTGGCCTGCAGGTTGGCCATCAACAATGCGGCGCTGATCCCTTTGCCAACCACGTCGCCGATGCAGACCCCAATCTTGTTCTCGCTCAGTTTCAGCACATCGAAATAATCGCCGCCCACGACGCTGGCCGGCTGCCACGTTCCCGCCACTTCCAGTCCTCGCACCTGGGGAATCCGCTTGGGCAGGAGGCCCTCCTGAATCTCCCGCGCCTTGGTCAGCTCTTGTTCTTGCTGCTTCGACCGAGTGTCCCCCATTTCGACGGCACGCTGCAGCTCACGATTTTTCCGCTCCAGGCGGTCGCGCGTGTCGCTATAAAGATGGCGGACACTCCCCACGATCAAAATCACGATGAACACAAATTTCCCGTCGTTCCATACACGTTCGAAAAACGTGCCAAATGGAATTCCGTACACTACCATCACGATCGCCTCTGTAAACAGCACACAGGCAACCGCCGCGAGGGACAAAAAAACCAGAAATGCGATCCAATCAATCGGGAAGCGGAAGCGCGAATACAGCGGTTCGAGATGAATCATAATCGGGGTGATAAAATTGCCGACTACGAGAGTGTAGAGGAGCACAGGAACGAAGCCCACATTGGGACCGCGTACATTCGCCGCCCAAAGAATCGCGAACAACGCGACGGCAATGATGAACAAAAGCCCTTGCCTCGAGAAAAACGCGCGAACGCCCTCGGACCGCAACCAGGAGTTCATGCTGGGATACGACATCGGTCTGTTACCAAACGTCGTGCGTGGGATTCGGTATCGCTGGGAATGTTAGGCGGTACGAATGCGCAAGTCAACGTGGCAGCGGGATGGCGGATAGGGACGCGAAAAAGGGACCACCCCGCGCGTCGCTTCGTAACTTTGGCCGCTAAGTTCAAAAGTAGAAATTCTGGAGATCTGTGACCCAAAAAGCAAATGTCCGGTTTCGGCTGCCAGCTCAACCGGTGGATGCAACACCGTCAAATCAGTTGATCCGACAATACTTCCCTGCAGAACCGATCTATTTGGTCGTACTCGGTCAAAACTTAGCCAGGGTAGTGTTCCGGATGATCTAACCCAGCGAGCGATTTTAGCTCTTATTTTTGATGCAAGGTGTGTTCGAGCTGAGTGTTGCGTCGACCCATTGAGACCACCGGGTTTATTGGTCTTCTTCGTTGCCACGGTGTCTACAATGCGGATTCCTCGGGCATCTCTTCCGTGCCATGCATGCGAATCGAGCCGAGAAGTAGCAAAAAACTCGTCAAGATAATTACCGCGAAGGAAAGTGAGGGAAGATAATTGAACTCGGAGCCAAGCGCGCCGACGACCTCGAGTGCCAGCACCGCTGTGATCAAGCCGCGCGGAATCAGCAGAATCGCGGCCTCCCTGTCCCGCTGTCCGACGCCTCGCCACACCAAGCGGCTCGCCTGCACAGCCAATACTCGCGCCAGAAACAGCGCGCAAACGATCCCAGCCGCGTAGAGTGCGTCTCGTCGCAAGCCCTTGAACTCAATGATCGCGCCGAGTAGTACGAAAAAGAAGGTGCGCACGAGAAAGGCGAGCTCGCCATGGAATGTGAGAAGCTGCTGTTGCGGGTCAACTAATTTTCTAGCGAACTCAAAAGAAAAGTCGCTCGCTTCGCGCTTCTTGGATGGGAAATTTGCAAGTGCAGCGCCGAAGGCGATCACCGCGAAGAGATTGCTTCCTCCAATCAGGTCGGAGCCTGAATAGACGAGGAGGACCGCCGCGAACGTGAGCGTCTGCCAGAAGCGCTGCTCGGACAACAAGGGCAAGAGACGGGACCATATCACGCCGGCCAGGAACGCAAACATCAGTGAAATGATCACCTTCACGAGAAAGCTCGCCACAACTCCGCCGAGAACCGAGCCGCGCGTCCCGGTCGAAACGCCCAGCTTCAGCAGCCAACTCGAAACGTTGTTCGCCGATGCGGCTGAGCTCCCGCGGGCGAGGTCGATCAGCACTCCAACTGCGAGCACGCCCAACGCGTCGCTGAGAGATGCCTCGACGATGAGCGTGATTTTCATCGGGCGGCGCAGCTCGATCTGCTGCAGAACCGGCAGCAAAACCGAACTGCTGATGCAGGCCATCACGGCGCCGACGAGCAGCGCTGAACTCCGGGGTATGCCCATGGCGTGCATCGAAAAGAGCGTGACGGCGCCGAGGCTTAGCCCGAAGCTCAGAAACGCCAAGAACACCCCCCCGGGAAAATGCCGCAGTGTATCGCGAATATCGAGCTCAAGCCCCGCTTCGAACAAAATGAGGATCAGAGCGAGCGTCCCGAAAGCGTGAGTCAGGCCGGAATATCGCGACGCATCGATCCAGTGGAGCACCGGGCCAAGCAAGACTCCCATGGCCATCACAACGAGCACATCGGGAACCCGGGTCCGCCGCGTGAGCCGATTTGCCACAAACGCGAGAACGAGCAGCCCGCCGAGCACGGCAAAGAAGGTGGTAAGGTTCATGGCGCGCTGGCTCCGTGGCGAATGCGGTCTCGATGCGTATGAGAATACGATAGGTTGTAGCGAACGCACCACTCAGAGCGCCATCTAACGAGCCGTTGCGGACCGGAATTGAGACCGGGAGAAATACAAGGGACCCCTCTGCCGATTTGAAGGCCCAAACGCGAATCATCGTTCAGAACGGCGTACAACAGGCGGTTTTTTCACCCCGACAAGAAAAAGTCCTGGAAGGAACTGGCGGCTGGTGCAGACCGCCCAGCGAATTGAAATGCAGCCCGGACCGGGCGACAACCGTTGTAACTCCTGAGTAGTTTGAATGTATAGGTCAAAGGAGGAGCGCTTGGTGTAGAAGAGCTGAACTCAGCGACCCCGCTGATTCAGAGACACCAAGGAGGCTCCCCCATGCAACCTATGTATTACATCGGACTGGATGTGCACAAGAGGACGAT
>DATJOL010000065.1:0-14683 GCA_035507075.1 Candidatus Aquilonibacter sp. | reverse complement strand
AGGCAATTCACGCAGATGCGATGTCTCGGCCACCTGCCAAAGGGGGAACGAGGCCGGAAAAGCCCCACGCTCATACACCGAGCATGGGGCACCCGCAAGATCAAAGGCAGGAAACGCTTCGATTGCGTGGGGCACCCGGCCACCCGCCGGGGTCCGAGTTTTCCGACGCCGTCTGCCGAAGGATCGCGACCGCCCTCGCTGAGTCAATAGTGAGCAGCACATAAACAGCATTCGTTCGCTCCAGTTCCGTGCCGGTTTGCAATAGCTTTTGTAGCGCGGGAATGGAGGCGTCGCCGATTTTCGCGAGGGCCTCGGCAGCGGGGTATCCGGCGATGCCCGGCTCACTAAGCGAGCCCGCGTTGGTGTTGTACTGAATTTGTTTTGCCAGAGCAGGCGTAGCTTCGGCAACCTTGAACTCGACGGCGAGTTCGACAGCGTTAACCCATGGAACCGGCGGTATGGGCCCGCTCGGGGGCGTTGCATCGATAATCGAGCCCAGGTGGGAAGCCAAATAGCGCCTTACTGGCAAGCGCGATTTGGCCAGTGTTCGCAGTTGCTGGGCTGCCTGCCCCGACGTTTCCGGCTTTTGCAGTTCGTCGAGTAACTTTGACAGATTTTTTTGTGCTTGCGCCTGAAGGCAAAATCCCAGAAAGAAGCAGATGAGCGCCACGGCGCCGACACTTTTGATTGGAAATCGCAATCTTGATCTCCTCGCTCGCTCAGTTCGAGATGTGCCCCTGGCCGGCCTGTGTGACTTGGCCGTCCAGGACAGCGCCCGGATCTATCACCAACTTCAGGTGCCAATCTACGGCGGGTGGCTCGTGCTTTCGTCATCGACTGGTGCATCGGCACCGGGGAGTTATGTTAACATCCGGCACTTAACTTCTGGGGATGTTTTGCGGGTGCCCCATCGCTCGGGTTGCGAGCGTGGGGCGGTTCGGCGATGCCCAAAGGCCTCAAACGCATTTACGGACGCGGCCACCTGCACTTTATCACCTTCAGTTGTTACCGAAGGCTGCCGCTGCTGCGATCCGCCCGAAATCGGAACGTTTTCGTGCGCGTCCTCGATCGAGTGCGAACCGAATACGGGTTCGAGCTGGTGGGTTATGTGGTGATGCCCGAGCATGTGCACCTGCTCATTTCCGAGCCCGCGCGAGGCGACCCCTCTTTGGTGCTGAAGATGTTGAAGCAGCGCGTTTCGCGCCAGCTAAGGCGCAGATCGCGTCGCGGCGCTTCGCTTGCGCAGCGAGCGTTTCGGTTTGCCTCATCGCCTGAGCGTTTGCCCCAGTTCTGGCAGAAGCGTTTCTATGACTTCAACGTCTGGAGCCGCAAAAAGCGAATCGAGAAGCTCGCATACATGCACGCCAATCCTGTGAAGCGCGGGTTGGTGGACGATCCCAAGCACTGGCCGTGGAGCAGCTACGCGTTTTACCAGCAGCGCGGAAAGGTGTTGATCGTCGTCGATCCGGTGCAATGAGACGAGCAGTGGCCTGGAAAAAAAGTAACGAGGCCGGAAAAAGCCTGAGCGCAAAGTAACGGAGCCGGTGCCGGAAAAAGCCCCACGCTCATAGACCGAGCGTGGGGCACCCGCAAAATCAGAGGCAGGAAACGCGGGGCACCCGGCCGCAATCGATCCGGAAACACTGTGAAAATCGAAGTCCCTGACATTTCCGCTCTCGGAGTTCAGTCTAAGGAGCTTAGCTTGCCAGCAACGAAACGCCTGCGATAGTGCGTGGGCGGAACCCCGAAGCGATTCATGAACGCACGACGAAAACTGTCGGGGTCGTGAAATCCCACCGATTCGGCTACCCGCCTCACTGTCAAGCCAGGGTCAGATAACCGCTGGCGTGCCTCGTCAAGTCGGAGGCGTTGTACAAAGGCGGCGGGACTGCTGTTGAACTCCAACCTGAATCGGCGAGAGAACTGCCGGGTGCAAAGATTCATATGCTCTGCCATCGATTCGACGGATAGGTCGCTGTTCAGGCGTCCTCGCATCCACGCCGCGAGATCAGCGAAGCGACTAGTTGCAGTAGTCTGAAACTTCAACGGTTCGGAAAACTGTTCTTGCCCCCCAGGCCGCTTCATATAAACGACGAGATTGCGCGCGACGGCAAGTGCGACTCGGGGTCCGAAGTCTTCTTCAATTAACGCCAAAGAAAGATCGATTCCGGCCGTGACGCCCGCCGACGTGTAGAAGCTGCCATCCCGGATGTAGAGCGCATTGGCGTCAACTTTCAACGAGGGAAAGCGGTTGGCCAGCTCGACGGCGAACCTCCAGTGGGTCGTCACTCGCCGACCGTCTAGTAGCCCGGTTGGCGCGAGCGCGAAAACCCCGGTGCACACCGATGCGATACGGCGAATGCCGGTGGCGCGGCGGCTAATCCAATTGGCCAGTTTGGGGGCAGATGAGAAACCTATGTGGCCCCCTGGAATGAGCAGCGTGTCAATGTCACGCAGAGAACTTAGAAAGCAGTTAGCCGTCATGCGTAACCCGGAGTTTGAACTGAACGTCTTTGAGCCGACTGCAGCAATCGTGACCCTGTAGCAGCGCTGTGGGTTGCCGTTAGCATCCTCATCGAACGCAGCACTGAATGCGTCTAGCGGGCCCGACAGGTCGAGAGAAGTGACTTTGTCGTACCCCACAATAACGACGTGTTTCGCTCTCATGTTATTCGTTGCATTAGAATAGTCCACCAGGCAGGCGTCCTGGATGACATTAATCGGGCTATTTGGGACTTGATCCGCTCCAATCGGGATGTCCCGAAATGCCGGATGAATGTCATTTAAAGAGATGGCGTTTTGCGATTATCATCCCGCGAGTCGAAACTCAGTTTTTCGGGAGACTCTATGCAAAAGAAAGCTAACGTACTCTGGGTGGCCCCCTTGGTCGTGGGAATTCTGGGCTTAATGGTCCCGATGGGGCGCGGGGAGGCACGAAACAAGTTCCCACCTTCCGTAGCGCAAACTGTCGCACTGAAGCCGCCCGCCACGGGCAGGATCAATGTGGCGGTTCTGATCTCGAAGGACGCGGACGTCATGGACATCGCTGGCCCGTGGGAGGTCTTCGGCGCTGCGATGCTTACCACGAAGGGCAAGCCGTGGCACGAATCCGACGGCGACGATATGGAAATGCCGTTCAACGTTTACACGGTGTCCGATTCAGTGAATGCGGTGAATGCAAATGGACTGACGATCGTACCGAACTATGATTTCGACAATGCGCCCAAGCCGCAGATTATCGTGATTCCCGCTCAGAAAGGTGAAACTGCCGCGCAGAAAGAATGGCTCCTCGCCAATTCGGCCGTTGCCGATGTAACCATGTCCGTGTGTACGGGTGCTGCGGTGCTGGCGGAGGATGGGCTGCTCGACGGCAAAACTGCGACTACCCACCACTACTATCTGCAGTCCATGCAGGAGATGTATCCGGCCGTGCACTTCGTCAGCGGAACCCGTTTTGTGGACAACGGAAAAATCGCGACCGCAGGCGGCTTGACCTCAGGAATTGATCTGGCGCTTCACATCGTTGCGAGATACTACGGCGATGAGGTTGCGCACGTCACTGCCGATACTCTGGAGTATCAGGGCGACATGTGGAAGAACCCAGAATACGGCGAGGTGAAGCCGGTGGCCGCGTCGAAATGATATTGCATGTTGTGCGCTCCTTGGGGGTCCCTTTTTTCACCCCCTATACGCTAACCCGGTTCTGCGTTGACTTTTTGGGCTGGGCACCCTAGCATCTTTCTGTTGGAAAACTTGAATAGCTAGATGTCTCGCGTGTTGCGAGGCGGAAGAGCGTTCCCGGGCCCCGTCTGGGCGGGCAGCACGCCGGCGATGCTCAAGGGGCTTGGCAAGGTTTGTTTTTTGACTGGTTTCAACGCCGGTTCCGCCGGGGCTTCAAGGCAGTTCTGCCGTAGAATTTCCCCATTTAGCTTCAGCGATTTGTAAAAGAACCGATACAGACATGAAGAGACTTTCGCGCACAAATCCCTACCCCTACTCTCTGGAGGAGAAATGCCGGTAAAGGTTGGAATCAATGGTTTTGGACGCATCGGCCGCAACGTCTATCGCGCGGCGCTCGGCGACCCGAGTATCGAATTCGTCGCTGTGAACGACCTGACGGATTCAAAGACGCTCGCGCATCTTTTGAAGTACGACTCGATTCTCGGCAATCTCTCGAACAAAGTGACACATTCGGACGATGCGATCACAGTGGATGGCAAGTCGCTCAAGGTGTTCCGCGTGAAGGATCCTGCCGAACTGGATTGGGCGTCCGTGGGCGCGCAGATTGTGGTGGAGTCCACAGGCCGCTTTACAGCTGCTGCCGACGCGCGCAAACACATGCGTGGCCCGGTGAAGAAGGTGCTTATCTCGGCCCCGGCAACCGACCCTGATGGAACCTTCGTGCTCGGCGTGAACGACAATACGTACGATGCCTCGAAGCATCACGTGGTTTCGAACGCTTCCTGCACCACGAACTGCCTCGCGCCTGTCGCAAAGGTGATAAACGATGCGTTCAAGATCAACGTGGGCACAATGACGACGATTCACTCCTATACGAACGATCAGAACCTGCTCGACCTGCCGCACAAGGACCTGCGTCGCGCCCGGGCGGCCGCTCTTTCGATGATTCCCAGCAGCACCGGTGCAGCCAAGGCGCTGCACCTGGTGATTCCCGAGCTGAAGGGCAAGCTGGATGGTTACGCGATGCGCGTGCCCACGCCCAACGTCAGCGTCGTTGACCTGACTGTATTCGTGGAGAAGGCCACCAACCCGAAGGAAGTGAACGAAGCGCTGAAAAAGGCGGCCGAGGGCCCGATGAAGGGCATCCTCGAATACACCGAGGAAGAACTCGTTTCCGTCGACTTCCGCAAAAACCCGGCGTCCTCGATTGTGGATGCGGGTTACACGCGCGTCGTTGGCAATAATTGCGTGAAGGTGCTCGCGTGGTACGACAACGAGTGGGGATATTCTTCGCGCTGCGTCGACATGATCAAGCTGCTCGCAAAAGGCCTATAAAGCCGGCGTGCCGTTAGGCTGCGGGGGCGCGCACTTGCTGCGCTCTCGCCACAGAACATTCAGCCCCAAACGCAAACGTGCGTGGGAAAAGACCGGGAAATTCCATGAACAAACTATCGATTCGAGATTTGGATCTTTCAGGCAAGCGGGTTTTCATCCGCGTGGATTTCAATGTGCCGCTCGATAAAGGCAAAGTGGCAGACGATACGCGCATCCGCGAAACGCTGCCAACGCTGAAATTGGCGATCGAGCGGGGCGGCAAACTCGTGCTCGCATCGCATCTCGGCCGGCCGAAGGGCAAAGTCGATCCGAAGTACACACTTGCGCCCGTCGCCGCCCGTCTGCAGGAATTGCTCGGGAAGCCCGTGGGATTCGCGAGCGATTGCATCGGCGCTGACGCCGAAGCGAAGAGCAAAGCACTGCCGAATGGCGGCGTGCTGCTGCTCGAAAATGTCCGTTACTATCCGCAGGAGGAGGCGAACGATGCGGAATTTTCCAAAAAGCTCGCGTCCCTCTGCGACGGCCTTTTCGTTTGCGACGCTTTCGGCTCGGCGCATCGCGCGCACGCCTCCGTCGTTGGGATTACGCAATATGTGAAGCAATCTGCTGCCGGGCTGCTGATGGAAAAGGAGCTCGCTTATATGGGCAAGGCGATTTCCAATCCCGAGCGGCCTTTCGTCGCTGTCCTTGGCGGTGCAAAGGTTTCCGACAAAATTGAAGTCGTCCAGAACATGATGAAACTTGCCGACGCGGTCCTGATCGGTGGCGCCATGGCTTACACGCTGCTCAAATCGCAGGGAATTGCGACGGGCAAATCGCTCGTGGAAAACGACAAACTTGATCTTGCGAAGAGCCTCATTGACGAAGCCAAAGCCAAAAAATTCAAGCTGCTCTTGCCCGTTGACCACGTGATCGCCGAATCGCCCGATTCGACGGCCACACAAGTTACGGACGTGACGAAGACGCCTGACAACATGATGGGCCTCGACATTGGCCCGAGGACGATCGAGCTTTTCTCGAAAGAAATCTCCGGCGCGAAGACGATCGTGTGGAACGGTCCGATGGGCATGTTCGAGAAACCGCAGTTCGCGCAAGGCACGCTGGGCGTCGCTAAGGCCGTCGCAGCCGCAACGCAAGCCGGCGCAACTTCGATTGTGGGCGGCGGCGATTCCGTCGCAGCCGTGGAACAATCCGGCGTGGCGAAGCAGATCTCGCACATTTCCACCGGCGGCGGCGCATCGCTTGAATTTCTTGCGGGCGAGAAGCTACCGGGGGTCGAGGCATTGACGAACGCTGCGGCAAAGGGCGCGTGAAATGGGCAACCCTTCGCGTCGTCCCGTCATTGCGGGCAATTGGAAAATGTTCAAGACGGGCGCGGAGACTTTCGCGTTTTTCGAAGCCTTTCACCCGTCGGTAAAATCGTCGAAGCATTGCGACATTGTAATCGCGCCGCCCTTCACGGCGATTGCCACAGCCGTGGAAGCCACGGAAGGCAGCGCGATCGGTATAGCCGCGCAAAATCTCTACTGGGGCGGCGAAGGCGCCTTTACCGGCGAAGTCTCCGCGCGAATGATCCTCGAGGCTGGCTGCAAATACGTCATCATCGGCCACTCGGAACGCCGCCAGTACTTCGGCGAGACGGACGAAACGGTTCATCGCAAGATGCAATCGGCGCTTCTAGCCGGCCTTACGCCCATCGTATGCGTCGGTGAAACTCTTCCCGAGCGGGAAGGCGGCACTATGAGCGACGTTCTCCGCCGCCAGTTCGAGGGCGGTTTCGCCGCGTTGACCGAGGCCGACTTCTCGCGTATCCTCATTGCATACGAGCCGGTATGGGCCATTGGAACCGGCCGCACCGCCACTCCGGAAATAGCTGAGGACGCCCACCGGTTTATCCGTGAGCTTGCAAATGCCAGGTTCGGGGCAGCACGCGCGGACGCGGTGCGCATCCTGTATGGTGGCAGCGTCAAGCCCGATAACATCAAGGGTTTGATGGCGCAGCCGGATATCGACGGGGCGCTTGTCGGCGGGGCGAGCCTTGAACCGAAATCGTTCGCGGCCATAGTCAATTTTTAGTGGCAGGACGCAAAGAAGAGAGAGTTCGAAATGCCTTCATGGATGAAGTGGACATTCGCAATTCTGGTAGCGCTCGGCCTGATCGGGATTGGCTGGCGCTTCATGCCGGTGCTGGTGACGCTGCACGTGGTGGTGTGTTTCGTGCTGATCGTCGTGATCATGCTGCAGAGCGGGTCGGCGGCTGATCTTGCCGGTGCTTTCGGCGGCGCTGGCAGCCAGACGGCTTTTGGCCCGCGCGGAGCGACCACTTTTCTTTCCCGCGCTACCACTTGGTGTGCGATTGTCTTCATGCTTACGTCGCTGACGCTTTCGATCAAGCGCGGACCGTCGCAGGGCGGCACAGGTTCTATTCTTGAGCAAACCGCGAATCCGTCCGCGTCCAAGAGCACGCCAGCAAAGCCCGCGGCTCCCGCGCCGGCTCAAACGCCCGCGCCATCTTCACAAACTCCCTCTCCCGCGCAGACACCTGCCGTCCCCGCGAAACACTAGCGCATGTCGGGAAGAACGGCCTTTTTCGGGCTCGATGGATCACAAGCGAGATTTCTGAGGCTGAGATTCGGCGGCCGCACTGACCCGCTGCTCAATAAAGAAGTGTCAACTGGCGTTTCGGGACTACCATAGCCGTATGCGGCGTTCCTTGCATGAACTAAACAGCGAATTCGCCGATCTCAAAAGACAACTCGACGAAGCTCCCGACAACCAGTCGAGACTCGTTATCTCCGAGGAGATGCGACTGCTCTTTAGAGCGATGGAAGAAGTGCTGAGGGACGGCAGTTTCGGAAGCTGTGGCCCTCCGCAATAGAGGCCGAGGCTTATCTCGCGGCCAGCTTCTGAGCCATCCCGAGCAAGAGCTTCTTATCGGCGTCGTCCATTTTCTGCACTAGCCGCGCGAGATTTGAGATTAATGTGGCGTCTTTGCGCGAAATCGTCTTCTTGTCGGCTAGTTCGGGCAGGTTCAGCGCCTCAGCCTGTTTCTGGCCATTGGCCTCAAAAAAGATTTGATACAGCTCGACCTCCATCGCTCGCGCCAGCTTTTCCAGGGTTTCGACTGCGGGCACGGTATGGCCGTTTTCGACGCGGCTGATGTAGCAACGCAGCAGACCGGTCTTTCGTTCGATGTCGCCCTGGCTCATTTTCTTCGATTCCCGAATTGCTCGTAAACGGTCGCCGACGATCATTCTGTCTCCTCGCAGGAACTATAACTAATCTGGTATCCAAATGTTAACAGATGTCTCGCTTTGATGCACTCTCGGATCAACTGAATTTAGGCAAGTGCGACTGGCGGTCGAAAACAATCGGCCCGGTCCAGCTGGAAGGGAGGGCGAGACCGGTTGAGAAAAACAGGAAGGGAGTTTATGATCTATTGAAGCTCGCCGCTGAAGGCAAATAGCCAAACGAGGCGATCTTCAAACAAGCAAATACGAAACTCCTTTGCGGTCGTGGCGGAACTGGCAGACGCACCAGCTTGAGGGGCTGGCGGTAGCAATACCGTGGTGGTTCGAATCCACTCGACCGCACCATTTCTTGTAGGTTCCTGGCAAAAAGTGTAAAACAGCGGAGCCTCTGGTTGGCTGCTGCCATCCGCTCCGGCAATTCAGGCGTCTTACTGAAGCGGTGGGTCAGATGCCGCGCAGTTTGGCGACGGCCCGGGATTCAGCGTGCCTACCGCGTTGAAGCGGATCACACCCGATGCGTCCGAGCAGTACGACTGCTGCCCCGTCGTTCCCTCCGTAATCGGCACCGCGGTGATCAAATAGCCGTCCGCATAGCCGTAACCTGCCGAGCAGGAACTCGCGGAGCTATTCACCTGCGTTGCGCCGTGCGTCAATACGAACGTATAGCCCTGCTTGACGCCCGAGGTCAGCACAGTGTCGATTAGTTCAGCATTCGTACAGCTCAGCGTCGTTGTGCCGTTGCTGCCGATTGCTGCGAGTGATGGTGGAAAGCCGTTGCTGTACACGGTGTTGTATGAGAGCGCCGCTGTATTGATGGTACGAACCGAAGCAACCGCCGAAGCCTGCGCCGCCGCTTGCCTGGAGCGAAGAAGATTGGGAATTGCGATTGCCGCGATGATCAGGATGATCGCCACCACAATTAGCAACTCGATCAGCGAAAAGCCCTTCTCTTCCTTGCACATGTTCAGTCCCCTGGAAAAGGCCGCTAAGCAGAAGCGGAGTGCTCACGAACCGCTCGCGTGGTCCTGCCAATGCTACCCCAACGCGCGTCGATCTCTGGGATACGACATCCTTCGTCGCAAGGAAACTGCCACCCGCACTAACCGGGGTTGATTCTTTCGGCACATTTCTAAGCTGTCGAGGATCAATCAGATAGCGCCGGGGGAAAACTTGTGTCGTTCGTACTTCCTAGCCGCTTCCCCTGGATACCCGAAAAACTGACGTTTTTTGCCGACCCGAAGTGTCGATCGCAATCAATCGGCTGGTGCTTGCTCCAGCACATTCAGCCGGACCACCATGGGCTTCAATTCCTCCGCCTCGATTCTGTGCTCGCAACCGGCGACAACGCGTCTTGCCCGTTCAAGCAGGGCGGCCTTCAGCGCCAAGTCTCGAGTACTAGCGGAAATATCGGCAAAGGCGCGCAAGAGCCTCATACTTACCGCGACGTCCGATTTGGAATACATTCGTATCTGCTCAAAGGCGGAATCGAGCAGCCGTTCCATATCGATCCACCGAATATGCACGCGCGCCACCCCCTTCACGTCGTAGAGAAATTCGTCTGGCAGCTGCCTTGATGCGAAGCGGATCACGAGTCGGCTCAGCTGGTCGACGCCACTGATCGCCGTCGTCGGATCGTTCACGGCGGGTGAAATGGCCTTCAACGCGATGTCCACGATCTGCAAAATCCCGAACTCGATATCCTGCTGCAGCGTTCGCGATGGGCCGAAGTCAAAGGCGCCTCGCAGCTGGCCGATTTTCTCTTCATCCAGTCGCTCCGCTTTGTGCACCATCAACAGCGGGGTACCGGCAGGAACGAACTGACCCACACGCCGAACCGATTGCACTCTCACGTGATAGGCGGCGGCGAGACCCAGCAAACGCTCTGTGTCCAGGAACCGGATATAGCCCGAGACCGTGCTCAGAATCGGCGTATTCCATGTGCTCAGGTCGACGTACTCCGGCGAATCGGGCTTTCCGGGCAAACGCGGCAACGGCATGACGTCGTCGATCACGGACTCCGTCTCCATCGCGATTCGCGCCACGATGTGGTTCACGCTGATCGCTTCGGAGATATGATGTATGAAAAAAAGCAGCAGACCGACGCAGGCAATCGCCAGCAGGATGGCGACAGTCACCGTCAGTACCGGCGAAAATGGCTCAGGCAGAGAATGCGCGGAAGGGAGGGCTGCCATGCAGTAGAGAAAAGTGCCCAGGAATATGCCGAGCGTCCATTGCGTGACGCGGTCGCGAGCAAAGCTGACAATGATGCGCGGCGAGAATTGCATCGAAGCCAGCGTCAGCGTCATCAGCAGAATCGCGAAAACGATCGATACCACCGTCATGATCGATCCGGCGATTCCTGCCAGGATCACCTGCGCCACTTGCGGGTCGGAACGGGAAAGGAAAAGGACACGGGGAACCGTAACTCCTACGACCGGATGCGTCTCTTCGAACCAGGAGAGCACCGCACCCGCGCAGCCGAGAGCAAGCGCGATGGTCAGCGGACGTACGAGGAAACCGCCGCGCAGATTGTACAAGACGTGGCGGATAAGCAATCGGAACCGTTCAGTCACGGCGCTCGCAAGCGGAGAACGTCACGAGCGCTGCGCTCTGCTTAGGTACACTTCCCATGTGCGCTTGCGCTTTGCGGTTCGGATGTAGCGTGTGACTTCTCGGCCGACTCTCAAGATACATCCGCCGCGTCCGCCGCGCAACGCATTCAGGAATGGACGCTTAGAATCGCAGCACGATTCCGATGTAGGGCTCGGACATAAATGTGAACGTATTCAGCGTTTGCGCCGTCACGTTGAACGAGGGCACTTTGTAAATCAGAATCCGGTAGCCGGCTCGAAGCGAAAAATCCTTGTCCATCTTCCAATCGGCGCCGACTCCACCTACGCCCGTTCCTTGCACCACCTTTGCGCCGCCAGCCGTCGAGCCGGTAGCCACCGGTGAAAAATAGAGCACGCCTCCGCCCGCTTCCACAAAGGGGCGCAAGCGCGCGGCTGGCGAGCGGAAGGAATAAACCACTGCCGCCGTTCCCTCGTAAATGTTCGCCTGTTCCTGTCCGGCCACCGGCTCGTAGTATTGCGTGTACGTCGTAAAGCCCCCGTTCGCCTCGAACGCCAGGTTTGTTCGGAACCGATACCGAAGATTGAAAAGCAGGCCGCCAGAATAGGTCGGGCGGTCGGTAACTCCTGCGTACGTCGTTTCCGCCTGCAGGTTGGCGGTAAGGTTCGCCGACACCTGGTATTGATCCGTCGGCGGCGTTTGATCCTGCGACCATGCCGGAACGCAAAAAAGTGCCGCTGCGGCCATTATGATTGCCAGTTTGAATCGCATGTGCCCTTTCTCGGCGCGTTTGGGACGCGTTCTTCTAGGTTTTCCCGCGCGAAGCAATGGAATCCCCTGCCGCTGGGCGAAACCCCAGAGGCTTATTCCCGCACTGCTTTGCAAAAGTTTCAATCGTTCGACGCGCAATGCTGCGCGCCGGTTGCTTCGCCCCCTGCGAATTGGCGCGCAAAGCCGCCCGATATGTTGCCATGCGCGCGCCTCGCTTGCAACGCTCCTGCCCTTTCGCGGCCACAGGCGCTTCCTTCGCTCTGGTCCCGCCTCTGAACATTCGCATGGAAAGTCGCCCCTAGGTCCCGCCCGATTCCCATGTAGAATGCTTCGTTCTTCTGCCTTCGTTTCGGCAACTGTGCGGAGCTATGAAAAATCGCCAGAGAGGTTCGACTCTTCCCGCCGTTCTCTTCGCCCTGGTGATTCTTGCTCTCGTAGCATTTACGGTAGCGATTTTCCTCTCGCGCAAATTTGCCTCGCCCGCGCCGATTTCCGACAATGCCGCCGCCGTCAATCACCAGTACTTACTCACCCTTTGGATCGTCGGCGCTGTCTTCGTCCTGGCGCAACTGTCGCTCGCCTTCGCGGTTTTCCGGTTTCGCGACCGCGGTCAACGCGCGCGCTTTCTGCCGGGCAGCGTGGCGCTCGAAGTCGCGTGTACGGCCGCCGCGGTCATCATTTTTCTCGGCCTGGGTGCGCTCGGCAAGAAAGCCTGGGCTGCCGTGCGCTACACAGGCCCCCCGACCGGCTCGATCCAGGTCGAAGTGACCGAGATGCAGTTTCAGTTTCTCTTTCGCTATCCCGGCGCTGACGGCAAGTTCGGCCGCCTCGATCCCGCCCTAATTAACGCCGCCATGGGCAATCCGCTGGGCATTGATCCCAATAGCCCGGAAGGGAAAGATGACATCGTCACCGGCACACTTGCCGTTCCCGTCGATCGTCCGGTCGAACTCCTGCTTCGTTCCCAGGACGTGATCCACGGCTTTCTCGTCCGCGAGCTTCGCCTCCAGCAGGACGCCGTTCCCGGCATGATCATTCCCCTCCACTTCACCCCCAATAAAATCGGCAAATACGATATCGTCTGCACGCAGCTTTGCGGCCTGGGCCACCAGCGCATGCATTCGTATCTCGAAGTGATGAGCGAAGCCGATTACGAAAAATTTCTGAAGCAACAGGCGGCCGCCCAATGATCGGCCGAACGCACAGTCGTCTCTTCAGCAGCGATCACAAAGTGATCGGCCTCCAATACTGCTTCCTCGCGATGATCGCCGTCGTCACCGGCATCGTTCTTTCGCTTCTGATGCGCTATCACCTGGCGTGGCCGAAAGGCCATCTGCCGTTCATCACCGGCGGCATCATGACGCCCGAGCAATACCTCGCGCTGCTCACGATGCACGGAACGATCATGATTTTTTTCGTCCTCACCACCGCGCCGCAAAATGCCTTCGGCACCTACTTCCTGCCGCTGCAGATCGGCGCGCGGGAAATGGCCTTTCCCGTACTCAACATGATCGGCTTTTGGCTTACGTTCGCGGCGTTCATCGTGCTGCTCGCCGCATTTTTCGTGCAAGGCGGCGCGCCGATCAGCGGCTGGACGGCCTATCCCCCACTCAGCGGCTTGGGAGACATCACAGGCCCCGGCGAAGGCGCGGGCCAGACGCTGTGGATCGTCAGCATCCTGATCTTTTGCGTCGCGTCCGTCCTCAGTTCCGTAAATTTCATTGCCACCATTATCGAAATGCGCGCCCCGGGCATGACGCTGATGCGCATGCCTCTCACCGTCTGGGCCTGGTTCATCACCTCCATCCTGATCATGCTTTCATTCAGCGTGCTCCTTGCCGCCGGCGTGCTTCTCTTACTCGACCGTTCCTTCGGCACCAGTTTCTTCGCGCCTGCAGGCCTCGTCGTCACGAGTCAACTGCAGTCGCACAGCGGCGGCTCGCCACTGCTGTGGCAGCACCTTTTCTGGTTTTTCGGCCATCCCGAGGTTTACATCGCAATTCTTCCCGGCATGGGCGTTACGTCACAGGTGCTTTCGAACTTTTCGCGCAAGCCGGTTTTCGGCTATCCCGCGATGGTCGTCACGCTCAGTGCGATCGGTGTCCTCGGCTTTGGCGTCTGGGGCCATCACATGTTCGTGAGCGGAATGAATCCGTATTCTGGCTTCACGTTTTCCGTGCTCACCATGTCGATTGCTGTGCCGTCCGCGGCGAAGACGTTCAACTGGCTCGGCACGCTCTGGGGCGGAAAAATTCAATTCACCACCCCGATGCTTTTCGCGCTCGGTTTCGTCTCCGTTTTCATCACCGGAGGCCTTTCGGGAATTTTTCTCGCGCAGCCAGCGGTGGACAATATTCTGCACGCCACCTACTTCGTCGTTGCGCACCTCCATCTGGTGATGGGTGTGGCCGCGATCTTTGGGGTGTTTGCCGCGATCTATTACTGGTTCCCCAAAATGTTCGGCCGCATGATGAGCGAACCGCTCGGCAAAGCCCATTTCTGGCTGACGTTCGCCGGCGTTTACTGCATCTTCCTGCCGATGCACTTCATGGGCATCGCAGGAGGCATTCGCCGCTACGCCGACTTCACGGACGTCGATTACCTCCAGGCGTTGCAACCGCTGCACCTTTTCATGACCATCGCCGCGTTTTTCACCGCCGCCGTGCAGATCATTTTCTTTTTCAATTTTTTCCGCAGCATGTTCGTCGGCAAGCCTGCAACGTCGAATCCGTGGAACGCGACGACGCTCGAATGGGCCACGACGTCTCCGCCGCCGCGCGATAATTTCGGCCCGGCCAAGGTCATGGTCTACCGCGGCGCTTACGAATACAGCGTTCCCGGCGCGCCTGCCGATTTCATCCCGCAACACCTCCCTCCCTCCGCTCCACCACGCCCCTCTTCCTGACCGCCTGGCTGGCGATTTTTTTATTGCATTTTTGTTCGCTTTTGGCCCTTTGGACCCCCCTGTTTTTCTATCGATTAGAAATTTTTATGTTGCTGAAAATGAGTGGCTTGCGGCGATTTCTAATCGAAAATACTATCGATTAGAAATTTGGCCATTTTCAGCGGTTTTT